>NZ_JBBCMV010000002.1:0-795171 GCF_037152055.1 Pseudescherichia sp. AS216 | reverse complement strand
TTGAAGACGACGACGTTGATAGGCCGGGTGTGTAAGCGCAGCGATGCGTTGAGCTAACCGGTACTAATGAACCGTGAGGCTTAACCTTACAACGCCGAAGATGTTTTGGCGTGATTTGAGTGACGATTTTCAGCTGATACCAGAATTAAGTGCGCAATAATTTGCGCAGCAGCAAGGCGGCCAGTGAAGGAAAGGAAGGAGCATACTGAAGTATGTGACTGACTTTGCGAGCGCAGGCAACGCGGCTGATGCGATAAAGTATTGCGTACCGAGCACAAAGAATTTGCCTGGCGGCACTAGCGCGGTGGTCCCACCTGACCCCATGCCGAACTCAGAAGTGAAACGCCGTAGCGCCGATGGTAGTGTGGGGTCTCCCCATGCGAGAGTAGGGAACTGCCAGGCATCAAACAAGAAGAACCCCGTACCGTAAGGTACGGGGTTTTTTGCTTTGGTATTTTTCTCCCTTATTCTTGAAACTTTCTCACCTGGCACATGCAGGCTCGACATTTTGCCTATTCCTGGTTATTGTCAGCTATCTGGATGTCTACACGTTTAAACGTATGCTGTGAGGTAATAAGGTTATGCCGATTCGGGTGCAGGACGAGCTGCCAGCCGTCAATTTCTTGCGAGATGAAAACGTCTTTGTCATGACGACATCACGTGCAACAGGTCAGGAGATACGCCCTCTGAAGGTGCTGATCCTCAACCTGATGCCCAAGAAAATCGAAACGGAAAACCAGTTCCTGCGGTTGCTCTCTAACTCTCCGCTACAGGTAGACGTTCGCCTGCTGCGTATCGACGCGCGTGAGTCCCGCAATACGCCCGCTGAGCATCTGAACAACTTCTACTGCAACTTCGATGAGATCAACGAGGAGAACTTTGATGGTCTCATTGTGACCGGTGCGCCGCTGGGGCTGGTTGAGTTCAATGATGTCGCCTACTGGCCGCAGATCAAGCAGGTGCTGGAGTGGGCTAAAGATCACGTCACCTCAACGCTGTTTGTCTGTTGGGCGGTGCAGGCCGCACTCAATATCCTCTACGGTATCCCCAAGCAGACCCGCAAAGACAAGCTCTCTGGCGTATATGAACACCACATCACTCAGCAGCATGCGCTCCTAACCCGTGGCTTTGACGACTCGTTTTTGGCCCCGCATTCGCGCTATGCCGATTTCCCTGCAGCGCTGATCCGCGACTATACCGATCTGGATATTCTTGCTGAATCGAGTGAGGGTGACGCTTACCTGTTTGCCAGCAAAGATAAACGCATCGCCTTCGTGACCGGCCATCCTGAATATGACGCCAATACGCTGGCCGGGGAGTATTTCCGCGATCTTGAGGCCGGTCTCGATCCGGTTGTCCCGTATAACTACTTCCCGAAGGACGATCCGCAGAATACGCCGCGTGCGACCTGGCGCAGTCACGGTAACCTGCTGTTTACTAACTGGCTCAATTATTACGTCTACCAGATCACACCGTTCGATCTGCGCCATATGAATCCCACTTTGGATTAAGCGTTTCAGCCAACAAAAAAGCACCTTCGGGTGCTTTTTTTATTTCTGAAAATCACTTCATAGCCGTAGATAACTTTAATTTCTGTCTTATCAATGCATTGCAGCGTTTTCAAAATGAAAATGGAAATTGTTTTTGATTTTGTTTTTTAATTGAGTAGGCTTAACGGAGCTGAACGAAAACTGAACACGATCTTTTGTTCAGGACGGAAATCTATTCGGATCAACGACGAGGAGCCCGCTTATGGCACAACAGGCAACGACTACCGATGAACTGACCTTTACCCAGCCGTATGGCGAGCAGGAGCAGCATATTCTGACGCCAGAGGCCACCGCCTTTCTTACCGATCTGGTCACGCGTTTCACTCCGGCGCGCAATAAGCTACTTGCCGCACGTATCCAGCAGCAGCAGACGATCGATAGCGGCACGCTACCGGGTTTCATTTCGGAAACGGCTTCCATACGTGAAGGAGACTGGAAAATTCGCGGTATTCCGGCTGACCTGCAGGATCGTCGGGTTGAGATCACCGGTCCGGTCGAGCGCAAGATGGTGATCAATGCGCTGAACGCCAACGTCAAAGTTTTTATGGCGGATTTTGAAGACTCGCTGGCTCCCAACTGGCAAAAAGTGATCGACGGGCAGATCAATCTGCGCGATGCGGTTAACGGCACCATCAGCTATACCAATGAAGCTGGCAAGATCTATCAGCTCAAGCCCGATCCGGCGGTGTTGGTTTGTCGAGTTCGCGGTCTGCATCTGCCGGAAAAGCATGTCATCTGGCGTAATGAGGCTATTCCCGGCAGCCTGTTTGATTTTGCCCTCTACTTCTTCCACAACTATCAAAACTTGCTGGCCAAGGGCAGCGGACCCTACTTCTACCTGCCTAAAACCCAGGCCTGGCAGGAGGCTGCCTGGTGGAGCGAGGTCTTTAGCTACACGGAAGATCGCTTCAACCTGCCGCGCGGCACCATCAAGGCCACTCTGCTGATTGAAACGCTGCCAGCAGTCTTCCAGATGGACGAGATCCTCCATGCCCTGAAGGACCACATTGTGGGCCTAAACTGTGGACGCTGGGACTACATCTTCAGCTATATCAAAACGTTAAAAAACTATCCCGATCGTGTACTGCCTGACCGCCAGGCGGTCACCATGGATAAGCCTTTCCTCAACGCCTACTCCCGTCTGCTGATTAAGACCTGCCACCGGCGCGGTGCGTTTGCGATGGGCGGCATGGCGGCCTTTATCCCCAGCAAAGAGAGCGAGCGTAACAACTGGGTGCTGAATAAGGTACGGGCGGATAAAGAGCTGGAGGCGCAAAACGGTCACGACGGTACCTGGATTGCCCACCCCGGTCTGGGCGATACGGTGATGGCCATCTTTGATACCGCGCTGGGCGACAATAAAAACCAGCTCTCTGTCACCCGGGAGGAGGACGCGCCCATCGCTGCCGAAGAGCTGCTTGCGCCCTGCGACGGCGAACGCACGGAAGAGGGGATGCGCGCCAATATCCGCGTTGCGGTGCAGTACATCGAAGCATGGATCTCCGGCAACGGCTGTGTGCCAATCTATGGCCTGATGGAGGATGCCGCAACGGCAGAGATCTCCCGCACCTCTATCTGGCAGTGGATCCATCATCAAAAGACGCTCAGCAACGGTACGCCAGTAACTAAAGCCCTGTTTCGCCAGATGCTCGGCGAGGAGATGCAGGTGATCCAGCAGGAGCTGGGCGAGCACCGGTTCAGCCATGGTCGCTTTGCCGACGCCGCTCGCCTGATGGAGCAGATCACCACCTCTGACGACCTGATCGATTTCCTGACCCTGCCGGGTTACCGCCTCTTAGCCTAATAAAAACAGTGGAGCACAGCCATGAAAACCCGTACCCAACAAACAGAAGCATTACAGCAAGAGTGGAAAACCGCACGCTGGGAGGGCATTAGCCGCCCCTACAGCGCGGAAGAGGTGGTAAAACTGCGCGGCTCGGTGAATCCGGAGTGCACCCTGGCGCAGCTTGGCGCGGCGAAAATGTGGCGTCTGCTGCACGGCGAGTCTAAAAAGGGCTATATCAACAGCCTCGGTGCGCTGACCGGCGGGCAGGCGCTCCAGCAGGCGAAGGCAGGGATAGAGGCCATTTACCTCTCCGGCTGGCAGGTGGCGGCCGATGCTAACCTGGCCTCCAGCATGTATCCGGATCAGTCCCTCTACCCGGCTAATTCGGTTCCGGCAGTCGTGGATCGGATCAACAACACTTTTCGCCGGGCGGATCAGATCCAGTGGTCGGCAGGGATCGATCCCAACGATCCGCGCTACGTGGACTACTTCCTGCCGATCGTGGCCGATGCCGAAGCGGGCTTCGGCGGCGTGCTGAACGCCTTTGAGCTGATGAAGTCGATGATTGCAGCGGGAGCGGCGGCGGTACACTTCGAGGATCAGCTGGCCTCGGTGAAGAAGTGCGGCCATATGGGTGGCAAGGTACTGGTACCCACCCAGGAGGCCATCCAGAAGCTGGTGGCGGCCAGGCTGGCAGCAGACGTGATGGGCGTACCGACGCTGCTGATCGCCCGTACTGATGCCGACGCTGCGGACCTGATCACCTCCGACTGCGATGAGTATGACCGTGAATTTATTACCGGCGAACGCACCAGCGAAGGGTTCTATCGTACCCGGGCCGGGATAGAGCAGGCCATCAGCCGCGGCCTGGCCTACGCCCCCTATGCCGATCTGGTCTGGTGTGAAACCTCGAAGCCAGATCTGGAGCAGGCCCGGCGCTTTGCCGATGCCATCCATGCCCAATTCCCCGGCAAGCTGCTGGCCTATAACTGCTCGCCGTCGTTCAACTGGCAGAAGAACCTCGACGACAACACTATCGCCAGCTTCCAGCAGCAGCTCGCGGAGATGGGCTACAAGTACCAGTTCATCACCCTTGCGGGTATCCACAGCATGTGGTTCAACATGTTCGATCTCGCCCGCGCCTATGCGCAGGGAGAGGGCATGAAACACTACGTCGAGAAGGTTCAGCAGCCGGAGTTTGCTGCGGCGAAGGAGGGCTATACCTTTGTCTCCCATCAGCAGGAGGTGGGAACCGGCTATTTCGATAAGGTGACAACGATTATTCAGGGCGGCGCATCATCGGTGACCGCGCTGACCGGATCAACAGAAGAGCAGCAGTTCTGATAACGGAAACGCCCGGTGGCGCTGCGCTTACCGGGCCTACGCACGGATCCGAAGGGGGACGTATGACGCGTGGCCGGGAGCTATTAATCGCCCAAACTATCCTGCAGGGTTTTGACGCCCAGTACGGACGCTTTCTGGAGATTACCGCCGGCGCGCAGCAGCGCTTTGAGCAGGCGGACTGGCACGCCGTCCAGCAGGCGATGAAGAGCCGCATCCACCTCTACGACCACCATGTTGGGCTGGTGGCCGAGCAGCTGCGCTGTATAACCGAGGGTCGGCGCCTCGACGCGGATTATTTGCTGCGGGTAAAGGCGCACTATACTCAGCTGCTGCCGGACTATCCGCGCTTCGAAATTGCCGAAAGCTTTTTCAACTCGGTCTACTGTCGGCTGTTCGATCACCGGGCCCTGACGCCTGAGCGGCTGTTTATTTTCAGCTCCCAGCCCGAGCGCCGCTTTCGCACCATTCCTCGACCGCTGGCAAAGGATTTTCACCCGACCGGCGGCTGGCAGGCGCTGCTCAACAAGCTGCTTGCCGATCTCCCCCTGCGTCTGCCGTGGCAGGATCGCGCCCGCGACGTGGGCTATATCCTCATGCAGCTAACGGAGAGCATTGGCGACGCGGCGCTAGCGCAGGCACGTTTACAGGTGGCAAACGAGCTTTTTTACCGCAATAAAGCCGCCTGGCTGGTGGGCAAGCTTATCCTGGCCGATGGCACGGTTCCCTTTTTACTGCCGATCCACCGCAGCGAGGAGGGGGAGCTTTTTGTCGATGCCTGCCTGACCACCCACGACGAAGCCAGCATTGTGTTCGGCTTCGCCCGCTCCTACTTTATGGTCTATGCTCCGCTGCCCGCCGCGACGGTGGAGTGGCTGCGGGAGATCCTGCCAGGCAAAACCACGGCTGAGCTCTATATGGCGATTGGCTGCCAGAAGCATGCTAAAACCGAGAGCTACCGGGAGTATCTGCACTACATTGCCAGCAGCGACGAGCAGTTTATTGAAGCGCCGGGCATTCGCGGCATGGTGATGCTGGTCTTTACCCTGCCGGGCTTTGACCGGGTCTTCAAGGTAATCAAAGATCGTTTTG
The DNA here is from genome assembly GCF_037152055.1 of Pseudescherichia sp. AS216. NCBI lineage: Bacteria > Pseudomonadati > Pseudomonadota > Gammaproteobacteria > Enterobacterales > Enterobacteriaceae > Pseudescherichia > Pseudescherichia sp. AS216. The sequence goes on along the minus strand of NZ_JBBCMV010000002.1, from coordinate 789,402 downwards.
CCCCGCAGAAGGAGATGACCGCCGCCCACGTGCGCGCCTGCTATCAGCTGGTAAAAGAGCACGATCGCGTCGGGCGGATGGCCGATACCCAGGAGTTTGAAAACTTTGTGCTGGAGAAGCGGCAGATTGCGCCTGCGTTGATGGCCCTGTTGATGACGGAAGCGGCGGAGAAGATTACCGACCTGGGTGATAGCATCTCCATCAGCCATCTCTATATCGAACGGCGCATGGTGCCGCTCAATATCTGGCTGGAGCAGGTTGACGGTCAGCTGCTGCGGGACGCCATTGAAGAGTACGGCAACGCCATTCGTCAGCTAGCCGCCGCGAATATTTTCCCTGGCGATATGCTGTTTAAAAACTTTGGCGTGACGCGCCACGGGCGGGTGGTGTTCTATGACTACGATGAGATCTGCTACATGACCGAGGTAAACTTCCGCGACGTTCCCGCCCCGCGCTACCCGGAGGATGAGCTAAGCGCCGAGCCGTGGTACAGCGTATCGCCAGGGGATGTCTTCCCCGAGGAGTTTCGCCACTGGCTCTGTGCCGATCCGCGCGTCGGGCCACTCTTTGAGGAGATGCATGCCGATCTGTTCCGCGCCAGCTACTGGCGGGCACTGCAAACGCGTATCAAAGAGGGCCACGTGGAGGATGTCTACGCCTACCGCCGGCGGCAGCGTTTCAGCGTGCGGTTCGCGGCGTAACGCCCGCGTTTACTCTATCGCATTCCGCCATACGCCAGCGTCACCTCTTTCGCCGCCTTGATGACCAGCGCACCCAGCTCGGTCACGCGATCGTCGGTAATACGTGAGATCGGTCCAGAGATAGAGATAGCCGCAAAAGGCTGACGATGCTCGTCATAGATACAGGCCGCCACGCAGCGCAGGCCCAGCGCGTGCTCCTCATCGTCAAAGGAGTAGCCGCGCTTGCGGGTGAGGGCCAGATCTTCTTTCAGATGCAGGGGCGAGACCAGCGTAGCGTGGGTGTAGGTATGCAGCCCCTGGCGATGCAGCAGGCTGGTAACCTGATCCTCATCCAACTGGGCCAGGAAAGCTTTTCCCGCTCCGGAGGCGTGCATCGGCAGCTTGCCGCCAATGGGGGCAGACATGCGCATCAGCTGGTTACACTGCACCTGGTCAATAATGATGGCCTGATGATCGTTCTGGTCAAGCACCGCCAGGTTCACCGTCTCGCCGGAATCCTCCATCAGCTTACGCAGAATGGGATGCACAATGGCCAGCAGGTTGCGGCTCTGTAAGAAGCTGGCACCAATGACAAACGCATGCGCGCCTATCGCCCAGTGGCCCAGGTCGCCTACCTGGCGGACAAAGCCCAGCTGCTGCATGGTCGTCAGCAGGCGGTGGGTGGTCGAGTTGGGCAGGCCAGCCTGCTGCGCCAGCTCGGTCAGCGCCACGCTGCCTTGAGATTCAGCGATCCACTCCAGCAGCTTCAGGCCGCGCGTCAGGGACTGCACCTGTCCGGTCGCCGGCGGGGTGGCTGCGGCAGCAGCGGTGCGAGGTTTTTTACCGCGTTTCGCGGGTACGGAAGCCACCATGGCCGACTCCTTTTCTGTATCGTGGAAATCATTTTCGTTTTATCTGATTATAATGCAACCTGCGACCAGACTGATCGGATGAGTTCAGGTGAACATCTCTCATGTTTCATGCTGCTCTCTTTTCCACCTGCTGGCTTTGTGCCAGTATGTCCTGCTGGCCTTTGTGGCCTGGTTGAGCGTTGTCGGGAGCACGTGTGAGCAGCAAAGTTGATCAACTGCATCAGCAGTTAAAAGAGCGTATTTTGGTTCTGGATGGGGGCATGGGCACCATGATCCAGGGCTATCGTCTGAGTGAGCAGGATTTTCGCGGCGAGCGCTTCGCCGACTGGCCCTGCGATCTCAAAGGCAACAACGATCTGCTGGTGCTCAGCAAGCCGGAGGTGATCTCTGCAATCCATGACGCCTATTTTGCGGCGGGTGCGGATATCGTTGAGACCAACACCTTTAACTCGACAACCATTGCGATGGCGGACTACCAGATGGAGTCCCTGTCGGCAGAGATCAACCTTGCCGCCGCGAAGCTGGCCCGCGCCTGCGCCGACGAGTGGACCGCCCGCACGCCGGATAAGCCGCGCTACGTGGCGGGGGTGCTGGGTCCAACCAACCGCACCGCCTCTATCTCGCCGGACGTAAACGATCCCGCCTATCGCAACGTCACCTTCGACCAGCTGGTGGCGGCGTACCGGGAGTCCACCCGGGCGCTGGTGGAGGGCGGCAGCGATCTGATCCTGATCGAAACCATTTTCGATACGCTCAATGCGAAGGCGGCCATTTTTGCCGTGAAGGCGGAGTTCGAGGCGCTGGGCGTTGAGCTGCCGATCATGATCTCCGGCACCATTACCGACGCTTCCGGACGCACGCTCTCCGGGCAAACTACCGAAGCATTCTATAACTCACTCCGCCACGCCGACGCGCTGACCTTCGGGCTGAACTGCGCCCTGGGGCCGGATGAGCTGCGTCAGTACGTGCAGGAGCTGTCGCGCATCGCCGAGTGCTACGTCACCGCCCACCCGAACGCCGGGCTGCCCAACGCCTTTGGCGAGTACGATCTTGATGCCGGGCCGATGGCCGCGCAGATCCGCGAGTGGGCCGAAGCGGGCTTCCTGAACATTGTGGGCGGCTGCTGCGGCACAACCCCAGAGCATATTGCTGCCATGAGCCGCGCGGTGGAAGGGCTGCCGCCGCGTCAGCTGCCTGACCTACCGGTTGCCTGCCGCCTGGCGGGGCTGGAGCCGCTGAATATTGGCGACGCTAGCCTGTTTGTGAACGTCGGCGAGCGTACCAACGTTACCGGCTCGGCAAAATTTAAACGCCTGATTAAAGAAGAGAAGTACAGCGAGGCGCTGGACGTGGCGCGCCAGCAGGTAGAGAACGGCGCGCAGATCATCGACATCAACATGGACGAGGGGATGCTTGACGCCGAGGCGGCGATGGTCAAGTTCCTCAACCTGATTGCCGGCGAGCCGGACATTGCCCGCGTGCCGATCATGATCGACTCCTCAAAGTGGGATGTTATCGAGAAGGGGCTGAAGTGCATCCAGGGCAAAGGCATCGTTAACTCCATTTCGATGAAGGAGGGCGTGGAGGCCTTTGTCCGCCATGCGAAGCTGGTGCGCCGCTACGGCGCGGCGATGGTGGTGATGGCCTTTGATGAGGTCGGCCAGGCTGACACGCGGGAGCGGAAGATTGAGATCTGCCGCCGGGCCTACACCATTCTTACCCAGGATGTCGGTTTTCCACCGGAAGATATCATTTTTGACCCCAACATCTTTGCCGTGGCAACGGGCATTGATGAGCACAATAACTATGCCCAGGACTTTATCGGCGCGTGTGAAGACATCAAGCGCGAGCTGCCGCACGCCCTGATCTCCGGTGGCGTCTCTAACGTCTCGTTCTCCTTCCGTGGCAACGATCCGGTCCGTGAGGCGATCCACGCCGTGTTTCTCTACTACGCCATCCGCAACGGCATGGACATGGGCATCGTCAACGCCGGGCAACTGGCCATCTATGACGATCTGCCTGCCGAGCTGCGCGATGCGGTCGAGGATGTGATCCTTAACCGTCGCGACGACAGCACCGAGCGTCTGCTGGATCTGGCCGAGAAGTATCGCGGCAGCAAGAGCGACGATAGCGTCAACGCCCAGCAGGCGGAGTGGCGCAGCTGGGACGTTAAAAAACGGCTGGAGTATTCGCTGGTTAAAGGCATTACCGAATTTATTGAAGAAGATACCGAAGAGGCGCGCCAGCAGGCCGAACGCCCTATTCAGGTGATTGAAGGGCCACTAATGGACGGCATGAACGTGGTAGGCGATCTCTTTGGCGAGGGGAAAATGTTCCTGCCGCAGGTGGTGAAATCTGCCCGCGTGATGAAGCAGGCGGTGGCCTGGCTCGAACCCTTTATCGAAGCCAGCAAAGAGAAAGGCCAGACCAACGGTAAAATGGTGATCGCCACCGTGAAAGGCGACGTGCATGACATCGGCAAAAACATCGTTGGCGTAGTATTGCAGTGCAATAACTACGAGATTGTCGATCTGGGCGTAATGGTGCCGACGGATAAAATCCTGAAAACCGCCCGGGAAGTAAATGCTGACCTGATTGGCCTCTCCGGGCTGATCACGCCCTCGCTGGATGAGATGGTCAACGTGGCGAAAGAGATGGAGCGTCAGGGCTTTACCATTCCGCTGCTGATTGGCGGGGCGACCACCTCGAAAGCCCATACGGCAGTTAAAATCGAGCAGAACTACAGCGGCCCAACGGTGTACGTGCAGAACGCCTCGCGCACCGTGGGCGTGGTGTCGTCGCTGCTGTCAGCAACCCAGCGGGACGATTTCGTGGCCCGCACTCGCAAAGAGTATGAAACCGTGCGTATTCAACATGCGCGTAAAAAGCCGCGCACGCCGCCAGTCAGCCTACAGGCGGCACGGGATAACGATCTGGCCTTCGACTGGGAGAGCTACACCCCGCCGGTGGCCCATCGCCTGGGCGTGCAGGAGGTGACCGCCAGCATTGAGACGCTGCGCAACTACATCGACTGGACGCCGTTCTTTATGACCTGGTCGCTGGCGGGTAAGTATCCACGCATTCTGGAAGATGAGATCGTCGGCGTTGAGGCGAAGCGCCTGTTTCAAGACGCTAACGAGATGCTCGACCAGCTCAGCGCAGAAAAACGTCTTAACCCGCGCGGCGTGGTGGGGCTGTTCCCGGCAAACCGCGTCGGCGATGACGTTGAAATCTACCGCGATGCATCACGTACTCAGGTACTGACGGTGGCACGCCATCTGCGCCAGCAGACCGAAAAGGTAGGCTTTGCTAACTACTGCCTGGCCGATTTCGTTGCGCCGAAGCTGAGCGGCAAAGAGGACTACATCGGCGCGTTTGCCGTCACCGGCGGGCTGGAGGAGGATGCGCTGGCCGAAGCTTATGACGCCCAGCATGACGACTACAACAAGATCATGGTGAAGGCGATTGCCGATCGACTGGCAGAGGCCTTTGCGGAGTACCTGCACGAACGCGTGCGTAAAGTTTACTGGGGCTATGCGCCGAACGAAAACCTCAGCAACGAAGAGCTGATCCGCGAAAACTATCAGGGGATACGTCCTGCGCCAGGCTATCCCGCCTGCCCGGAGCACACCGAGAAGGGCACCATCTGGCAGCTGCTGGACGTTGAGAAACATACCGGCATGAAGCTGACCGAGTCCTTTGCCATGTGGCCGGGCGCGTCGGTCTCTGGCTGGTACTTCAGCCACCCGGACAGCAAGTACTTTGCCGTAGCGCAGATCCAGCGCGACCAGGTCGAGGATTATGCCCGGCGGAAAGGAATGAGCGTGAGTGAAGTTGAGCGCTGGCTCGCACCGAATCTCGGCTACGACGCGGACTGATTGACATTAAGCTCTTATACTAGGAGAAAATGTATACGATAAGGAGGCCGTAACCCTGTGCTAACGCTTTTACACCTGCTGTCCGCCGTTGCACTGCTGGTCTGGGGCACACATATCGTACGTACGGGCGTGATGCGTGTTTTTGGTGCGCGTTTGCGTACCGTGCTGGGCCGCAGCGTTGAGAAAAAACCGCTGGCCTTCTGCGCGGGTATTGGCGTCACCGCCCTGGTGCAGAGCAGTAACGCCACCACGATGCTGGTCACCTCCTTTGTGGCGCAGGATCTGGTGGCGCTTACCCCGGCGCTGGTGATTGTGCTGGGGGCGGACGTTGGTACCGCACTGATGGCGCGGGTGCTCACCTTTGATCTCTCCTGGCTTTCACCGCTGCTGATTTTTATTGGCGTCATTTTCTTTCTTGGACGCAAGCAGTCCCGCGTAGGGCAGCTTGGCCGGGTCAGCATCGGCCTTGGGCTGATCCTGCTGGCGCTGGAGCTTATCGTGCAGGCCGTGACGCCGATTACTCAGGCCAGCGGCGTGAAGGTTATTTTCGCCTCGCTAACCGGCGATATTATGCTGGACGCGCTGATTGGCGCGGTCTTTGCCATTATCAGCTACTCAAGCCTTGCGGCGGTGCTGCTGACCGCGACGCTAACCGCGGCGGGGATCATCTCGTTTCCGGTGGCGCTGTGCCTGGTGATTGGTGCAAACCTCGGCTCGGGTCTGCTGGCAGTGCTCAACAACAGCGCCAGCAGCGCCGCTGCACGCCGCGTTGCGATGGGCAGCCTGCTGTTTAAGCTGGTGGGTAGCCTGCTGATCCTTCCTTTTGTACATCCGCTGGCAGTGGTCCTGGACAGGCTACCGCTGCCGGATGCAGAGTTGGTCATCTATTTCCACGTCTTCTACAACCTGATCCGCTGCGTGGTGATGGTGCCCTTTGCCGGACCGATGGCCCGCCTGTGCGAGCGGCTGATCCGCGATGAGCCTGAGCTTGATATGCGTCTGAAGCCGAAGCATCTTGATACCTCGGCGCTGGATACGCCCACGCTGGCCCTGGCGAACGCCGCCCGCGAGTCGCTGCGCATGGGTGACGCCATGGAACAGATGCTGGACGGTCTGAAGAAGATCATGCACGGCGAGCCGCGTGAGGAGAAAGCGCTACGGAAAACTGCCGATGATATCAACGTGCTCTATACCGCCATCAAGCTCTATCTGGCGCGGATGCCGAAGGATGAACTGGCCGAAGAGGAGTCGCGCCGCTGGGCGGAAATTATTGAGATGTCGCTCAACCTTGAGCAGGCATCAGACATCATTGAGCGGATGGGCAGCGAGATTGCCGATAAGTCGCTGGCGGCCCGGCGCGCCTTCTCTGTTGAAGGGCTTAACGAGCTGGATAGCCTGCTGGAGCAGCTGCGCAGTAATCTGCAGCTGGCGATGTCGGTGTTCTTCTCCAGCGACGTGGCGAGTGCCCGCCGCCTGCGCCGCCGCAAGCACCGCTTCCGTATTCTCGACCGCCGTTACGCCCACGCCCACGTGGATCGTCTGCATCAGCAGAACGTGCAGAGTATCGAAACCAGCTCGCTGCATTTAGGCCTGCTGGGGGATATGAAACGCCTCAACTCGCTCTTCTGTGCGGTGGCCTACAGCGTGCTGGAGCAGCCGGACGAGGATGAGGAGCGCGGGGAGTACTGATTTTGGAAACCGCCTCGTGGATTTTGCTTTAAGCCCTGCATCGTGCAGGGCTTTTTGTTTATCTTCCCTTTAACACGGTGCTTTTTATACCCAAATAGGTATAATCAAGGAGGGGGAATGATAAAACCATTGTATTGGGTTGGTCAGTCGAAGAAGGATCTGCTGGCGCAACCGGAAAATGTGCAGGATGTTTTTGGTTATGCGCTTTGGCTTGCCCAACAAGGTAAGCGCCATAATCAAGCGAAGCCGTTAAAGGGATTTGGTAGCGCCGGGGTACTTGAAGTTGTTGAGGACTATCAGGGAAACACATGGAGAGCCGTCTACACCATCATGCTTAAAGATGCCGTTTATGTGCTGCATGTTTTTCAGAAAAAATCAGTATCGGGTAAAGCAATGGCGAAGCCAGATACTGCCCTCATTTACCAGCGGCTTAAGCCTGCTCAGAATCATGCACGAGGTTCCTGATATGCAAAATGAAATCGAAGCGGGTAGTGGGAATGTTTATAACGATTTAGGCTACGCTAACGCTGAGGAGATGCAGCTTAAGGCGCAGTTAGCAATGGCGATTCATGACATTCTACAAGAGCGTGGGCTGACTCAGCAGCAGGCGGCCCATATTTTAGGTATGACCCAGCCTAAACTATCAAACTTATTGCGTGGCCAATTTCGTGGGATCAGCGAGGCGAAAATGCTCGATTGCCTGACGCGGCTGGGAAGAGATGTCGATATTGTCGTCGGTAAGGCGCAAACCATACCAGGCACGATGAAAGTCGTATTCGGTTAAGATGTAAATATTTCCGGATAGCGCTGCGCCTATCCGGCCTGAGAAGCGTACCTATTTCCCTCTGGCACACAAAACGGCACCCAGGGTATATTTCGCCTTTACAGGAGAAACTATGCTGACACCACAATCCACCCGACTAAACAAATACATCAGCGAGAGCGGGATCTGCTCGCGTCGCGAAGCCGATCGCTACATTGAGCAGGGCAACGTCTTTATCAACGGCAAACGCGCCGGGATAGGGGATCAGGTTGTCGCGGGCGACGTGGTCAAGGTCAACGGCCAGCTTATCGAGCCTCGGGAAGAGGACGATCTGGTATTTATCGCGCTGAACAAGCCGGTGGGAATTGTCAGCACCACGGAAGATAGCGAGAGAGACAACATTGTCGATTTCGTTAACCACAGCAGCCGTATCTTTCCTATCGGCCGCCTGGATAAAGATTCACAGGGGCTGATCTTCCTCACTAACCATGGCGATCTGGTAAACAAAATTCTGCGGGCCGGCAACGATCATGAGAAAGAGTATGTGGTCACGGTGAATAAGCCCGTCACGGACGAGTTTATCCGTGGCATGGGCGCAGGCGTGCCGATCCTGGGTACCGTCACCAAAAAGTGTAAAGTTAAAAAAGAGGCACCTTTTGCCTTCCGCATTACGCTGGTTCAGGGCTTAAACCGACAGATCCGCCGGATGTGCGAGCACTTTGGCTTTGAAGTGACCAGGCTGGAGCGTACGCGCATTATGAACGTCAGCCTGACCGGTATCCCCGTGGGCGAGTGGCGTGACTTGACCGACGACGAGCTGGTAGAGCTGTTCAAGCTTATCGAAAACTCATCGTCAGAGGCGAAGCCGAAAGCGAAGCCGAAAGCGAAGGCGAAACCGAAAACCCAGGGGATTAAACGACCTGTGGTGAACGCCCCGAAATCAGCTGAAAAAGAGCGCAGCAAACCGGCCGGAAAACGGTTCGTGCAGCCGGGGCGTAAAAAGAAAGGGCGCTAATTAGCGCCTTCCACGGGTTGAGGTATTGGCTGACCAGGAGAAGGTCGACTCTGAATCGGGTTTATACGCCTGCTCTTTTTTTAACTTGCGGGCTTTTTTGGCCTCAGTCTCGCGCTGCGCCATCAGCTTGTCGGTGTACTCTTTCTTAACCTGATTGGTTTCGGCGTTGGTCAGGGTGCGGCCATGGGCGATACGGGCGCGATCCAGCAGGGTTTTCAGCTCGCGCTGCTCGCTCTCCGTCATATCTTTTTGCGTCAATCTTGGTGTAGCCATCGCTGAAGCCTCCTGTAGAAGAGGCTTCAGTGTAAAGCAAGCAGAGTAAATTAACCCTGTTTTACCGCATCTTTTTTCGGTTGCTCATCGATGGGTTTACCCGACCAGTAGCCTGCCAGCAGCGAGCCGGAGAGGTTGTGCCAGACCGAGAACAGCGCGCCGGGCAGGGCGGCCAGCGGTGAGAAGTAGATCTTACCCAGCGCGGCGGCCAGGCCTGAGTTCTGCATCCCCACCTCAATCGCCAACGTCCGGCAGATGGACTCATCAAAGCCAAACAGCTTTCCGCCCCAGTAGCCGCCCAGCAGGCCGATGGTGTTGTGCAGAATGATTGCGATAATCACCACGAAGCCAACGGAAGCGATGTGCGATGCAGAGCCTGCAACTACCGCGCTGATGATCGCCAAAATGCAGAGCATCGAAAACGCCGGCAGATACGGCTCCACCGCCTTCACCAGGCGTGGGAAGAGGTGATGAATAACCAGACCAAGCCCAATCGGGATCACCACGATTTGCAGAATGCTCAGCAGCATCCCCATCACATCCACCTGAATATGGGCATCCACGTAGAGGCGCGTCAGCAGCGGCGTTGCCACCACGCCTACCAGCGTAGAGACCGATGAGATAGTGACCGACAGCGCCACGTCGCCCTTGGCCAGGTAGATCATGACGTTGGAGGCCGTGCCGCTGGCAACGCTGCCTACCAGCACCATCCCGGCGGAGAGATCCGGGGGCATCTTAAAGAGCATGGCCAGCAGCCAGGCGGCGAGGGGCATTACCAGATAGTGAAGAAAAATGCCCGCGGCGACCGGGGCGGGACGCGACAGAACACGCTTGAAGTCCTCAAGCTTCAGATGCACACCCATGCCGAACATGATCAGCATCAGCAGCGTGGTCACCCACGGGCCGATGCCGGTGAACGTCGTTGGGGTGTAGTAAGCGAGAACGGAGAGCAGCAGCGCCCACAGGGGGAACAGCCGGGTGATGGCGGTTAACATAATGAATTCCTTGCAGTATTGTCGTGTCGTTGTGCCATTTAGTTATAAAAAAGCCGGGTTCGAGCCCGGCTATAGGTATTTTTTATCGTGTGCTGGAATTTTATTCAAACAAATTATGATGCAGCGTCTGCACAACCTGCTCGGCTTCTGCGCCAGGTACCAGGAAGCAGAGGTTGTGGCTGGATGCGCCGTAGCAGATCATGCGGATGTTAAACGGATCGAGTACGCCAAACACCTCTTTGCCCACGCCACAGGCTTTCGACAGATCGTTACCAATCAGCGCCACCAGGGCGAGGTTCTCTTCCACTTCCACGCGGCACAGCGACGACAGCTCGGTCAGCAGGCCCTGGGTTAGCAGGGTGTCACCCGTAGAGGTCGAGCCGGTGGTGTCCAGCGTCAGGGCAACGCTCACTTCTGACGTGGTGATCAGATCGACGGAGATACTGTGGCGCGCCAGCATACCGAATACTTCGGCCAGGAAGCCGCGGGAGTGCAGCATGTTCAGGCTGTGCAGGGTTACCAGGGTCTGCTTACGGCGCAGCGCCAGGGCGCGAAACAGCGGCGGGTTCTGCGTCTCATTGCAGACCAGCGTGCCGCCCGCTTTAGGATCCTTGCTGGAGCCAACAAACACCGGAATATCGCTGCGCACCGCAGGCAGCAGCGTTGCCGGATGCAGCACTTTTGCGCCGAAGGTCGCCATCTCAGCGGCCTCTTCAAAGGCGATCTCATCGATACGCTTGGCGGCCGGTACAACGCGCGGATCGGTGGTGTAGATGCCGGGAACGTCGGTCCAGATATCCACCCGAGAGGCATGCAGCGCTTCGCCGAGCAGGGCGGCGGTGTAGTCGCTGCCGCCGCGGCCCAGAGTGGTGGTGCGGCCCTTTGGCTCGCTGCCGATAAAGCCTTGCGTAACCACTAACCCTTCGTTGAGACGCGGGGAGAGCTGCTGGGCCGCCAGCTCCGCCAGGGCGGCAACATCCGGCTCGGCGCGGCCAAAGCGATCGCTGGTACGCATCACTTTACGCACGTCAAACCACTGCGCCTGCACGCTACGCTCGCGCAGCACTTCCACAAACAGCAGGGTCGACATCAGCTCGCCGTGACTTACCAGCTCATCGGTCAGCGCGGCAGAGGTGGCAAGAGAAGCGGCTTCCGCCAGGGTAGTAATATTTTCCAGCAGGCGTTCGATCTCCTCGCGGATGACGTCAGGGCGCGTCAGGCGCTCAAGGATATCGAACTGAATTTTGCGAATGGCGTCGAGCTTTACGAAACGTTCGCTGGCCTCCAGCCCTTCGGCGAGCGCCACCAGCAGGTTGGTCACCCCTGCAGAGGCAGAGAGCACCACCAGGCGAACGCTGGCGTCGGAGAGCACCACGTCGGCGCTGCGGTTCATGGCATCGAAATCGGCGACGCTGGTCCCGCCAAATTTGGCAACAATAAGCTTAGCAACACCAAGCGGGGAAACTGCTTTGATCATAACAACCTCGTATCAGGTGCAAATAGTCAGCCCTGGAACAAGGAGAGAGCGAAAAACGGGGTAGGCGCAGAGCAATGAACCGCTACGATTACACCCAGAAGCGCTCCACCTTGCGAGACGCACGACTGCGAACGTCTCTGGTGACAGCCCAGGGGATTCAGCCCCTGTAGCCGATGGCAAGCGCGGCCAGACGCTCTACCACCTCGGCGTTGTTCCCCCTCCTGTGCTCTCTGCGGACTGGCTCCTCAAGCACACTAACCTGGACGACGCGCCTCTTCTGGCTATTCCCAATGGGAATTCATACTTTGGTAACATAAGTAATACTTTATAAATAAAGGTTTCCGGGGGGCGCTGTCAACGCTGCGGTTATGCGGATTTTTCATGTTCAGGGTTATCCCAGGAAAATAACTTATAAACGCTATACTTTGCCCTGTCTCCCCGCGTTAGCGCATCATCATCTTCGTTGGGCAAAAGCATAAAAACCGTCACAATTTTTGTCCGCAGGCGCTACAATCGACCGCAGTTAGGATCCTAAATCAGAAGAGTATTGCTATGAAAAATATCAACCCAACGCAGACTTCTGCCTGGCAGGCATTACAGAAACACTTCGATGAAATGAAAGAGGTCACCCTCGCCGAGCTGTTCGCCAACGATAGCGACCGCTTCAGCAAATTCTCCGCGACCTTCAACGATCAGATGCTGGTGGACTTCTCCAAAAACCGCATCACCGAAGAGACGTTGGCAAAGCTACTGGACTTAGCCAAAGAGACCGAGCTGGCCGACGCGATCAAATCCATGTTCTCCGGCGAGAAGATCAACCGCACCGAAGATCGTGCGGTGCTGCACGTTGCGCTGCGTAACCGCAGCAACACGCCGATTATTGTTGATGGCAAAGACGTGATGCCGGAAGTCAACGCCGTGCTGGAGAAGATGAAAACCTTCTCTGAGGCCATCATCTCCGGCCAGTGGAAAGGCTATACCGGCAAACCGATCACTGACGTGGTGAACATCGGCATCGGCGGCTCCGACCTCGGCCCGTTTATGGTGACCGAAGCGCTGCGCCCGTACAAAAATCATCTGAACATGCACTTTGTCTCTAACGTCGACGGTACGCACATCGCCGAAGTGCTGAAGAAGGTTAACCCTGAATCTACGCTCTTCCTGGTGGCGTCCAAAACCTTCACCACGCAGGAGACCATGACCAACGCCCACAGCGCGCGCGACTGGTTCCTGAAAACGGCCGGTGACCAGCAGCACGTGGCGAAACACTTTGCTGCGCTCTCCACCAACGCCAAAGCGGTGGGCGAGTTTGGTATCGATACCGCTAACATGTTTGAGTTCTGGGACTGGGTAGGTGGGCGTTACTCCCTGTGGTCGGCGATTGGCCTGTCGATCATCCTCTCCGTGGGCTACGACAACTTTGTTGAACTGCTCTCCGGCGCGCACGCCATGGATCAGCACTTCGCCACCACCCCGGCGGAGAAAAACCTGCCGGTGCTGCTGGCGCTGATCGGTATCTGGTACAACAACTTCTTCGGCGCGGAAACAGAGGCGATTCTGCCTTACGACCAGTATATGCACCGCTTCGCAGCCTACTTCCAGCAGGGCAACATGGAGTCCAACGGTAAGTACGTTGACCGTAACGGCAATGCCGTGGACTACCAGACCGGCCCGATTATCTGGGGTGAGCCGGGAACCAACGGCCAGCATGCCTTCTACCAGCTGATCCATCAGGGCACCAAGATGGTACCGTGCGACTTTATCGCACCGGCCATCACCCATAACGCGCTGTCGGATCATCATCAGAAGCTGCTCTCCAACTTCTTCGCTCAGACCGAGGCGCTGGCATTCGGTAAATCCCGCGACGTGGTTGAGCAGGAGTATCGCGACCAGGGTAAAGATCCGGCCTCGCTGGAGCACGTTGTGCCGTTTAAGGTGTTTGAAGGCAACCGCCCGACTAACTCCATTCTGCTGCGTGAGATCACCCCGTTCAGCCTCGGAGCACTGATTGCGCTCTATGAGCACAAAATCTTCACCCAGGGCGCGATCCTCAACATCTTCACCTTCGATCAGTGGGGCGTAGAGCTGGGTAAACAGCTGGCGAACCGTATACTGCCGGAGCTGGGCGATGACAGCGATATCAGCAGCCACGATAGCTCGACCAACGGCTTGATTAACCGCTATAAGTCCTGGCGCTAAAATCTGCGTCATCCTTCAAACCGCAGCCGCATTGGCTGCGTTCGTTAACCCCGGTCACATAGCTATCTATGCTCCCGGGGATTAACGATCTTGCCGCCTTGCTGCAATTCGAATGATTTAGCAGATTGCAGCCAGGCCGTAGGCCCGTGCAAGCGCAGCGCCGCCGGGCATTGATGTTTATTTAATATAAGCCGGTACTATTGCCGGCTCTCTTATCAGATATTTCCTGTTGCCAGTAACTTACCGCAAATCTGTTTATTGAGCTTTATCTGAAAAACGCATTTCCGACATTATTGGCCGCAAATGATTTTAGGATAATACGCAGACAACCAAGGCTTATTTATATTTTAATTTATTGATTTATAGATAATTTTGAGTTGAGCAAGAAATGTTCTTTGCTGAATAGGTCATTAATCCTAAAACCCGCCCTGTAATTCTCTGTGACGCCAATCACGCGTATCGGTTGTGTATACTCGACTGCGCCTGACTCCGTTCAGGTAAATATCCATTCATTCAATGAAGGGAAATTGATATGCATAAAGTCCTGTATGGCATTTTTGCCATCACCGCGCTTGCCGCGACCTCTGCTTATGCCGCTCCGGTACAAGTAGGTGACGCAGCAGGGTCGGCGGCAACGTCGGTCTCGGCGGGAAGCTCCTCCGCGACCAGCGTTAGCACCGTCAGCTCAGCGGTAGGCGTCGCCCTCGCGGCGACCGGTGGCGGCGATGGTTCTAATACCGGAACCACCACCACCACAACGACCAGCACTCAGTAATCACGAGTGCTTTAACTCTAACCACACTTCGGTGTGGTTATTTTGCCCCTGGAGAATTGTCGTGAAGCGACCGGGAATTATTCTGCTTTGTCTGCTGCTGCAGGCGTGCTCCGGCACGACCAAAGAGCTGGGCGGTGCGCTGTGGGACAGCGTGTTTGGCACCCCCGGCGTGCATCTTACCGATGAAGATATTCAGGATATGCCCTATGCCAGCCAGTATATGCAGCTAAACGGTGGCCCTCAGCTGTTTGTGGTGCTCGCTTTTTCTGAAAACGGCCAGCAGAAGTGGGCGACTCAGGACCAGTCTATTCTGGTGACTCAGGATGGTCGCCTCGTTAAAACTCAGCTTCCCGGCGATAACCTGCTTGAGGTGAACAACCTGGCGGCAGATCCGCTGATCAAACCGAACCGCATTACCGATGGCGCAGCGTGGACCCGCACCCTCGGCTGGACCGAGCATGGCCAGGTACGTTATGCCACGGCCCGCTCGCAGTTCCGCTGGGCCGGGCAGGATACGGTGACGGTAGGCAGCGACGTCACCATAGTACGCGTGCTGGAAGAGCACGTTGAGACAGAGCAAAAATCCTGGACCAACCGTTTCTGGATAGACAGCGACGGACGGATCCGGCGGTCGCTACAGTACCTTGGCGCGGACTGGTTCCCGGTTGAGACCACGCTCATCAAGGCGGCAAAACAATGAAGCTAACCGCAATCGCCTCGCTTATTTTTAGCCTTGCTTCCTCTGCTGCTTTCGCAGCGGGCACCATTAAGGTTTACACCCCCGAGAGCGCGGAGCCTAAGACGCTGACCGATGCCGCGCATCTTATTGATTTAGTGGGTCAGCCCCGGCTGGCCAACAGCTGGTGGCCGGGCGCGGTCATTAGCGAGCAGCACGCCACCCAGCGCGAAACGCAGCGGCATCAGGCGCTGCTGGCGCGTCTGGCCGCCCTCGCGGCAGATGAAGAGGGAGAGGATGCCGCCGCAGTTAACGCTCTCCGTCAGCAGCTGCAGGGCATCAAGGTCACGGGACGCCAGCTGGTGCCCCTCGATCCGGATCGGGTCCGGGTCCAGCCCGGTGCGAACCCGCCGCTGGAGGGCGAGTACAGCCTGTGGCTCGGCGCGCAGCCTTCTACGGTTACCGTGCTGGGATTGGTGAGCAGCCCTGGCAAAAAGCCGTTCACACCGGGACGCGACGTCGCGGGATATTTAGATGAGATGGGCTTGCTAAGCGGAGCCGATCGCAATACGGCGTGGGTGATCTATCCCGATGGCCGCACGCAGAGCGTGCCGGTGGCCTACTGGAACAAACGCCATGTGGAACCCATGCCGGGCAGCACGATTTTTGTTGGCTTTGCTGAAAGCGTCTGGACGAAAAGCCGGGACGGCATTAACGCCGATATTCTCACTTCCCTGACGCATCGGATACCGGATTAATGAAGAAAATTTCTCTTTACAGCCTGCTGGCGCTCAGCGTCAGCGCCGCCTGCCATGCGGAAACGTATCCGGCTCCGGTAGGCCCTTCCCAGACTGACTTCGGCGGCGTGGGACTGCTGCAAACGCCCACCGCCCGGATGGCGCGTGAGGGTGAGATCAGCCTTAACTATCGCGATAACGATCAGTACCGCTACTACTCAGGTTCGATTCAGCTCTTTCCGTGGCTAGAGACGACTCTGCGCTACACCGACGTGCGCACTCGACAGTACAGCAGCGTGGACGCCTTTTCCGGCGATCAGACCTACAAAGATAAAGCGTTCGATCTCAAGCTGCGCCTGTGGGAAGAGGGGTACTGGCTGCCGCAGGTGGCAGTGGGCGCACGGGATATCGGCGGGACAGGTCTGTTCGATGCCGAATACCTTGTGGCCAGCAAGGCCTGGGGGCCGTTTGATTTTACTCTTGGGCTGGGCTGGGGTTACCTTGGCACGGCGGGCAATATCAAAAACCCCCTCTGCTCCTACGATGAGAAGTACTGTTACCGCGACAACAGCTACAACCAGGCGGGCTCCATTGACAGTAGTCAGATGTTCCATGGCCCGGCGTCGCTGTTTGGCGGCGTGGAGTACCAGACGCCGTGGCAGCCGCTGCGCCTGAAGCTGGAGTATGAAGGCAATAACTATCAGCAGGATTTTGCCGGTCGTCTGCCGCAGCGCAGCAAAGTGAACGTTGGGGCAATCTATCGCGTAGCAGACTGGGCCGACGTCAACCTGAGCTACGAGCGCGGCAACACGGTGATGTTTGGCTTTACCCTGCACTCTAACTTCAACGATCTGCGCCCCTCTTACAACGATAATGCCCGCCCGCAGTATGAGCCGCAGCCGCAGGACGCCATTATGCAGCACGCGGTGGTGGCGAATCAGCTCACGCAGCTGAAGTACAACGCCGGGCTGGCGGATCCGAAAATTCAGGTGAAAGGCGATACGCTCTACGTTACCGGCGAACAGGTGAAATACCGCAATACCGAAGAGGGTATTGAGCGGGCGAACCGGATCATCGCCAACGATCTGCCGGACGGCGTAAAAACCATCCGCGTGACCGAGAACCGCCTCAACCTGCCGCAGGTGACCACCGAAACCGATGTGGCAAGCCTGCAACGCCATCTGGCCGGAGAGCCGCTGGGGCATGAGACGACCCTGGTGCAGAAACGCGTTGAGCCAGAGGTACCAGAGAGCACCGAGCAGGGCTGGTATATGGAGAAGTCCCGCTTCGATTTCCATATCGATCCGGTGCTGAACCAGTCCGTGGGCGGTCCGGAAAGTTTCTATATGTACCAGCTTGGGGTGATGGCGACCGCCGATCTCTGGCTGACCGACCACCTGCTGACCACCGGCAGCCTGTTTGGCAACATCGCCAACAACTACGACAAGTTCAACTACACCGATCCGCCGGACGACTCCCATCTGCCTCGCGTGCGTACCCACGTGCGCGACTACGTAGCGAATGACTACTACGTTAACAATCTCCAGGCCAACTACTTCCAGTATCTTGGCAACGGCTTCTATGGCCAGGTGTACGGCGGCTATCTGGAGACGATGTACGGTGGAGCCGGGGCCGAGGTGCTCTGGCGGCCGGTGGACAGCAACTGGGCCTTCGGGATTGATGCTAACTACGTTAAGCAGCGTGACTGGCGCAGCGCGAAGGAGATGATGAAGTTCACCGACTACAGCGCGAAGACGGGACACCTGACCGCCTACTGGACGCCTTCCTTTGCTCAGGACGTGCTGATTAAAGCCAGCGTCGGGCAGTATCTGGCGGGAGATAAGGGCGGTACGCTGGAGGTGTCGAAACACTTCGACAGCGGCGTCGTCGTGGGCACCTATGCCACGCTGACTAACGTATCACCGGACGAGTACGGGGAAGGGGATTTCACAAAAGGGGTCTATGTATCGATTCCGCTGGATCTCTTTGCCTCTGGCCCGACCCGCAGCCGGGCAGCTATCGGCTGGACGCCGCTTACCCGCGACGGCGGTCAGCAGCTTGGACGTAAGTTCCAGCTGTATGACATGACCAGCGATCGGAGCGTGAATTTCCGCTAATGCTGAGCCGGGCGGCGCAATGCTGCCCGGCCATACCATAAGTAAAGAATCTAGATCTGGATCACACTTCTGCGTTATACATAGAGCTCGCCACTGACAATGAGGTGCCGTATGACATCGCTTATTCGTCCACGCGTTGAGTTCATCTCCACCATCCTGCAAACCGTCCTGAATCTTGGGCTGCTGAGTCTTGGCCTGATCCTGGTTGTCTTTCTCGGTAAAGAGACGGTGCACCTTGCGGACGTGCTCTTTGCGCCCGAGCAGACCAGCAAATATGAGCTGGTTGAGGGGCTGGTGGTCTACTTTCTCTACTTCGAATTTATCGCCCTGATTGTTAAGTATTTTCAGTCTGGTTTTCACTTCCCGCTACGCTACTTTGTCTATATCGGCATCACCGCCATCGTGCGGCTGATCATTGTCGACCACAAATCGCCGATGGACGTGCTGATCTACTCCGGCGCGATCCTGCTGCTGGTGATCACCCTCTGGCTCTGCAACTCGAAACGGCTGAAGCGGGAGTAAAAAAAATGGCGCTCCTGAGAGCGCCAATAACAGTCACGAGTCAAAGTACAAACGGATAGATCAACGTTGAGGATAACAGTGGCACTACATGATGAAACCTAGCCTTTCACCCCGCCTGCCGTCAGGCCGTTAACCAGCCAGCGCTGGGCCAGCAGGAAGACAAGGGTAATCGGAATAGCCGAGAGCACCGCCGCCGCGGCAAAATCGCCCCACAGGTAGTTTTGCGGGTTGAGATACTGCTGCATACCTACCGCCAGGGTGTAGCTGTCGACGTCGCGCAGCAGCAGCGAGGCAACCGGGACTTCGGTAATGGCGGCGATAAACGACAGAATAAAGACCACCGCCAGAATCGGTACCGAGAGCGGCAGCAAGACCAGACGAAACGCCTGCCACGGCGTCGCCCCATCCAGCGAAGCCGCCTCTTCCAGCGAATTGTCGATGGTTTCAAAGTAGCCCTTGATCGTCCAGACATGCAGGGCGATGCCGCCCAGATAGGCGAAGATCACCCCGCCGTGCGTGTTCAGGCCGATAAAGGGTACATACTGACCGAGGCGGTCGAACAGGGCATAGAGCGCCACCAGGGAGAGCACCGCCGGGAACATCTGGAAAATTAGCATCCCTTTCAGCAGCGCCGACTTACCGGTAAAGCGCATGCGGGCAAAGGCGTAGGCGCAGGTGGTGGAGAGCACCACGATGCCCACCGCCGTAATGCCAGCAATTTTTACCGAGTTCCACAGCCACAGCAGCACCGGGAACGGCGGCGGGGTAACGCGCCCATCCGCATGCTCAACGCTGAAGCCCAGCGCCAGACGCCAGTGCTCCCACGAGATCTGGTCCGGGATCAGGCTGCCGGTAGCGAAGTTACCTGGACGCAGCGAGATGGCAATGACCATCAGCAGCGGGAACATGATCGCCGCGATAAAAACCAGCAGGCCCAGATGCGTAAGGAAAAGGCGCAGCTTTTGTGATTTGGGTTGAACCATAGCCATTGTCTGTCTCTCCCTTAATCAAATTTCATGCGCGTGGCTTTCAAATTCACAATCGCCAGGACGCCAACCAGCAGGAAGATCAGCGTGGCAATCGCCGCAGCAAGCCCGAAATCCTGGCCGCCGCCGCCTTCAAAGGCAATGCGGTAGGTATAGCTCACCAGCAGGTCGGTATAGCCTGCCGGGGTGGTGGTACCCAGGCGATCCGGGCCACCGTTGGTCAGGAGCTGGATCAGCACAAAGTTATTAAAGTTAAACGCAAAGCTGGCGATCATCAGCGGCGTGAGCGGCACGACCAGCAGTGGCAGGGTGATGCGGAAGAAGTTCTGCATCGGTCCCGCGCCATCCATTGACGAAGCCTCATAGAGATCGTCAGGGATCGCTTTCAGCAGCCCCATGCAGAGGATCATCATGTAGGGATAGCCGAGCCAGGTGTTAACGATGACCACCATCGCGCGGGCCGTCGTCGGGTCGCTAAACCAGGCGGGTTTAGCACCGAACAGCGCCCCCAGCATCATGTTGATTTCGCCGAAGCTCTGGTTAAACAGCCCTTTGAAAATCAGGATTGAGATAAAGGACGGTACGGCGTAGGGCAGGATCAGCAGCACGCGGTAGATAGCTTTGCCGCGCAGGGCTTCCCACTGCACGAGGCACGCCAGCACCATGCCGACCGCCACGGTCAGCACCACCGTCAGCAGCGAGAAGACCACGGTCCAGACGAAGATTGCCATGAACGGCTTCTGGATGCCTTCGTCGGTGAAGACACGCATAAAGTTGTCCCAGCCGATGGTCACGGTATAGCCTGGGCTAAGGCGTTCGCTGCCCCAGCCACCGTCGGCGTTAACGGCCTGATAGAAACCGACCTCGTTATTGGGGCGGTATTTTACGCCGCTCTGGTTGTTGGTGAGCGTGCCGTCGTCGGCAAGGGTATAGAGCGGGCGCGTGCCGGAGAACTGGCGCAGAGAACTCATTACCACGTGGCTCTCATCCGGTAGCACGGCGGTAAGCTGCGTCAGCGCCTGGCGCTGCTGGGTAATCACCCGCAGGTTAGCGCGTTCGCCCGCAGGCAGGGTTGCCGCCTCTTTCAGGGGCAGGGTCTGCTCGCCACCGGGCGTAAAGGGTTGTGAAACGTAGTGCTTGTCGCTCTCGCCGTCGGTCAGCACCAGCTGCCATTTATTCTCTGCCGGATAGAGGCCAAAGTTAAAGGTCTTACCCGCCTGATAGACGCGATCCATCAGCACATCGCGAACGCGCTCCTGCGCCAGCTGATTGGTGCTGCTGTAGTTGGTAAACGCGATAGCGATGGTACAGATCAGCGGAAAGAGAACAAACAGGCCCATCCCGGCGAGACCGGGATAGACATAGCGCCAGGCGTAGGCTTTACGATTGGCGAAAATATAGAGGCCAACCGAGCTTAAGATCAGCGTCGTGATGGCAAACAGGTACTCTCCCTGGGCGTACATCAAAACCACAAGATAGCCCACCAGCAGCCCCAGCAGGGCGATCGCTGACCACTTCAGCGCGTTGCTTTGCCACCAGGCACTCTTTTTAACGACATCCATGAGACACTTCCTCAACAACCGTGGAAAACATTGTCAGTTGTAGGGCGGGTAGCGATGCGCCACCCGCCATTTTTATTACTTGGTAACACGACCCTGCGCATCTTTCAGCGCAGCATCCACGGTCTGGCGACCGCTGGCGGCGTTGATTACTGCCGTACGCACTGCATACCAGAAGGCAGCCATCTGCGGAACGTTAGGCATGATTTCGCCCTTCTCGGCGTTGCCCATGGTGGCGGCAATGCGTGGATCCTTCGCTAAGGTCTCCTGGAAGGATTTCAGCGCGACGGCACCCAGCGGCTTATCTTTGTTAACCGCGTCCAGGCCCTGGTCGGTCAGCAGGTAGTTTTCAATGAACTCTTTTGCCAGCTCTTTGTTCGGGCTGGCGGCGTTGATGCCCGCGCTCAGCACGCCAACGAACGGCTTCGACGGCTTGCCTTTAAAGGTCGGCAGCAGCGTCACGCCGTAGTTCACCTTGCTCTTGTCGATGTTTGACCACGCCCACGGACCGTTGATGGTCATCGCGGTTTCGCCTTTATTAAAGGCCGCTTCGGCGATGGAGTAGTCGGTGTCGGCATTCATGTGTTTGTTCTTAATCAGATCAACCAGGAAGCCCAGGCCCGCTTTGGCACCGGCGTTGTCCACGCCCACGTCTTTCACGTCATACTTGCCGTCGGCAAATTTAAACGCGTATCCGCCATCAGCGGCGATCAGCGGCCAGGTGAAGTACGGCTCCTGCAGGTTGAACATCAGCGCGCTCTTGCCTTTCGCCTTCAGCTCTTTATCCAGCGCCGGGATCTCTTCCCAGGTTTTCGGCGGGTTCGGTACCAGGTCTTTGTTATAGATCAGCGACAGGGCTTCAACGGAGATCGGATAGGCGATCAGCTTGCCGTTATAGCGCACCGCGTCCCAGGTGAACGGGAAAAGCTTGTCCTGGAAGGCTTTGTCGGGGGTGATTTCCGCCAGCAGGCCAGACTGGGCATAGCCACCAAAACGGTCATGCGCCCAGAGGATAATATCCGGGCCGTCACCGGTCGCCGCCACCTGCGGGTACTTCTCTTCCAGCTTGTCCGGATGCTCAACGGTGACCTTAATCCCGGTATCTTTCTCGAATTTCTGGCCGACTTCCGCGAGGCCGTTATAGCCTTTGTCGCCGTTGATCCAGATCACCAGCTTGCCTTCTTCAATTTTGGCAAGGGCCGAGGCGGAAAACATCATCGTCGTCAGCGCGGAGAGCGCAAGGATGCGAGCGCCAGTTTTCATGTTCATAAATCCCGTCCTTTAGGTAGCGATAAATTGACGCCTCTCAGTCTCCCGGTTTGACAAGCGCTTCTCATCCTCCCCCGACCTACGCCCTGCCGCCGTGATGTGTGATCTTTGTTACATAAAACAGAGTTATGCGTACCGGCGCACACAAAAGCGCCGCAATTTTTGCTGGTGGCATCACGAAAATTGCCCGCAGCCCGCGGCCCCGGTGGCAGAGCCATGCCGCTCATCCTCCCGTCTCCTCCCCCATAAAAAACCGGGGGGTGGAGGATTCGCCTGACTTACGCATGACGCATATTCACTGCAACTGAATGTTTCAGGGTTGTAACGAAGGAAGGGAGAAGGGCATGGCGAGCGTGCAGCTGAGGAATGTGACGAAGGCCTGGGGTGACGTAGTGGTATCAAAAGATATCAACCTCGACATCCAGGAGGGGGAGTTCGTGGTGTTTGTCGGACCGTCAGGCTGCGGAAAATCGACCCTGCTGCGCATGATTGCCGGGCTGGAGACCATCACCAGCGGCGACCTCATGATTGGTGATACGCGAATGAACGAGATCCCCCCTGCGGATCGCGGCGTTGGCATGGTGTTCCAGTCCTATGCGCTCTATCCCCACCTCTCGGTGGCAGAAAATATGTCGTTCGGCCTGAAGCTGGCTGGCGCAAAGAAAGACGTGATTAACCAGCGCGTTAACCAGGTCGCCGAGGTGTTACAGCTGGGCCATCTGCTGGATCGCAAGCCGAAAGCGCTCTCCGGCGGTCAGCGCCAGCGCGTCGCCATTGGCCGTACGCTGGTGGCGGAGCCGCGCGTGTTCCTGCTCGATGAGCCGCTATCGAACCTTGATGCGGCGCTGCGCGTGCAGATGCGGATCGAGATCTCCCGCCTGCACAAGCGCCTTGGACGCACGATGATCTACGTCACCCATGATCAGGTCGAGGCGATGACCCTGGCAGACAAGATTGTGGTGCTGGACGCGGGCCGCGTGGCGCAGATTGGCAAGCCGCTGGAGCTTTATCACTACCCGGCAGACCGTTTCGTGGCGGGCTTTATTGGCTCGCCCAAGATGAACTTCCTGCCGGTAAAAGTGACCGCTACCGCCATTGAGCAGGTGCAGGTAGAGCTGCCGAACCGCCAGCAGATCTGGCTGCCGGTAGACAGTGCTCACGTCCAGGTGGGCGCAAATATGTCGCTTGGGATCCGTCCCGAGCATCTGCTGCCCAGCGACATCGCCGATGTCACGCTGGAGGGGCAGGTACAGGTTGTTGAGCAGTTAGGTCACGAAACGCAAATTCATATCCAGATCCCCGCCATCCGTCAAAACCTGGTTTACCGCCAGGGGGACGTGGTGTTGGTAGAAGAGGGTGCCACATTCGCTATCGGCTTGCCGCCGGAGCGCTGCCATCTGTTCCGTGAGGACGGCAGCGCCTGTCGGAGATTGCATCAGGAGCCTGGCGTTTAAGCATTCCCATTACAAAGAAAAGCAAGCAAAGCTTCAGGAGATAGAACGATGATTACTCTGCGCAAACTCCCTCTGGCCGTCGCCATAGCAGCAGGCGTGATGGCAGCCCAGGCGGGTGCTGTTGATTTTAAAGGCTACGCCCGTTCTGGCATCGGCTGGACCGGCAGCGGCGGCCCGCAAGAGTGTTTCCAGGCGACCGGGGCCCAAAGTAAATACCGTCTTGGTAACGAATGTGAAACCTATGCGGAGATCAAACTGGGCCAGGAAGTGTGGAAAGAGGGCGATAAGAGCTTCTACTTCGACACCAACGTAGCCTACTCCGTTTCCCAGCAGAACGACTGGGAAGCCACCAGCCCGGCCTTCCGCGAAGCCAACGTTCAGGGTAAAAACCTGATCGAAGCGCTGCCAGGCTCCACCATCTGGGCAGGTAAACGCTTCTACCAGCGTCATGACGTCCACATGATCGACTTCTACTACTGGGATATCTCTGGCCCAGGCGCAGGTATCGAAAACATCGATCTCGGCTTCGGTAAACTCTCTCTGGCGGGCACCCGTTCATCTGAGTCCGGCGGCTCGACCACTTTCGCCGATCGCGATCCGATTACTGGCGATCGTACCTATGACAATATCGTGCCGAACGACGTCTTTGACGTGCGCTTAGCCGGCATGGAAGTGAACCCGGGCGGTACCCTGGAGCTGGGCGTAGACTACGGCCACACCAACCTGCCGGATAACTACTCCCTGCGTCCAGGCGCGACTAAAGATGGCTGGATGTTTACCGGTGAGCACGTGCAGACCATCGGCACCGGCTTCAACAAGTTCATCGTTCAGTACGCTACCGACTCCCTTACCTCTAACGGTAAAGGCATTCCGCAGGGTGCACAGCTTGACAACAACGGTCACCTGCTGCGCTTTATCGACCACGGCTCCATCTCGATGGGCGACCGCTGGGACATGATGTACGTCGGTATGTACCAGGATATCGATCTGGATAACAACAACGGCACCCGCTGGTGGACCGTGGGCGTGCGTCCGATGTTCAAATGGACACCGATCATGAGCACCCTGCTGGAAGTTGGCTATGACAACGTGAAGTCCCAGCGTACCGACTCCACCAACGACCAGGTCAAAGTGACCCTGGCCCAGCAGTGGCAGGCAGGCGACAGCATCTGGTCCCGTCCGGCGCTGCGCGTGTTCGCAACCTACGCCAAGTGGGATGAGTCCTTCGGCTTCGCTAACAACAATGCTGGCCCGGCTTACACTACTGGCTACGCTTACCAGGATACCTCTGCCCGTACCTTCAGCCGCGGCGATGATGACGAGTGGACCTTCGGTGCCCAGATGGAAATCTGGTGGTAAGACAGCGTTGATGTAATGCAGTACCAGAGAGGGGCTTCGGCCCCTCTTATACCAGTAAGCGATCTATCCTGACGCGGCGCGCTATTGCCTGGCTACCGTCTCGTCATCTCTACAGAGGTCACCATAATGAAAATGAAAAAAACGCTTCTCGCGCTCTGCCTCGGTGCAGGGCTGCTCGCCTGCGTACCCGCAGTCAGCTTCGCCGACGTAAACCTGGTTCCGCAGGACACCTCAGCCGCGCCGGCCATCCCGACAGGGACGCTCCAGCAGCTCGCCTGGACCCCGGTTGCTAATTCACAAACCCAGACCACCAATTTGGCGACGGCAGGGCAAACCCTGAACGTACCCGGCATCACCGGTAAAGTGGCCGCCTACAGCGTGCCGGCCAACATCGGTGAGTTAACCCTTACCCTCACCAGCGTCGCGGATAAGCAAAAATCGATCTTTGCGCCCAACGTGCTGGTGCTCGATCAAAACCTGACCCCCGCCGCGTGGTTCCCGAGCAGCTACTTCACCTATCAGGAGCCGGGCGTGATGTCTGCCGACCGTCTTGAGGGGATCATCAAGCTGACGCCGGCGCTGGGCCAGCAAAAAATCTACCTGCTGGTCTTTACCACCCCGGAAGATTTGCAGCGCACCACCACCATGATCAACCCGGCAAAGGCCTACGCGAAAGGCGTGGGTAACGCAGTACCGGATATTCCGGATCCACAGGCGCGCCATACGCCGGACGGCACGGTGAAACTCAAAGTCAGCACTAACTCTGCCTCCAGCATTCTGGTCGGCCCGATCTTTGGCTCTTCCGGCCATGCTGCCGTGACCGTTGGTAATACTGCCGCACCGGCCACCGCCTACAGCGCCCCGGCCGCCGCACCTGCTCCGGCAGCCGCACCTGTGCAAGCCCCGGCTCCGGCAGCCAGGCATGAACCGGTACTGAACGATACGGAAAACTACTTTAACCAGGGTATTAAACAGGCCGTCGCCAGCGGCAATATCGATAAAGCACTCAAACTATTGAATGAGGCTGAGAGCCTGGGCTCGACGTCCGCCCGCGCTACGTTTATCAGCAGTGTAAAAGGCAAGGGGTGATCGTCTCCCCACAATGCTGATTTTGTCCGTTTGGTGCACCTTCACCGGTGCACCCTTTTTCCCGATCTGCCTGTTCTGCGATACACTGTTGCTACGTTATGTACCGGAGAGTAAGGCATGCCACACCCTGCGCTAACGCAACTGCGCGCGCTGCGCTATTTTGACGCAATCCCCGCACTTGAACCGCACCTGCTAGACTGGCTGCTGCTGGAAGACTCAATGACCAAGCGTTTTGAGCAGCAGGGTTGCCAGGTGAGTGTTACGCTCATAAGAGAGGCGTTCGTCACCGCCGATGAGGTACCAGAAGAGCGCCCGCTGTTGCCCGAGGCATCACGCTACTGGCTGCGGGAGATCCTGCTCTGTGCCGACGGCGAGCCCTGGCTGGCTGGCCGTACGGTGGTGCCGGAGTCGACCCTGAGCGGTCCGGAGCTGGCGCTGCAGCGGCTGGGCAATACGCCGCTGGGGCGCTATCTCTTTACCTCATCAACCCTGACCCGTGATTTTATTGAAATAGGCCGTCACGCCGATCTCTGGGGACGCCGCTCCCGGCTGCGCCTTGGCGGCAAGCCGCTGCTGCTGACGGAGCTGTTTTTACCTGCATCGCCGCTGTATCGAGAGGAGTAGAAATGGAGTGGAGTCTTACGCAGGGTAAGCTGCTGGCTTATCACCGCTTAATGCGCACGGACAAGCCAATTGGCGCGCTGCTGTTGCTGTGGCCCACCCTGTGGGCACTGTGGGTGGCGACGCCGGGCGTGCCGCCGCTGGGGATTCTGGTGGTGTTTATCGCCGGGGTCTGGCTGATGCGCGCCGCAGGCTGCGTGGTGAACGACTACGCCGATCGTAAGTTTGATGGCCACGTGAAGCGCACTGCCAACCGGCCGCTGCCGAGCGGCGCGGTGAGTGAAAAAGAGGCGCGTAACCTGTTTGTCGTGCTGGTGCTGCTGGCGTTTGTGCTAGTGCTGACCCTCAACCTGATGACCATCCTGCTGTCGGTAGCGGCGCTGGCGCTGGCCTGGACCTACCCCTTCATGAAGCGCTATACCCACCTGCCGCAGGTGGTGCTGGGTGCCGCCTTTGGCTGGTCGATTCCCATGGCCTTTGCCGCCGTGAGCGAGTCGGTTCCCCTGAGCTGCTGGCTGATGTTCTTCGCCAACATTCTGTGGGCGGTGGCCTACGATACGCTCTATGCGATGGTGGATCGGGACGATGACGTCAAGATCGGCATTAAATCGACGGCTATTCTTTTTGGTCGTCACGATAAGCTGATCGTCGGCATTTTGCAGGTGCTGGTGCTGGTACTGATGGCGGCGGTGGGCTGGCTGAACGGGCTGGGTTGGGCTTTCTATGCCTCGATTGCGGTAGCAGGCGCGCTGTTTATCTGGCAGCAGAAGATGATTGTGCATCGCGATCGCGACGCCTGTTTCAAAGCTTTCCTGAACAATAACTACGTGGGCCTGGCGCTGTTTGTTGGGCTGGCGGTGAGTTACCTGCCCTAAAAAAGAGGCCCGGCAAGCTTGCCGGGCCTCACTATTACGCTTCCGCCTGCGTCGCGCTCTCGATGGTCAATCGCACGTCAGGCGTTACCAGATCCGCCAGCAGGAGATAGACCTGCATGGTTTTAGCCGGATCGGCATCTCCTGTATCGCTGATATAGCCTTCATCGCGCAGCGTCAGCACCAACGTACTAAACACCGCTTTATCGAAGAACTCCGGCGCGTTGATCCCATGCAGCACCGACAGACGCTGGGCCAGGGTGCGGCTCTCTTTCTCCAGCGTGCCACGGTTAATGGCCGGGTTAGCGCTCAGCAGCCAGAAGGTAATGGCGTAACGCTGTAGCGTTTCGCGTGCGCCCGCTGCCAGCAGCTGCAGGGTGCGTGAGCGCTGCGGGTTGAGATACAGACGGTCGTCTTTATCTACCAGCAGGCCCTGGCGCACCATCTCGGCGATCAGGGCGTTCATCACGTCCGGCAGCTCGCTGTTATCCCAGCGCAGGAACAGCTCCGCTTTCAGCATCGGATAGAGCACGTCAACGTGGCGCAGCAGCTCTTCGCGAGAGATCTGGCGATGCTGGGTCACGATGGCCGCCATCAGAGAGGGCAGCACCAGCATATGCGCGATGTTGTTGCGGTAGTAGGTCATCAGCACCGCCTGCTCGCGCGGCAGAATGATGATGTCGCCAATGGTGTCTTTCTCTACCTCGAACTTGTTCATCTGCAGCGCGTGGGCAATCAGCTCGCTGGCGCTTGCCGCCGGGGCGGTGGCGTCAGGCGAGTAGGGCACGTTGCGCAGCAGGTCGAGATAGCAGTCCAGCTGCTCGGTCAGCTGCTCGCGGGTCAGCGAGCGCTGGCGCGAGGCCAGCAGCGCGGTACAGCAAAGGTTCATGGCATTTGCCGCGCCCGCGTTGTTAATGCGCACCATCAGATCGGCGGCGATGGTATTCACGGTCGGCGTCAGCCAGGCCGGGCGTATCGCTTCAATCGGATCGATCGACTCGCGCCACTCCGGCACGTGCTGATTAAGATAGTTCATCAGCGGTAGCGGCTCGCCAAAGTTAACATAGCCCTGGCCGAGGTTGCGCAGCTTGCTCAGGCCGCGCAGCATCTGAAAGACGTTCTCTTTCTCTTTGGTCGCCCCGCGCAGCTCTTTGGCGTAGGTACCTACCTCCATCACGTGCTCGTAGCCGATATAGATCGGTACCAGGGTGATAGGGCGCGTGCCGCCGCGCAGCATGGCTTGCAGGGTCATCGACAGGGTGCCGGTTTTCGGATCCAGCAGACGCCCCGTACGTGAGCGCCCACCCTCGACGAAGTACTCTACCGAGTAGCCGCGGCTGAACAGCTCGCCCAGGTACTCACGGAACACCGTTGAGTAGAGCTTATTGCCCTTGAAGGTACGGCGAATAAAGAATGCCCCGAGACGGCGGAAAATCGGCCCGGCAGGCCAGAAGTTAAGGTTGATACCGGCAGCAATATGCGGCGGGACCAGTCCCTGATGATAGAGGACGTAGGAGAGCAGCATGTAGTCCATGTGGCTACGGTGGCACGGCACGTAGACAATTTCATGGCCGTCGTGCGCCAGCTGGCGGACCCGCTCGGCGTTATGCACGTTGATACCCTGATAGAGCCGGTTCCAGGTAAAGCCGAGAATACGGTCGCTCAGGCGGATCATCTCATAGGAGAAGTTAGCGGCAATCTCTTCCATCAGGGCGATGGCGTTCTGCTGGGCCTTCTCGTGAGAGATCTTTTTGCTGCGCGCTTCGTCTTCTACCGCGCGGGCAATTGCTTTTGATGCCAGCAGCTTATTGAAGAGATCCTGGCGTGCCGGCAGGCGCGGGCCCACGGCGGCAAGCCGCTGGCGGGCAAAATGCATGCGCGCTACGCGGGCCAGCTTCTGGGCGATAATTTTGTCCGTGCCATGCTCGGTGGCCATCCGGCGCAGGGAGACCGGCGGGGAGAAGCGCACAAAGCTATCGCGGCCCAGCCAGGAGACGGCAAAGAACTTCTGGATGCCGTTCAGCATGCGCAGCGGCGGGTTAACTTCGCCTTTTTCGCGCCCCGGCGAGCGGCCAAACATCACCGATACCGGCACCATCTGTACGTCCAGATCCGGGTGATTACGGTGGAGATCCAGGTAGTCATGGAACAGCTTAACGGAATCTTCTTTTGGCGTGTACCAGCTAAAAACACGCGGGCCGCTATGGATAAAGATGTAGCGCGGCAGCAGCGCGCCGTCGATCTCCAGCGGCTCCAGCGGGTCGGGCAGCTCATGTGCCAGACACTGAGCACGCAAAGTCAGTAAGTCTGCCTTCGAGTTATAAGGCAAAACGTACATAATAGGGCGTGAGGTATCGAGTCCTGGTTCCTGGGCAGGTTCTGCCGGAATCGACTTGCTTTTTACCAACACGCTTAATGGTAAATTCAGTAATTTGTAGTAAATTCGTGGCCAGCCGGACATAAACAATGTGAAGCCTCTGGTTAATAATGCCATTGCGCCGCAAGAATATCAGAAAGCGCGCAGAATATCTTTTGTACCTCGGTACGCTCGCATAGACATTGATGATAATTACATAAAAAGGTTCTTTTGATGGCCAATAATACCACTGGTTTAACCCGAATCATTAAAGCTGCAGGGTACTCATGGAAGGGCGTTCGTGCGGCATGGCTCAATGAGGCCGCCTTCCGCCAGGAGGCCGTGGCGGTGATCCTCGCTATTGTTATCGCCTGCTGGCTCGACGTAGACGCTATTACCCGCGTGCTGCTCATTGGGTCCGTAGTGCTGGTAATGATAGTGGAGATCCTGAACAGCGCGATCGAAGCGGTTGTTGACCGCATTGGCACTGATTTTCATGAGCTTTCCGGCCGGGCCAAAGACATGGGCTCAGCGGCGGTGCTGATGTCTATCCTGCTTGCGCTGGCAACCTGGGGCATGCTGCTCTGGCCACATTACCGCTAAGGTGCGCAAAATCGGGCTTGTGCGGCGGTTTTGCTCAAAATTTGGTTTCAAAAACAGTTTTTGCTGTATATACTCACAGCATAACTGTATATACACCCAGGGGGCGGGATGAAAGCGTTAACAGCCAGGCAGCAAGAGGTGTTTGATCTCATTCGCGATCACATCAGCCAGACCGGCATGCCGCCGACGCGTGCTGAGATTGCGCAGCGTTTGGGATTCCGTTCGCCAAACGCGGCGGAAGAACACCTGAAAGCGCTGGCGCGTAAAGGGGTTCTTGAGATTGTTTCCGGCGCATCGCGCGGGATCCGACTGCTGCAGGAAGAGGAAGAGGGGCTGCCGTTGATTGGCCGCGTCGCTGCCGGTGAGCCGCTGCTGGCGCAGCAGCATATTGAAGGCCACTACCAGGTCGATCCCTCCCTGTTTAAGCCCAGCGCTGATTTCCTGCTGCGGGTTAGCGGGATGTCGATGAAAGATATCGGCATCATGGATGGCGATCTGCTGGCAGTACATAAAACTCAGGAAGCGCGTAACGGCCAGGTGATCGTGGCACGTATTGATGATGAAGTGACGGTAAAGCGGCTGAAAAAGCAGGGCAATACCGTACAGCTGCTGCCTGAAAACAGCGACTTCGATCCTATCGTTGTTGACCTGCGTCAGCAGAACTTCAGTATTGAAGGGCTGGCGGTCGGCGTTATTCGCAACGGCGAATGGCTCTGATATCCTGTAAGTGCCTGTGGCAGCTCGCTTTATCCTGCCACAGCGCTTAATCTATTTTTTTGTTCCTGCATTTGCTCCCTCTTTTTTTGCCCTCTCTTCCTGTTGTTTGTTTGCCTCTGAATGGTTAAATATTCCGAATAAATCCCACCTTAGAAAATCCTTAGCTACAATTATTATCACGTTCAGCAGATAACGAACGTAACGAAGGACCAACGAATATTGCTATTCAACACCGAACGATGATGAGGATACCATTATGAATAAAGACGAAGTCGGCGGTAACTGGAAACAGTTCAAAGGTAAAGCGAAAGAGCAATGGGGCAAATTAACGGACGATGATATGACCGTTATTGAAGGTAAACGCGACCAGCTGGTCGGTAAAATTCAAGAACGTTACGGTTATCAGAAAGACCAGGCCGAGAAAGAAGTCGGCGAATGGGAAACTCGTAACGAGTATCGCTGGTAATCACGCTAGGTTGACAGCTTGAATGCCCTGCCCGACGGTACAAGGATGTACCGACCCTTCCTGCTCTACCTCGAAGCCTAACGCGGTTTTTTCTTCACTAAGATGCTGTGATCGTGCTGGCACTCGCCCTGATGACGACAGGCTTCCACTTCCGAACACGCTGCACAAAGCCCGTGCGCCTCAATAACGTTATGCCGTAGCGCAAAGCCCATCTTTGCCGCTAGCGCATGCATGATATCTTCCACGCCCTCAGCCGCTTCCTCTTTTACCACGCCACAGCGATCGCAGATGAACATCGCCGACGTATGCGTGGGCTGATCGAAGAGGTGACACAGCACGTAGCTGTTTGTCGACTCAACCTTATGCACAAATCCCTGCTCCAGCAGGAAGTCGAGAGCGCGATAAACCGTTGGCGGCTTGGCCTGCGGCTCAGAGACACGCAAAAGATCGAGTAAATCGTAAGCGCTGATCGCACCCTGTTGCAGGCTCATCAGGCGTAGAACCTCAAGGCGCTGCGGGGTCAGGCGCACGTTGCGCTGCGCGCACAGCGTTTCAGCATGTGCCAGCATCTGCTGCGAAGTGGTCTTATCCATTGGGCATCCTCAAGTGACGTAATGTAATAACGTTGAAACTGCTACTTTACCATATCCTGTGGCGAACGCCGAGATCCACGCCATCCTTCCGCCCGCAAGAGGCCTTACCCCTGGCATTTACCTGAAATTTTCAACGCCCGTAGTAGAAAAACTTCCCCAATCGAATTTCCTCCTCTATAAGTAAAGAGTCTTTATAAAAAGACGCAGATTGTTACGAATAAAAATATTCTCATGCAGGTAAAAAACGAATTAGCTGCATTTAGCATCGCTTTTCACAGCAATAGTTCACCTCTCGCCAGGCGATAACTGGCAGGGCATAAATCGACCTTTGATCAATAAGACAGGGCAAACTGTGAAAAAAATTTTTAAGCTTTCAGTGGTAACACTTGCGGTCTCTTTTGGAGTAGTCACTCAGGCAGGGGCAGCGAATACATGGGCAGAAGCACGTAGTGATGCCATGGGCGGAACCGGTGTCGCATCCGCCAGCTACGGCAGTGGCGTACTGATTAACCCGGCACTGCTGGCGAAGGCCAAACCGGATGATAATGTGACTGTCATCCTGCCAAGCGTCCAGGCACAGATTACAGATAAAGATAATTTGCAGGACGAAATCGATGATATTAACGACAAAGTTGACTATTACGATGACGTCATTGATAACCTGACCACGGCGCAAATTATTGCGAATCCGCTGGGCACTATTGATCAGTTCCAGGGAGCAGCACGCGACCTCGCCGACGAGCTGGATTTCCTGAAGGGTAAAACGGCGCACGCTAATGCCGCTGCGGGCATTGCGGTCAGCATCCCCAACGACGTTCTCTCCTTTGCATTCGTAACCAAAGCCTATGCGCATGCGCGCGTGAGCTCTGCTATCGACCAGCAGGATATTAACTATCTGCGCAATATTCAAAACAGCGACCTGGTTGCGGCAGGCGTGGCGCTGAACGCTGCGCTCTCTCCATCCGGCTCGGATGAGATCACCCGTAACCTGAACTCTACTGCATCTGGACGGGCCGCTATCGTCTCCGATTATGGCGTGGCCGTGGCGCGTCAGTTCCAGTTTGGCGACGTGCCGGTCTCTATCGGCGTAACGCCGAAGCTGCAAAAAACCTGGCTGTTCAACTACACCACCTCTATCTACGACTACGACAGCAGCGACTTCAACAGCAGCCGCTATCGTAACGACGATACCGGCTTCAACGTTGATGCCGGTATTGCCGCTGACTTTGGTGATAACTGGACCGTAGGCCTGAGCGGGCAGAACCTGATCTCTCGTGATATCGATACCAAAGATATCCAGATCCGCAACGGCCGCACCGGGGAAGTACGCAACTACAAAGATACCTACCAGATCAGCCCGGTGGTGACCGCAGGTCTGGCGTGGCACACGGATCTGGTGACCCTCAGCGCCGATGGCGATGTAACCGAAACCAAAGGCTTTAAGAGCGAAGAGGCTTCCCAGTACGTTGGCGTGGGTGCTGAAGTGCGTCCGCTTGACTGGCTGGCGGTGCGTGCGGGCTACCGTGCCGATGTGAAAGGGGACGACAGCAACGTCGCCACCGCCGGTATCGGCTTTGCGCCGTTTAACCGTGTTCACGTCGATCTGATGGGTCTGTACGGCGAAGATGAAACCTGGGGCGCAGGTGCGCAGCTCAGCCTGACGTTCTAATGATCTATCCGCCGGAGGCGCAATGCCTCCGGCGTGCTGTTCAAATTACTTCTCTCCTGACGTATCTTAAGATGTACTGAGTACATTAAATCGCTTGTTATATGTACTGAGTACACATAAAATGACTTAAAAGTCGCGAGCATGTCAGGGAACGAGATGTACACTTTTATTGAACTACATGGTTTTAGTAAGCGGCGTCATGCACTTATGCCGGATGATGAGTTCCGAGCGTTTCAGGAGGTGTTAATTGAAAATCCTGAAGCCGGAGACACTATTTCGGGCACCGGAGGATTTCGGAAAATTCGTTGGAGCCGTCCAGGCATAGGGAAGCGCGGTGGTGTGCGGGTAATTTATTACCATATAACGAGTAAAGGACGAATCTATCTGGCTCTGGTATATCCTAAAAATGAGCAGAATGATTTAACGGAAGAACAAAAGAAAGTGCTGAAGCAGTTATGCAATATGCTGGTGTAACGCTGAGGTTCTGTAACTCCCATATGGGTAAAGTAACAGGCCCGATGCGGCGTCAACAAGGGCGATGAGGTACAGATGAAAGACGAGTTGTTTGCCGATCTGCTGGCCAGTGCAGAAGAAATGATAAAAATTGAAAAAGGTGAATTAACGCCAGAGCCCCAGCATGTTCATACGTTTAGTCCGATCGACGTTAAAGCTATCCGCAAAGCGACCGGGCTAAAACAGCAGGATTTTGCAGCGGCCGTTGGCGTCAGCTACGATCTTGTAAAAAGTTGGGAAACAAAACGGCGTCAGCCGACCGGCGCGCCGCGAAAGTTGCTGCTGTTATTGCAGATTAATCCTTTTATTATCAATCAGCTTAAAGCTATTTAATGCTGTGATGCACTTGTTCAGGTGCATCATTTTGATTAATTTATTATTAAAGCTTTTATTCAATAGTGCCTGTCAGCTAAAGCGTATCTTTTATGGACTAAAGAAATGTTCAGCCACGAATTTTGCCAGGACCATTAAAAAAACGAAAGCGCACGAGCACATACAAAGAAGTGTAATTCTGTAATACCCATGCATCCAGCTATAGAGATCGCCTGGGATGCTATCAAAGAAATTGTATACTTCTTTATTATCATTCCACATGAAAAGGGGGGCTTTCTTTTTCAAAAGACAGAGAAAGTAATAAACAAGCGTAAAAGAGCCGAAAAAACCCATTAAAGAGTGGAAATGATAGGGGGCATAAAACGAGAAGCCACGATCATGGTATAACTCAATGAGCTGGTTATACTTTTTTTTGTTTGCACCAAAAAAGAAGAAGAGAAAAGCAAAGCAAAAAAAACCTACCCATACGGCAGCTAATCCCAAATAAGAAAACCAAAGAGACATACGCTTAATCCTTAAGTCGTCAGAGAAACACACTCCCTGAACAGGTCTTGCGTCTGATAATCCGCTGTTCAGCACCTTGTATTACAAGATATCCGGGGCATAGTTTATGCACAATGTTCCGGCGTGCTGTTCAGGCGAAATGAGTATGCTATAGTAGCGCCCCTTTTCCATTTTGATGAAAAAACGTACGCTATGCCGCCAGTCACGCCCGCTACCGCCTTCGCCGCCCACCGCTTCTCCATCGCGCCCATGCTCGACTGGACAGACCGACACTGCCGCTATTTTTTGCGTCTGCTGTCGCGGGAGACGCTGCTCTACACCGAGATGGTGACTACCGGGGCGATTATTCACGGCAAAGGCGACTACCTGGCCTACAGCGACGAAGAGCATCCCGTGGCGCTTCAGCTGGGCGGCAGCGATCCGGCGCAGCTGGCCCACTGTGCGAAACTGGCCGAATCCCGCGGCTACGATGAGATCAACCTCAACGTTGGTTGTCCGTCCGATCGCGTGCAGAACGGCATGTTCGGGGCCTGCCTGATGGGCAATGCGCAGCTGGTGGCCGACTGCATCAAAGCCATGCGCGACGTGGTCTCTATTCCGGTGACGGTGAAGACCCGCATCGGCATTGACGATCAGGACAGCTATGAATTCCTTTGCAGCTTTATTGATACCGTTTCCGGCAGGGGCGAGTGTGAGACGTTTATTATCCATGCCCGCAAGGCCTGGCTCTCTGGGCTCAGTCCCAAAGAGAACCGCGAGATCCCGCCCCTGGACTACCCGCGTGTCTATCAGCTTAAGCGCGATTTTCCACACCTGACTATGTCCATCAACGGCGGTATTAAATCGCTGGAAGAGGCGAAGGCGCACCTTGAGCATATGGATGGGGTGATGGTCGGGCGTGAGGCGTATCAAAACCCAGGCATCCTGGCTGCGGTTGACCGTGAGATTTTTGGCGTAGCGCGTGAAGATGCCGATCCGGTTGCGGTGGTGCGGGCCATGTATCCGTATATCGAGCGTGAGCTGAGCAGCGGGGCCTATCTCGGGCATATTACTCGCCATATGCTGGGGCTTTTCCAGGGCGTTCCCGGCGCGCGCCAGTGGCGTCGCTATCTGAGTGAAAATGCGCATAAAGCAGGGGCAGATATTAACGTGCTGGAGCAGGCGCTGAAGCTGGTCGCAGATAAGCGTTAAAAATTCGCTAAAAGTTAGCTAAATTCACCACGCCTCGCAGCACTCTGCGGGGCGTTTTGCTTTATTATCAATAAATTACACTCTGGCACGATTCTTGTAATAGGTTG
The DNA here is from genome assembly GCF_037152055.1 of Pseudescherichia sp. AS216. Classification (NCBI taxonomy): domain Bacteria; kingdom Pseudomonadati; phylum Pseudomonadota; class Gammaproteobacteria; order Enterobacterales; family Enterobacteriaceae; genus Pseudescherichia; species Pseudescherichia sp. AS216. The sequence goes on along the minus strand of NZ_JBBCMV010000002.1, from coordinate 752,473 downwards.
GGTAACTATTAAGGGGGAAAAGCCATGCTGGAACTACTGTTTGTGATTGGATTTTTTATGATGCTGTTGGTAACGGGCGTCTCGCTGCTGGGCATTATTGTTGCTCTGGCAGTGGCCACGGCGCTGATGTTCGTCGGTGGGTTGTTTGCGTTGATGTTTAAACTGCTGCCCTGGCTGCTGCTGGCGGTGGCCATCGTCTGGGTTATCCGGGCGGTGAAAAAGCCAAAACTGCCGCTGTATCAGCGTAATAGCCGCTGGCGTTACTAAGTTATGCGGTCTTGATCACAACCTGGCATTTTTCTCTGGCAGGTTCAGCCAAACCGCATAGGATTTAGGTATCGAATCTGTCACTATTGCGCGTCTTTTGAATTCATCGAGCTGTACCCTACATACAGCCGAACTAAAAAAAGAAAGGGCTTCCTTAAGGGAAGCCCTAATTCTTTTCCCTCGTCATACTTCAAGCAGCCGGTGCGTTGGCTGCGCTTACTCGCCCCAGTCACTTACCTATGTAAGCTCCTGGGGACTCGCGCACTTGCCGCCTTCCTGCTACTCGAATTATTTAGAGGGAATCAGGGGATTAGCAAACTCGATCCCTGCGTTGACCGACTCTCCAGCGTCTCGTGCGCGCGCTGCGCCTCCGCCAGCGGGAACTTCTGATCTTCCGCCACGTCTACCTTAATCACGCCGCTGGCAATCAGTGAAAACAGCTCGTTGCTCGCCTCCTCCAGCTCCTCCCGGTTAGTGATGTAACCCTGAAGGGAAGGGCGGGTGGCATACAGGGAACCTTTCTGGTTAAGAATGCCGAGGTTAACGCCGGTGACCGGGCCAGAGGCATTGCCGAAGCTGACCATCAGGCCGTGACGCTGCAAGCAGTCCAGCGAGGACTCCCAGGTATCTTTTCCTACCGAGTCATAGACCACGCGCACCTTTTTACCGCCGGTGATCTCCTTAACGCGCTCAACGATGCTCTCTTCGCGGTAGTTAATCACCTGCCACGCGCCGGCCTGCAACGCCCGCTGCGCCTTCTGCGCGCTACCCACGGTGCCGATCAGCTTCCCGCCCAGCGCCTTGGACCACTGGCAGGCAATAAGCCCTACGCCGCCCGCCGCCGCATGGAACAGAAACGGCTCGTCGGGCTTGATCTCATAGGTTTTACGCAGCAGATAGAAGACCGTCAGTCCTTTCAGGAACGAGGCGGCCGCCTGCTCAAAGGAGATCGCATTTGGCAGCAGAGCGACCTTATCCGCAGGCACGTTGTGCACCGAGCTGTAGGCACCCAGCGCTGACTGGGCATAGACCACCCGATCGCCTGCCTTAATGTGGCTAACGTTTTTACCCACTTTGCTCACTACGCCTGCCGCCTCTGTACCGAGACCGCTTGGCAACGCCGGCGGCGGATAGAGGCCGCTGCGGATGTAGGTATCGATATAGTTGATACCAATAGCCTTGTTCTCGACCTGCACCTCGTTCTCTGCCGGATCGGTGGGGGTAAACTCCACCGCTTTTAATACCTCAGGGCCACCATGCTTGTGAAATTCAACTCTTGTTGCCATGTTTCCTCCCAAAGATCCTAAGCCAGGGTATCATTAGGGTCGGGTGTCATAATCCAAAATATGATAAAGTTTCGACCCACAATTTATCTCGGTACTCCATTCACTATGGCAGGAAATAAACCCTTCAACAAACAGACTGAACCCCGCGACATGCAAGTCGAGGGGATGAAAGTGCCGCCACACTCAATCGAAGCGGAGCAGTCGGTGTTGGGCGGTTTAATGCTGGATAACGAACGCTGGGACGACGTTGCCGAGCGCGTTGTAGCGGAAGATTTCTATACCCGTCCACATCGGCATATTTTCACTGAGATGCATCGCCTGCAGGAGATGAGCAAGCCCATCGACCTGATCACCCTGGCGGAGTCGCTGGAGCAGCAGGGCCAGCTGGACAGCGTAGGCGGTTTTGCCTATCTGGCAGAGCTATCGAAAAATACGCCAAGCGCGGCGAACATCAGTGCCTATGCCGACATCGTCCGCGAACGTGCGGTGGTGCGCGAGATGATCTCGGTGGCTAACGAAATCGCCACCGCGGGCTTTGATCCGCAGGGCCGTACCAGCGAAGACCTGCTCGATCTCGCCGAGTCCCGCGTTTTCCAGATTGCCGAAAACCGGGCCAATAAAGACGAAGGGCCGAAAAGCATCGATCAGATCCTTGAGGCCACCGTTGCGCGTATTGAGCAGCTGTTTCAACAGCCCCACGACGGCGTTACCGGCGTTGATACCGGCTATCAGGATCTGAATAAGAAAACGGCGGGCCTGCAACGTTCGGATCTGATCATCGTGGCGGCGCGTCCGTCGATGGGTAAAACCACCTTCGCCATGAACCTGTGCGAAAACGCCGCGATGCTGCAGGATAAGCCAGTGCTGATCTTCAGCCTGGAGATGCCTGCCGAGCAGATCATGATGCGTATGCTGGCGTCGCTCTCCCGCGTCGATCAGACCCGCATCCGTACCGGCCAGCTTGACGATGAGGACTGGGCGCGTATCTCCGGCACCATGGGTATTCTGCTCGAGAAGCGTAACATGTATATCGACGACTCCTCTGGCCTGACGCCGACCGAGGTGCGCTCCCGCGCCCGCCGGATTTTCCGCGAGCATGACGGCCTGAGCATGATCATGATCGACTACCTGCAGCTGATGCGCGTTCCGTCGCTCTCCGACAACCGTACGCTGGAGATTGCGGAGATCTCCCGCTCGCTGAAGGCGCTGGCGAAAGAGTTACAGGTGCCGGTCGTGGCCCTGTCGCAGCTTAACCGCTCCCTGGAGCAGCGTGCCGATAAGCGCCCGGTCAACTCCGACCTGCGTGAATCCGGCTCTATCGAACAGGATGCCGACCTGATCATGTTTATCTACCGTGATGAGGTGTACCACGAGAACAGCGATCTGAAAGGCATCGCGGAAATTATTATTGGTAAGCAGCGTAACGGCCCGATTGGTACGGTACGCCTGACCTTTAACGGGCAGTGGTCGCGCTTTGATAACTATGCGGGACCACAGTATGACGATGAGTAATCTCTGTCACCCTTCAAACTACAGGTGTGTTAGCTGCGCTCGCTCACCCCAGTCACTTACTTCAGTAAGCTCCTGGGGATTCACTTGCTTGCTGCCTTCCTGTAGCTCGAATGATTTAAGAGATTCATATTTCTATCAATGAAGGATTAACATGCAAGCGGCAACCGTAGTAGTCAACCGCCGCGCTCTGCGACACAATCTGCAACGCCTGCGCGAGCTGGCTCCCGCCAGCAAACTGGTTGCAGTGGTGAAAGCGAACGCTTATGGACACGGTCTCCTGGAGACCGCGCGAACGCTCCCCGACGCCGACGCCTTTGGCGTTGCCCGTCTCGAAGAGGCCCTAACCCTGCGTGCGGGCGGCATTACCCAGCCCATTCTGCTGCTGGAGGGGTTCTTTTCTGCCGACGATCTCTCTACGCTCTCCCTGCACAAGCTGCATACCGCCGTGCACAATATTGAGCAGCTGGAGGCGCTGGAGAGTGCGGCGCTGCCTGAACCCATCACCGTCTGGATGAAGCTCGATACCGGCATGCATCGGCTGGGTGTGCGCCCTGAAGAGGCCAGCGCGTTCTACCAGCGTCTTTGCGCCTGTAAAAACGTGCGCCAGCCGGTGAATATCGTTAGCCACTTTGCCCGGGCCGATGAGCCAGAGTGTGGTGCAACCGAGCAGCAGCTGGATATCTTTAACACCTTCACCGAAGGCAAGCCGGGCCTGCGCTCTATTGCGGCCTCCGGCGGCATTCTGCTCTGGCCGCAGGCCCATTTTGACTGGGTCCGTCCTGGCATCATTCTTTATGGCGTCTCGCCGCTGGATCAAAAGCCCTGGGGCGCTGACTTTGGCTTTCAGCCGGTCATGTCCCTGACTTCAACGCTGATCGCCGTGCGTCCGCACCGTGCGGGTGAGCCAGTAGGCTACGGCGGAACCTGGACCAGCGAGCGCGATACGCGTCTCGGCGTGGTGGCGATGGGCTACGGCGATGGCTATCCCCGCGCCGCGCCGTCCGGTACGCCGGTGCTGATCAACGGCCGCGAAGTGCCTATCGTCGGGCGCGTGGCGATGGATATGATCTGCGTTGACCTTGGGCCAGAGGCCCAGGAGCGTACAGGCGATCCGGTTGTGATGTGGGGCGACGGGCTACCGGTAGAGCGCATCGCTGAGATTACAAAAGTAAGTGCTTACGAACTTATTACGCGACTGACGTCTCGGGTCGCGATGCAATATGTAGATTAATGTTTGCGCCCGGCGGCGCTGCGCTTGCCGGGCCTACAAATGCTAACAACTCCTCGATCTCTATCCGCTTCCGGTTTATTGTGTTTGAAACCCCGCCTGTAAACCTGGAGAACCACCGCGTGTTTCAAAACGTTGACGCCTACGCTGGCGACCCCATTCTGACGCTGATGGAGCGTTTCAAAGAAGATCCCCGTAGCGATAAGGTAAACCTCAGCATCGGCCTGTACTACAACGAAGACGGCCTGATCCCACAGCTGCAGGCAGTGGCCGAAGCGGAGGCGCGCCTGAACGCCCAGCCGCATGGCGCATCGCTCTATCTGCCAATGGAAGGCCTGCCGGGCTATCGTCACACCATCGCGCCGCTGCTGTTTGGTGCTGAACATCCGGTGCTGAAGGCGAACCGCGTTGCGACTATCCAGACGCTCGGTGGCTCCGGCGCGCTGAAGGTGGGTGCCGATTTCCTGAAGCGCTACTTCCCTGACTCCGGCGTCTGGGTTAGCGATCCGACCTGGGAAAACCACATCGCCATCTTTGAAGGGGCCGGATTCGAAGTAAGTACTTACCCGTGGTTTGATAGCGAAACCAACGGCGTGCGCGTTGACGCCCTGCTGGAAAAACTGCAAACCCTACCCGCCCGCAGTATCGTTCTGCTGCATCCGTGCTGCCATAACCCAACCGGGGCTGACCTGACCAATCCTCAGTGGGACGCAGTCATCGAGGTGCTGAAAGCGCGCGAGCTGATCCCGTTCCTCGACATCGCCTATCAGGGCTTTGGCGCCGGCATGGAAGAGGATGCCTACGCTATTCGCGCCATCGCCGATGCTGGTCTGCCAGCGCTGGTGAGCAACTCCTTCTCGAAGATCTTCTCGCTCTACGGCGAGCGCGTCGGCGGCCTGTCTATCATTTGTGACGATGCCGACACCGCCGGGCACGTGCTGGGGCAACTGAAAGCCACCGTACGCCGCAACTACTCCAGTCCGCCAAACTTTGGCGCGCAGCTGGTGGCCACCGTGCTGGGTGATGCAACCCTGAAAGCCCAGTGGCTGGCGGAAGTTGAAGCGATGCGCCTGCGCATCTCTGCCATGCGCCATGAGCTGGTGAACGTGTTGCGCGAGGCGGTGCCGGGGCATAATTTTGACTATCTGTTACAGCAGCGCGGCATGTTCAGCTATACCGGGCTGAGCGCAGCGCAGGTTACCCGCCTGCGTGAAGAGTTTGGTGTCTACCTGATTGCCAGCGGACGTATGTGCCTGGCGGGCCTGAATAGCAGTAATGTGCACCGCGTCGCACAGGCCTTTGCCGCTGTGATGGCATAATACGCGCCTTCCCCGGTGTAATGCCGGGGAAAATCCTGCCTGATTATCACGTTTAAGGATGAATATGCGTAAAATGCCTCTCGCACTCAGTGCATTCTGTCTGCTGTTTACCGTAGGCGCTGCCAGCGCGCACGCCTCCGTTCCCTCGCCGCTCTATCCGGGAACCAACGTTGCGAAACTGGCTGAGCAAGCCCCCATTCACTGGGTCTCCGTCGCGCAAATTGAAAATAGCCTCCAGGGCCGCCCGCCGATGGCCGTTGGGTTTGATATCGATGATACCGTGCTCTTCTCCAGCCCAGGCTTCTGGCGGGGCAAAGAGACCTTTTCACCGCAGAGCGAAGCGTATCTGCACAATCCTGAATTCTGGGAGAAGATGAACAACGGCTGGGATGCGTTCAGCATTCCGAAAGAGGTGGCGCGGACGCTGATCGCTATGCACGTCAAACGTGGCGATGCGATCTATTTCGTGACCGGGCGTAGCCAGACCAAAACCGAGACCGTGTCAAAAACGCTACAGGATGATTTTCAAATCCCCGCTGCGAATATGAATCCGGTGATCTTTGCCGGTGACCAGCCGGGCCAGAACACCAAAACCCAGTGGCTGCAGGATAAGCACATTAAGATGTTCTACGGCGACTCGGATAACGACATCCGCGCCGCTCGTGAAGTGGGTGCACGGGGCATTCGCGTGCTGCGCGCCTCTAACTCTACCTACCGGCCCCTGCCGCAGGCGGGAATATATGGCGAAGAGGTCATCGTCAACTCTGAGTATTGATCGGCAAAAGGCAATCGCCAGGTTGCCTTATTTTCTTCCTTTTCTGGCTGTTCTGCCCTACGTGTTACACACTTAGCATCAGGTGAAATAACTCTGGAGCACGCTATGTGGTATCAACAAACTCTCAGGCTTGGCGCAAAGCCACGCGGTTTCCATCTGGTGACGGACGAGGTGCTGGAACAGCTTCCTTCCCTTAACCGCATCAAAACGGGTTTGTTGCACCTCTTGCTACAGCACACCTCCGCCTCTCTCACGCTGAATGAAAACTGCGATCCCACCGTGCGTCATGATATGGAGCAGCATTTTCTGCAGGCGGTGCCGGACAGTGCCCGCTACGAGCACGACGCTGAGGGGCCGGACGATATGCCCTCCCATATTAAATCCTCGACGCTTGGCGTATCGCTGCTGCTACCGGTGCAAAACGGCCGCGTACAGCTGGGGACATGGCAGGGTATCTGGTTAGGAGAGCACCGCATTCACGGCGGGTCACGCAAAATCATCGCAACACTACAAGGGGAAGAGAAATGATCAATTCGGAACTGCTGCCCTACTGCATGGGTAAACCAGGCGCGGAGCAGAGCGTACACAGTGACTGGAAGGCTACGCAGATCAAAGTGGCAGACGTGCTGTTTGCGATGGTGCATGACATTGATAACCGCCCGGCGGTGTCGCTGAAAACCAGTCCGGAACTGGCCGAGCTGCTGCGCAGCGAAAATGCAGATGTACGGCCAAGCGCGCGTCTGAACAAAGCGCACTGGAGCACGGTTTTTCTTGATGGGTCGCTGCCCGATTCGCAGATTTACTACCTGGTAGATGCGTCTTACAAGCTGGCGGTGGAAGCGCTGCCTGACGCGGTCAGGCAGCAGCTTTCCGTCTAACTATTTCAGCATCGGTTTAAGGAAGCGGGCAGTGTGCGAGGCTTCGCACTCTGCGACCGTTTCCGGCGTACCGGAGACGAGGATCTCGCCGCCGCCGCTGCCCCCTTCCGGACCGAGATCGACAATCCAGTCCGCCGTTTTGATCACGTCGAGGTTGTGTTCAATAACGACGATGGTGTTGCCCTGATCGCGCAGCTGGTGGAGCACTTCCAGCAGCTGCTGGATGTCAGCAAAGTGCAGGCCAGTGGTCGGTTCGTCCAGAATATAGAGCGTCTGACCTGTACCGCGTTTTGACAGCTCACGCGCCAGCTTCACGCGCTGCGCCTCACCGCCCGAAAGCGTGGTGGCAGACTGGCCGAGACGGATGTAGGAGAGTCCCACGTCCATCAGGGTTTGCAGCTTCCGCGCCAGCGCCGGAACGGCATCAAAGAACTCACGCGCCTCTTCGATGGTCATATCCAGCACTTCATGGATGCTCTTGCCCTTGTATTTGATCTCCAGCGTTTCGCGGTTATAGCGTTTGCCTTTGCACTGGTCGCACGGCACATAGATATCCGGCAGGAAGTGCATCTCGACCTTGATCACGCCGTCGCCCTGACAGGCCTCGCAGCGCCCGCCGCGCACGTTAAAGCTGAAACGCCCCGGGGTGTACCCGCGCGAGCGTGATTCCGGCACGCCGGCAAACAGCTCACGTACCGGCGTAAAGACGCCGGTATAGGTAGCCGGGTTTGAGCGCGGAGTACGACCAATTGGGCTTTGGTCGATATCGATCACCTTGTCGAAGTGCTCCAAGCCCTGAACCTCACGGTAGGGTGCCGGCTCGGCAATGGTCGCACCGTTAAGCTGGCGCTGGGCAATCGGGAATAGCGTATCGTTGATCAGCGTCGATTTACCCGAGCCGGAGACGCCGGTGATGCAGGTAAACAGGCCTACCGGCAGGGTCAGCGTAACGTCCTTCAGGTTGTTACCGCGCGCGCCGGAGAGCTTCAGCACCTTCGACGGATCGGCAGGTACGCGATCTTTCGGTACGGAGATCTGCCGCTTGCCGCTCATGAACTGGCCGGTTAGCGACTCCGGTACCGCCATGATGGCATCCAGCGGGCCTTCCGCCACTACCTGACCGCCGTGAACGCCTGCGCCTGGACCGATATCAATTACGTGGTCGGCGGCGCGGATAGCGTCCTCATCATGCTCAACGACAATCACCGTGTTGCCGAGGTCGCGCAGGTGGATCAGCGTGCCCAGCAGGCGTTCGTTGTCGCGCTGGTGCAGACCGATGGACGGCTCATCCAGCACGTACATCACCCCGACCAGGCCGGCACCGATCTGGCTTGCCAGACGGATGCGCTGCGCTTCACCCCCGGAGAGGGTCTCCGCCGAGCGGGAGAGAGTCAGGTAGTTGAGACCGACGTTTACCAGGAACTTCAGACGGTCGCCAATCTCCTTCAGCACCTTCTCGGCGATCTTCGCCCGCTGGCCTGCCAGCTTAAGGTTGTTGAAGAAGTCCATTGCGTGGCCGATGCTCATGTCGGAGATCGCCGGCAGCGGCGTGTCCTCAACGAAGACGTGGCGGGCTTCACGACGCAGGCGCGTGCCGTCACAGGAGGCGCACGGACGGTTGCTGATAAACTTCGCCAGCTCTTCACGTACCGCACTGGACTCGGTCTCTTTGTAACGGCGCTCCATGTTGTGCAGAACGCCTTCAAACGGATGGCGGCGCACGGAGGTGTCCCCGCGATCGTTCATGTACTTGAATTCGATGCTCTCTTTACCGGAGCCGAACAGCACCACTTTTTGCACCGACGCGCTCAGGCTTTCCCAGGCATCATCAACGTCAAACTTATAGTGATCCGCCAGCGAGCGCAGCATCTGGAAGTAGTAGAAGTTACGGCGATCCCAGCCGCGGATCGCGCCGCCGGACAGCGACAGCTCCGGGTTCTGGATCACGCGGTCTGGATCGAAATACTGCTGTACGCCCAACCCGTCACAGGTCGGGCAGGCACCGGCCGGGTTGTTGAAGGAGAACATGCGCGGTTCCAGCTCGTTCATGCTGTAGCCGCAGATCGGGCAGGCAAAGTTAGCGGAGAAGAGCAGCTCTTCCACCTTCTCATCGTCCATATCGGCAACAATCGCCGTCCCGCCGGAGAGATCCAGCGCGGTTTCAAACGACTCGGCCAGGCGCTGGGTCAGATCGTCCCGCACCTTGAAGCGGTCGATGACCACTTCAATAGTATGTTTTTTATGCAGTTCAAGACTCGGCGGATCCGAGAGGTCGCACACTTCACCATCGATACGCGCACGGATATAGCCCTGGCTTGCCAGGTTCTCCAGCGTCTTGGTGTGCTCACCCTTACGCTCTTTGATGATCGGTGCGAGCAGCATCAGGCGTTTGCCTTCCGGCTGCGATAGCACGTTATCCACCATCTGGCTGACGGTCTGCGCATCCAGCGGCACGTTGTGATCCGGGCAGCGCGGCTCGCCTACGCGGGCAAACAGCAGACGCAGGTAGTCGTGGATCTCGGTAATGGTCCCGACGGTAGAGCGTGGGTTATGCGAGGTCGACTTCTGCTCAATAGAGATCGCGGGCGAGAGCCCTTCGATATGATCGACATCCGGCTTTTCCATTAACGACAGGAACTGGCGCGCATAGGCGGAGAGCGATTCAACGTAGCGACGCTGACCTTCGGCATAGAGGGTGTCGAAAGCCAGAGATGATTTACCTGAACCTGAAAGCCCGGTGACGACGATAAGTTTGTCGCGTGGGATAACGAGGTTGATATTCTTGAGATTGTGGGTGCGCGCGCCCCGTACTTCTATCTTATCCATTCACCTTTCCCGGTAAGAGACTCGGCGCTCGGTATGTTTGAAGGACATCCGGCGAACTGAACTGAAACGGTTAATTATGACACAAAAAAACCTGAATGGATATACAGTATAAGAATGCATCCCAGGCGCATTTGTGCGAAAATAGCGCATGGCGGGCGGATTACTGGAATCCTTCTCGCAAGGTATCAAAGCGTCGCTTGGTAAGTTACAATCGCGCGCTTACACTATTGAGATTAAGAAACGTATTCAGGAGACACAACCATGGCCAGCAGAGGCGTAAACAAGGTGATTCTCGTCGGTAATCTGGGCCAGGACCCGGAAGTACGCTACATGCCGAATGGGGGCGCAGTAGCCAACATTACGCTGGCTACTTCCGAATCCTGGCGTGATAAAGCGACCGGTGAGATGAAAGAGCAGACCGAATGGCACCGCGTTGTGCTGTTTGGCAAACTGGCCGAGGTGGCCGGTGAGTATCTGCGTAAAGGTTCTCAGGTTTACATCGAAGGTGCCCTGCGTACCCGCAAATGGACCGATCAGTCCGGCGTGGAAAAATACACCACTGAAGTGGTGGTGAACGTGGGCGGCACCATGCAGATGCTCGGCGGCCGTCAGGGCGGCGGTGCACCGGCAGGCGGTCAGCAGGGCGGTGGCCAGCAGGGCGGTTGGGGTCAGCCTCAGCAGCCGCAGGGCGGCAACCAGAACCAGTTCAGCGGCGGCGCACAGCAGCGTCCGCAGCAGTCCACTCCGGCACCGTCTAACAACGAGCCGCCGATGGACTTTGATGACGACATTCCGTTCTGAGTGCGCGCTAAGCTCGCGTAAACCATAAAAAAACCCCGACGCGTCGGGGTTTTTGTTTTTTTACTCAGGTCATGACCACGGGCCACTCTGGCGGGGCGTGGCTGGCGACTTCAATCATTATGCTTTCGATGTTGTGCCAGATAGTCGCCACGTCGACCAGGGTAATGCCGAGCAGCCCGGTGGCGAACCAGCAGGCCGCTACTACGCCGAGGCCGCTACTGACGACCGCCAGCCCTATGTAGTCAGATTTACGGAATTTGATGTTCAGCGAGCTGGCTAAAAACATCAGGATTGCGCTCATAAGCTGCCAGCGCAGCAGGACAACGCTGGTGGTAAAGGTAGCCATTTTCTGTACTTTGTTTCATCAGATGTATCACAATATATGTGAACTATATCACATTTGTTCTTTTATTAGCCAGTCGCGGCGTGCGCTTTTTGCAGGGTCTTTAACCACTTAAATTGTGCGGGAATAAGTGCGGGCATTATTCGCTCAACATGTGTTTCCACAGACGAAAAAATAGACGCAGCGCGCATCCTTTTTTATTGCCCTGGCAGTTTGGCTTAATCAGCGATCCCCTGTGGCGTAACGAAAAACCGGCAATGATAGCTGGATAATTATTTTCCTTAATATAAACAGGGCGAACACTTTTAGTTTGGCTTACGGACAAATATTATCGTCATAACCAAATATTAGGTTATTAATGATAAAAGTCGGTTGCTAATGTCTGATGATTCATGCAACGTAATCACCTGTTTATCAAAGCTTCCTGCCGACAATGCAGGCACACATCAAGCAGGGATATAGGGCGGAAATGAATCATAGCGCACGCCGCAAGGCGCTAAGGATTGTCGGGATCATCATGGTAGTTTTGCTGCCTGTGATGCTGGCGCTATGGTTTGCTCACATCCGTGCCGTTAAAGAGACCGGCATACAGCTGCGTTCATTTGCGCAACTTGCACTGGATAAAACCGAGCTGGTTATTCAGCAGGTTGATAGCGCTCGCAGCGAAGCAGAGAAATTTAAAGGCCGGATCTGTTCGCCAGCGCATCGCTATAATATGCTCAATATTATCCGCGGGCAGCTCTACGTTGCTGATATAATATACGCCAACGGCAATCGTTTTTTATGTTCCACCTCACTGGCGCCCGCCGAACCCTATATTATTCCCGCAGCGGAATATACGCGTTCTCCGGATATCTCCAACTACTATTATCGTGACACGCCGTTTTATGCTGGCTATAAGATGGTCTATATGCAGCGCGGTCATTATGCGATAGTAGTCAATCCGCTGGCCTATAGCGAAGTCATGTCGGATGACCCCTCGCTGGCCTACGGCCTGTATGACACGATAACCAAGGCGTTCTTCTCGGTGAGCCCAACGGCAGATGCCCGGGTACTGGCAGGTTTGATACAGAATAACGATTTTACCTTTCAGCATGCCGGGCGTTTCTATACCATCGCCAACTCTGAAAAGCGCCCCATAGCGATTATTGTCTCCACCTCCAGCGATCGCTATTTCCAGTTTCTCTATCACCAGGCGACGCTCACCCTGCCGCTGGGGATGATTTGCAGCATCATTATTTTGCTAATGTGGTCCCGAACCCACCAGGAAATTAATTCGCCGCGCCGTCTATTGCATCGCGCCTTGCTAAAACGCCAGCTGCGGCTCAATTATCAACCAATTATTGATATTAAAACCGGCCAGTGCGTGGGGGCCGAAGCGCTGTTACGCTGGCCTGGTTTTGAAGGGCAGGTGATGAGCCCGGCGGAATTCATACCGCTAGCCGAAAAAGAGGGGCTCATTGAACGGGTAACCGATTATGCGGTTGAGGAAGTCTTCGCTGATTTAGGCCGTTTCTTATCAGAAAATCCGCAGCTGTATATCTCAATTAACCTATCCGCTTCGGACTTCCACTCCTCTCGCCTGATTGCTTTAATTTCTGATAAAGCCCAACAGCATGCCGTCAAGGCTCAGCAAATTAAAATTGAAGTTACCGAGCGTGGATTTATCGATGTGCCGAAAACAACGCCGGTTATCCAGGCGTTTCGTCAGGCGGGATATGAGGTGGCGATTGATGATTTTGGTACCGGTTATTCCAACCTGCACAATTTATATTCGCTGAACGTCGATATTCTGAAAATCGATAAATCCTTTATCGATACCCTGACCACCAACAGTACCAGCCATCTGATTGCGGAACACATCATTGAGATGGCACAAAGCTTACGCCTCAAGATCATTGCCGAAGGTGTGGAAACCTCAGAGCAGGTGACCTGGCTATTAAAGCGTGGCGTGCAGTATTGCCAGGGCTGGTACTTCGCAAAGGCCCTGTCGCCGCAGGACTTTATGGCGTGGACCCGGCAGTCGCTGCGCTGATTTGCCTGCGCTACATCTGATGCCGGTAATCGCTCGGCGTGCGGTCAAACTCCCGACGGAACACGCGGGAAAAGGTCTGCTGCGAGACGTACCCCAGCTCCATCGCAATATCAAAGATTGGCCGCTGCGTCGTGCGTAGCGCCTCTGCCGCCATTACCAGCCGCCGCTGACGGATATAATCCCCCAGCGTCTGGTGAGTCACCGCACGAAACATCCGCTGCAAATACCATTTGGAGTATCCGGATTTCTGCGCCACTACATCAATGTTCAGGGGTTGGTCGATATGTTCATCAATCCATTCAATAAGCGTTTGAATAATTTGCTGATGGGACATACTGCTGCCTCTTTTTCAGTGCTGAAGTCGTCGTTTGGTCTGAAGCGGAGTATAATTCCTCAAGTTAACTTGAGGTAAAGAGCTTTATGGAAAAGAAATTGCCGCGCATAAAAGCGATGCTGACCCCTGGCGAGGTGGCGAGGCGTAGCGGGGTCGCCGTCTCGGCTCTGCACTTTTATGAGAGTAAAGGCTTGATTAAAAGCGTCCGTAATGAGGGCAACCAGCGGCGCTATACCCGTGACGTGCTGCGCTATGTGGCCATCATCAAGATTGCCCAGCGCATCGGTATCCCTCTGGCGACCATCGGCGAAGCGCTGAGCGTGCTGCCCGCGGGCCATACGCTGAATGCCAAAACGTGGGAGCAACTCTCTTCTCAGTGGCGGGAGGAGCTGGACAGACGTATTCATACGCTTGAGGCGCTACGGGACGATCTTAATGGCTGTATCGGCTGTGGCTGTCTGTCGCGCAGCGACTGTCCGCTGCGTAACCCAGGCGACCGGCTGGGAGAGCAGGGAACCGGGGCCCGTCTGTTAGAAGATGAGGCGAACGATAAATAAAACTAAAGCGCCACAAGGGCGCTTTAGTTATTTCCGGTCTTTGTCTTTCGCTCTATCCCGCTCTTTTACAGGAGGGTTTCCCCCGACATCAACACCCCTCGCTCGAACGCGTTGTTGAGGTTCCGGTTTGTATTGACACTTTTAGTCTATGTCACCAGACCGAGATTGCCAGAGATAAGCCCGCCTGTTATGCCGAAATTTTCTGCGGATCATGCGCAATTTTCTATAGTTAGGGGAGGCAAGGGCAAGCCTGACAAGGCCTTATCTCATATCGATAGCAGGAGACAACCGTGATCACTGTACATCATCTTAATCAGTCGCGTTCCCAGCGCGTTCTTTGGGCCCTGGAAGAGCTGGGTCTGCCCTACCAAATTGTGCGCTACCAGCGCGAAAAAACCATGATGGCACCCGAGGCGCTAAAGAGAGTGCATCCGCTGGGGAAATCACCGGTGCTGGATGATAACGGCACCATCGTCGCCGAATCCGGCGCGATCCTCGAACATTTGCAGGAAACCTATGATACCCGCGGTCAGCTCAAGCCAACGGATACGCAACAGAAGCTCCAGTACCGCTTCTGGCTGCACTATGCCGAAGGATCGTTGATGCCCCTTCTGCTCATGAAGCTGGTGTTTGGCAGCCTCGGCAAACCGCCGGTGCCCTTTGGGCTGCGTACCCTGGGCAAAGCGCTGGGGGAGGGCGTGCAAAAAGCCTGGCTCAACAAGCAGCTTGAAACCCATGCGCGCTACATTGAGTCGCAGCTCGGCAGCCAGCCGTGGTTTACCGGCGAGCAGCCCAGCATGGCGGATATTCAGATGAGCTTCCCGGTATTTGCCCTGCTGGCACGCAGCGGCGTCGACCATCTGCCCAACCTGCAGGCGTGGAAAACGCGGGTTGAAAATCGTCCGGCGTGGCAGCGCGCCATCGCCCAGGGCGGCCCTTTCGATCTTCCCGGCGCGTGAGCATGTTAAAAAACGATGGATGAAGAGAGAGGAGTGCGGGCCTGGTCAAAAATGTTGCCAGGTTGCGCATAGACGATAACGTTTGCGCATCCGCTGCCTGGTTTTTCGCCGTCATAAGGGAAATTTAGTAAAAACCGATAAAGTTAAGTTGAAATGCCCCCTGGGAACGCTAGATAATCGTTTGCCTTTTTTACAGCCGTTTTGTTTGCGCGGAGTTAAACGTTTGCTTTTTGTGGCTCTGCTTAGTCACAACCTGTTTCGGAACGATGACGTTTAACGGGCAGTGGATTGTCCACCACGCTAAACAACGAAAAATAAAACTCTTCAGGGGATGTTTTCTATGTCTACGCCTTCAGCGCGTACCGGCGGTTCGCTTGACGCCTGGTTTAAAATTTCTGCTCGTGGCAGCACTGTCCGTCAGGAAGTCGTCGCCGGGTTAACCACCTTCCTCGCGATGGTCTACTCCGTGATCGTCGTTCCAGGCATGTTAGGAAAAGCGGGTTTCCCACCCGCCGCGGTGTTCGTTGCTACCTGTCTGGTGGCCGGTGTGGGCTCTATCGTCATGGGGCTGTGGGCAAACCTGCCGCTGGCCATTGGCTGTGCCATCTCACTGACCGCTTTTACCGCCTTCAGCCTGGTGCTGGGCCAGCAAATTAGCGTCCCGGTCGCCCTTGGCGCAGTGTTCCTGATGGGCGTCCTGTTTACCGTGATCTCCGCTACCGGCATTCGTAGCTGGATCCTGCGCAACCTGCCGCAGGGCGTGGCGCATGGCACTGGGATCGGTATCGGCCTGTTCCTGCTGCTGATCGCCGCCAACGGCGTTGGCCTGGTGGTGAAAAACCCGATTGAAGGGCTGCCGGTGGCGCTGGGCAACTTCGACAGCTTCCCGGTGATGATGTCTCTGATTGGTCTGGCCGTGATTATCGGCCTGGAGAAGCTGAAGGTGCCGGGCGGTATCCTGCTGACCATCATTGGCGTGTCGATTGTGGGTCTGCTTTTCGATCCGACCGTACACTTCTCCGGCATTTTTGCGATGCCGTCGCTGAGCGACGATCAAGGCAACTCGCTGATCGGTAGCCTGGACATCGTTGGCGCGCTGAACCCGCTGGTGCTGCCAAGCGTGCTGGCGCTGGTGATGACGGCGGTGTTCGATGCCACCGGGACTATCCGCGCGGTAGCCGGCCAGGCAAACCTGCTGGATAAAGACGGCCAGATTATCGATGGCGGCAAAGCGCTGACCACCGACTCCCTGAGCAGCGTCTTCTCCGGCCTGGTGGGTGCAGCCCCGGCAGCGGTCTATATCGAATCGGCGGCCGGTACGGCAGCGGGCGGTAAAACCGGGCTGACGGCCATTACCGTTGGTGTGCTGTTCCTG
Organism: Pseudescherichia sp. AS216; assembly: GCF_037152055.1. NCBI lineage: Bacteria > Pseudomonadati > Pseudomonadota > Gammaproteobacteria > Enterobacterales > Enterobacteriaceae > Pseudescherichia > Pseudescherichia sp. AS216. The sequence goes on along the minus strand of NZ_JBBCMV010000002.1, from coordinate 735,978 downwards.
CTGATCCTGTTCCTCTCCCCGCTCTCCTACCTGGTTCCAGCCTACGCCACGGCGCCGGCGCTGATGTACGTTGGCCTGCTGATGCTGAGCAACGTGGCTAAAATCGACTTTGCCGATTTTGTTGATGCGATGGCCGGTCTGATCACCGCTGTCTTTATCGTGCTGACCTGTAACATCGTTACCGGCATCATGATCGGCTTCGCCTCGCTGGTGATTGGCCGCATCGTCTCTGGCGAATGGCGTCGTCTGAATATCGGCACGGTGGTGATTGCCATTGCGCTGGTGGCCTTCTACGCGGGCGGCTGGGCAATCTAAGTCCCTCTGTGCCTTAAAATGGGTGGCTCTGGCCGCCCATTTTTGTTTTTTAAGGCACATCTTGTTTCCTTTGCGTTAGCCTGCATGTTCTATTATGAGAGGCATGATGCCTCGTCATCATTCGTCACCTCTCGATATAAAAAACATCGCAAACAGGGAACGCATGGAAATCTTCTTTACCATTCTCATCATGACCCTTGTGGTCTCTCTCTCCGGCGTTATCACGCGCGTTTTACCGTTCCAGATCCCGCTGCCGCTGATGCAGATTGCCATCGGCGCAATGCTGGCGCTGCCGACGTTTGGCCTGCACGTTGAGTTCGATCCCGAGCTGTTTCTGGTGCTGTTCATTCCACCGCTGCTGTTCGCCGACGGCTGGAAAACGCCGACGCGGGAGTTCCTCGAACACGGGCGGGAGATCCTTGGTCTCGCGCTGGCGCTGGTGCTGGTCACCGTGGTCGGCATTGGCTTCCTTATCTACTGGATCGTACCGGGTATTCCGCTGGTGCCGGCCTTAGCGCTGGCAGCCGTGCTCTCTCCGACCGACGCCGTGGCGCTCTCCGGCATCGTCGGGGAAGGACGCATCCCGAAAAAAATCATGGGCATTCTGCAGGGCGAGGCGTTAATGAACGACGCCTCCGGCCTGGTTTCGCTGAAGTTTGCCGTCGCGGTGGCGATGGGCACGATGGTGTTTACCGTCGGCGGGGCCTCGGTAGAGTTCCTTAAGGTGGCGGTGGGCGGTATCCTGGCGGGCTTCATCGTGAGCTGGCTATATGGCCGCTCGCTGCGCTTCCTCAGCCGCTGGGGCGGCGATGAGCCAGCGACGCAGATCGTGCTGCTGTTCCTGCTGCCGTTTGCCTCCTACCTGATTGCGGAACACATTGGCTTCTCGGGCATTCTGGCCGCCGTGGCGGCAGGGATGACCATCACCCGCTCCGGGGTAATGCGCCGCGCGCCGCTGGCGATGCGCCTGCGGGCCAACAGCACCTGGTCGATGCTGGAGTTTGTGTTTAACGGCATGGTGTTCCTGCTGCTGGGCCTGCAACTGCCGGGGATCCTCGAATCCTCGCTGGTGGCCGCCGAGGCCGACCCCAACGTCGCAACCTGGATGCTGTTTACCGACATCGTGCTGATCTATGCCGCGCTGATGCTGGTGCGTTTCGGCTGGCTGTGGACAATGAAAAAATTCAGTCAGCGCTTCTTAACCAGGAAGCCGATGGAGTTCGGCTCCTGGAGTACCCGTGAGCTGCTGATCGCCTCTTTCGCTGGGGTGCGCGGGGCTATTACCCTCGCGGGCGTGCTCTCTATCCCGCTGCTGCTGCCGGACGGTAACGTCTTCCCGGCCCGCTACGAGCTGGTGTTCCTCGCTGCCGGCGTGATCCTCTTCTCGCTGTTTGTCGGTGTGGTGATGCTGCCGATCCTGCTTCAGCATATGGAGATTGGGGATCATGTTCAGCAGGCGAAAGAGGAGCGGCTGGCGCGTTCGGTCACTGCCGATGTGGCGATTGTGGCGATCCAGAAGATGCAGGAGCGTCTGGCGGCTAATAGCGAAGAGAATATCGATAACCAGCTGCTGACCGAGGTTAGTTCGCGGGTGATCGGTAACCTGCGCCGCCGGGCTGACGGGCGTAACAACGCCGAGGGCTCGATGCAGGAGGAGAACCTTGAGCGTCGCTTCCGTCTGGCCGCGCTGCGCTCCGAGCGCGCCGAACTGTATCACCTGCGGGCCACGCGACAGATCAGTAACGAGACGATGCAGAAGCTGCTGCACGATCTCGACCTGCTGGAAGCACTGCTGATAGAGAATAAATAACCGTAGGCCGGGTCAGGCGAAGCCGCCACCCGGCGTTTTTTTACTCTGGCGGTAGCCAAAACCCCTCGCAGCACGCCAGCCACGCCTGGGCACTGTGCGACAGATAGATCCCCTCCCGCCAGATCATTCCCAACTGCCACTGCAAATCACTCTGCAAAGGGATCCAGCGCAATGTCTGCTTGTCCAGCCGCTGGCAAATCGGCTCCGGCAAAATCGCAATCCCCACTCCCGCCTGCACCATTGCGGCAAGAAAATCCCACTGGCCGCTGCGTACGGCGATGCGCGGCTTCACATCATGGCGGTTGAAGAGCTGCATTAGCTGCTGGCTGAGGGCAAAATCCTCGTTGTAGATCAGCAGCGGATGGTCGGCCAGCATCTCGGGGGAGACCGCCTCGCACTTCATCCAGTCGCCGGATCGGGGAACCAGCACGCACAGCGGATGACTGAATAGGGGGAGGGTAGTCAGGGCGCTCTCCTCCTCTACCGGCAGCGCCGTCATCGCCAGATCCAGTTCGCCGTTCATTACCGCCTGCTGGACCGTTAAACCACCAAACTCGGCGATTTTCAGCTCCACGCCGGGATGACGCTGACGAAACAGGCCGATCGGCCCGGCCATCAGCATGCCCACCATCGGCGGTATGCCCAGCCGCAGCACCCCTTTGTTAAGATGCTGAATATCGTCCAGCTCGGCCTCCAACTGGCGGAACTCAGCAAGGATGGCCTGACCACGTTCAAACACCACCCGGCCGGTATCGGTGAGCAGCAGCCTGCGTCCATCGCGGATCAGCAGGGTCGTGTTTAGCTCGTCCTCCAGGTTTTTTAACATCTTGCTGATTGTGGGCTGGGTAACGAACAGCCGCTCCGCTGCGCGGGTGAAACTCTGCTGACGCACGACTTCCACAAAATAGCGCAGCGTTCTGATATCCATGGCTATTCCTTTCAACTGTTATTCCGGAAAACTATTATTCCGGAAGACTATGCATGCGATGAGTTTAATTCATTTCAACCCGCTGTAGTGGCTCTCTATACTGTGTCTTCGATCACATCTCATGGACATACCCTAATGGACGTGGCGTTAAGCCGTGTTACGCCTGCTCTCCTGCGCCGGCTGCAAATTCCGCTGCAGGTGCTGCTCTATGCCGGTCTCTTTGTTATGGCCCAGTATCTGGTGCAATGGCTCAGCCTGCCGCTGCCTGCTAACCTGGTAGGCATGGTCATTCTGCTCGCGCTGGTGACGTGCCGCATCGTTCCCCTGAAATGGGTGCGGGCCGGAGCAAGCTGGCTGCTGGCAGAGATGCTGCTCTTTTTTGTGCCTGCGGTGGTGGCGGTGGTGAATTACGCCCAGCTGCTGCTGATCGACGGCTGGCGTATTTTTGCCGTCATCGCCCTGAGCACGCTGATGGTTCTCGGGGCAACGGCCTGGGTGGTGGATAAGGTCTACCGCTACGAACTTCGCAGGCAGCGGCCATGACTGACTTTCACATGGGTCTGCTCTGCCTGGGCGTCACGCTACTCATCTACTTTGCCAATAAAAGGCTCTATCGCCGCTTTCGCACGCTGCCCCTGATGCCGCTGGTCTGCACGCCGATTGTGCTGGTAGTGATGCTGGTGTTCGGTCATATCTCCTACCAGAACTACATGGGCGAGGCGCACTGGCTGCTATGGCTGCTCGGTCCGGCAACCATCGCCTTTGCGGTGCCGGTCTATGACAACCTGCCGATGATCAAGCGTCACTGGATGTCGCTTACCGCCGGGACAGTCACCGCGACGGTAGTGGCGGTGACCAGCTCGGTATGGCTGGCACGTCTGTTTACCCTGCCGGATGAGATCCAGCGCAGCCTGGCGGTGCGTTCGGTCACCACGCCCTTTGCGCTGGCAGCGGCCGGGCCGCTGGGAGGCCAGCCGGATCTGGTGGCGCTGTTTGTGGTGGTCACGGGCGTCTTCGGGATGGCAGTAGGGGATATGCTGTTTCTGCGCCTTGCCATCCGCGAAGGCATGGCGAAAGGGGCCGGGTTTGGCGCGGCCTCGCACGGGGCGGGGACGGCGCGATCCTACGAGCTGGGCCAGCAGGAGGGCGTTGTTGCCAGCCTGGTAATGATGCTTTCCGGGGTGGTGATGGTGCTGATTGCGCCGCTGGTCGCCAGAGTCATGTTCTGACCAGCGGCGTGGGCTTTACTTCAATCGGGCGACCAGCTCAAATTCGCGGAAGTTAACCGGGCGCTGCTGCTGCATGGAGATATTCCCGGCAATGCCGGTGAGGATCGACATCGCGCCCGCCCGGTGATCGGCGGCGCGCTTGAGGGGATCGTCCCCCGGTTCGCCGAACAGATCCGCCAGCATGGCATTATCGCCACCGCCGTGGCCGCCTTCGCCAACGGTGAACTCCGCCTTCCACGGCGCGGCAAACATCGGAAAGACCGTAATGTCGCACCCTTCCAGGCTACCTTCGTTCTCGCGTGCACCGCCGGCGTTAACGTAGGATTTCTCCACCAGCTTCATCTCCAGCCGTCCCGCGCTGCCGTTAAACACCACGTTCAGTCCCTCCCAGGGTAGGTAGGCATTCAGGGAGTAGGTGAGCTGCACCTGGTTCTGATACTTCACCAGCACCGACAGGGTGTCTTCGATGGTAATTCCGTCGCTAAATACGCTCTGGTCGCGGAAGTAGTTATCCTCATGCTCGGCGTCGAGGTAGAGCGCTTTCAGCTGCGGGTTGTCGGCCATCTGTAATGCAAAGGGATCCGCTTTCGCCTGCTCATAGCCGTGGGCGCGGGGATAGAACTGCGTGACGCCGCGCCGCTCGGCATTCTCTTTACCGTAGAAGCGCAGCCCGCCCTCAGCGTAGACGCGCTCGGGATAGCTCCCCAACCAGAAGTTCATCAGGTCAAAGTGGTGAGTCGACTTATGCACCAGCAGGCCACCGCTGTTGCGCTTCTCCCGGTGCCAGCGGCGGAAGTAGTCCGCGCCGTGTTCGGTGTTGAGCAGCCACTCAAAATGGACGGAGTAGACCTCGCCAATCGTACCGTTCATCAGCAGCTCGCGTATCTTGCTGTGGTGTGGCGCGTAGCGGTAGTTAAAGGCCACGCGCACGCTGCGGCCCGTCTCTTCGATAGCGTCAAGGATACGCAGGGCGCGCTGCTCATCAATGGTCATCGGCTTTTCGGTAATGACGTCGCACCCGGCCCGCAGCGCCCGCACGATATAGTCATCGTGGGTGCGGTCCATGGTAGTGACAATAATCGTGTCAGGACGTGTTTCGCGGATCATCTCGGCAAACTGCTCTGCTTTCCAGGTGGATACCGGCTCGCTATCGCTGCTCTGTAACAGCTGATTCGCGTAGTCCATCCGCGTCTGGTTGGTATCGCAGAAGGCCACCAGCTGCGCCGTTTCGCGCCACTGACCGCCAATAGCAGAGATGTACAGTCCGGCCCGACCACCGGTTCCGACAAGGGCATATCGCTTCATCGTATCCTCTCGCATTAAAACAACGTTTCAAATAGATTGAGATACTGTATCGCGGCTGTAAGACGAGAACTGTGATCCCCGGCCAGAATGGCCGGGGAGGGGGGCATTAATGTGCGCGACCCTGATCGATACCCAGCCCGGTTTGCGAGCGGATAAACTGGGCACGGAATTTCTCACGCTCCAGATTACCCTCTGGTGAGTTATCGGTGGCGGAGAAGACCCAGATACCGATAAACGCCACGGCGATAGAGAAGAGCGCCGGGTACTCGTACGGGAAGATCGCCTTCTCATGGCCAAGGATCTGTACCCAGATCGTCGGGCCAAGCACCATCAGCACTATCGCCGTTAACAGCCCCAGCCAGCCGCCGATCATAGCCCCACGGGTGGTGAGCTTCGACCAGTACATAGAGAGCAGGATGATAGGGAAGTTGCAGCTGGCAGCAATAGAGAAGGCCAGTCCCACCATAAAGGCGATGTTCTGGTTCTCAAACAGAATGCCAAGCAGGATGGCGACGACCCCAAGGGCCAGCACGGTAATTTTCGACACTCTTAGCTCGTCGCGCTCGGAGGCACCTTTGCGGAAGACGTTAGCATAGAGATCGTGCGATACCGCCGATGCCCCTGCCAGCGTCAGCCCGGCAACCACGGCCAGAATAGTGGCAAAGGCCACGGCAGAGATGAAGCCCAGGAAGAGGTTCCCGCCTACTGCATTAGCCAGATGCACCGCCGCCATGTTGTTGCCGCCGATCAGCGCGCCTGCCGCATCTTTAAACGCCGGGTTGGCTCCGACCAGCATGATCGCGCCAAAGCCGATAATAAAGGTCAGGATGTAGAAGTAGCCCATAAACCCGGTGGCGTAGAAGACGCTCTTCCGTGCCTCGCGTGCGTCGCTGACGGTAAAGAAGCGCATCAGGATGTGCGGCAGCCCGGCGGTACCAAACATCAGGCCGAGACCAAGGGAGAGGGCCGAGATCGGATCCTTCACCAGCCCGCCAGGACTCATGATAGCCGCCCCCTTCGGATGTACCGCCATCGCCTCGCTGAACAGATTATTGAAGCTAAAGCCGACGTGCTTCATCACCATAAAGGCCATAAAGCTGGCCCCGAACAGCAGCAGCACCGCCTTGATGATCTGTACCCAGGTCGTGGCCAGCATACCGCCGAACAGCACGTACATCACCATCAGCACGCCCACCAGCACTACCGCAATGTGGTAGTTGAGGCCAAACAGCAGCTGGATCAGCTTGCCTGCGCCGACCATCTGGGCAATCAGATAGAGCGCGACAACCACCAGCGAGCCGCAGGCGGAGAGAATGCGGATCGGCCCCTGCTTCAGACGGTAGGAGGCGACGTCGGCAAAGGTAAAGCGTCCGAGATTACGCAAACGTTCGGCGATCAAAAACAGAATAATTGGCCAGCCGACGAGGAAGCCGAGAGAGTAGATCAGCCCATCGTAGCCAGAGGTATAGACCAGCGCCGAGATGCCGAGGAACGAGGCGGCGGACATAAAATCACCCGCAATCGCCAGCCCGTTCTGGAAGCCAGTGATATTGCCGCCAGCGGTATAGTAATCATTACGCGAGCGGACGCGCTTCGAGGCCCAGTAGGTGATGTAAAGCGTCAGGACCACGAAGATCAGGAACATAATGATCGCCTGCCAGTTTGTTGGCTGGCGCTGTACCGCACCGGAGATAGCATCGGCTGCATTCGCAGCAAAAGGAAGCGTGGCGGCAAGCGCCGTCAGAAGACGTTTCATGATGCTTTTACCTCGCGCAGAACGGCCTTGTTGAGTCGGTCGAACTCCCCGTTAGCGCGCCATACATAGACGCCGGTCAGCAGGAACGAAATGATAATGACACCAATGCCGATGGGAATGCCGCGCGTCACGCTGGTTCCCGGGTGGAGCGGGGTACCGAGCCAGCCGGGAGCAAAGGCGATCAGGAGAATAAAGCCGACATAGATAATCAGCATAATGATGGAAAGGATAAAGGCAAACCGTTGCCGTTTTTTGACGAGCTCCCTGTAGTGCGCACTATTCTCTATCTGCTGACAAATATCGTTATTCATCACAGAGTCTCCAGACGTATTTTGTAGGGGAGGGTTATTATTATTCCCTCTCCCATGCGGGAGAGGGTAGGGATGGAATCGTTACGACGGCATGGTGATACCCTGCTTCTCTTCGAGCAGTTTTTCCACCACGCCCGGATCGGCCAGCGTTGAAGTATCTCCGAGGTTGCTGGTGTCCCCAGCGGCAATCTTGCGCAGAATGCGGCGCATGATTTTGCCGGAGCGCGTTTTCGGCAGCGAGTCGGTCCAGTGCAGCACGTCCGGCGTGGCCAGCGGGCCGATCTCTTTGCGGACCCAGTTGCGCACTTCGGTGTAGAGCGCCGGGGACGGCTCTTCGCCATGATTCAGCGTGACGTAGGCGTAGATCGCCTGGCCCTTAATGTTGTGGGGGATGCCCACGACTGCCGCTTCCGCGATTTTCGGATGCGAGACCAGCGCGGATTCAATCTCTGCCGTGCCGAGGCGATGGCCGGAGACGTTGAGCACGTCGTCCACCCGGCCAGTGATCCAGTAGTAGCCGTCCTCGTCTCGCCGCGCGCCGTCACCGCTGAAGTACATGTTTTTAAAGGTCGAGAAGTAGGTCTGCTCGAAGCGCTCGTGATCGCCAAACAGCGTACGCGCCTGTCCAGGCCAGGAGTCGACTATCGCCAGGTTGCCTTCGGTGGCACCGTCCAGCGGCGTGCCTTCGTTATCTACCAGCGCCGGCTGAACGCCAAAGAAGGGACGGGTCGCAGAGCCCGCTTTCAGCTCGGTGGCACCCGGCAGCGGGGCGATCATGAAGCCTCCGGTTTCGGTTTGCCACCAGGTGTCGATGACCGGGCACTTCTCGTTACCGATCTTCTTCCAGTACCACTCCCAGGCTTCCGGGTTGATCGGTTCACCCACCGAGCCGAGGATACGCAGCGACGATCGGTCGGTACCGGCAATCGCCTTGTCGCCTTCCGCCATCAGGGCGCGGATCGCCGTCGGCGCGGTATAAAGAATATTAACCTGGTGCTTATCGACCACCTGCGCCATACGGGCCGGGGTAGGCCAGTTCGGTACGCCCTCAAACATCAGGGTAGTGGCCCCGCAGGCCAGCGGGCCGTAGAGCAGATAGCTGTGACCGGTGACCCAGCCAACGTCGGCGGTGCACCAGTAGATGTCGCCGGGATGGTAATCAAAGACATACTTAAAGGTGGTGGCTGCATAGACCAGATAGCCGCCGGTGGTGTGCAGCACCCCTTTTGGCTTACCGGTAGAGCCAGAGGTATAGAGGATAAAGAGCGGATCTTCCGCGTTCATCTCTACCGGCTGATGCTCGCTGCTGGCCTGCGCCATGACGTCGCTCCACCAGAGATCGCGCCCCTCCTGCCACTCAATATTACCCCCGGTACGCTTGAGCACTACCACATGTTCGATAGTGGTTACGTTGGGATTTTTCAGCGCATCGTCGACGTTCTTTTTCAGCGGGATGCTGCGCCCGGCACGCACGCCCTCGTCGGCGGTGATCACCAGCCGCGAGCTGGAGTCGATAATGCGTCCGGCCACCGCTTCCGGTGAAAAGCCGCCAAAGATCACGGAGTGAATAGCACCGATACGCGCGCAGGCGAGCATGGCTACCGCCGCCTCCGGCACCATGGGCATATAGATCGCTACCACGTCGCCTTTTTTGATGCCCAGCGCCAGCAGAGCATTGGCGAAGCGGCAGACGTCGGCGTGCAGCTCGCGATATGAGATATGTTTGCTCTGCTGGGCGTCGTCGCCTTCCCAGATAATGGCCGTCTGATCGCCGCGCTCGGCCAGGTGCCTGTCGAGGCAGTTGGCGGCCAGGTTAAGCGTGCCATCTTCATACCATTTAATAGAGACGTTACCCGGCGCGAAGGAGGTATTTTTTACCTTCTGATAGGGCCGGATCCAGTCAAGAATTTTGCCCTCTTCACCCCAGAAGGTCTCAGGATCGCTGACGGATTGCTGATATTTCGCCTCATACTGCTCCGGGTTAATCAGGCAATTTTCCGCGATATTGGCGGGAACAGAGTGTTTATGTATTTGGCTCATGGCTTTTGTTCTCCTTGTAAGATGTTAAGGATATGTCACGTAAACGTTAAGGGAAGAGTGAAGCACGGCTTTGTTTACTTTTTGGGCGGAAGATCACGCATTGTTTGAATGGTTGAAAATTCAGCAAATGAATCTTTGCAGAGAAATAATCACCGTTGGTGATCTTTGCAGGAGAGGTAATGAAAAGCTTATCCATAACATATAGTTATGCATTAAGTGTGGGATAAAAGTCGCTTCTTATGCACTTTCGTGGTGAAAGACCCTCATCTTAAAGGGTTGCACTTGATACCATGCAAATGGTACTGATAATGCGCATTAAAAAACCCCGCTTTACTAAGCAACGCTAATCACACCCCTTTCAGTATGTATCGTTCCGGTACACGGAATGGTGCTTCATTGAGGACGTCTGTAGTTATGAAAAATGTGAAAGTCAGCCTGGCCTGGCAGATTTTGCTGGCCCTTGTGCTGGGTATTCTTCTGGGTAGTTTCCTGCATTACCAAAGCGATAGCCGCGAGTGGCTGATTGCAAACCTGCTTTCACCGGCGGGCGATATCTTTATCCACCTGATCAAGATGATTGTGGTTCCGATTGTAATCTCCACGCTGGTTGTGGGCATTGCAGGCGTGGGCGATGCGAAGCAGCTTGGCCGTATCGGTGTCAAAACGATTCTCTATTTTGAAATCATCACTACCGTTGCCATCGTGCTGGGTATCACGCTGGCGAACGTGTTCCAGCCGGGGGCGGGCATTGATATGACGCAGCTGGCGACGGTGGATATTTCAAAATATCAGAGCACTACGGCGGAAGTGCAGAGCCATGCCCACGGGCTGATGGGCACTATTCTCTCGCTGGTTCCGACGAATATTGTCGCCTCTATGGCGAAGGGCGACATGCTGCCGATCATCTTCTTCTCGGTGCTGTTTGGCCTCGGGCTGTCGTCCCTGCCTGCCGCGCACCGCGATCCGCTGGTGACCGTGTTCCGCTCTATTTCAGAGACCATGTTTAAAGTCACCCACATGGTGATGCGCTATGCGCCAATTGGTGTATTTGCTCTGATCTCGGTAACGGTAGCCAACTTTGGCTTCGCCTCCCTGTGGCCGCTCGCCAAGCTGGTGATCCTGGTCTACGTGGCGATCCTGTTCTTTGCGCTGGTGGTGCTGGGCGCGGTGGCGCGGATGTGCAAGCTAAGCATCTGGACGCTGGTCCGTATCCTGAAGGACGAGCTGATCCTGGCCTACTCCACTGCCAGCTCGGAGAGCGTTCTGCCGCGTATCATTGAGAAGATGGAGGCCTACGGTGCACCGGCGTCCATCACCAGCTTCGTGGTGCCGACCGGTTACTCCTTTAACCTCGACGGCTCTACGCTCTATCAGAGCATCGCCGCCATCTTTATCGCCCAGCTCTACGGCATTGACCTCTCTCTGGGCCAGGAGATCATCCTGGTGCTGACGCTGATGGTGACGTCGAAAGGCATCGCTGGCGTACCGGGCGTCTCCTTTGTGGTGCTGCTGGCGACCCTGGGCAGCGTGGGGATCCCGCTGGAAGGGCTGGCGTTTATCGCAGGCGTTGACCGTATCCTTGATATGGCCCGTACCGCGCTGAACGTAGTAGGTAACGCGCTGGCGGTGCTGGTGATTGCCAAGTGGGAGCGCAAGTTCGACAGCCAAAAAGCACTGGCCTACGAGCGCGAGACGCTGGGCAAATTTAAAACCACCGCCAATCAGTAGTCATTTATGAGTAATAAAAAAACCCGCCGAGGCGGGTTTTTTATTATTCACATGGTGTGAATGTATTTATGAGAATTATAAAAGGGTGCATTAAGGACACAACGCTGGCAATTCGGGCGGGTTACCCCGCCCGTTGAGTTAGCCTGCTGTGCAGGCTAATTTAGCCGCCACCTCCTGACGATCGTTTTTTATATTAAACTCGCAAAGCCTTCCGCGGTTAATAAAGGCAAAGGTCAGAATTGTTAGACAAACCACTAACAGAATGGCTAACAGATATTTTAATGGCGTCATGCCTTTTACTCCTTGCAAAAAAAAGGGTAAGAGGCTACTCTCAACTTGTCGGAGTTGTGTGAGAGTAGCCCCCGGGTTTATGAAAACATTGCCCGGGGCTTTCAACTCTCTGACTACCACACTCTCAACATTGTTCGGAATAACACTGAGCGTGCTTAAGACAGAAAGCCTTAAGCACCCGCCAATAATGATATCGCCTTCAGGTTAAAAGAAAAGAGAAATAGAGATGTAATTTTACTAACTTAATTACATTTTTCTTCGAGTGCACTCACAGGACTTTATAAATAATAATCCATATGAATATATAACACCGGCCTCTAATTCGAGGCCGGTGTTAATTAGCATGCCTGTTTTATCCTAATGCGCTCTCCCGCAGTCGGGATTTAAGCTTGTTATACTCGTCAATGACGTACCGCTCGGCGGCCTGCTGATCGTCGATTGCCTCCACGCGTACCGCGCAGTACTTATACTCCGGTGTTTTGGTTATCGGACTCAGGTTCTCCGTCACCAGTTCGTTACAGGCTCCAATCCACCACTGGTAGGTCATGTAGACCGCGCCCGGGTTCGGGCGGTCGCTGACCTGCGCCCGGGTGATGACTCTCCCCTTGCGCGAGTTGACCCACACCAGCGCCTCATCCTCAATGCCCAACCGGGCGGCGTCGGCGGTGTTGATCTGCGCATAGCCCGGCTCATCGGCCAGCGCGGCCAGCGCCGCACAGTTGCCGGTCATTGAGCGGCAGGAGTAGTGACCCACCTCACGCACCGTAGAGAGCACCATCGGGTAGTCGTCGGTGAGCTTATCAATAGGGGCAACCCAGTCGCAGGTAAAGAACTTCGCCAGCCCGGTGTCGGTATCAAACTTCTCTTTAAAGAGGTATGACGTTCCCTGGTCAGCCTCTGACTCATCGCGGCATGGCCACTGAATATAGCCCAGCTCGCCCATCTTCTCGTAGGTCGCACCGTAGAAGTCCGGGCAGAGGTGGCGCAGCTCGTCCCAGATCTGCTGGGTAGTGTCGTAGTGCATCGGGTAGCCCATCCGCGTGGCGATCTCGCTGATGATCTGCCAGTCGGTTTTCAGATCCCACTGGGGTTCTACCGCCTTAAAGAAGCGCTGGAAACCACGATCCGCCGCCGTATAGACGCCCTCATGCTCGCCCCACGACGTTGACGGTAAAATCACATCCGCCGCCGCCGCAGTTTTGGTCATAAAGATATCCTGCACGATGACCAGCTCAAGGTCCGCAAACCCTTTGCGCACCGCCGAAAGCTCGGCGTCGGTCTGCAGCGGATCCTCGCCCATGATATAGGCCGCCCGCACTTCGCCATGCGCCGCCCGATGCGGCAGCTCGCTGATGCGGTAGCCGGTATGGGCCGGCAGGCTCTCTACGCCCCAGGCGCGGGCGAATTTTTCCCGATTCGCCGGATCGCTGATGTACTGGTAGCCTGGATAGGTGTCCGGCAGCGCGCCCATATCACACGCGCCCTGCACGTTGTTCTGTCCGCGTACCGGGTTGACGCCGACGTGCGCCTTGCCTAAGTTGCCGGTGAGCATCGCCAGGCTGGTGAGGGAACGCACCGTCTCAACCCCCTGATAGAACTGGGTCACGCCCATGCCCCACAGGATTGATGCCGTTTTCGCCCCGGCATAGAGCCGCGCCGCCTGACGGATCGCCTGAGCACTAACGCCGGTAATCTCCTCGACGGACTCTGGCGTGTAGCCTTCAACAAGTTTGCAGTACTCTTCAAAGCCCTGGGTGCGGTTCGCCACGAACGCCGCGTCGTAGAGCTTCTCTTCAACAATGACATGTCCAAGGGCGTTGAGCAGCGCGATGTTCGAGCCGTTCTTCAACGCAAGGTGCATATCGGCAATGCGCGCGGTCTCGATTTTGCGCGGATCGCAGACAATAATTTTCGCCCCGTTACGCTTCGCACGGATCACATGATTGGCGACGATAGGGTGGGAATCTGCCGGGTTATAGCCAAAGATAAAGACTAAATCCGTGTTATCAATTTCCGTGATGGCATTACTCATTGCGCCATTACCGACCGACTGGTGCAGACCTGCAACCGAGGGGCCGTGTCAGACGCGTGCGCAGCAGTCGACGTTATTGGTGCCAATAACGGCGCGCGCAAATTTCTGCATCACATAGTTGGTTTCGTTGCCGGTACCGCGCGACGAGCCGGTGGTCTGAATGGCGTCCGGACCATATTTCTCTTTGATGGCGCTCAGGCGGTCGGCGACATAGTTCAGCGCTTCGTCCCAGGAGACCGCTTCCAGCTTACCGCCGCGCTGGCGACGGATCATGGGTGTTTTCAGACGCGGAGTGAGGATCTGGGTATCGTTGATAAAATCCCAGCCGTAGTAGCCTTTCAGACACAGGGTTCCCTGATTGGTTTTCCCCTGCGCCGCCTCCGCGCGAACGATTTTTCCGTTATCCACCACGAGGTTGATCTTGCAACCTGAGGCGCAGTACGGGCAAACCGTGACGACTTTTTTCATCGCTTCTGCTCCAGTTAAACACAGCGCGCATTTGCGCTCCTGGCCCCACTATGCATCTTACATGCCACATTGTTACTGTGGGCATTGGCAGGGATTACGGGCGAGTACGGGGTAAAACCCTGTCGATGAACAGGGCATCGACACATTTGACGTGTCGAAAAACTAAGGGGTGTGACAGCGGTTAAAGATCCAGCACGTCGCAGTGTGATTTGCTGCCGATCCTCACCAGAATGGCTAACACTTAGGCATGTCTCTCTGGCGGGCGTAGATGATGAAACCGGCAATTCTGATAGTGGATGATGATGCGGCAGTCTGCGAACTCTTGCAGGATGTGCTTAATGAGCATGTCTTTGCCGTGCACGTCTGTCATAGCGGTCGGGATGCGTTAACGCTTGCCGCTGAGCAACCCGAAATCGCGCTGGTACTGCTCGATATGGTGCTGCCGGATACCAACGGGCTGATGGTGCTGCAACAGCTGCAGCGAGCGCGGCCTGCGCTACCGGTGATAATGCTCACCGGGCTGGGCAGCGAATCGGACGTGGTGGTGGGCCTTGAGATGGGCGCGGACGACTATATCGCCAAACCCTTTAACCCCCGCGTGGTGGTGGCCCGTCTGAAGGCGGTGCTGCGGCGCACCGGTGCGCTAGCGGCGGAGAGTCCGCTCGCGAAAGGGGCGGATATGGCGTTTAACGGCTGGAGCCTGAATACGACCCGCTGTGAGCTGCACGATCCGCACGGCCAGCTGACGCCGCTCACCCAGGGCGAGTATGGCCTGCTGCTGGCGCTAATGCAGAATGCGCGACGGGTGCTGAGCCGCGAACAGCTGCTGGCCCTCACCCATAGCGAGAGCATGGATGTATTTGACCGCACCATCGACGTGTTGATTATGCGGCTACGGCGCAAAATCGAGCTGAACCCGCATCAGCCTGCGCTGATCAAAACCATTCGTGGCCTGGGCTACGTGTTCGCTGCCGACGTGGTTCATAATGAGATCGCGGCCTGAGCGTTATCGCGGATAAATGCCCGATGCTCATCCAGGGATTTTGCTCCGTCAATGGCGTTGGCGGCAAGCAGGCTGGCTCGGGCACAGACGTGGGCAAGCTGAATACTCTCCGGTAACGACCAGGCTTCATGGCAGCCGTAAAGGAACCCCGCGCAGAAGGCATCTCCCGCCCCCACGCTACCGATAATCTCCTCTTGCGCCAGGTGCCAGGAGGGGAGCCAGATGCCCGGCTCCTGCGGCGTTTGTCCCCACGCCCCCTCGGGACAGTGGATCACCACCCGCTGCTTCACACCGGCGGCCAGCAGCTGCGCCGCTGCCTGGGCGATATGCTCGATATGCGGCTCGCCGTTTTCGTGGCGGATCGTCAGCTCGCTGAACTCGCCCGCCTCCAGCTCGTTGATCACCAGATAGTCCAGATGCTTCAGGGCCGGGTTTACCAGCGGGCGGTAGCGGGGATCGCCTTTGCGCGACACCAGATCCAGTGAGGTTTCAAAGCCCAGACCGTGCATCTGGGCCAGCAGCCGGGCGCTGCGGGTGCCAAATTCGTCGTCCGGCATATCCAGGCTGTCCAGCAGCAGCAGGTAGCCGAGATGGAAAATCTTCATGGTGCTATCAAGGCGATCGAAGGCGGGCAGATCCAGCAGGCGGTTGGCACCGGGAGAGTGAAAGAAGGTGCGCTGGCCGCTGGGATCGGTCATGACCTGCGACATGGAGGTGGGGGCAAAGGTGGTGCGCTGCACATGCTGGCGGTTGATGTGGTACTGCTCCAGCATCGCCATAATGTAGTCGCCGTCGTTATCTTCACCCACCAACCCCACCGCCTGTAGCGGCAGGCCGGTACGCATCTTCGCCAGCGTCAGCAGAACGTTCAACGGCGCGCCGCCGGTGGAGCGTTCGCTGTGGACAATCTCGGCCAGCCAGCCGCGCTCCGGCCACTGCACGATCTGGTGGACGTGATCCACCAGCATATTGCCCGCCGCGATAATGCCTCTGCGTGTCATCAGATTTTCCCCTCGCTGCCGAAGATGCGCATCTGCTCGGCAACAATATCGGCGATCGCCTGCTCAATGCTGAGCATCAGCTCGGCGAACTCGTCATAGATCTGATCCCGCGCGGTCATGCTTTTGTCTACCGCAGCCAGGGCGGCCTGTGACATACCGGTATAGAAGTTGATTTTATGGATCCCCAGGCTGATAGCGCGGCGGAAGTCCGCATCGCTGATGCCGGAGCCGCCGTGCAGCACCAGCGGCAGGGCGGTCTGCTGGCGAATCGCCTCCAGGCGGGTAAAGTCGAGCTTCGGCTCACCTTTATATTTGCCATGGGCGTTGCCGATCGCCACGGCCAGCGCATCGATGCCGGTTCGGTCGACAAAGTCCCGGGCCTTTTGCGGATCGGTAAAGAAGGCCTCGTCGGCGTGGCCGTACAGCGCCCCACCTTCGTCACCGCCTACCGCCCCCAGCTCGCCCTCAACCGAGACGCCGACCGCGTGGCACATCTTCACCACCTCCCGCGTCTGGCGCACGTTCTCTTCATAGTCCAGCGTTGAGCCGTCAAACATCACGGAGGTAAAACCGAGGCGCAGCGCCTGAACAACCGCCTCAAAGTGCAGGCCGTGATCGAGGTTGAGCACCACCGGAATATCGTGCCGGGCGGCCTCATACTTCACCGCCTCTACCAGCGTATCCAGCGACAAATACTTAAAGTGCACTTCGGCAATGTTAATGATAAACGGCGAGCGCTGCTGTTTTGCGGCGGCAAACAGCGCCCGCAGAAAGTGGGTATCCAGTACGTTAAACGCACCCAGCGCATACTGGTGCACACGGGCATGTTTCAGACCTTCGGCAAGAGAGATCAGCGGCATTGCAGCCTCCTTGATTAGGGAACCGGGTAGAGAAACAGGGAATATTCGTTACAGAGCACCAGCTGGGCGGGCTCATCTTCTTCAATGCTGTTATAGCGATCGCGCGGCTCCAGGAAGTGGTTGTCATGGTCATCGTCATTGACGGAGGAGACCTCGCCCACCAGCACATCGCCAAAGCCGTGTTCGCCCCAGAAGCTGTGATACAGCCCCGGTGGCAGGCAGATGCTCTCTCCTGGCGCCAGGCGCAGCTGGCTGCCCGCCGTATGCGTCTGTAAACAGCCGTCGATGGCCACCGTCACGTCGGTCTGTTCAGTCTGCTGGTCGACCCCGGCGTTCCACAGTTCGATAATCAAATTACCGCCGCCGCGGTTAATAATGTCTTCGCGCTTGCGCCAGTGAAAATGCATGGGGGTCAGTTGGCCGTCGCGGACGTGCATGATCTTTTCCGCATAGCATTTGGGCCACGGTGTCCCGGCGGGGGAGCCATTGCGTAGGGTAAATAGCGTCAGCCCCTGTGTCGCAAAGTTCGCTCCGCCAAAGGCGGTCACGTCCCAGCCCAGCCGGAGATCGAACACCTCCTGCCAGGCATCGGCAGGCAGCTGTCGCCAGCGGGCCGGGGCGAAGCTGGCAAATGCCGGCAGGTGCACGTCATGCATGGAGAAAAACTGCCGCGTATGGCCAAGGATTTCGTTAATCGCGGAGCGTTTCATATATGGCCTCCAGAGGCGTAGGCCGGGTAAGCGCAGCGCTACCCGGCATTTACGTTATTTAACCGTCCAGCCTTTGTAGTTCGCCACGCTCTGCTTATCGATCATTGTGACCGGGATCAGCACCGGCTCTTTCGGCGCAGGTTTGCCCTGCAGGATGTCATAGCCAATCTCCACCGCCTTCGCCGCCATCACCTGCGGATCCTGTGCCGGGGTCGCCACGAACAGGGAGTTCTCACGTTTCAGCGCCTCTTCCCCGTCCGGCGAGCCGTCTACGCCAACGATAAAGAATTCGCTGCGCTGGGCCTGCTTCGCGGCCAGATCGGCCCCGATCGCCGTCGGATCGTTAATGGCGAATACGCCGTCGATCTTCGGATTGGCCGCCAGCAGGGAGGTCATGATCTCCAGGCCACCTTCGCGACTGCCCTTGGCGTTCTGGTTCCAGGAGAGCACCTTGATGCCTGGGTGACGCTTGAACTCGGTCTGGCAGCCCTCAACGCGGTTCTGCACCGCTGAGACCGGCGGCCCGTTGATGATCACCACGTCGCCTTTGCCTTTCAGGCGATCGGTGATGTACTTACAGGCGATCTCGCCTGCCTGGGTGTTATCGGAGGTAATGGTCGCGTCAGCGCCCTCGGCCGCCACATCAACGGCCACCACCACGATCCCGGCCTCTTTGGCGCGCTTCACCGCCGGGCCAATGCCTTTGGAGTCCGCCGCGTTGAGAATGATCATGTCTACTTTTGAGGCAATAAAGTTATCGATCTGCGATACCTGCTGGCCGAGATCGTAGCCGCTGGAGACCAGCGTCACCTTGACGTTCTCTCCGGCCAGCTTGCGCGCCTCCAGCTCTGCGCCCTTGGTGATCTGGACAAAGAACGGGTTCGCCAGGTCGCCCACCGTCACGCCGATGGACTTCAGATCTTTGGCCTGCGCAAACGGCGTTGCGGCAAGCAGTGCGCCAGCACAGAGCGCGGTGACTAAGGGTTTCAAACGCATATTCTGTTCCTTATGTGTAGGGTATTGTTGTTATGCACTTTGATGGTGACGGGTACGGTATTTATCGATTAGCACCGCAATGATGATCACCGCCCCTTTGATCACCAGCTGCCAGAAGTAGGAGACACCCATCAGCGTCATGCCGTTGTTGAGGGTGGCGATAATCAGCGCCCCCACCAGCGTACCGGTGATGGTGCCGATGCCGCCGACAAAGCTGGTGCCGCCGAGGATCACCGCCGCGATGGCGTCCAGCTCGTAGCCGGCGCCAAGGTTGCCGTTGGCGCTGTAGAGGCGCGAGGCGCTCATCACGCCGCCGAGGCCGGAGAGCAGGCCGCTCATGCCGTAGACAAAGAGCAGCACCAGCCACACCTTGATCCCGGTCAGGCGCGCCGCCTGCATGTTGCCGCCGACGGCGTAGATGTGAACCCCGAGGGTGGTACGGCGCAGGATAAACCAGCAGATGGCGATCACCGCCAGGGCGATAACCACCAGCCACGGGATCGGCCCGAGATAGTTATTGCCGATCCACTCGAAGCTAATATTGGAGTTGATCACCGTGGTGCCATCCGCCAGCAGGTAAGCCGCGCCGCGCAGGGCGGTATAGGTGCCAAGGGTGACAATAAACGGCGGCAGCCCGGCAAAGGCCACCAGCGCACCGTTAAACAGACCCAGCACCAGGCCGAGCATCAGCGCCGCCGGGATCGACAGCATCGACAGCTCCGGGATTAATGAGACGACCATCGCCGCCACGGCGGTAGTGCCCAGTATCGAGCCCACCGACAGGTCAATACCGCCGGTTAAGATGATGAAAGTCATGCCCGCCGCCAGCACGATATTAATCGACGCCTGACGGGTGATATTGAGCAGGTTGCTCTCGGTAAAGAAGTTAGGCGCAATAAACCCAAAGACGGCGACGATCAGGATCAGGATCGGCAGGATCCCCACCGTTTGCATCAGATCCCCCATCAGCATTTTCTTTGCCGACGCGGATTTCGCCACCTGCTGTGGGGTAGGCGCTAAGGTCTCTTTTTTAGTCATGGTGTACTGCCTCATCTACGCCGGTTGCCAGCGTCATTATATTTTCCTGGGTGATCTCCTCTCCGTGCAGCTCGCCGGCAATGGTGCCTTCATGCATCACGTAGACGCGATCGCTCATGCCAACCACCTCCGGCAGCTCGCTGGAGATCATCAGGATCGCCACGCCTTTGTGCGCCATCTGGTTCATGATGCGATAGATCTCGCTTTTCGCCCCGACGTCGACGCCGCGCGTTGGCTCGTCGAGGATCAGAATGCGCGGATTAATGGCAACCCAGCGGGAGATCAGCAGCTTCTGCTGGTTACCGCCGGAGAGCCCCCCCGCCCGCACCTGCGCGTGGGGAACGCGGATCTGTAAGAGCTGAATAGCATCGTCGGAGATGGCCTGGGCCTTTTTGCGATCCAGCATGCCGTAGTTCGCGTCGCGCTCCAGCGTTGCCATGGTGATATTTTCGGCAGCGGCCAGTTCGAGAAACAGCCCCTGCTCTTTACGGTTTTCGGTGAGAAAGCCAATGCCTAAATCGATAGCGGTACGCGGGGAGTGGATCACCACCGGCTCGCCGTCAATCTCAATGACCCCGCCGGTGGCGCGACGCACGCCAAAAATCAGCTGCGCCAGCTCGGAGCGACCCGCGCCCACCAGCCCGGCGAGGCCGACGATCTCCCCGGCGCGCACGTGCAGGCTGATAGGGTGGATTTTGCCGCCGTCGGTGAGGTTCTGCACGTTGAGGCGGGTTTCGCCAGGGGTAATGCCGCGCTCTTTATTAAACAGGTCGCTGAGCGGACGGCCCACCATCATGCGCACCAGTTCGCCAGCGTTTAGCTTGTCGCGCATCAGGCTGCCGACGTACTGCCCGTCACGCAGGACGCTGACGCGGTCGGAGAGCTCGTACACCTCGGCCATGCGGTGGCTGATATAGATAATTGCCATTCCCTCGTCGCGCAGGCGCAGGATCAGCTCAAACAGACGATGGGTTTCCCGGGAGGAGAGGGCGGCGGTAGGTTCATCCATCACCAGCACCCGGCTGTTGCGGTGCAGCGCCCGGGCGATCTCGACCTGCTGCTGCTCGGCAATGGTCAGCTTCATCACCAGATCGCTGGCCTTAAACTGCGCCCCGAGACGGTTAATGACGCTCTGTGCCTGGGTAACCATCTCTTTACGCTTTACCAGCCCACCGCTGGAGAGCTCGCTGCCGAGAAAAATGTTTTCGGCGACGGTGAGGTTCGGGGCGAGCTGCATCTCCTGGTAGATCAGGGTAATACCGGCAGAGAGTGCATCCTTCGGGCCTTTGATGCTGTAGGGCTGGCCGTCGATCAGGATCTCACCGCTGGTGGCGGTGTAGGCCCCGGCGAGGATCTTCATCAGCGTGCTTTTCCCCGCGCCGTTCTCTCCCATCAGGGCATGGATTTCACCGGGCCAGACCGTGAGATCCACACCCTTAAGCGCATAGAATTTGCCAAAGGCTTTGGCAATATTGCGCATTTCCAGTACCGGTGTCCTGCTCATGGCGGATCTCCTGCGAGGTGGGCGATATCAGCACTCCATCACAGGAACGTAAACGCAAAATGTCAGAAGCCGTTCATATTTGTCATATTGGAATTTTTCTTCCCGGAGCGTGATATGCCGCAGCAAGGAAGTCACTTTTTCGCTAGCGCACGCGGGCGATTGCTCATCTTTAACCTGCTGGTGATGGTAGTGACGCTGATGGTCAGCGGCGCGGCGGTGCTGGGGTTTCGCCACGCCAGCCAGATCCAGGAGCTGGTGCAGCAGCAGACGCTGGACGATATGTCTGGCAGCATGAACCTTGCGCGGGATACGGCGAACGTGGCGACGGCGGCGGTCAGGCTGTCGCAGGTGGTGGGGGCGCTGGAGTATCAGGGGGAAGCCGAGCGGCTGAAGGCGACGCAGGCGGCCCTGCAACGCTCGCTGGAACAGCTGGCCCATGCGCCGCTGGCGCGCAACGAGCAGCAGCTGGTGGCGCGCATCATACAGCGCAGCACCGAACTACAGCACAGCGCAACGCAGATGCTGGAGCGGGGCCATCGACGTCACCTGCAGCGTAACGCGCTGCTCAGCTCGCTCTACCAAAACCAGAGTTACCTGCATCAGATCAAGGGGATCTTGCTACGCGATGGCGGCAGCGTGCCGGATGCGCGACTGCTGGATGAGATAGACCGCCTGATCGGCGCGGCGATCCAAACCCCTTCCCCGCGTCCGACGGTAGCGGCGCTGGATACCATTATGGCCCAGCTGCCCGAGGGGGCGAGCCCACCCCTCATCAACACCGTGCTGGGCGACTTCACCGCTGAGCTGCGCAAGCTGGGGCCGCTCTCTTTGCAGCTTGAGGAGAGCGATCTGGCGATCAACTGGTACATGTACCATATCAAGGCGCTGGTGGCTTTTTTAAATACGGATATCAACCAGTACGTTGAACGCGTCGTGGACGTGTCCCAGCAGCGTATCGATCGAAGCCACCGGGAGCTGAGGTCCATCATCCTGTTTATCATCGCCTTTACCTTGCTTGCGCTGGTGATCACCGGCTTTGCAGGCTGGTACATCTACCGGAACCTGGGGTCAAACCTGACGGCTATCTCCCGGGCGATGAGTCGGCTGGCTCGGGGGGAGCAGGATGTATCCGTTCCGGCGCTGCAGCGGCGGGACGAGCTGGGGGAGCTGGCGCGCGCGTTTAACGTCTTTGCCCGCAATACCGCCTCGCTGGAGCACACCTCCCGGCTGCTGCGAGAGAAAACCACCCAGATGGAGATTGACCGCACCGAACGGCAGGGGCTGGAGGAGGCGCTGCTGCACAGCCAGAAAATGAAAGCGGTGGGGCAGCTGACGGGCGGACTGGCGCACGATTTTAATAACCTGCTGGCGGTGATCATTGGCAGCCTGGAGCTGGTCAGCCCCGGTTCGCCGGATACGCCGCGCATCAGCCGGGCGCTGAAGGCCGCCGAGCGGGGCGCGCTGCTCACCCAGCGCCTGCTGGCGTTTTCGCGCAAGCAGTCCCTGCACCCGCAGGCGGTGGCGATGCAGCCTCTGCTGGAAAACCTGACCGAGCTGCTGCGCCACTCTCTGCCTGCCTCCCTGACGCTGGAGATTGAGGCGCAACAGCCGGCGTGGGCGGCATGGATCGACGTCGGACAGCTGGAGAACGCCCTGATCAACCTGGTGATGAACGCCCGCGATGCGATGGAGGGCAGGAGCGGCGTTATCCGCATCCGCACCTGGAACCAACGGGTTACGCGCAGCGATGGACGCCGTCAGGATATGGTGGCGCTGGAGGTGGCCGATCGCGGCTGCGGTATGTCGCAGGAGATTAAAGCCCGGGTATTCGAACCCTTTTTTACCACCAAGCAGACCGGCAGCGGCAGCGGCCTTGGCCTGTCGATGGTCTACGGGTTTATTCGCCAGTCCGGCGGGCGGGTAGAGATTGAGAGCGCGCCGGAGCAGGGCACAACGGTGCGGCTGCACCTGCCCCGCGCCTCAGAGCTGGCTCATGACATCAACGCACCGGAATTGATACCCGATGGCGATAACACCGACCGGCTGATTCTGGTCCTGGAGGATGAAGCCGACGTGCGCCAGACGCTGTGCGAGCAGTTGCACCAGCTCGGCTACCTGACGCTGGAGGCGGAAAACAGCGAGCAGGCGCTGGCGCTGCTGGCCGCCGCGCCGGATATCGATTTTCTGCTGAGCGATTTGATGCTGCCGGGCAGGCTGAGCGGTGCGGAGGTTATACAGTTTGCTCGCCAGCACTATCCCGGACTGGCGCTGCTGCTGATCAGCGGCCAGGATCTGCGCCCGGCGGACAACCCGGCTCTGCCGGACGTTGAGCTGCTGCGTAAACCCTTTACCCGCGCCCAGCTGGCGCAGGCGCTACGAAAAGCGCAGACGCGCTAGTTAACGGACTTCGATATGGGTCGTGCGCGGAATGGCCATCAGGCGTTCGCCGCAGGTCAGAAGCAGATCGACATCCGGCGAGAAGGGGGGCAGACGTTCGCTAAGCTCATGCACGATGCGCTCCGGCAGCTGGGGAGCAACCATGCGCTCATCGGCGATGCCGTTGCCGGTCAGGCGCAGCATCCGCCCGCCGCTCAGGCTGGCAACCTGTAAAATCAGCGGGGCGCGGCTGCTATCGGTTAACGTTAGCAGCACGCTGGCGAGATCGAGCGGCTGGCACTCATCGTTGAGCGGGCTGAAGGTGACAATGACCCCCGGCTCGCTCATGGCTTTAGATAGACGGCGAAAATGGTGTTGAGCACCCTGCATGGACGACCTCCGGTTAGAATCGTCCTATCCTGGCCGCCGAGTGTGACATTTGGGTTAAGTTACCATGACCGGATAATGAAGATAGCGCCAGCGCTGTCTGAAAATGGGTCGCCAGAGGTTAATTCTTTTTAACGAATTCTGATTTAAGCTTCATCGGGCCAAAGCCGTCGATTTTGCAATCGATATTATGATCGCCCTCAACGAGGCGAATATTTTTAACCCTGGTACCGATCTTCAGCATTGAGGAGCTGCCTTTGACCTTGAGATCCTTAATTACCGTCACGCTGTCGCCATCCGCCAGCAGATTGCCGTTAGCATCTTTGACGATTAATTGATCGGTATCGGCTGCGGCTTCGCTTTCGGTCCATTCATAAGCGCACTCCGGGCAGATAAGCAGGCCGTTATCTTCATAGGTATACTCGGATTGGCATTTTGGGCAGTGGGGAAGTGACATGGTACGCTCCTCGCAAGGCTGGCAACGCGGACGCGCGGCCCGCAAAACGCTCGGCAACAGGCCGAGAAAGAGGGCGATTATACACTAATACCTTACAGTTGTCGGTGCTATTATTTTTATGTAAAAGCAGAGAAAAATGTCTGGTCTTGACACAACCTGGCACAACCGTGAGCGATGCTAGCGGTATGACGCAGGAAGAATAGGTTTATGTATGATATTTAGAATATTTTTCGGGGGAAATTGCCACTTTTCATCAATTCATATATGGTGAGATGAAGCATCAAGCGCTATTCGCGATGGCATCTGGCACCCGCTCACTCTTCTGCCGAAGGGGGTTTCTTACCCTCAAATTAGGTGGGTAAATATATGAAGATATATCCTTTTTGCCCATAAAAATGCGCTACGCTCTCTAATCGCTCTGGTTTCTTGGTCCGGAACGAAAGATCTGTCGATGAGTTGAGACAAAAACTATTTATTTTCCTGAGCGTCTTCAGGCGATTATCTTTTTTAGATATTTTCCACACGTAATTATAAAAGCCGAAACTTTACTAAATAAATAGCACGGCTAAATAAAAGTAAGAAAAATTTGCGTTAAGGAAAGACTTTCATCATGCACACACAGACAATTTTCGAATTAAGCCAGGAAGCCGAGAGGCTGTTACAGCTTTCACTGCATAATCTCCAGTCGGTACAGGCCATACCTATGGCGACGCTGGATAACGCATTGTCTGCCGGGGACAGAGACACCGCCAACGTGCTGCCGTTGCATTTTAGTACCCGGGGCGTAGAAGCACAGTACGCCACTCTTGATAACGAGCTGCGAAAAATTACCCGGCTGGAGATGGTGCTGGCCATTGTCGGCACGATGAAGGCAGGAAAATCGACGACAATTAATGCCATTGTCGGTACCGAGGTGTTGCCCAACCGTAACCGGCCGATGACGGCCCTGCCAACCCTTATTCGCCATACGCCGGGACAGAAAGAGCCGGTGCTGCACTTTTCCCACGTTGGGCCAATCGACGCCCTGACGCAGCAGCTCCAGACCCGGCTGTTTACCGTTGACCGCGAGCGGCTGGCGCAGAAGCTGGAGATCGACAAGGATATGACGACCCTGTTGGATCGTATCCAGCAGGGCGACGCCTTCGATAAACACTATCTTGGCGCGCAGCCTATTTTCCACTGCCTGAAGAGCCTGAACGATCTGGTGCGTCTGTCAAAAGCGCTGGAGGTCGATTTCCCCTTCTCCGCCTATACCGCCATTGAGCATATTCCCGTGATTGAGGTTGAGTTTGTGCACCTCGCCGGGCTGGAGAACAGCATGGGCCAGCTGACGCTGCTGGATACCCCTGGACCAAACGAGGCCGGGCAGCCGCACCTGCAGCAGATGCTGGCCGAGCAGCTGGCGCGCGCCTCGGCGGTGCTGGCCGTGCTCGACTACACCCAGCTCAAATCCATCTCGGATGAAGAGGTACGCCAGGCGATCGCGGCGGTAGGCAAGTCCGTACCGCTCTACGCGCTGGTGAACAAATTCGATCAAAAGGATCGCAACAGCGACGATGAGGAGCAGGTCCGGGCGCTGATCGCCGGGACGCTGATGAAGGGCAATATCAACCCTGAGCAGATCTTCCCGGTCTCCTCTATGTGGGGCTATCTGGCGAACCGCGCCCGCCACGAGCTGAACCTGCGCGGTAAGCTACCCGATCCCGACGAGCAGCCGTGGGTGCAGGACTTTGCCGAAGAGGCGCTGGGCCGTCGCTGGCGGCTGGCGGATCTCGATGATATCGCCCACATTCATCATGCGGCAGAGCTGCTGTGGGAGGATTCGCTGTTTGAGCAGCCGATCCGTAAGCTGCTTCACGCCGCCCATGCTAACGCCTCGCTCTACGCCCTGCGTTCGGCGTCGCATAAGCTTTTAAACTACGCCCACGGCGCTAACGAGTACCTGGATTTTCGCTATCAGAGCCTGACCGTGGCGTTTGAGAAACTTGAGCACAATATCGCTCGCCTCGAAGAGGATATGACCCTGCTGAAGCGCTGCCAGGCGCGGGTTACCGACGAGGTAAACCATGAGGTTGACGAGGCGCTGACCGCAGCGGATCTCTTCATTAATGGTCAGCAGGCGGATATCGTCAGCGCAATCGATAGCTATTTTAAGGATGGCTCGCTGACGGAGATGGCCAACCTCAGCTTTGCCAACCTGCAGCAGAGTGAGGAATTTGGCCCAGGCAAGCTGGTGCTGGAGGATGAAGGGCAGGCGCAGATCGTGCTGAGCAAGATCCGCTCCGCCTGCGAAGTGATACTGCTGGCGGCGCAGGAGAAGATTGGCCGCGAGCTGGCTCTGCGTTTTGACCAGCTGGAGAATACCCTCACGCGCTCCCTGCATGACGCCATGCGCCCTATCGAAACGCGCATCAAAGAGGAGCTAAGCCATACCGGGTTCCGGGCGCGTATCAGCCTGCCTGCTTTCCAGGCCAGCACCCTGAACTTTAATACGCGCCAGCTCTTTGTCGACGCCATTGCCTCAGAGGATCTGCCGGTGGGGCAGTCGCGCGTCAGCGGCGTGCGGGAGTCGATGTCCCGCTGGCTCAATAACCCCGGCTGGGGGTGGAATGACTACGTCGTCACCCGCACGCGCTATGTTATCGATGTTTCACTGTTGCATACGAATTTGACCGCCCATGTTGCGCATTTTTGTGCACAAATTCGTAAAGCTTTAGCGGCACAGGTCGATGTTTCAGTTACGGCAGGAATGGCCACCTTCTTTGCCGAATTTTCGTTAAGCCTTTCCGGACTTCAGGAGAGCCTGCGTGACAGTCTGGCCATCCGCCAGCAGAACGAGTCATCGGTAATGGCGCTTCGTCAGCACCTGAAGCAGTGTATGACGACGGCAAAATGGATCCACGAGGATGCCCGCCTGTTACGCGATGATATTCAAACCCTATTCGCGGCAGACCAACCATGAAAAATCGACTACTGAACGGACCCGGGAGCACGCTGGAGTGTATCCATCCAAAGTTTATCGTCGATCTGGTGCTGGGCATTGATGCTCCCCGCCAGGCGCAGATCGTACCGCAGCAGCAGCTGTTACGCGATCGCCTGACGCAGGAGATCATGAACCAAACGCAGCTGCGCCCGTGGGCAATGGCGGGCGTCTTTAATGAGAGCGATGCCCTGCGCCTTGGCCTGGCCGAGAAGCTGGCAAGCATGTTCGATCCGGGCCAGCTTGCGCTCGCGCGCATTACCCAGCGTCTGGCTGCGCTTCTGAACAGCATCGAACGCCGTCCTGCCGCCTCCACCGCCTTGCCTGAGCAGATTAGCGAGCTGTATAAGCACTTCAGTCAGCGCGCGGCCTGGAAAGAGAAAGCCTTAACCCAGCGTGGCCTGATGGTGCAGGCGGGCGCGCATAGCGAACAGATCTTTACCCGCTGGCGTGCCGGCAAGTACAACGGCTGGTCTATGGCCGGACGCTGCTATATCGCGCTTGAGGAGCTTCGCTGGGGGGCTTTCGGCGACGCCTGCCGCCTGACCAGCCCGGAGGCCTCCTCGCTGCTTAAGGACAATCTCCGGGCCATGGCCGCCGATTTTCTGGCCCAGGGCATCAACGCTTCGCCCGCCACGCGCCACTT
The DNA here is from genome assembly GCF_037152055.1 of Pseudescherichia sp. AS216. Classification (NCBI taxonomy): domain Bacteria; kingdom Pseudomonadati; phylum Pseudomonadota; class Gammaproteobacteria; order Enterobacterales; family Enterobacteriaceae; genus Pseudescherichia; species Pseudescherichia sp. AS216. The sequence continues at coordinate 707,807 of NZ_JBBCMV010000002.1, read as the reverse complement.
CTATCATCAGTGGTTAACCACTCCTACGACGCCGGGCCTGATGGATTACAAAGATATGCTGGGCTGGCTGGGAGACTGGTGCGATGCGGATCGCCACCCGATATGCTGGACCATTACCCAGAGTTGGCAAAACGTGGCGCTGGGCATGCCGAGGCTCTGTTCGGCAACGCGGCTGGCAACGGCAATGGTGGATGAGATCTTTGGGGAGGGTGTGTAACCCCTCCCGGTTGGCAGGAGGGGCTGAAGGACAAATCAGTGTCTTAGTGGTGTAACGAGTCGGCTTCGACCGGCTTCTCTCTACTTACCGCATTCTGCGGCTCGCCAAAGCGCCTTGCATAGAGTGCCGTAATAATCGGTACCAGAATCGCCGTCACAATCACGCTGGCTGCTACCAGCGCTGTCGCTGATGCCGCTACCGGTTCGAACGCCGGGTTAATCTGAGCAATGATGACAGGGTTAGCCACCGCCGCGCCTGCCGCTGATGAGGCCGCAACCCCCGCCGTACCGTTACCGCCGCCAATAAACTTGTCAGCCAAAATCAGCGGGATACCGGTGATGATAATAACCGCTACGCCGAGGAAGATACCCAGCAGGCCGGTGTCCATAATGACTTTCAGGTTGATGGTGTTACCCAGCGCGAAACCAAAGAACGGGATCAGCACCGGCGTTGCCTTGCTAAAGAACGCCCGCAGGTCGTGGTCAAGGTTACCCAGCGCGAAGCCGATCAGGAACGGCAGTACCGCACCGACAAAGTGGTGTGGCTCGAATGAGGCCAGGCCAGCAGAGCCGAGGATCACCATGGTCATCAGCGGACCGGACTCCAGCGACATCAGAACGAACGCGCCGGACTCCTCTTTGGTGCCGTACTGATTCATCAGGCTGGCGTAGAGGCCACCGTTAGTCATATCCATCGCAGAGACAATCGCCAGCACGGAAATCCCGGCAAAGAAGCCTGTCTGAATGCCCTGTTCCGGAATAAAGCTGGCGGCAATCATTGCCACCAGCCATGCGACGGCAATTTTAGTCAGCACCAGGGTGCCGGATTTACGTAAGACCGTACCGGTGGCGCGCAAATCAATGGATGCGCCAATACAGAAGAACCAGACGGCCAGAATCGGTACCGTACCGGAAATCATACCCTTGGTGAATGAACCGAAATAGGCACCGGTATCGGGGGCTAAGGTATTTAAAATCGCGCCCAGCAGCAGCGGGACTAGCATCATCCCACCGGGAATGCGTTCAATTGTGGCCTTGATTTTCATTATGAACCCTCACTTCTCATCACGCTGCATGAGCGAGAAAATAATAGTTTTAATTTCAATTCGTTAAGGCATCCTGGCGTTGAGGCCTTCACTATCATCATGCAAATCGAACCAGGAGAATACGCGGCTGGCGTAACCGCCTGCGTTAGCCCTGGTGCGTTAGAACTGCGGCTATGATGCGATCTTTGGAATATCGATTCAATGAAAATAAAACAGTGTTTTAGTTATCTTCGTCACATATTTCGCGTAAAGCTATGTAATGTATTGGCGAGGGAAAATTAGTGTAAATACCTTGTAAAAATTGCCGTTTTAAAATCGCTAGCGATAAAATAATTACCCACGTTATTGATGGAAATCGTATACGCACCCTTATTTTATATTTATTGCCACCGCCTTCTTGTTAACTCTGCGCGCATTTCCAAAGGCCATAGAAATAGAGTAACCGCACACTTTATGTGAAGTTGATCACAAATTTAAACCCTGTTAATGTTAATAGCTCGTTAAGTGCCCAATCAGGCGTTAACAGGTTTAGTTGTACAAGCTTTAACCAAACTGAATATCTAAACCTGCTACTCTTGAAGAGGGATGCTGCGGCATCCTGAACGTTTAGCATCACTATAGGGGCGTATGCCTTCCTGGCCAGGCGATTAAGGGCGCAAGTCAAAAGAGGATAAAGATGCTTAAAAGGAAAAAAGTTAAGCCTATTACACTGAATGACGTCACCATTATTGATGACGGCAAACTGCGTAAGGCTATTACCGCTGCATCGCTCGGTAATGCGATGGAGTGGTTTGATTTTGGTGTGTATGGCTTTGTGGCTTACGCGCTCGGTAAGGTCTTCTTCCCGGATGCTAACCCCAGCGTACAGATGATTGCTGCTCTGGGTACGTTCTCCGTTCCCTTCCTGATTCGGCCGTTAGGCGGACTGTTCTTCGGTATGCTGGGTGATAAATACGGCCGCCAGAAGATACTTGCCATCACCATTGTGATTATGTCGATCAGTACCTTCTGTATCGGGTTGATACCTTCTTATGAAAGCATTGGTATCTGGGCACCGATCCTGCTGCTGGTCTGTAAGATGGCTCAGGGCTTCTCAGTGGGTGGCGAGTACACCGGCGCATCGATATTCGTTGCCGAATACTCCCCGGACCGTAAGCGCGGATTTATGGGCAGCTGGCTGGACTTTGGCTCTATTGCCGGGTTCGTGCTGGGTGCAGGCGTGGTGGTGGTGCTCTCTACCGTCGTCGGCGAGGAGAACTTCCTCGACTGGGGCTGGCGTATTCCGTTCTTCTTTGCGCTGCCGCTGGGGCTGATTGGCCTCTACTTGCGTCATGCCCTGGAAGAGACGCCTGCGTTCCAGCAGCATGTTGATAAGCTGGAGCAGGGCGATCGTGAAGGGTTACAGCATGGACCCAAGGTGTCGTTTAAAGAGATTGCTACCAAGCACTGGCGCAGCCTGCTGGCCTGTATTGGCCTGGTGATCTCCACCAACGTGACCTACTACATGCTGCTGACCTATATGCCGAGCTACCTGTCGCATAACCTGCACTACTCGGAAGATCACGGCGTGCTGATTATTATCGCCATCATGATCGGGATGCTGTTTGTCCAGCCCGTTATGGGCCTGCTGAGCGACCGTTTCGGCCGTCGTCCGTTTGTTATTATCGGCAGCGTTGCGCTGTTCGTACTGGCTATCCCGGCCTTCACGATGATTAACAGCGATGTGATCGGTCTGATTTTTGCCGGTCTGCTGATGCTGGCGGTGATCCTGAACTGCTTTACCGGCGTTATGGCTTCCACGCTGCCGGCCATGTTCCCGACGCACCTGCGCTTTAGCGCCCTGGCGAGCGCCTTCAACATCTCGATTCTGATTGCGGGTCTGACGCCAACGCTGGCGGCCTGGCTGGTAGAGAGCACCGAGAATCTGATGATGCCAGCCTACTACCTGATGGTTGTGGCAGTGATCGGTCTGATCACCGGTATCACGATGAAGGAGACGGCCAACCGACCGTTGCGCGGTGCGACGCCTGCGGCATCGGATATGCAGGAAGCACGTGAGATCCTGCAGGAGCATCACGACAACATTGAGCAGAAGATCGAGGATATCGATGAGGAGATCGCGGAGCTGCAGAAGAAGCGTTCGCGCCTGGTCGATCAGCATCCGAAGATTAACGAGTAAGTTTCAGCACTCAGTAAAAAGCGGGCTTCGGCCCGCTTTTTTATTGTCTGGTATCAGCAAGTTGTCATTAACAACCCGCCGCGATGTAATCCCCGTTGGCGCTTACCGGGATCACGGTTAAAAACAGCACGGTAGCAAACAGAATTAGCGCCACGCCGCCGGCAACCTTCAGCGCAGGCACGATCCACGTTAGCCGCTGCGCCTCGCCGCCAAACAGCGCCGATGTACGCCCGCGGGCATAGCGTACCGCCAGCGAGAGACCCATAATCGACAGCGCCGTACCCAGCGACATCGTCATAACCGCAGCGATCCCCCAGCTGACAATCCCCAGCGCGTTAGAGAAGAGCAGGATCATAATCGCTCCGCTGCACGGGCGCGCACCGATCGCCAGAATCACCCCCAGCCGCGTCTTCCAGTCGCCCTGCGTCGCTACGCCTACGCCATGATGACCGCAGCCGCAGTCCGGGGCGTGCTGCTGCCCGAGCGGCGTCAGAGAGGCGATGCGGAGCCTCTGCGGTCTGAAACTCTTCAGCGCCCGGTAAATAATGTAGGCACCAAACCCGCCAATCATCAGGGCGCTGATCTTCTCAACGTACCAGCGGCTTTCGCTCAGGTCGCCCGCTGCGAGGTTAAAGCCCACCGCCAAAATAAACACGAACAGGATCGCACTCACCCCCTGCATCAGGCTGCCGAGAAACGGCACTACCTGGGTGGCCAGCTGGCTCTCCTGGTTAGTGCTGAGATAGGTGGCCACGATAAATTTGCCATGGCCTGGGCCAATCGCGTGCAGCACGCCGTAGAGAAACGCGCCGGTCAGCAACCACAGGCCGCCGCTGTACTGGTGGTTATTGAGCTGCAGCAGGTACATCACCAGGTAGCGGTGGAGCGTGATTTGCGTGCTCAGACACCACTGCAGGAATACGCCCCAGTGGCTATGCAGGGTGAAGAGGGCGAAGAGCGCTGTGAGCAGAAGCATCACCGCGCCGGGGATGCGCCAGTGTCGGGTAAGCAGTTGCGTTGTCATAGGCTGCCAGTCACGTGAAGCGTTGCCGAATTATAGTGCATGGTGCGGGATTTTAGCGCGTCTGGCTACAGGCGCAGCCAGCCACAAAACAAAAACCCGCCACGAGGGCGGGTTCTTAAGCATCAACCCGACTTAGAAGGTCTTGCGTAAACGCAGGCTGAAGGTGTGCGCCTGATAGCGGTCACCTGCCTGCAGATCGTAGCGTGCGTCGAAGCTCAGCTCGTTCGCGTCATACAGCGTGCTGCCAATGGCCAGTCCTGCCATATCTTCTACCGGCGCTGCGCCTTTGGTGATAAAGCTGGTTTCACCGATGGTATCTGCGGCGTAGGAAGCGCGGCTGCTAACCTGACGATCGTCATACTGATGGATCCAGGAGACCTGAGCAAACGGCGTCAGGTTGCCCATACCCGTTGCGAAGGTCTTCTCAATCCGCGCACCGATATCGCTCACCACGGACTGGGAGTGGAGGCTGCCGACGTCCAGCGCCATGCCGTTGCCGCCGGTCTCTTTATAGCCATCAACGTGCTGATAACCATACGTCAGGCTGGCAAGCGGAGTCAGCACCACATCAGCGGGCAGCGTCAGCGGGTAGCCGAACTCGGTTTGCAGGGTGATGGACTGTCCGTTGAACTTGCCATTTGCTGCGCCGGAGAAGCCGGTGAAGTCAGCCCGGCGAACGGAGCTGTAGTTCTGCCGGTTAACACCCGCGGACAGGTTCAGATACCACGGATCGCCGGTGTAGCCTGCATAACCAATCACGCCGTAGTTGTCAGCGGTAGAGGTGTTGCCGGACAGGTTATCTTTACCGTGTACGGAGGTGTTGCTGTAGTTCACCGCCGCACCCAGACGCCAGTCGTCGCCCAGCGCACGATCGGCACCGAGGATCAGACCGCCAAATTTCGCCGAGTAACCGCTGACGTCATCCGTACTCTCCTGGCGTGCGTAGCCGCCAAACGGCTGGCCCCAGACGATCCAGTTGCTGGCGTAGTCGTCACCGGTGGCAACGCCGCTGTTGCCGGAGGCGGACGGGTTACGTACGGCATCAATATGTGCCCCGACCACCGCCTGCGCAGTAGAGGTGGCGACGGTCGCCGCAGAACTGGTGTTAATGTTCTGGCCTGGTGACAGACGCTCGCCTACGCGATTCGCTTCCTGAGTCCCTTCAATCGCCCGCGAGGCGTTATACAGCTCCAGCAGCTGCGGAGAGATACCCGAGTAGTTCCCCAGGCCGCCAAGGGCGGCGGTGGCACTCGGAATAGTGGCCAGGCCCTGTTTGATTGGCTCGGCGGGTGCTGGCTCTGTAACGGTCGGCGGAATAACCACCGGCTCGGTAACTACCGGCTCAGTAACTACCGGCTCAGTAACTACTGGCTCGGTGACAACTGGCGGGGTAACCACGGGCTCGGTGACAACCGGCGGGGTAACCACGGGCTCGGTGACAACCGGCGGGGTGACCACGGGCTCGGTAACAACCGGCGGGGTAACCACGGGCTCGGTAACAACCGGCGGGGTGACCACGGGCTCGGTCACGACCGGCGGGGTGACCACGGGCTCGGTAACAACCGGCGGGGTGACCACGGGCTCGGTAACAACCGGCGGGGTAACCACAGGCTCGGTAACGACCGGCGGCGTGACCACAGGCTCTTCCGGCTCCGTCACCACTGGCGGGACGTCAACCGGAGGGGTCACGACAGGCTCTTCCGGCTCTGTCACCACAGGCGGGATGACGACCGGTTTTGCACCTACGGTTAATACCAGCGCTTTGCTGGCCCCATCCTCATAGACCGAGCCTGTTACCGTACCGTTATAGCCGATGGCCTGGTAGTTCAGCTTATCGGCGTTGTAGTTGGTATCTGCACCATTAGCATTGATCACCACATAGCGCTGACCTTCCGCAAAATTGTAGGTGCTACCGGTACGCAGCAGCTTAACGCTTGAGTTCTCATCGATGGTGGCGTTGCCCGTGACGTTCAGGCGACCATAGCCGGTATCAGCCGTAACATCATTGCCCAACGTTTCGAGATCGGCAATGCCGGAGATCAGCGTAGCGGCGGCATTCTGATGGTAGTTACCGGAGATGGTAATCGAATTATTCACCTGCAACGCGGCTTCGCGGTTGAGCACGGTATCGGCTGTATAAATATGATCGTTTAGCAGCAGCGAGCCTGTGCCGAATACGACACCGGAACCGTAGTTGTTGATATTGCCGATGCCATTGAGGCCGGTCAAGGTGCCCTGCGTTGTCGTTCCGCCGTTAATCGTCAATGGCTTAGTGCTGCCGGAGTAAATATCGCCTTTTATTAAACCGGTGTTATTCAGCGTAACGTCGGTGGTATTGCTGTTATAGTTGTCGATGAAGAAGGCATATTCACCACCGGTCAACATACCGTTGTTAACAAGCTCTATCGCCGGGTTCTGGTTATTGGAGCTAAAGATGTAAATCCCTATATAGCGCCCGTCGATTTCGCCATTGTTAACAATTTTTCCGGTGGTATTATTCTCAATATTGTTATAATTATTGATGTAGATCGCTAATTCATTTGCAGTTATTTGGCCATTGTTTTCAATGGTGCCGATAGCGCCGCTGTTAAGAATGCCATAGGAACTGCCGTTGATTTTATTATCATTAATGAGGGTGTTAATGGTTCCGTAGTTGAAGATACCCGCACCGTTGTAATTGTTTTCCGTGTCATCCGTCTGGATCGTGCCGGTATTATGTAGCATACCAATGGTGCCCTGGTTATAGATAGCACCGTTTTGACCATAAAACATACCATTGTTGTTAGTGGCCGTGGAGATAACGCCCGCGTTGGTCAGGGTATCAATGATGCCTTGGTTATTGATGCCGCGATAGCCCGTGATGGTACCGTCCACGGTATTGGTTAACGTGGTGATATGGCCGGTGTTATTCACAGCACCCGTATTATCATAACCGTAGTTGTAATTATCCGGCGCGTTTTTAATGGTCCCGCTGTTGGTGAATGAACCCACCGTGCCTGAGGCCCCTACCGCAACAATACTGCCATTGTGATATGGATTAACGCTGGCAATAGTCCCGTTATTATTAAATGCGTCTACTGTCCCATCAATCTGAACAATATTGCTGTTTGGGCTGTAGGAATCATCTACGACATCATTAATAACGCCATCGTTGGTCAGGGTGGTGACCATTACGTCCTGATTCACGGTTAACGCCGTGGTGGGTGCGCCGGTAAGCATGCCCGTGTCAGTGATATGAACAAGATTAGCGGAGTGATCGATCTGAAGATTATTCGAGGGTGTGTCGATAATCACATCAGAGGTTGCGAAAGCGTGCGTCGTCAGCACGCCCTGTGCCGCCGTTGAAGCTACCAGCAGGGAAATCAGCTGGCTAAGACGTTTTTTTTTCATTTTTTGCCACTGCAATGTTGCGATAGTTGTTAAGAACAGATGAGAGGCACTTCGGATTAATCCGATACCATTTGTGTGGAGAATATACATTTCGTTGCAAAAAACAATAAGGTTTGTTTAATTATTTCTTTGTGAAATAAATTCACGGTGTCCATGAGTATTGCGGTTTGGGTTAGGGAGCGTCAGGGGATGAGTAAAAAACGCCACGGCTTAGTGATAGCTTCATTGATTAATTTATCTTTTTTATTGGCGGGGTGCGCGTCTACCGATCCGCGGACAGGGGCAAATGAGATAGCAGCACGATCTGGACTGCTCAGGGAAAATTTACAAACCGAACCGTTTTTGCTCGCCACATGGAGCCGGATCGTGCCGCCGGTTAACAGCTTGCGTGTATATATTGAGGGTGATGGCTTTGCCTGGAAAAGCCGCACGCAGGCTTCAGACGATCCAACGCCGCGTAACCCAACCGGGCTGATGCTGGCCGCCGCCGATGTAAATGAAAACGTGCTGTATCTCGCCCGACCCTGCCAGTTCATCGGGCCGCCCTTACCGCCCAGCTGCAGCGTAAGTCGCTGGACGAACGAGCGTTTTTCTCCTGCCGTCATTGATGCCATGGACAATGCGCTCAGCCAGGTTGTGACGCGCTATCCGGGCGTAAAGCTTGAACTGGTAGGCTATTCCGGCGGAGGCAACATTGCCGCGCTGCTGGCGGCGCGTCGTACCGATGTGCGTTCGCTGCGTACCGTCGCAGGTAATCTCGACGTTGCCTATGTGAATGCGCTACATCATGTTACGGCAATGCCTGATGCGGTCAGCGCTATCGACAGCGCTTCCGCGCTGCGTACGCTGCCGCAGATCCATTTTAGCGGTGATGCCGATAAAACCGTTCCGCCCACTGTAGCCCGGCGTTTTCAGCGGGCCGTTGGTGGGCATTGTACTCAGGTTGACGTTGTCAGCGGCATGGCGCACGGATCGGACTGGGCGGCCATCTGGCCTCAGCTGTTAGCGAAGGCGTTGACTCCCGCAGGGGATCACTCCTCATGTGTGCTATAACCGAAATCGAACCCGCCCAGCGCGGTCTGACGCAGATACTGATTCATCGGATAGCTGTAGCTCTGCCCAATACTGACAGCGTGCACGATACGTAGTAACGACTCGCCGCGCAGAAACAGGGGCTGATCAGTAATCGTAATTTCAGCGCCCTGTAAGGCGTTTTTCAGATCCTGATAGGCTGGTGAAACGGTGATGCTGTTGTTCATGCAGCTGAACGTCACCAGTAGCCCTGAGATCAGCGCCACAGGGAAAACCAGCGGATGATGATTAAGCACACGCACGGCACGCGAGGATTTTCTGCTTAACAGGGCGGCAGTCAGGGGAACAAGGATTAAATAGAGCAGTTTAGCCAGATGGGTCAGCGCACCAATAAGAGAGAAGATCAGCGCAACAGGCGGCACAATTACCGCGCGTGCGGCATCTTCTCCCTGCTTTTCATTCTCCCCACCCATGCTGTAACTGCGTAACGACGCACGCAGTTTCGGTAACTGCTCTTTCACCGCCTCGTTAAGATGAGCTGTGTGCAGCTCAAGGGCAAAAAGCTTCAGTCCATCGTTAAGTGGATACGCTTCGCGCACCGGCGTGCCTGCCGGAAGCAATAATTTTTCGCGGAGTGATTTTTGCACCACCTCCTGACGGAAAAAGACGCCCCAGTCGAGGCGTTTGGGGATCGTCACCCCGTTGAATACCACGGTACGCTGGGCGAGATAGTGTTGCCTGACGGTTTTCGCCACTGCGGCATCAAAACCAGCCCGGTCGGATGGCGACCAGTTATTGGCTATCGGAACACCCTGAGCGCGGACATTGCTGCGGACGCTGGCATAATAGCGCCTGGGGACATTCCAGGTTCTCAGCCCTTTAGCACGCAACGAGCGTTCATACCGCTGCCAGGCTTTCTCCTGCTCCCGGCGGACCGTTTCGCTGATATCCATCTCGTCGTTGTAGTAGGCAACGTACTGTTTGTGCACGGCTTCCCGCGCCTGGATCCAGGCTTTATAAAAGCCAAGGACGCCACCCTCTCTGGCGCTGATGCTGTCACGTAAATTTTGTTCCGCGCCGCTTTTCAGCAGCTCATGATAGCGGTCAACGGAGCTGAGCAGGATCGGCAGCATCGCCAGAAATGCTTTGCCTGACGGGCTGCTCCATGTTTGCGCCTGACCACCGTGACTATCGAGCGGAATGCCCTCCAGCGTCTGGTGCCCATCAATCAGCGATTGCTGGTAGAGCTGCGCCAGCAGAGACATCTGCCGAAACTCACCCGTGCTGTTTGAAACCTGACGTTCAATAAACCACTCCACGGCATGCCACGTTACTGCGCCGGTCAGCAGGCACAGGCAGAGCACCTCACCTACGCTGGCCCGTGTCGACAGAGAGACATTTTTTCTTTTCAGTCTGGCGATGCCCACCAGGGCGAACTGTAATACCAGAAGCGCGGCGGCAATGGCGGTTAAGGTTCTGCCGTACCGCTCCATGTTGTGAACGTCTTCTGCCGTTGAAATAGTGCCTACCAGATCCAGCAGGCGGGAGTTGAACGCCAGTTCACAGATGAGATAGGTGAGGGTGATGCCCATCACCAGCCAGTTCTGCCAGGCGGGAAGAGGGGATCGCTTGATCCCGTCCCGCACCTGGCTATCTCCTGTAGCCTGCTCCGTCATGACTTAATACCCAGGCTTGTCTGGCGGGTTTTTGTTGGCTGATAGATTTCAGTGGGCAAGGAGTTATCCAGCTCTGGCTGGGCGACCTTCGGCGGCAGCGGCTCTGCGGCTTTAACCTGCGTGCGTTTCGTCGGTTTAGCCGGGGCCTGAGGTTTGGCCTTGCGGGACGATGTGGTTTTATTACCGGCGTTATGCTGAACGGTTTTTTGTTGCTGAACCGCGAGCCGACGATGGTAAACCTCACCATGCTGCCAGTTGAACTGCTCAATCCGATTATCGACCTTGAAATTCAGCTGCAGTTTATCCGCGCTGGCCGTCACGTCTGGCCCAATGTCGCATATGCCCGTAAATGCCCACTCCTGGGAGCGCGTATTCTGGAGGTCTACCAGACGGTACTGCGCCGGGCAGGCGGGCGTAGCGACCTTTAACAGCAGCAGCGTATGTCCTTCAACCTGGTACTGGTTGATGATCCTCACCCAACTCACACCCTCCAGCGGGCGCTCAATCATCAGATTGCTCCATTTCAGGCTATAGCGGCCATTCAGTTCCCGAAGCGCACCTTTTGAGCCATCGGCCAGCGTAAATTGGCCAACTTCATTACCCAGCACGCTCGCCAGATCGGGGTTAAAAAGCATCTTACCGTTTTTATCGTAACGGACAGAGCAACCGTTTAACGCAAGGGCAAGTAAGAGAAGCAGCAGCGTTCTCAGAAGGAGGTTGGGGGGTGACACGATCATGTCTCAGTTCCATTTGTATGCGTGGTTTTTATCAATGCGAAAAAGTTATCAATGTCGCCATGGATAACGTTCAGAGGGGTTGGCCTTGATAGGATTATGTTTTTGGTAGTTTGCCTGCGTCAGGATGAAAGGCAAACTACCATATATGGAGATGGGAAGGTGGGGGCGCAGCGTTACTTTGAGTAACGTCAGACCTTAAGCATTTTTACCGTGGCATCGATGTCTATCTCATCTGCCGAGAAGATAAGCGTGGTGCCCTGGAAGGTGGTGATCGCCAGCTTTTTCAGCGAGCGCATTTCGCCCGGCTTGACGTCTGACTTTGGTCGGATGCTGTTCATCAGGATACCAACCGACAGCACCGGATTCTCTTTATCAATACCGGCATCAGCAGGGACCTCTTCGCTGTAAACCACGTAAGACTTGATCGAGGTGAGCTTGATGCGCTCGCCCGCGATATAGATATATTTACTTTCCGGGGCAACCTTCACCGCGTACGCCGACAGACCCTTGTTATTGGTGGTGGGCTCGAAGGTGACTGCCGCATCTTTTTTGATCAGCTCAGGGTTGGCGACCTTAATCACATGAAAATAACGGTTATCGCCGTTCTCATCTTTGATAAATCCAAAACCTTTATCTTTAAACCACGTTGTGATTGTTCCGTTCATCGCCATTACCGCCTGATTAATCGTTTATCTACTCAATTTTTGCAGCGCGCAGTGTAAAGCACAATGCCTGCGCAGACTACGTCTTTGAACAGACGCTATTCATTACCCCATCGATTGAGGAACTCTGCGATCTCATCGATACGTTCTGCATCAATGCTCGATTCAAGGGCCATCTCGCGCTGCGCCTCTTCGCTGATCTCTTCATTATTCATTAAGCGGGTGATCAACAGTTCGAAATAGCGCGCCAGCGCGTCACGCTCGGACTCGTCTACGGGTTTGGCGGCCTCCGTCGCATACTCATCCGCAATGTCATAATATTTCAGGGGTGTTTCACTACTCATAGGCTCTCTCCAGAGTGTATGCCTGCATCAATTGCTCTATAAACTATAACGCCTCGCATGCCGTAAAGCACGCGAGGCGTTTTGTCCTGCCGGGTTGAGGTTTTAGTCGCGCCAGCCCATCGCCGGAGCCACATGTTTCAGGATGGACTCGATAACGTGCGCGTTATAATCCACGCCCAGCTGGTTCGGCACGGTCAGCAGCAGGGTATCCGCTTCGGCAATCGCTTCATCCTGCTTCAGCTGCTCGATCAGCTTGTCAGGCTCTGCGGCATAGCTACGCCCGAAAATTGCCCGGGTTTTCTCATCGAGGAAGCCAATGCTATCGCTTTCGTTACGGCTTGAACCGAAGTACATCCGGTCGCGCTCGTCCATCAAAGCAAAAATGCTGCGGCTGACCGAGACGCGTGGCGTACGGGTATGGCCCGCTTCCGCCCAGGCGTCGCGATAGGCCCGGATCTGTTTTGCCTGTTGAATATGGAACGGCTCGCCCGTCTCATCATCCTTCAGCGTTGAGCTTTGCAGGTTCATCCCCAGTTTGGCAGCCCATACCGCGGTGGCATTCGAGCCAGCGCCCCACCAGATACGATCCCGCAGACCTTCAGAATGCGGCTCAAGGCGCAGCAGGCCCGGCGGGTTTGGGAACATCGGCTGTGGATTGGGTTTGGCAAAGCCTTCCCCGCGCAGCACGTCCAGCAGCACCTCGGTGTGACGGCGCGCCATATCCGACTCGTTTTCCCCTTCGGAAGGCGCGTAACCAAAGTAGCGCCAGCCATCGATCACCTGCTCCGGAGAGCCACGGCTAATGCCCAGTTGCAAACGACCACCGGAGATCAAATCTGCCGCACCGGCATCCTCCGCCATATAGAGCGGATTCTCATAGCGCATGTCGATCACGCCGGTACCGATCTCAATCCGCTTGGTTCGCGCGCCCACGGCTGCCAGCAGCGGAAAGGGTGAGGCGAGCTGGCGGGCAAAGTGGTGCACCCTGAAATAGGCGCCATCCGCGCCGAGCTCTTCGGCAGCAACGGCCAGATCGATGGATTGCAGCAGCGCGTCAGCGGCCGAACGGGTTCCAGACTGCGGCGACGGCGTCCAGTGACCAAATGACAAAAATCCGATCTTTTTCATGGCGTTTATCCTGACTTCAGAGAAATAGGCGGCAGACCGGAGCCTGCTTTCGATATGCCTACTCTACGCGTTACATAGTGAGAATAAATGCCATTTGTTTAACGTAATTGGTCAAATAAATTGATGGAGTAGAGGGAAGGGTAACGGCATCAACCCGGCCCCTCGCTTCCAGCGGCCAGCAGAGGAACCAGCACATCGCTGATGGGCGTAGGAATACCCTGTGCCTGGCCATAACGCTGTATCACGCCGTTGCGGATATCCCACTCCAGCGGGCGGTTAGCCTGGCGGTCAGCAAGAATCGAGGTGCCGAGATCCGCCGGGGCACGGTGAAAACCGTCCACAATCTCCTGGGGCACGCTGTCATTGAGTGTCGCACCTTCCGCGCGGGCGACGGCTAGCCCCTCTTGCAGATAGGCCAGGGCCAGGGCGGTGATATCCGGGCGTGAGAACATCCCCGCGCGGCGATTGGCGAGAACCATAAGGCCTGCGACTGCGTTTTGCAGCAGCTTGCGCCAGGCGAGAGAGATAAAGTCGGACGAGAGCTCTACCGTACAGCGTGTGCCGCTAAGCGCCTCCGCTACCCGTTTTGCCTGAGGAACATCCGGCAGGGTAAGTCGCGGCGTGGCGCGTAACCAGACAGAGGCGTCTGGCTCTCGCTGCGCGGGGAACCACACTATCGACGGCAGCACTTCGGCACCGTTAACCAGGGGGGCAAGCTGAGTTTTCTGCTCAACGCCGTTTTGCAGGGCACACACAGTGGTGTTTTTATCGCACAGCGTTGCCAACCAGCCCGCGCAGTCAGCGACCTGCGTTACTTTCACCGCCACGAAGACGATGTCGAACGGATGAGAAACCGCCGCCGGATCGCTCAGTACCGGGCCGGGCACGATAATTTCGCCCTCCTCGTGGCGCAGCGTTAACTGCGGGTGAGCGGTGCGCCCGCAAAGCAGAGGCGTGCGGCCAGCTTCATGCAGCGCGGCAGCGATAGTCGTACCGATTGCACCTGGGCCGATAAGCGCAATCCTTGGATGCTCAGACATCTCGTGTTCTCCTGATGTGACTGGATAATCATTACAGTGCCAACTAAGGGATAGTACGCCTTACATGATTACAGTATTATATAAACAGCTTGCTTACATAAACATCATACCCATTCGGATATAGTTTTTATGTAATAAACACTAAAAACTCCCTTAAGAAAACCTTATGCCAAGGCCTTTTGAGATCAAATTTCTCATACTATTTAAGTGTTCGCTTAATAAAGATGGTTCGTTCGGATGTAGGGCTATAGCTGTTGATTGCGGGAATACCGGGAATTGGCCAGTTACGCAGTGCCGAGGAGCAACGCTTCTTAATGTGTTACCATGTTTACTATGAGCGAATAATATGATTAGCATATCAATAGGTGATATTTTTATATCTCCATCGTTACTAATGGAGTGTATGTTTAAAAGATATTTGTTAGTAAGGCTTTCAAAATCATAATATTTTATTGTATTAATATCTTTAAATTTAGCATCTAAAATCACTGTAAAAGTATTTCCCCATTTCTTCGATGTGATTTTTAATACAAAATCAGGGCAAAAATGATGTTTCCCATATTTAATTGAACCATGGGTATTACTTGTGTCAATCAAATCTCCCGGCCTTCTATTGTCACTGTAAGGATAAATTCTTGCTTCATAAAGTAGATCTATTAAATAGTCAGGGCTCGTAAAAACGAAATGATTGTTTATTATTCCCTCAGGCCTTTCCTCATCAATCCCCCCAAAAGGATATGATTCATCATGAGCTCTAAAATTTTGAATACATACATTAGTGTGAAAAGTGTTTTCTATTTCTTTATGCAGCATTAACAGCGCAGTTAGTTCATAAATGATTGAAAGGTTTTTCAATCCTAATAGTAATTTGTTTTTGGAAAAATCAGGCGCAGGTGCTCTATAACACTTTTCAATTAATGAAAATGCTTCTCGATAATGGCTTTTTTTAGCAACGAACGACGTTATTTTTGGAAGGGTCAATACATTAAATCTAGAAGGAAGAATTCGCAAATAAAGACTTCTTAATTCTCTGACTTTAATGACTAAGGATTCAATTTCTTTGACTTTAACATCTAAAGCCATTTTTGAGAATCTGGCCATAGTATGATCGAACCTTACGTAATCAGGGTTCAGGCTATCTTGATAATACTCATGCTCAACATTATATTCGTTTTTCAATGTAGTTAGGAATATTTCAGCGCCTGCCAAAAAAGAATTAATTACTCTGTTCTCGTATACGTCGTAATTATATTCGGAAATTTCCTTTGGTAACTTATCATAATGATATCCTCTATTATTAAAGTAAATGTTAACGCTATCTTCATTCGCAGGCGATAGTTTATCAAGATTAGTTAATGCCCAGTATACAGAATCAGGGCCAGTTGGCTGGCCATTTTCTGAAAGTATCATTTTTAAATCGATTGAAGATTTTTTTTCTCGAACAAATTTTTGTATAGAGTCTCTTAAATAATGTACAGTTTTATCAATAGCGTCAACCTTATTAAAATTATGGCCATTGTCGCCAGTCAGATCAGCACCTCTTTTACTTCTTGAAAAACATATAGCTATAGCATCTTCAATGTTTTCGGTTAAAAAATTTAACATCTCATTAGCTATCACTGCATTTTCTTTCCTTGCTAAAATATCAAAAGTGACAGTTACAGCTTCTTGATATTTGTTATCAAAGTAGAGTGTAACTTCACTTTCACCAAAGAAATTATAAAAAAACTTTGACTTATGTGATGCTATCGGCTCATTTGAGATAAAGGTATAAAAATCATTATCCACATTTTCGTGCAAACTCATAATTAATGGGATATCACCCAATACTATAGTTGGTGATCCCCAGGTAGAAAAATCGTCAGTGCTCATTTGAACTACAAATAATAAACTATCAGTTTCTTTTATTTGTAACCTTTCTTTATGTGAGAGCTCAACACAGGAGTGTTCTTCAGTTGAGTTAATGAAAACTTGCCATTGGATCATAAATTATATCCATAACCAAACATATTTTGGCTACCTTGGTTCAGTATTCTTTTAAGCATTTTAAGTGATTTTTCCATTTCATCCGGTAAAATCATTAACAATGCTTCTAATCTTTTACCAAATCCTTGACCATACCCATTGAGCAACGGAATGATATGTTGGCATATTGCATAATCTAAGCCTAAATATTTACTTTCTGTAGACATTAGAGGGCCTGCAACATTGTAATAGGATCTAATGGCTTTTATTTTTCTATAAGAAATAATAATAGGAATGCCATATTCTGCACGATCATCTCTTAATGTCATTATTATTGACTGGAGAATTTTCTCAATATCGGCTGGCATCTCTAGGCTATTAGCTTTAAATATTTCGATGAATTTCCTTCCACTAATAGCTTCAGGCGAGAATTCAAAGTTGGTATCTGATGTGATAATGCTTAGATCATAATTAGGCTCGAAGTCATCAAAACTTATAATCGCAGCTCGATCTAGTAATCGAGGTGTTAGTGATTGGACTGATTCATCTTGATTTATTGTGCCTAAAAAGCGTAGGTAATCCGGAATATTTAGATAGGCTTTATCTGGATTTCCTGTAGCAAGTATTCTTTTAGATTCAGGATCAGCCATTTCTAAAAATGGGCTAAAGTAGTGTTCAGGTTGAGATAAATTAAACTCATCCAATAATATTATAGAAGCTGCGGCTTCTTTATTTTCTTCTAACTCAGAACTTAAATGTTGAATTAATTCATAAAGACCTGTTGCAGCTGGGGAGAAAGACTGTGATAAAGCATTATAAAACCCAATAATATCTCTTGATGATGTCCAACCTCTAGCTACCGGTATATTAAGAAAGCGGTTTTTTAAACCTAAACAATTCCCTAACATTTTAGCTAATGAGGTTTTACCTGTGCCTGGTAACCCGCTAAATAGGGTAAACTGACATTGAGCTATTGTAGTTAATATGTTGGCGGCTGTAAAATAATCAGTTTTTCTTCCAAGGTTATTCAAAGAGTCTAAAACTGTGTCAATCAAATCTTCTCGGATGTCTTCAATATCATTAGAGGAGTGATTTGTTCTAACACTTACATTAAAATCGACATAGCGAACTTCTGCACGTGGCCGTAATCCACACAAAGCATCTACATCAGGCTTTAATTTAACTAAGCGGCTAGTCAAGCTTTCATTATTTTCTTTAAGCTTTGCCTGCACTTCATTAACTTGTTCTTCCATCTGTTTTTTTCGATCTCGAGCCCTATCTCGATCATTTTCTAGGGTTTGGATTTGTTCATGCAGATTATCATATTCTTTAAGTTTTTTATGTTTGTCTTCTATACTTCTAACTTCATTCATTAAACTATCTAATTTATTTCTTTCGAAAGTAATTTGGGACTCAATTAATTTTCTTTTCTCGTCTGTTAGACTTGATAAATTACTTGCATTATTAAGTTCAAAATCATTCCGCTCTCTTGTTTTCTTTCTTATTTCAGATTCTAAACTTTCCTTTTTTTCTTGTAACTCATCAATTAAATCTTGTTGTTTTTTATTTTCCTCGGCTATTTTTTTAAGATAATTTGCTTTTTCTTCTCTAAAGTAATCATCTTTATTTTTAGAAATGTAGTTAACTAATATATCTTTACCTTCTTTAGTAGCTAAAAATCCTTTGATTAATTCTGTTTTGGTATCGTCCCATTCTAATGAGTCTTCCAAACATTGAAATAATCGCGAAAAGCGCTGAGGAAACGTCCGGTACTCGTTAGTTGATGAAAAATGTTTTCTTATTTGTGCAATAGTTCCTTTTGTAAAGGATCTAAAATCTGAGTTTAGAGCAATTTTATTACCATATGTTGATATGATTTGATCATCGGTAATGAAGTCTATCTCATCATCTATGACATCTAATGCTTTTTTTATGTTAGCTAAAAAAGTAGGCCCGTGCTTTCCGTCTGAAATATATGCGACACATTTTTGTATCCCTATTTTCCCTATATGGTATTGGGGGATTTTGCTCAGTGGAGTACTAATTGATTTAAGTGAAAGTATGAATCTATCAGTTTTTTCATCATAAGAGCTGGTATAGTCAAATGGGCCATATATAAAATCACCATCTTTGACAAGTAAAGTTTTCGTTATCGGATTGTCATTAACGACAATTAATGGGTTATTTGGTGAGGGTAATTTTTCCTCAAATATTTGACAAACCTGCAACCCCTTTATCTCTTCACAAGAGCTGGCGCGAGTTACATATTTACAGTTGCCATCTTTTTGTTCAAAGTTCGTAGGGACGCATATAACTTCAAATAAATTGCTTTTAAATCTGTCTTTAATTTCTGAGTAACCACTGGTGACAAATACTTGTTCTGTGTCGCAGAAAAATTCATTTTCATTAATTGGTGATATATCTCCATTTGATTGTATTTCGAAATATACTTTTAATTTACCGATTTGTTCTTCTCGTTCTAGGCCGTAACCTTTATCTATAGTACAAAAAACTCTTCTTTCTTGCTGCATCTTTTTTTCCAGTATAATCAATAAGTCAAAGGGGAAATTTTTTGGGTGTGCCATTAATTATTATCAAAATTCTCTTAGCATAATCAAGTTGTGAGATCAATAAATATACATTAATTTCAATAACGGAGTAATGTGCTTCTTTTAAAAATAATTTAGCTTTTTATTCTGACATGGTAATTAGAAAGGTTTTTTATAGCGTTTGAGTTGGCACGCAAGGCAAGTCGCAGGGTTGCGATAAGTAATCGAACGGAGTTTGATGAAGGGTCTGCCCACATAAAGATAAAATTTCTCAACCGAAGCGAGGATGCTGCATAAGTAGGAGTGGTGCCCGGACTCGGACTAAAACGCCGGGAGCGTTTTTGAACAGCGCCTGCGCTGGCCCGCAGGGCGAGTCGCAGGGATGCGACGAGTCATCGAACGAAGTTCGATGAAGAGTCCGGCTCTCTAAAAGCAAAAAACCCGCCATAGGCGGGTTCTTCTAAATAGTGGTGCCCGGACTCGGAATCGAACCAAGGACACGGGGATTTTCAATCCCCTGCTCTACCGACTGAGCTATCCGGGCAACGCAGCGCATTAAACCGTAGACGCCTCTTTCCGTCAACCAAAATCATCGAAAAGCCGTTCAACTGCTTACTATTGCGACAATCTACGCGTCTGTGCTGCACATTCGCTCAGATTTTCCAAACCTTAGCTAATCAAAGCGTGATTCACTGGCTTGCCAGCTGTAGGTGCCATTAGCCACGAGAGCATCACCAAGCTCGTGGTAATCGAAATGATAAAACTCGGCTTTGGCTGCGTAACCCGAGTAGTCCACGACCGCAAGGCCAACAAATGCTCCGGTAAAGAACCCGCCGTAGCTTTGCAGGACATAATCATCTGAAAGAATTGCAGCATCCAGCGTGACAGGAATTTCAGTAAAGTGTGTTCCATCCAGACTGTATTCATAAGTATACGTTTCCTTGCGAACCTTGGTGCGGAACCAGACGTACTCGGTCTCTTCTGGGATCTTGATGGCTCTATCTTTCAGGTGCGAGGTGTATTTGCCCCGGTTGTTTTCGGCTACTTCGATTACTGAGCCATTAATTTCATTCCAGGTAATGAAAACAAAGCTCCAGTGACGATCGTTATAGTAGTTTGTTAATCCCGCCATTTGTTGATAAGTAAACGGGGTAAATTTTACCTTAACCTGAGCATCAAAATAGAAAGCTTGCCAACGTCGCGCAATCAGCGACAGATCATGCGTATTCGCTAAAGAACCTTGACCTATTAACGTTAATTTTCCGTCGCCTGTGGTGCCCATTTTCTCGGTAAATGGAACACGAAGCGTATTCCAGTTGAGATCGAGTGTCGGCATGTCAAACTCATCATGCTGGCTGTGATCGTTGGCGCTTTCGGTATGAATGGCATCGACCGGTCCCTCAACAAAGGTTTTTCCTCCGTGGCCCCCTTCAATACGTGGCCAGCCTTCGTCATCCCAATACACTTTTTGGATAGACGTCTCCCTGCCCAGGGTTGACCAACCTCGCGGATCGTAGGCCGGTTCACCTGCACGATTCCATGGGCGAGCGCAGAGTGAGGCGTAATACCACTCTCCTTTAGGCGTGGAAACCAGGGCACCGTGCCCCTGTTTTTGAATGTAGCTGTCTGGGGTGTCCACGTTAGTTAAGAAAACCTCGCCTGGCTGTGTCTCAAAACTGTCGGCGTCCAGGCTTTTTGAACGTGCAACCACCTCCTGGTGAGTGAAAACGGTCCCGCCCTGAGCAGCAAAAAGATAGTAATAGCCATTCAGTTTGTAGATATGTGGCCCCTCAACAAGTGCAACGGCCGTGCCGCGATAAAGAGTTCGCGCTGTTTCTGGCATTAGCTTCAGTGTAGTGATATCAAGCTCGGTTAAGGTAATGCCATTAAAGGGGTGGTGATACTCCCGATGATCCCAGGTCTGTTGAACAATATATTTACGACCATCTTCGTCATGGAAAAGTGAAGCGTCAAAACCAACGCCATTAAGCTTGATCGGATCGGTCCATGGGCCACGAATATCTGTGGCGGTGGACAGATAGTTGGTCATGTCTTTAAAGGCACCCTCTGTAACTTTTACATCTGTATAAACTAGCCAAAACTTGCCGTCGGCATAAGAGAGGTCGGGTGCCCAAATTCCCCCTGATGAAGGGTTTCCTCTCATATCTAACAGCGTGGTTGTAGATAACGGACTGGGAAGCAGATTCCAGTGCTGCAGATCTTTGGACTCATGTAAACGAACGCCAGGAAACCACTCGAATGTGGAGCTTGCGATATAGTAAGTGTCTTCTACACGGATAATACTCGGATCGGCATTAAATCCAGGTAAGATAGGGTTTTGAATAAGTGACATATGTTTCTACCTTTTTAAGCTGTTTATTTATATTTTGCTTTTTTAGTTCTTTTAATTACACGCGTATTTCATCGAGTTGACGGTTAATGTCTGTGACATTTTTGTCTGAGATGGGATAGACCTGAATGACGATCATTGAAATGAAGGCTAAAACGATGGGGATCCAGACCGCCGTCATAATGATCCCGTCGATTGCATTGGCATTTTGTTGCGCGCCTGTTTCGTTAAAACCATAAACGGCCAGCAACCACAACGGAATGGCACCACCAAGGGTAAAGCCAATCTTAAAGAAGAGCCCCATAATCGCATTAATGATGGCGGCGTTGCGCTTGCCTGATTTTAGTTCGCCATAAGCAATCACTTCAGGGACCAGCGCCCACATGAATCCGGTCGCGGAAGTTAAACCCCACTGTTTAATAAAGGTGGCGATATAAGCAAGCCACAGCGCATCGTGCATCCCTTCACGTGACCAGACGTAAGTTAACAACTCACCTACGATAAACATGGCCAGGAAAAGATGGAAGAACCCTTTTTTGCCAAAAATTTTCTTGAGTCTTGGCCAGAAAACAGGGAATAGAATCCCCGGAACGGAGGCAACCAGGCCTATCGCCCCCATCCATTCTGAATGGCCGACAACAAACTGATTGAAAAAGCCATTTACGGTATTCATGAAAAACATGAACGTAAAGCCCAGCATGAAAAACAGTCCGAGGATAACCAGCGGTCGGTTGTATTTTAATTCAAGGAAGAGATCGGTTGTTTTTACGTTGGCAGTCTGTTCCGCAGTCGCGACTACACGTTCTTTCGTGTACTTATAGCAGATAAAAAGTGCTACAGCGCCGATTACCATATAGATAGAGTAAACGCCAAACCAGGCGTAGTTCGCTGACGGGTCGGTATAGTTGCCCATGTTCAGCTCAAGCCCAAAGAAACCCGTATCCTTAAGGCTGCGATCCTTTGGTGAGGCCATTTGAACAAACATGGGGAACAGGGTGTAGACAAGAAGATTGGCCGTATTGGCTAGCATCATTCTTGTACTGGTCAGTTTATCAATAGATTCAGGATCTCTTGTCAGTGAGGCATTAAGAGAACCGTACGGAATGTTTACCAATGAATACACTAAATCCAGCGCCAGATAGACAATAAAAGCAAAGGGAACCGACCCTCTGATGCCGGGGATAGGGGTAAAAAGCAGAGCGGAGAGAATAACCAGCGGCACGCCCGCTCTTAAGAGCCAGGGACGATATTTCCCCGCTGCTGAAATTCTTTTATCAACATAGGTTCCCACCATGGGATCCCAAAAGACATTGATGATGCGGACGAAAAGAAATATAAACCCTGCGGTTGCTGTACCGATGGCGTTGACAGTCAACATATGCAGAGCAAGAAAGCCGCCTATTGTGCCAAAAACAAGGTTTTGCGCAAAATCCCCCATTCCATAACCAATACGTTCCCCGCGAGTTAATATATGGTATTCATCATGGTGATTTTTTAGTATGTCTCTACTCATTTGAATCACATCTCCGGTCTCTTATGAATGAGGGTTACTTTCTGACACAGATGACCGCGGAGAATCTATTGCGTTTTTATATTAATTAATTATGTTTTTTTGCTTCTGTGATCGTTCAAACTCTTCGGCAGTTTGCCGCCATCTCAGTTGTTTTTGTGCCGGGCTGCACAAATCTTCCAGACCTTTCAGGCTGAATGATTGATGCTACACTCGGGAATCATTCAGGAGGTTGATATGGCAGACTGGCTGGAGCTGCGACAGCATGCCGATACCGGCATCGAAACCATCCGTGCACACTTTGAGGGGCACGCCTACGATCCGCACTGGCATGACAGCTACCTGGTGGGCATCACCCTGACCGGCACCCAGCAGTTTCACTGCCGCCGCGAGCGCCATCGCAGCACGCCGGGGGATGCCTTTCTGCTGGAGCCGGGCGAGATCCACGACGGCGACGCGCCGGTAGAGGGCGGCTTTACCTACCTGACGTTCTATCTCGATGACCGCTGGCTAAGCGACACCCTGCGCGGCCTGTACGATGCCACGCCTTCAAGCTACTCGCTGCACTTTGACCAGACCATCGCCCGCGCGCCGCAGCTGGTGAACACTATCGCCCAAACCTTCTTCACTCTGCATAACGATGAGATGCGCATCGTGCAGCAGGGCATGATGGATGGACTACTGAGCCAGCTGACCCATCACTGCCAGTGGCGCAAGCGCCTCTCGGCACAGCGTCAGAGCGCGGCCATAGCCCACCGGGCGAGGGACTATCTCTACGCTCACCGGGGAGAGAACGTCGGGCTGGACGACGTGGCGCGGGAGACCGGTACCGATCGCTTCACACTCACGCGCTGTTTTAAGCGCGAGTTCCACCTCTCGCCGCACGCCTGGCTGATCCAGCTCCGACTGGCGAGCGCCCGCGCCATGCTGGCAAAAGGGGAACAGCCAGCCAGCGTTGCGGCGGCGTTAGGTTTTGCCGATCAGAGCCACCTCGGGCGCTGGTTCCAGCGGGCCTACCGTCTCTCCCCGGCGCGCTACCGCAGCCTGTGCACAAATCTTCCAGACGCGACAGTGAAATAAGGCGACAGTCAGGACAACGATAATAAGGAGTCCTGCCTGTGAATATGTTCTATACCTGGTTGCCGTTTATGCTGTTTGCCTTCGTGGCATCGATCACCCCTGGCCCCACCAACATTTTAATCTTATCCAGCAGCCAGCGCTTCGGCGTAATGGCCACGCTGCCTGCGGTAGTAAGCGCCTGCGTGGCCGCCAGCCTGATTGTCTTGATCTCTGGCGCGGGAGCGGGGAAGGCGCTGAGCCACTATCCGCTGGTGCGGGCGGGGATGAGTTGGGCAGGGGTGCTGTGGCTAAGCTGGATGAGCTGGCAGCTATTTCGTGCTCCGGCGACGGCGCTGGATGGCGAGGCGCAGAGGCCCTTTAGCGTTCGGGCGGCAGCCATGTTGCAGCTGATTAACCCGAAAACCTGGATGATGGCGCTGGCGGTGGTGAGCCTGTTTGCGCCCCACGGAACGCATCCGCTGCGGGAGATCGCCGTGATGGCGCTGCTGTTTCTGATTATCTCCCAGCTCTGCCTGACCGTCTGGGCGTTCGGCGGCAGAGCGGTGAACCAAATCTTTCGCACCCCCGCCTCGCTGGTCTGGTTTCAGCGGGCGATGGCGCTCTGTTTACTGCTCTCTGCGTGGGCGGGTCTGCTGATCTGATATCAGGTCAGCGCGCCGCCCATGCGGCACTGGGCAAAGCGAAGAATGTCCTCTGCCAGCCGGTAGGCGGTATCAACGTCGACCTGGCTACGGTTGACCAGCATCCGGCTGAGGCAGCCTTCCAGCACCAGCTCCATCTGCTTGGCGACCATCGCCGGATCGTCCACCTCCAGCGCCGTCAGCAGCTCGTGGGTGTAGTCGTATGCCGCACTTTTTTGCTGATCCGCCAGCTGATGGATCGGGTGGGCCGGATCCGGATAGATCGTGCAGGCCGCAATGAACAGGCAGCCCGGATAGCGATGGTTGGTGACGCACTCGGTAAGCGCCGTATAGCGGGCCAGCAGCTTCTGCTCTTTGCTTAGCTCATCGTTTAACAGCATCTGCCTGCGCCAGGCGTCAACCTGCTGGCTGAGGTGGCGCAGCGCATCATAATGCAGCGCCTCTTTATCGGGCCAAAAGCGCAAAAACTCGTCCAATGGATAATTAAGACGTTCGGCGATAATTTCGGGCGTCGTGGCAGCAAGGCCTTCGAGCTCAAGCCACTGCAATGTTTTCCCTAAGACGTCTTCACGTTGCACGGTGTTCTCCTGCGTTTTTAGAACCATTTTTCCACTCCTGGTGTAGTTTATGGCTGGCGATTGCGCAAATGTCTACTAAATGCTTCCGCGTCCATAAATCCTGCCACCCGTTGCGCAGGCTGCGCGTTGCCCTGGGCGTCAAAGAACAGAATTGTCGGCAGGCCCGGCACGCCAAGATGGCGAAGCAGGGCGGCATCCTCGGCGCTGTTGGCGGTCACGTCCGCCTGCAGCAGCACCGTCTCCTTCAGCGCCGCCTGTACCTGCGGATCGCTGAAGGTATACTTCTCAAACTCTTTGCAGGCCACGCACCAGTCGGCGTAGAGGTCGAGCATGACCGGTTTACCCTTGGCCTGTGCCAGGGCCTGGTTCAGCTCATCTACGCTGGCGATGCGGGTAAAGTTCAGGTGCGCCTGCGGGACGGAGGTGCTAACGCCAAACGCCCAGTCCTGTAGCGGCTTCGCACTGACCAGCGCCGCGCCCAGCAGGACGATCTGTAGCACGCGTATCCCACGCCGAGTACCACCCAAACAGGTGATAAACCCCCAGCTGAAAAACGCCACGGCGAGCAGCGACCAGAGGCGCAGGCCCCATGTCTCGCCCAACATACGCTCCAGTAAAAATACCGGCAGGGCAAGGATCGCAAAGCCAAAGGCGATTTTGACCTGCTCCATCCACGGGCCGCTTTTCGGCAGCAGGCGGTTGCCAAACAGCGTTACCAGGATGAGCGGGATGCCCATGCCGAGCGCATAAAGATAGAGGGTGCCGCCGCCGAGCCACAGGTTACCGCTCTGGGCGATATAGAGCAGGATAGCGCTGAGCGGTGCGGTGGTGCAGGGTGAGCAGATCAGCCCAGCGATGGCCCCCATCGCAAAGACGCCGCCCGGCGAGCCGCCCTGCTGGCGATTGCTCATCAGGCTCAGGCGCGTCTGAACAGATGACGGCAGCTGGAGGGTGAACAGACCAAACATCGACAGCGCCAACAGGGTGAAAATCACCGACAGGCCAACTAAGACATAGGGATGCTGGAGCGCCGCCTGAAACTGTAGCCCGGCGGCGGCCACAACGAGGCCCAGCGCGGTGTAGGTGAGGGCCATGCCCTGCACATAGAGCACGGTCAGCAGCAGCGCTCGTCCGGTAGAGAGACGCGCTTTGCCCCCCAGCACGATGCCGGAGATGAGCGGGTACATCGGCAGCACGCAGGGAGTAAAGGCGATGCCAATGCCGATCAGCAGCGCCCACAGCGCCGAGAAGGGCAGCGCGGGCGCGGCCGTGGCCGTGACAGGGGCAGATTGATCCGGCACGCTATGCGCCAGCGGCTGCACCTCACTGATCGGCACAACCTTTGTCTCCGGCGGATAGCAGAAGCCCGCCGCCGCGCAGCCCTGCCAGGTGACGGTCAGCGTCGCCGCTTTGTTAGCCGAACGCACCGTCACCGGCAGGCTGAGCCGCTGGCGATAGATTTCGCTGGTGCCAAAGAATTCATCTTTGTGACTTTCGCCTTTTGGGAGCTGGAGCGGGGCGATCTCCGCCTGCGCGGGCGTGACGCTGATCTGCTGGCGATAGAGGTAGTAGCCCTCTTTGATCTGCCAGTTGAGCGTCAGGTCGTGCTCATTTTGCTGAAAATCGAAGGTAAACGCGCTATCTGCGGGAACAAACTTCCCGGAGCCGGGCGCGTCAAACAACCCGGCAAAGGCGGACGTACTGCAAAACAGCAGGATTAACGTAAGGATGCGTTGAGCCATGAGAGGTAATCATTGTCTCCATGTGCGACGGGCAGCACTAATAGTTCGGGGGTTTGATACGGATGGTGCGATTTCAGGCAGGCCAGCAGCGCCTCCTGATGGGCGGCGCTGCTTTTCAGCAGCATCTGGACTTCATACTCCTGCTCCAGCTTACCTTCCCAGTAGTAGAGCGAAGTAGCACCGGGCAAAATCGTCACGCAGGCGGCGAGTTTATCCGCCAGCACTTTCGCCGCCAGGTCCTGGGCGGTAGCTTCATCCGGGGCGGTACAGAGCACAACGACGGCATCAGGCGTATTCATCGGCAATCTCGTATCAGACGAAAAAAGCCACTATAGCACGCCGCTGGGCGCGGATTAATCAACCGGGCCGCCAGGCAGCCCGATTTTAACGACATTTACACCATCATGCCTGTTACAAAACAGGCTACAAAACAAGGCCGCCAATCACGAAGCCCAAAATGACGCACAGGGCGATGGCGATCACGCCGGGGATCAGGAAGGCGTGGTTGAAGACATATTTGCCGATGCGGGTCGAGCCGGTGTCGTCCATCTCTACCGCCGCCAGCAGCGTCGGGTAGGTGGGCAGCACAAACAGGGCCGACACGGCGGCGAACGAGGCGATGGCGGTCAGGGGGGTAACGCCGAGCAGCAGCGCGGCGGGCATCAGCGCTTTGGTGGTCGCCGCCTGGGAGTAGAGCAGGGTGGCAGCAAAAAAGAGTACTACTGCCAGCAGCCACGGATAGCTGTGGAGCAGGTCGCCTGCCACGCTCTGGATATCCTCAATGTGGGTTTTCACAAAGGTGTCCCCAAGCCAGGCCACACCCAGCACGCAGATACAGGCGCTCATCCCGGATTTAAACGTGCTGGCGTTAAGTATCTCCCCAGTGTCTATCTTGCAGCTCAGGCAGATCAGCGTGGCGATGGTGAGCATGAAGACCACAATCGCCTCGTTGCGCGGCAATACCGGATTGGTAATCAGCCCCACCGTCGGGCTGATAATGGTGGCGTAAACCATCACTGCGACAATGCCGATCAGAAACAGCATCACCGAGCGTTTGGCGTGCGGCTTAAGCTGAAAAACCTGATTTCCGCGCAGCTTCACTTCACCCTTGGCCAGCCGCTCCTGATAGACCGGATCGTCTTTTAGCTCTGCGCCGAGGAAGTTACACACCACGGCGGTGAGCATGATAGCGATCAGGGTAACAGGAATGCAGATCGCCAGCAGGGTCAGGTAGCTAACGCCCAGCGGTTCGAGGATCCCGGCGAAAAACACTACCGCCGCGGAAATGGGCGAGGCGGTAATGGCGATCTGCGAGGCTACTACGGCGATAGAGAGCGGGCGAGAGGGGCGAATGCCTTGCTCTTTTGCTACCTCGGTGATCACCGGCAGGGTAGAGAACGCGGTGTGCCCGGTACCGGCGAGAATGGTCATAAACCAGGTCACCAGCGGGGCGAGAAAGGTAATGTATTTAGGGTGACGGCGCAGCAGGCGCTCCGCCAGGCTAACCAGGTAGTCCATCCCCCCGGCCACCTGCATCGCGGCAATCGCAGCGATCACCGCCATGATAATTTCGATAACGTCAAAGGGGATCGCGCCAGGCTTGATCTGGAAAAAGAGCGTCAGGACGAGCACGCCAAGCCCACCGGCAAAGCCGATGCCGATCCCGCCGAGTCTGGCACCTAAGTAAATCGCCAGCAGGACAATCACAAGTTCCGCAGCAAACATAGTTGGCTTCCTTGATGTGTTTACAAGTTGATATTGATTTGTTGAATTTTAGTAGCGCCCAGAAACAAAAAGGCACGTCATCGCTGACGTGCCTTTGAGGTCTTACCCGGTTGAACGGTTACTGTTCGTTCTCATCTGTATACCGTTTTGCTTTATAAGCCGGGTGCATCAGGTTTTGCGCCGAGAAGATATCATCCAGCTCCGCCTCGGTCAGCAGGCCGCGTTCAAGCACGACCTCACGCACGCTCTTGCCCGTTTCGGCACAGATTTTACCCACAATATCGCCGTTGTGGTGACCGATAAACGGGTTAAGGTAGGTAACGATGCCGATTGAGTTATAGACGTAGCTCTCGCATACCGCTTTGTTGGCGGTAATACCGTTGATGCATTTCTCCAGCAGGTTGTAGCAGGCATTGGTCAGAATATGGATTGACTCAAACATTGCCTGGCCGATGACCGGCTCCATCACGTTGAGCTGCAGCTGGCCAGCTTCGGAGGCCATGGTGACCGTGATGTCGTTACCGATCACCTTGAAGCAGACCTGGTTCACGACCTCTGGCACGACCGGGTTGACCTTCGCAGGCATGATAGAGGAGCCAGCCTGCAGCTCCGGCAGGTTGATCTCATTCAGGCCAGCACGCGGGCCGGAGGAGAGCAGGCGCAGGTCGTTACAGATTTTAGAGAGCTTGACCGCCAGGCGCTTCAGCGAGCTGTGAACCATGACGTATGCGCCGCAGTCGGAGGTGGCTTCGATCAGATCTTCCGCCGCAACCACCGGCAGGTTGCTGACTTCCGCCAGCTTCTGTACCGCCAGCTGCTGATAGCCGTCCGGGGTGTTCAGACGAGTACCGATCGCCGTTGCCCCGAGGTTGACCTCCAGCAGCAGTTCGGCGGTGCGCAGCAGGTTGCGCGTCTCTTCATTGAGCAGAACGTTAAAGGCGTGGAACTCCTGGCCCAGCGTCATCGGCACTGCATCCTGCAGCTGGGTGCGACCCATTTTCAGAATGTCTTTGAACTCAACGGCCTTGTTCTGGAACCCTTCTCCGAGCTGGTTAATGGCATCTACCAGCTTAACGATAGAGGCGTAAACTGCAATGCGGAAACCGGTCGGGTAGGCGTCGTTGGTGGACTGGCACTTGTTAACGTGGTCGTTCGGGTTCAGGTACTGGTAGTCGCCTTTCTGGTGGCCCATCAACTCAAGGCCGATGTTTGCCAGCACTTCGTTGGTGTTCATATTCACGGAGGTACCCGCGCCGCCCTGATAGACGTCGACCGGGAACTGATCCATGCATTTACCGTTATTCAGGACTTCATCACATGCGGCGACGATGGCATTGGCCACGCTTTTGGGAATGGTGTGCAGCTCTTTGTTTGCCAGCGCTGCGGCTTTCTTGACCATCACCATGCCACGTACAAATTCAGGGATGTCGCTGATTTTGTTGTTGCTGATGTAGAAATTCTCAATCGCTCTCAGAGTGTGGATGCCGTAGTAAGCGTCCGCTGGTACTTCCCTTGTGCCCAACAAATCTTCTTCGATACGAATGCTGTTTAACATGTGAACCTTCTTTTTCAAGCTGCGAATGAATGTACTAAACACACAGTACATCTGGGGTTTTGTGTGTTTGCTGACCGACGATTATTTCCTTAATCGGCCACGTACCCGGGATCATATGCTGATGATAGCGAAATGCCGTAATCTGGATCACTTATTATCTTAGTCGTTGCATTAGTTTTAATAATTTGTGAAATGCATCACCGGGCAGAGATTTTCAGACAACCTGGCGTGCAATCCTATTGAATTATGCCTATTAAGCACCATCTCAGTAAGAAGCACGCCGCAAACCTACAGGAGACGCCAGTGCGCTGGATACCACTAATTGCAATATTTTTATACGTTTACATCGAAATCTCGATTTTTATCCAGGTCGCCCACGTCTTTGGCGTCCTGCTCACGCTGGTGCTGGTGATCTTTACCTCAGTCATCGGTATGTCGCTGGTGCGAAACCAGGGCTTTAAAAATATTTTACTGATGCAGCAGAAGATGGCCGCCGGAGAGAGCCCCGCTGCGGAGATGATCAAGAGCGTATCGCTGATGATTGCCGGGCTACTGCTGCTGCTGCCGGGCTTCTTTACCGATCTGCTCGGCCTGCTGCTGCTGCTGCCACCGGTGCAAAAATTACTGACCCTGCGCCTGCTTCCGCATCTGCGTTTCTCCCGGATGCCGGGTGGCGGTTTCAGCGCCGGTAGCGACGGCGGTCAGACTTTTGACGGCGAGTACCAGCGCAAGGACGAGTACCGCGACCGTATCGATCATAAAGACGATAAATAACCAGCGGCCGGGTAAGCGCAGCGCTGCCCGGCGTTATTTAATGCATAATTTTAATGGGCACTGCCGCGCTTGGGTAAAAACCACCACAGCGCCGCCAGCATAATAGTGGCATACAGGCTCTTCCAGCCCACCATCGCCAGCAGTAGCAGACAGAGCAGGGCGCCCACCGCCGCCAACGCGCGATAGCGCCCCTTCAGCAAACGACATCCCGCCAGCATACACAGCAGATAGATCATGATGAAAATGCCGTTGGCGTAGATAATCAGCGCGTCGAGGTTGATCTCCAGCGCATAGATAACCAGCGTGCTGATAACGCAGCAGATCAGCACCGCATTCAGGGCATTAAAGGGGATCTGGCGTTTTGAGAGCTGTGCCAGGCGACCCTGCGGGTTGTACATTGCCTGTGACCAGACCAGACGGGCGAAGCTCTGAATGTAGATGTTAAGGCTGGCAAAGCAGGCCAGATAGCCAATTACGCAGGCGATCCACAGCGCCTTCTCACCAAACAGCTGCACCACGATCCCCGGCAGGGAGGCTGCGGCAGCACGATCGACGCCATACGCGTCAAAGTGCAGCACAATCACCGTGCAGGCCCAGTAGACGAAGCCGGCCAGCAGCAGGCCAATCATCAGCGCGCGGGGGAAGTCCCGTTCCGGACGCTTGAATTCAGAGGCTAAGTGGGCAAACGCTTCCAGACCCACGAAGCACCAGAACATCACCGACAGGGCGGCAAACAGGCCAGACGCATCGACCTCCTGTGGGGCAGGGAAGGGAATTTCAGCGACCGTAAGATCGCCATACCACCAGACGGCGGCGATCAGCGCCACGATCAGTCCAGCGACCAGGGTTTGCAGATTGGCGCTGGAGCTGGCCCCCCGCGTTCCCACCGCCCATACCAGCAACAGCGTGCCCAGCTCCGCCATCAGCAGCATTGGACCGTGCCAGCCAAACAGCGCCTGCCAGAAGCCGGCGGCAATGTGCAGTGCGGCGGGCAGTCCCACCGGGATCACTGACAGAAAGAGCCAGCCCGTGACGCGTTCAAGACGCGGACCAAACGCCATGCCGACAAAATGGGCCACGCCGCCCGCGCTGGGAAAGTGCCGCCCGAGCAGAGCGAAGACAATCGCAATGGGGAAAACCAGTACGATCAGCACCGGCCATGCCCACAGGCTGTTGTTGCCCGCCACCAGCGCCGCCAGCGCCGGTACGGCAAACACGCCGGTACCTAACAGTGAGGTCGATAACAGCCCCACGCCCTGAGCCAGTCCCAGCTCCTGTTTTAAGCCACTCATCTATTATTATCCTGCCCCTGTCCAAAGAGCGATGATGGTAACATTTTCACAAATTTTTTTTCGTTGGCCCCTTGAAGGGTGAAAGCCCCATCCCCATCTCTCTCGTCACCAGCCGGGAAGCGAAAAGGAACCGGCGTCATCCATAACCGATACTGACTTTCTCAAAGGAGAGCTATCAATGAGTATTCGTCCACTACATGACCGTGTCATCGTCAAGCGTAAAGAAGTTGAGTCTAAATCAGCTGGCGGCATCGTTCTGACCGGTAGTGCTGCTGGTAAATCTACTCGTGGCGAGATCATCGCTGTCGGTAAAGGCCGCATCCTCGAAAACGGATCCGTGCAGCCGCTGGACGTGAAAGTCGGCGACATCGTTATTTTTAACGATGGCTACGGCGTGAAAGCAGAGAAAATCGACGATCAGGAAGTGCTGATCATGTCCGAGTCTGACATTCTGGCAATTGTTGAAGCGTAATCCACGCGCGAACTGAACCATACGAATTTAAGGGAAAAAGAAAATGGCAGCTAAAGACGTAAAATTCGGTAACGACGCCCGTGTGAAAATGCTGCGCGGCGTAAACGTGCTGGCAGATGCAGTGAAAGTGACCCTGGGCCCGAAAGGCCGTAACGTCGTTCTGGATAAATCTTTCGGTGCACCGACCATTACTAAAGATGGTGTTTCCGTTGCACGTGAAATCGAACTGGAAGATAAGTTCGAGAACATGGGCGCGCAGATGGTGAAAGAAGTGGCCTCCAAAGCGAACGACGCTGCGGGCGACGGTACCACCACTGCAACCGTACTGGCTCAGTCCATCATTACTGAAGGCCTGAAAGCCGTTGCTGCGGGCATGAACCCGATGGATCTGAAACGCGGTATCGATAAAGCCGTTATCGCCGCCGTTGAAGAGCTGAAAACCCTCTCCGTACCGTGCTCTGACTCCCGTGCTATTGCTCAGGTAGGCACCATCTCTGCTAACTCCGACGAAACCGTGGGTACCCTGATCGCGCAGGCGATGGAAAAAGTGGGCAAAGAAGGCGTGATCACCGTTGAAGAAGGCACCGGTCTGCAAGACGAGCTGGACGTGGTAGAAGGTATGCAGTTTGATCGTGGCTACCTTTCCCCTTACTTCATCAACAAGCCGGAAACAGGTTCTATCGAACTGGAAAGCCCGTTCATCCTGCTGGCTGACAAAAAAATCTCCAACATCCGCGAAATGCTGCCGGTGCTGGAAGCCGTTGCTAAAGCAGGTAAACCGCTGCTGATCGTTGCTGAAGACGTTGAAGGCGAAGCGCTGGCGACCCTGGTAGTGAACACCATGCGCGGTATCGTTAAAGTTGCTGCGGTGAAAGCACCGGGCTTCGGCGATCGTCGTAAAGCCATGCTGCAGGATATCGCTATCCTGACCGGCGGTACCGTCATCTCTGAAGAGATCGGTATGGAGCTGGAAAAAGCAACCCTGGAAGACCTGGGTCAGGCAAAACGCGTTGTGATCAACAAAGACACCACCACCATCATCGATGGCGTGGGTGAAGAAGCGGCGATTCAGGGCCGTGTTTCTCAGATCCGTCAGCAGATCGAAGAAGTTACCTCTGATTATGACCGTGAGAAACTGCAGGAGCGCGTAGCGAAACTGGCAGGCGGCGTAGCGGTAATCAAAGTCGGTGCAGCTACCGAAGTTGAAATGAAAGAGAAAAAAGCCCGCGTTGAAGATGCCCTGCACGCAACCCGTGCTGCGGTAGAAGAGGGCGTGGTTGCCGGTGGTGGCGTGGCGCTGATCCGCGTAGCAAGCAAACTGAGCGAGCTGCGTGGCCAGAACGAAGACCAGAACGTCGGTATCAAAGTTGCGCTGCGCGCAATGGAAGCACCGCTGCGTCAGATCGTGCTGAACTGCGGTGAAGAGCCGTCAGTTGTTGCCAACACCGTGAAAGCAGGTGACGGTAACTACGGTTACAACGCGGCGACCGAAGAGTACGGCAACATGATCGACATGGGTATCCTGGATCCGACTAAAGTGACCCGTTCTGCTCTGCAGTACGCGGCCTCCGTTGCCGGTCTGATGATCACCACCGAGTGCATGGTGACCGACCTGCCGAAATCTGACGCGCCTGACTTAGGTGGCGCTGGTGGTATGGGCGGCATGGGTGGAATGGGCGGCATGATGTAATGCCCCCCTCCGCCCGGCATCCTTCAGGCCGCAGGTGTGTTGGCTGCGTTCACGCACCCCAGTCACTTACTTTAGTAAGCTCCTGGGGATACGCGACCTTGCCGCCTTCCTGCAACCAGAATGATTTGGGCGGGCATCCGTCATAATGAGAAACCCTCGGGCAGAAATGTCCGGGGGTTTTTCTTTTGGTCATCTTTTTAGTATAAGGTTTAGACACGGACAGGTTGTGTCCAGCTGATAACAACGAGGAATAAAATGCGCATGAAAGTTTCTGCAGGGATCGTAGGTGCGGCACTGCTGCTGGCGGGCTGTAGTTCTGGCAACGCCCTCACCGCAGGTGGGCAGAGCGTTCGCTTTGTTGAAGATAAGCCGGGCGCGGAGTGTCACTATATTGGCACCGCGACGGGCAAGCAGAGCAACTGGCTCTCAGGCCAGCACGGCGAAGAGGGTGGCTCCATGCGCGGCGCGGCGGTAGCGCTGCGTAACCACGCCGCTGAGATGGGTGGCAACGTCCTCTACAGCGTTACCAGCCCTACCCAAGGCTTTATGTCGAGCTTTGTGCCGACCGCCAGCGAAATGAACGGCCAGGTCTATAAGTGCCCGAACTGATTAGGGGCGGTGCGTTTGGTAGGCCCGGTAAGCGTAGCGCCACCGGGCGTTATGATACTGACGCTGCAACGCCGGGCGGCACTGCGTTTGCCCGGCCTACGGGGGCTAGCTCTGCCTGAGCTGTAAATCCAGCGGCGTTTTGCTCGGCTCGCCGCCGATCTCCCGTGCCAGTCGCGGCACCATATAGCCTGATACCAGCGTCAACAGCTCGCGCATAATCTGGCGGGCTTCATCATCTGTCACCATAAAGTGCGCCGCGCCCTGAACCTTATCCAGCACGTGCAGGTAGTAAGGCATCACGCCCGCATCAAACAGCGCGTTGCTGAGATCCGCCAGCGTCTGGGCACTGTCGTTAACGCCGCGCAGCAGCACGCTCTGGTTAAGCAGCGTCACGCCCGCAGCGCGTAGCGTTGTCATGGCCTGGCGAAACGACGAATCAATCTCCTGAGCGTGGTTAATGTGGTTAACCAGTAGGATCTGCAGTGACGAGCGGGCAAAGCGTGACGCCAGCGCGTCGGTGATGCGCGCCGGGATCACAATCGGCAGCCGACTGTGAATGCGCAGGCGCTTCACGTGCGGGATAGCCTCAAGCTGGGTCAGCAGCCACTCCAGTTCATGATCTTTTGCCATCAGCGGATCGCCGCCGGAGAAGATGATCTCATCCAGCTCAGGATGCGCGGCGATATAGTCCAGCGCGGCCTGCCAGTTGCGCTTGTTGCCCTGATTATCGGCATAGGGGAAGTGGCGACGGAAGCAGTAGCGGCAGTTTACCGCGCAGCCGCCCTTTACCAGCAGCAGGGCGCGGTTACGGTATTTATGCAGCAGTCCGGGGACAACGCTGTGCTGCTCATCAAGCGGATCGGTGCTGAATCCGGGGGCGGCAACAAACTCCTCCTGCGAGGTAAATACCTGTCTTAGCAGCGGATCGTTGGGGTTGCCACGCTCCATTCGCGCGACAAACGCTCGCGGGACGCGCAGGGCAAACAGGCGTTTCGCCGCCCGTCCTGCAAGCAGATTTTCATCGGCGTCTATATTTAACAGACGCAGTAGTTCATCCGGATCGGTAATTACATCGGCAAGTTGTACTAACCAATCTTCTCTGGATGGGGTATTTAGGGTTACAATATGCGCCATTTTGTGGCTTAGCTACCAGTTATCAATTTCAGAGGGCCTTATGGCGACTTACTATAGCAACGATTTTCGTGCTGGTCTTAAAATCATGATGGATGGCGAACCGTATGCGGTTGAAGCCAGTGAATTCGTTAAACCGGGTAAAGGCCAGGCTTTCGCCCGTGTTAAGCTGCGCCGTCTGCTGACCGGCACCCGCGTTGAGAAAACCTTCAAATCTACCGACTCCGCTGAAGGCGCAGACGTAGTAGATATGAACCTGACTTACCTCTACAACGACGGTGAGTTCTATCACTTCATGAACAACCAGACCTTCGAGCAGCTGGCTGCCGATGAGAAAGCGGTTGGCGAGAACGCGAAGTGGCTGCTGGATCAGGCTGAATGCATCGTGACCCTGTGGAACGGCCAGCCTATCGCTGTGACCCCGCCGAACTTCGTCGAGCTGGAGATCGTTGAAACCGATCCAGGCCTGAAGGGTGATACCGCAGGGACCGGTGGCAAACCCGCTACTCTCTCTACCGGTGCCGTTGTTAAGGTTCCGCTGTTCGTACAGATTGGCGAAGTGATCAAAGTTGACACCCGCTCTGGCGAATACGTCTCCCGCGTGAAGTAATTTATGCGCTAAGCCTGTCGGCGTGGCTCCCGCTGCGCCGATAGTTTTTCTACCCGCGTCTCTGCCTTGCCCCTCGCTCGAATTTTCTTAAAAAATCATCCTCTCCCGCCATTTTTTTGGATTTTGTCTATGCTTAAGTGGCAATACACAAATAACTTTGGCCTTAAAGGAAGATATTATGGTTAAGAAAACAATTGCAGCGATCTTTTCTGTTCTGGTGCTTTCTTCAGCATTGACCGCCTGTAACACTACGCGTGGCGTAGGTGAAGATATTTCTACCGGCGGTAGCGCTATCTCTGGTGCAGCAACTAAAGCCCAGCAGTAATCCCGGACGGTACGGCTGCTTGTCGTACCGTTACCTCACGCCTTCCGGCAGCGACAGGAACGGCGTAAAACGATTACACATCCCCAACTTCATCCGAATATTGCGCTTGTAGGTGTAGACGGTTTTCCCGTTAATGCCGAGACGGCTGGCAATACAGTGATTATTTGTCCCTTCCATCCACAGCGATAACACCTTCTCCTCCTGACGCGTAAGCAGCGGTGCAGCGGTCTGTGGCTCGGTATAAACAGGTCGTGCCAGCAGGGCAGTATCAATCGACTGCGCGAGCTTCGCCAGCGAGTCGGTTTTAGCCAGGCGGGCCGCGATTGGAAACTGCTGACAGTAATTTTCCATGTCGGCGTTATGACCGGACTGAAATAAAATAAGCTTGCTACGATCGCTGCAGGCCATGAGCAGGGATGAGAGCTGTTGAACATGGTGCAGATCGCCAGCGAAACCGTAGAGATCGGCAATAACCAGATCCGGCTGCCACTGCATAGCATGCTCTTTTGCCAGCATCAGGTTGTTCAGCCCGGTAACGACAACGGGAGTGGAAAATAAACCAGCTTGATTGAGCCATATCTCCAACCCTAAACGGGTGAAATAACAACGGTCAATCAAAAGAATTTTCAGCATGTCTTTATTCGCAGTCAGGATAGGGGTGACGGCTTGCTGCTAGCAGAAAGCACGCTATCATAGGGGGGAGCGCTAAAGGGTAAATGCGGGAACTCCGCTGCTAACTACCTCTATTTCTTGCTTTAAAGAGGCAAAACAGAGGGATTTATTAAAAAGTTGAAAAACAGAGCACCCCAGGCGACAATTCTTTCTTCACCTCAGCCTTGTGGGACGACCCACA
Organism: Pseudescherichia sp. AS216; assembly: GCF_037152055.1. Lineage (NCBI taxonomy): Bacteria > Pseudomonadati > Pseudomonadota > Gammaproteobacteria > Enterobacterales > Enterobacteriaceae > Pseudescherichia > Pseudescherichia sp. AS216. The sequence goes on along the minus strand of NZ_JBBCMV010000002.1, from coordinate 669,882 downwards.
AGCGCCATGTTTCACCGGGGACGGCCCCACAGTCGGGAGCCTGTTATGTCCTGGTTCATTCTGTTTATTGCGGGTTTGCTTGAAGTTGTCTGGGCCATCGGCCTGAAGTACACCCACGGTTTTACCCGTTTGATCCCCAGCCTTATTACCGTCAGTGCGATGATCGTCAGCATTATGATGCTGTCGTGGGCAATGAAAACCCTGCCGGTCGGTACGGCCTACGCCATCTGGACCGGCATCGGTGCGGTTGGCGCGGCAACCGCAGGTATTCTGCTGCTGGGTGAGTCAGCCAGCCCGGCGAGGATCATCAGCCTGGCGTTGATCGTTGCCGGGATTATTGGTCTGAAGCTCAGCACCCACTAGCGGTTCTGCGGTACCCAAATTAACTTTTCTACGGCAAATCCCTGGCGAGTCGCGGTATCCAGCAGCTGCTGTTTTACCTTGTCAGGGATAGTACGGGTGCGTGACAGGATCCACAGGTAGTCACGGTTCGGGCCGCAGACCAGCGCATGCTGGTACTCTTTATCCAACGCAATCACGTTATAGCCGCCGTAGAACGGGCCAAAGAAGGATACCTTCAGCGCGGCGCGATCCGGGCTGCCGGTAAAGTAAGCTTTGCCGTCAGTGGACTGCCACATTCCCCGTGACGGGTTGTAGCCTTTATTGATGACGTTGATCCCGCCATCGTCGCGTAGCGTATAGGTAGCGGTGACGTTAGTCAGACCGCGCTCAAAGCGATGGTCGAGGCGGGCAATCTCGTACCAGGTACCGATATAGCGTTTAGCATCGAAATGCTCGATAACCGTCACGCCAGAGGGCGGAGTAGGGGAACTACAGGACACTACGACAAACGCAGCGGCAACGGCAGCAACAACGGGTAGCAGACGCATGGCATTTTCCTTACAGGCTTTTTGCTAAGTGTAGAACCTGACTAAAGAAAATCTATTTTTACAGCGCAAGATATTTGCAGAATGCGATGCCCGACAGCGTTCCGCCGGGCATTACAGCTGTTAAAGGGTGATAACGCCAATCAGCGTGACAACGCTTAAGATCGCCGCCAGGCCATAGAACACCCATTTACCGTGGGGAATGTGGATTTTAAGATCGTGCATGCCGTGATGAATGCGATGCAGGCCGCACCACAGTGGCAGGACAATCATCAGAAAGATAAACGCCCGACCAATGAGGCTTTGCGCAAAGGCCAGCACCCGATCGTAGCCCAGCGCCTCGCCTGGATAGAGCCCGAGCGGCAGCAGAATGCCAACCAGCAGCACGATGACGGGCGCGACGATTGCGCCCCACATCCCGCCTGCGCCAAACAGCCCCCAGAATACCGGCTCGTCAGCACGTTTTGGGTTTGGGTTAATCATGAGGCCTCCTTACCAGAAGAGTGCAATAAACAGGATCGCTACGCTGACCAGCGCCGTGACGGCCCACAGCGCCCTGATGACCGGCTGCGACCCCAGCTTCTCACCTTTTACGATGACGGTAGCGGCTTTCGGGGCCAGCTCAAACCAGGTTTTAGTGTGCAGCAGCGCGGCGGCAAGCGTCAGCAGATTCAGGATAATCACGACGGGGTTTTGCAAGAAACCGACAAAGCCCGCCCATGACTCCGGGCCATGCTTCAGCGCAAACAGGCCGTAGATCAGCACAATGCTGAACCAGACCGTGGGCACTGAGGTGCCTTCGCGCAGCATGTAGAAGCGGTAAAAGGGCAGGCTTTTCCACCAGCCTGACGGCATCGGCTGCACCCAGGGTTTACGTTTCGTTGTCATCATGCGCTCCTTAGCGTGGTTTCAGGGTGGCGATCAGAAAGTCTTTTGAGCTCTCTACCTTACCCTGCTGAATAGCCGCCGCCGGATCGACATGCTTCGGACAGACTTCTGAGCAGTAGCCGACAAAGGTACAGCTCCAGACGCCGTTCTCGCCGTTTAGCTGCGCCATGCGATCCCGCTTGCCGCGATCGCGGCTGTCTTCGTTATAGCGATGGGCCAGGGTAATCGCCGCCGGGCCGATAAACTCCGGATTCAGGCCAAACTGCGGGCAGGCGGCATAGCACAGCCCGCAGTTGATGCAGCCGGAAAACTGGTGGTATTTCGCCATCTGCGCTGGCGTCTGGCGGTTAGGCCCCTGCTCCGGCGTGCGGAGATTACCAATGATGTAGGGCTTGATGGCCTCCAGGCTCTCGATAAAGTGGGTCATATCCACCACCAGATCGCGTTCAATGGGGAAGTTACCCAGCGCCGCCACCTTCATGCCCTTCGTGTAGTCGCGAAGGAAGGTTTTACAGGCCAGCTTCGGCACGTTGTTTACCATCATGCCGCAGGAGCCGCAGATAGCCATGCGGCAGGACCAGCGGTAGCTCAGGTCGGGCGCGAGGTTATCTTTGATGTAGCCTAGCGCGTCCAGCAGCGAGGTCTGTTCATCGTAGGGCACCTCATAAAATACGCTGTGCGGAGCGGAGTCGACCTCCGGGTTGTAGCGCACCACCTCAACGTTCAGGTTTTTCATCTCAGCCATTCGCCTTCTCCTTGTTCTCGGCGGCTTCCGCTTCCCCACCGTAGACGCGTTTCGCCGGCGGTAGCGTGGTAATGTTGACATCGCTGTAGTCAAGGCGCGTTGTGCCATCGGCATCGCGGAAGGCGAGGGTATGTTTCAGGAAGTTGACGTCGTCACGCTCGGTGCAGCCTTCGTCCAGACGCTGGTGTGCCCCGCGCGACTCTTTGCGGGCCAGGGCGGAGTGCGCCATACACTCGGCGACGTTCAGCCCGTGTCCCAGCTCAATGGTGTAGAGCAGCTCGGTATTAAAGACGCTGGAGGTGTCGGTCACGCGCACGCGCTTAACGCGCTCCTGCAGCTCTGCCAGCTTGTCGACGGTTTTCTGCATCAGCTCTGGGGTTCGGTAGATACCGCAGCCCTCCTCCATCGACAGGCCCATCTCATCACGGATTTTTGCCCAGCTCTCGTTACCCTGCTGGTTAACCAGTGCGTTGAGACGCTGCTCGACATCAACCGCCTGAGCAGTGAGAGCGCTATCGGCAGCGGTACCCGCGGCACGTGAATGCGCAATGGCGCGCTCCCCGGCAAGACGACCAAACACCACCAGCTCCGCCAGCGAGTTTGAGCCGAGACGGTTGGCACCGTGCAGGCCGACCGAGGAGCATTCGCCCACGGCAAACAGCCCTTTAATGCGCGTCTCGCACTGGCTGTCGGTCTCAATGCCGCCCATGGTGTAGTGGGCGGTAGGCCGAACCGGGATAGGCTCTTTCACCGGATCGACGCCGACATAGGCCTTAGCCAGCTCACAGATAAAGGGCAGGCGCTCAAGAATTTTCTTTTCGCCAAGGTGGCGCAGATCGAGGTAGACCACGTCACCGCGCGGAGTGGAGATAGTGTTGCCCTTACGCCACTCGTGCCAGAAAGCCTGGGAGACTCTGTCGCGTGGGCCCAGCTCCATATATTTGTTCTTTGGCTCGCCCAGCGGCGTTTCCGGCCCCATGCCGTAGTCCTGCAGATAACGGTAGCCATCTTTATTAACCAGAATACCGCCTTCACCCCGGCAGCCCTCTGTCATCAGAATGCCGGAGCCCGGCAGGCCAGTGGGGTGATACTGCACGAACTCCATATCGCGCAGCGGTACGCCGTGAGCCAGCGCCATTCCCATGCCGTCGCCGGTGACGATGCCGCCGTTGGTGTTATAGCGATAGACGCGCCCCGCACCGCCGGTGGCCATCACCACCGCGTTGGCGCGGATCTGCATTAGGGTGCCTTCCATCATATTCATGGCGACCAGGCCGCGAACCTGCCCGTCGTCCACGAGGATATCAAGGACAAAATGCTCGTCGAAGCGCTGGATCTGCGGAAACTGCAGGGAGGTCTGAAAGAGGGTGTGCAGCATATGGAAGCCGGTCTTATCGGCGGCGAACCAGGTGCGTTCGATCTTCATCCCGCCGAAGCGGCGCACGTTGACGCTGCCGTCCGGGCGGCGGCTCCACGGACAGCCCCACAGCTCAAGCTGGGTCATCTCCGTCGGACAGTGGTGGACAAAATAGTCGACCACGTCCTGCTCGCACAGCCAGTCGCCGCCGGCTACGGTGTCGTGAAAATGGTACTCAAAGCTGTCATGATCCTGCGTGACGGCAGCAGAGCCTCCCTCGGCCGCCACCGTGTGGCTGCGCATGGGGTAGACCTTTGAGACAAGGGCGATTTTCGCATTGGGATCCGCCTGGGCGGCCGCAATAGCAGCGCGTAAACCCGCACCGCCAGCGCCTATAACGACGAGATCGGCTTGAAAAGTGTGCACGACATTCCTCCAGATTGGCTGTAAACAGTTCCACTGCTCCATTATGGGTACGCCAGTATACCCGTAGGGATCAGAGGGAAATTTGACGTGTTCGATTTTTTTGCCGATCTTTGCAGCCGTTTTTTGCTCTGGCCCGTCACGAAAAAGGGTTCTCATTGCGTAAATTTGCCGCACAGAATTTGTCTCCGGGTCGCCCGTCGAGTAGACTTCGTGCCCTTGTCTGACATCGGAGAACACACCATGAGTGAAACGGCAGCCTGGCGGCCGAGCGCATCTATTCCTAACCTGCTGAAACGTGCAGCAATAATGGCCGAGATCCGCCGTTTCTTTGTCGATCGCGGCGTGCTGGAGGTGGAGACACCCTGCATGAGCCAGGCGACGGTCACGGACGTTCATCTGTTCCCGTTTAAAACCCGTTTTGTTGGCCCAGGCCACTCTCAGGGACTGGATCTCTATCTGATGACCAGCCCGGAGTACCACATGAAGCGCCTGCTGGCTGCGGGCTGTGGACCGGTTTTCCAGCTGTGCCGCAGCTTTCGTAATGAAGAGATGGGGCGTCATCATAACCCTGAGTTCACCATGCTGGAGTGGTATCGTCCGCACTATGATATGTACCGGCTGATGAACGAAGTAGACGATCTGCTGCAACAGGTACTGGATTGCCCGGCGGCGGATTCCCTCTCCTACCAGCAGGCGTTCCAGCGTCATCTGGATATCGATCCGCTCTCAGCCGACAAGCAGCAGCTGCGTGATGCTGCGGCCAGGCTGGATCTGAGCAATATCGCCGATCGGGAAGAGGATCGGGACACGCTGCTGCAGCTGCTCTTTACCATGGGCGTTGAGCCGCACATTGGCAAAGATCGCCCGGCGTTTGTCTATCACTTCCCGGCAAGCCAGGCGGCGCTGGCACAAATCAGCACCGAAGATCATCGCGTAGCGGAGCGGTTTGAGGTCTATTTCAAAGGCATGGAGCTGGCGAACGGTTTCCATGAGCTGACCGACGCCCGTGAACAGCAGCAGCGCTTTGAGCAGGATAACCGCAAGCGGGTGGCCATGGGCCTCGAGCAGCAGCCTATCGATTACAATCTGCTGGGCGCGCTAGAGGCGGGTCTGCCGGACTGCTCCGGCGTAGCGCTGGGTATCGATCGTCTGGTCATGCTGGCGCTGGGCACAGAGACCCTGGCCGAGGTGCTGGCTTTTTCGGTCGATCGCGCCTGATTGTTATTGCCGGGCGGCGCTCTGCTTGCCCGGCCTACGGCAGTGCTGTAATAGTGCAAAATAAAATATTACTTTTTGTGCTAATTTCCTGTTTCATCTTTTGCTTTCCCTCCTGAAGTCACAATTTAAACCTGCCGCTTTGTTACTATCCAGCCGTTCGTTTGGGTAACTTTTTTACCCTCTCTTTCACCAGACAACATGGATAGATCTATGAGCGACAATCTAAAAAAGATGAGCCTGATGGGGCTTGTTCTCATGATATTTACGTCGGTTTTTGGCTTTGCTAACAGCGCCAGCGCGTTTTATCTGATGGGCCACAGCGCCACGCCCTGGTATATCTTTGCAGCCCTGTTCTTCTTCATTCCCTTTGCCTTGATGATGGCCGAGATGGGAGCTGCCTACCGTAAAGAGGAGGGCGGGATCTACTCGTGGATGGAGAACAGCGTCGGGTCACGCTACGCGTTTATCGGCACCTTTATGTGGTTTTCATCCTATGTCATCTGGATGGTAAGCACCGCCGCGAAGGTATGGGTTCCCTTCTCCACCTTTATCGTTGGCGCAGATATGACGCAGCGCTGGCACGTTGCTGGCTTACAGCCCACGCAGGTGGTGGGCGTTTTGGCCGTTGTGTGGATGGTGGTGGTAACCTTTGTGGCGGCCAAGGGTATTAATAAGATCGCCAAAATCACCGCCGTCGGCGGGATTGCCGTCATGTGTCTCAACCTGGTGCTGCTCCTTGCCAGCATCGCGATTTTATTGCTCAACGGCGGGCATTTCGCCGAGGCGATCAACTTTACTGCCTCGCCGAATCCGGGTTACCACTCCGATCTCTCTATGCTGTCGTTTATGGTTTTTGCCCTGTTCGCCTACGGCGGCATTGAGGCGGTAGGTGGTCTGGTGGATAAGACCGAAAACCCTGAGAAAAACTTCGCTAAAGGGATCATCTTTGCCGCGGTGGTGATCTCTATCGGCTACTCTCTGGCCATCATTCTGTGGGGCGTCAGCACTAACTGGCAGCAGGTGTTAAGCACCGACTCCACCAACCTGGGCAACATTACCTACGTGCTGATGGAGAGCCTGGGCGCAACGCTGGGCAACGCGCTGCACATGTCGCCTGAGGCAGCTAGCCTGACCGGCGTCTGGTTTGCCCGAATAACCGGTCTGTCGATGTTCCTCGCCTATACCGGGGCGTTCTTTACGCTGATCTACTCCCCGCTGAAGGCGATTATTCAGGGGACGCCAAAAGAGATGTGGCCTGCGCCGATGACGCGTTTAAACAAGAGCGGCATGCCTGAGACATCAATGTGGCTCCAGTGCCTGCTGGTGAGCCTGATCATTCTGCTGGTCTCGTTCGGCGGCGGTACGGCATCGGCGTTTTATAACAAAGTGACGCTGATGGCGAACGTCTCCATGACGCTGCCGTACCTCTTCCTGGCGCTGGCGTTTCCCTTCTTTAAGGCCAAAACGGATCTGCATCGACCCTTTGTGATTTTCAAATCCCGCAGAACGACGCTGGTGATGACCGCCATAGTTGTGCTGCTGGTGGCCTTCGCCAATATCTTTACGGTCATTGAGCCGGTGATTGAGAAAGGGGATTTGAGCAGCGCTCTGTGGATGGCGGGCGGGCCGATCTTCTTCTCGCTGCTGGCGCTGGGGCTTTATGAGCGCTACCAGCGGCGCATCAGTCGCGTGGGTGGGCTGTCACCCCGCTAAAAAAATGCCGCAGCGATTAAGCTGCGGCGTTGTTACTCAGTTTTGTGACGACTCAGTTTTGAAACTACTCAGTTTTGAAACTACAGGCTACCCGATGGGCGCTGGCCGCGTCCGGCAGAGCTTAACGTCCTGGCGGCGCGTTTGCCGTCAAGAGACTCCAGACGCATCTGGAACGGCGGGAACGGCAGGTCGATGCCGTGCTCGCGGAAGCCTTGCAGGATCAGCTGATGGATCTCGTGGCGCAGCGGCATCCGGTGGCCCATCTCAGCGGCATAGATACGCAGCTCAAAGAGCTGAATACCCTGCTGCAGATCTACCAGGAAGACCTCCGGCGGCGGGTTATCGATCACCAACGAGCAGCGCTCAGCGGCGGTGTAGAGCAGCTGGGTAACCTCTTCGCTGTTGGCATCGGAGGGCGCGGGAACGGTAAGCACCACACGCGTTACCGAATCCGACAGCGACCAGTTGATAAATTGCTCGGTGATAAACGCCTTATTCGGCACGATGATCTCTTTGCGGTCCCAGTCGCTAATGGTGGTGGCACGGGTGTTGATCTTCGTTACGCTACCGGTGAGATCGCGAATGGTCACGGTATCACCAATACGGATCGGTTTCTCAAACAGGATGATCAGGCCAGAGATAAAGTTGGCAAAGATCTCCTGCAAACCAAAACCTAATCCCACACCGAGAGCCGCTACCAGCCACTGCAGTTTTGACCACTCGATACCGATCATTGAGAAGCCCACCAGGCCACCGAACAGCATTAGCAGATATTTGGTGATGGTGGTGATGGCATAGCCCGTTCCCGGCGTCAGGTCGAGATGCTGGAGCAGCGCCAGCTCCAGCAGGGCTGGCAGATGCCGCACCAGCTGGGTGGTGATGATAAACACCAAAATAGCGATCAGCACCGCGCCGAGGGTGATCGGCTCCAGACTCTCTACGCCCTGTACCGTCGAGGTAACGTCCCACAGGGAGATATTCTCCAGGAAGCCAAACGCGGAGTGGATCTCTGACCACAGCACAATCACCGAGAGCAGGGCGATGAGCATCAGAATCGAGCGCACCAGCCGCAGCGACTGGGCGCTGATGGCATCAAGATCCAGCTCGCTTTCGTCCACCTCTACCGCGCCTTCCGTGCTGGTCGAGTGGGCCTGCTCCTCTTCGCCACGGGCGCGCTGGGCCAGAATTTCTGCCCGGCGATGTCTTGCGCGGTCAAAGGCCAGGCGGCGGCGCTGGATCAGCATCCAGCGGCGGATGATGTGATACACCACCAGCAGCAGGAACCAGATCGCCACCGAGGTCTCCAGACGGGCCAGCAGCGCCTGGGCGGTTGCCAGATAGCCCACGGCCGCCGCCAGCATCGCCGCCAGCGGGGCGCTCATCAGCAGGTTCCACAGCATGCGGTTAACCATGTTGTCGCCGCTGCCGGTTTTATCGACGTAGAGCGGGATCCCGGCGCGTTTCAGGCTTAGCGTCACCACGGCCAGCGCGCCGCAGATCAGCATAAAGCAGAGGCGGCCAAGGGAGCCGGAGAACTCCCGGTCGTTGAGATTATCAAACATGATCAGCGCCATAATCAGCGGCACGATCAGGCCGATACTCATCAGGTAGGAGCGCAGGCCGCGTGCGACCCGGCTGCGCGGCCAGCCAAAATGCACGACAAACAGGCCGGTCGGGCGGGCGAAGGTGGCGCAGATCATCACCACCCACAGCAGCGGCACGGTAGCGGTAACGCCGTCGCCAATCGCTACCGCCAGCGGATAGGGCCAGGCGGATCGCAGGCCGTAGCCGAGCGTCGCCCACAGCACCGGCAGCGGAGAGGCCACAAGAATCGACCAGAACACCGTGCGCAGCGTGAGCCAGAAGTGATCCTGTGTTACTTTGCCGACCTTCGCGCTGGAGCGCTCCAGGAAGCGGGTAAAGTGCTTGCGGGAGTAGACGCTGAAGCCTACCAGCACCAGCGCGCCAAACAGCGGCAGCAGCGTCTCTTTGCTGGTCAGCATCATCATCGTCGCCTTGCCGAGCTGGTTTACGGTATCCAGCGAGATGAGGCGACGCAGATCCTGCACGATTTCAATCGGCCAACTGAGCGTCATCGGACTGACGTCGGCGGTCCAGAAGAGATAGCGGTGGGTGGCTTCGTTGACCTCTTTTAGTGCATCCTCAAGCTGGCTGTTGGAGACCTTCAGCTTGGTCAGCTCAAGGATCAGCGTGTCACCTCCCTGCAGCAGAGAGGTGAGCAGCTCGCGCTGGGTGCGCAGCTGCGCCTCCAGGATACGGCTCTGCTCGGCGGTCAGCGGCTGCCCGTCCGCCTGGCGGATCTGGCGCAGCTGAGGCTGCTTGTTGAGCAGATCCTCATAGTGCATGCGGTGTACCCGCAGCTGGGCCATCTCGGTATCCAGCTGCTGCGGCTTCGGCATCTCCGGCAGCCGGGCCACCTGGGCGCGCAGCGCATCGCCGAGCATGTTAGAGACCCCCAGCCACTGGGCCTGCTCACGCAGCGTATTCAGGGCCTGGCGTACCTGCAACGTCTGGCCGGTCGCCTGGCGCTGCTGGGAGGCCACCAGATCCATCCGCTGGGCCTGCTGGTTGAGCGCCTGCGACAGCTCGCGGTTGATTTTGAACTGGTCAACGATGCGCGCAGGCAGGTTAGCGCTGTTCTCTGCCAGCAGCTCGGTGCTCTCCAGCGCCTGCTCGGCCTCGCGCTGACGCTGGCCGTTAAGCTGGTTACGCAGCGCCTGAAGATAGGCATCCAGCTGCTGGGCCTGCTTCTGGGCCAGCTCGGATCGCATCCGTGCCAGCTCTTGACGGTTATTCGCCGACAGCTGGGCAAGCTCCAGCTCATCCACCTGGGCTTTCAGCCTGGCGGAGGCCGCCTGCGCGCTCAGGGTCTGCGCCTGGGCCAGCGCGGTTGTACCGCTCTGCGTGCCGATGCGCCGCTCTACTTCGCTTAGCTGGCGGCGGGCGTCGGTCTGCTGCTGCGGAAGCTGGCTTAAGGAGTCATTGATCTCCCGGGCGCGCTCCTGCTCCTGCTGAGCCTGGCGCGTTTTTTCCAGCAGCTGGCTGCTGACCTGAAGGATCTCCTGGTTCAACGCATCGGTGCTAATGCCAGCCGGAACGGCTTTAGGCTCGTCGCGCAGGTTATTGAACTGGCTACGCAGCGTCTGGGAGAGTTTGGGGAAGTCGTCGATGACCTGCTGATACTGTTTAGTACGCTCAAGGGAGCCGTTACGCTCCTCAAGGGCATTCAGCGCGGACTGGAGCGCCTCCACGGTTTCCGCCTGCTCTGGTGAGGCGGCGGCCGCTTTAGCCTGCTCCAGCTCCTGGGTGATCTGTTTGGCGTCGGGGATCGTCGCAGCGTACGCCCCCGCGCTGAGGCACCATGCCATCAGAAATGCGATAATCAGGCGCACGTTGCTATACCTTTGTGAAAGTAAACCGTTGTTAGATCAAACCGGGTCTTTGTTGTCGTCTACCAGCGGGTTGGCGTCGTGCTCGGCGTCAATCTCTTCCTGCGGCAGCGGGGTAGGGGTGACGTCCGGGGCAACGGCCTCGGTAGAGTAAGCCAGCGGCTCGCCGATTTTAGTCACCGACAGGCTCTCTAAATGCTCTGCCAGCGCTACGCTGCCCGGTGCGAAGAGGTTAATCACCGTTGAGCCGAGCTTAAAGCGACCCATCTCCTGGCCCTTCAGCAGCGCCACCGCACCTTCGCTTTCGCCTTCCGGCCACGTCCAGCGTTTGATGATGCCTTCGCGCGGCGGCGTGATGGTGCCTGCCCAGACGGTTTCGATGCTGCCAACGATGGTCGCGCCAACCAGAATCTGCGCCATCGGGCCAAATTCGGTGTCGAACACGCAGATAACGCGCTCGTTACGGGCGAACAGGTTCGGTACGTTGCGCGCGGTGAGGTGGTTAACCGAGAAGAGATCGCCTGGAACGTAGATCATCTCACGCAGGATGCCGTTGCAAGGCATGTGAACGCGGTGATAGTCACGCGGCGACAGATAGGTGGTCGCGAAACTGCCGTCACGGAACTTGTCCGCCAGCAGATAGTTACCGGCCAGCAGCGCCTCAAGGCTGTAGTGATGGCCTTTGGCCTGCAGCAGCTTGTCGTTTTCGATACGGCCCAGCTGGCTGATCACGCCGTCGGCAGGCATCACCAGCACGTTGGGATCGGTGTTAAGCGGGCGGACTTCGTCGCGCAGCGGGCGAACAAAAAAGTCGTTAAAGGTGCGATAGCTGGCGGTATCCGGCTTTTGCGCCTCCTGCATATTGACCTTGTAGTATTTGACGAACAGATCGATGACCAGCTTGGTCAGCCATCCTCCGCGTTTGCTTGCGCCCCAGCCCGCGAGGCGAGTGAGCCACAGTTTAGGCAGAATGTATTGAAGCGAAAGTTTAAATGAGTCTAACAAGGTAGCCTCCAGGCTAGTATTTTGGTCGTTCCTGATCCGCAACGCAGCAGCGGACCCTTAAAAAAAGGGGACGATTTTAGCGATGCTCAGCTTAATTGTCAGTCGTCGGATTCAGAAAAGCTTTTACGCGTTTTTACCTGCGCCATGCTCTCCAGAATACGGTGATAGTTTTCAAACCGGGTTTCAGCAATGTCGCCCCTGTCAACGGCTTCCCGGATTGCGCAGCCAGGATCGTTGGCGTGCTTGCAGTCACGGTATTTACAGTGACCGAGATAGTCGTGGAATTCGACAAAGCCGCGGGTAATTTGTTCCGGCTCCAGGTGCCAGAGACCAAACTCCCGCACGCCAGGGGAGTCGATCACATCCCCGCCGTGCGGGAAGTGGTAGAGCCGCGCCGCGGTAGTGGTGTGCTGGCCGAGTCCCGAGTTGTCAGAGACATCGTTGGTGAGGATCTCTTCCTGTAATCCCAGCAGGGCGTTCAGCAGGCTCGATTTGCCAACGCCTGACTGGCCGGCAAAGATGCTGATGCGATCGGTCAGCGCCTCTTCCAGCGGTTTCAAGCCGTCCTGGGTATGACTGGAGACCATCAGAACGCGGTAGCCAATCTTACGATAGACATCCATCTGCTCGTCCACAAATGCCCTGCTTTCATCGTCCAGCAGGTCAATCTTGTTGAGCACGATGAGCGGTTCCACGTCCAGGGTTTCACAGGCCACAAGATAACGGTCGATGATGTTAGGCGACAGCTCCGGCAGAATAGCGGAGACAATGATGATCTGATCGATATTGGCAGCGATGGGTTTTACCCCGTCGTAAAAATCGGGGCGGGTTAGCACCGACGTGCGCTCGTGCACTGCCTCAACGATGCCTTTTACGTTAACGCCTTCAGCGGCGGCCTTGCCTGGACGCCAGACCACACGGTCACCGGTGACCAGCGAACGGATCGTACGGCGGATGTTGCAACGGTGAACGTTGCCATCGGCGGCTTCAACGTCGGCGTGCATACCAAAACGGCTAATGACAATCCCTTCGGCGGTTTCGCCAAACAGGTTATCGTCGTAATCCGGCTTCTCCGTAGACGTTTTAAGCCGACGCTGGTGGTTTGCTTTCACACGGCGCTGCTGGCCTTTGGAGAGTTTATTTTTACTCAATCGTACTGACTCCTGGTCGCCCCTGATGGGCAAAACCTCTATGATAGATGCTAATTTAGATAATTATAGTCGTGCGAGATGGGTGGAAAATAGCATGAGTGCAAATGAAAACAACCTGATTTGGATCGATCTTGAGATGACCGGGCTGGATCCCGAGCGCGATCGCATTATTGAGATCGCAACCCTGGTCACCGATGCCAACCTAAATATTCTGGCGGAAGGCCCGGTGATCGCCGTGCATCAGTCCGACGAACAGCTGGCGCTGATGGACGAGTGGAACGTACGCACCCATACCGGCAGCGGGCTGGTGGAGCGGGTTAAGGCCAGCACCCAGGGCGACCGCGCCGCCGAACTGGCGACCATTGCTTTCCTGAAGGAGTGGGTCCCGGCGGGGAAATCCCCGATTTGCGGCAACAGCATCGGTCAGGATCGTCGCTTCCTGTTTAAGTATATGCCAGAGCTGGAAGCTTACTTCCACTATCGCTATCTCGATGTTAGCACCCTGAAAGAGCTGGCACGTCGCTGGAAGCCGGACGTGCTCAACGGCCTGAAAAAGCAGAACACGCACCAGGCGCTGGATGATATCCGCGAGTCCGTGGCCGAACTGGCTTATTATCGCGAGCATTTTATTAAGCTGTAAGCGCAACATACCCGGCGGCACAGGCTTGCCGGGCATGTTGCATGCGATCCGATGTAAAAGTGTGCAATGTGACGAATATTGCAGCGTTTGAACTTAATTTCGCAAAATTCGCTTTGCAGGGGGTTGCAGCTAAAATGATTTCTCGTATAATGCGCCTCCCGTAACGATGAGAAATTAACGTTACGACAGCAACAAGTTTGCGGGAATAGCTCAGTTGGTAGAGCACGACCTTGCCAAGGTCGGGGTCGCGAGTTCGAGTCTCGTTTCCCGCTCCAAAAGTTGCTGCAAGCAGTACCATCCAACTCATTGGATTTCGAGCTGCAACAAGGCAGCTTGAAAGACGAAGATTAAGCGGGAATAGCTCAGTTGGTAGAGCACGACCTTGCCAAGGTCGGGGTCGCGAGTTCGAGTCTCGTTTCCCGCTCCAAAATTTGAAAGTATCGTAAGATACGCACCATCCTAATCACAGGATTTCGAGCTGCAACAAGGTAGCTTGAAAGACAAAGATTAAGCGGGAATAGCTCAGTTGGTAGAGCACGACCTTGCCAAGGTCGGGGTCGCGAGTTCGAGTCTCGTTTCCCGCTCCAAATTTTCTCTTCTGAATAAATTATCCACAGCGCAAATGCCTGCTGGCATCGTTTTATTTCTGTTTTGACATATTCTTGTAAACAGAGTTATCCACAAGGGTACTACCACCTCTCCTTGCGCATAAATGTTAACAATGTAAATAATATATTTGTAACTATATGAATTTAATAAATAAAATATTATTTCAAAATGTTAATGCGATCGCTTGACGAATTTTTCCGTATTGAATCGCAATAGTTTTTTATTTTTATGCACATCCTGTGGAAAGCTCAGGCGTCGCGCGGCAGCCCTTTTTCAACCACTCTGACCAGCCTCAACTTCTGCGGGAGCTGTACCTCGACCACGCAGGCGTTTCGCTTCTCAATCTGCTGCGCAATCGCCCACTCTATGTGCTCATCAAGAAGTGGGTGCTCACCTCGGCGTTGCTCCAGGGCCTGAATATTTGCCTCGTCCCAGGGGGCATTACCCAACGCCACCGCGACATTACGCAGCCAGCGTAGATGACCAATACGGCGAATAGCCGATCCCTCTGTGACCTTGAGAAAATGCGCTTCGCTCCAGCCAAACAGCGCGATCAGCTCCGGGGCGTGCAGCGCCTTACGCGGGCTAAAATCCTCTTCATCAGTAAGCTGGGAAAAACGGTTCCACGGGCAGATAAGCTGGCAGTCATCGCAGCCGTAGATGCGGTTGCCGATCAGCGGCCGGAACTCGGGAGGGATCGCTCCCTCCAGCTCAATCGTCAGGTAGGAGATGCAGCGGCGGGCGTCAACGGTATAGGGCTCAACAATTGCTCCGGTCGGGCAGATGGTCATGCAGGCCACGCATTTACCGCACTTCTCTTCAACCGGCTGGTCGATGGGCAGCGGGAGGTCGATAAGCAGCTCGCCGAGGAAAAAGAATGAGCCAGCCTCCTGGTTGAGAATAAGTGAGTGCTTACCCGTCCATCCCAGGCTCGCTTTTTCCGCCAGCGGACGCTCAAGCAGCGGCGCGGAGTCGACAAAGGGTCTAAAATTCAGCGAAACGCAGTGCTGCTGGATAGTTTCACCCAGTTTTTTGAGGCGGTTACGCAGGAGCTTGTGGTAATCACGGCCCAGCGCGTAACGGCTAACGTAACCGAGCGCAGGATTTTTTAGCGTGCTGGCAAAGGCGGCATTGGCTGGCAGGTAGTTCATGCGCACGCTAATCACCCGCAGCGTGCCGGGTAACAGCTCGTGGGGCCGGGCGCGCATCATGCCATGGCGTGCCATCCATGCCATTTCGCCATGATACTGCTTATCGAGCCATGCCTGGAGTTTCGGTTCGCTGGCGCTAAGATCGGTATCGGTAATGCCGACCTGTTGAAACCCCAGTTCGGTGCCCCACTGCTTAATGTTTTGCGCTAGCTGATTGAGATCGAGGGGCTGTGACATGACGGACCATACGTTGAAAAGTAGACTGAATAAAAACCGTACCACTATACCACACTCTATCTGGCCTGCGCAGGCGCTGCGCGAGGCTGAAAAAGAGGCGGCGGATAGTCTGGGGATTACGCTGTTTGAACTGATGCAGCGCGCCGGGGAGGCGGCATTTAGCGTAGCGCGTGCCGCGTATCCGCCATCACGCCGCTGGCTGATCCTCTGCGGCCACGGTAATAACGGCGGCGACGGCTACGTGGTGGCGCGGCTGGCAAAGGCGGCGGGCATAGAGGTGACACTGCTGGCGCTGGAGAGCGATAAGCCCCTGCCGGAAGAGGCGGAGCTGGCGCGTAGCGCCTGGCTGAACGCTGCCGGTGAGATCCATGCTGCGGACAGCGTCTGGCCGGAAGAGATCGATCTGATTATCGACGGCCTGCTGGGCACCGGTTTAACCGATGCTCCGCGCGAGCCGGCCGCGAGCCTTATTACCCGTGCGAATGACCATGCCGCCCCGGTTATTGCGCTGGATATTCCCTCCGGGCTAAATGCCCAGACTGGTACAACCCCCGGCGCAGTAATAAACGCTGCGCATACGGTGACCTTTATCGCCCTCAAGCCTGGCCTGCTTACCGGAAAAGCGCGGGATGTCACCGGCACCCTTCATCATCACGCCCTGGGGCTGGAGGGCTGGTTGTCAGCACAGGAAACGACGATTCACCGTCTGGAGGCCTCGCAGCTTGCGCAGTGGCTGCCGCCGCGCCGTCCTACGTCCCATAAAGGCGATAATGGACGGTTGGTGATTGTTGGCGGCGACCACGGCACCGCCGGGGCGATCCGCATGACCGGCGAAGCGGCGCTGCGAGCAGGAGCAGGGCTGGTCCGCGTCCTGACGCGCGTTGAGAATATCGCCCCGCTGATCGCTGCCCGACCGGAGCTGATGGTGCACGAGCTTACGGAAAAGCTGCTGGAAGAGAGCCTTGAGTGGGCGGACGTGGTAGTGATCGGTCCCGGCCTCGGCCAGCAGCCGTGGGGCAAAAAAGCGCTGCAAAAAATTGAGAATTTTCGCAAACCCATGCTGTGGGATGCGGACGCGCTGAACCTTCTGGCAATCAATCCCGATAAACGTCACAATCGCGTTATCACTCCGCACCCTGGCGAAGCTGCACGTCTGCTTAACTGTAGCGTGGCAGAAATTGAAAGCGATCGCTTACTTTCTACTCAGCGTCTGGTAAAACGTTACGGTGGCGTTGTCGTGCTGAAAGGCGCGGGTACTGTCGTCGCCAGCACAGACGGTGACGTCGGCATTGTGGATGCCGGCAATGCCGGGATGGGCAGCGGAGGGATGGGAGACGTGCTCTCTGGCATCATTGGTGCCATGCTGGGGCAGTCGTTTTCCCTGTATGAAGCCGCCTGCGTGGGCTGTGTGGCGCACGGTGCGGCTGCTGACTACCGCGCGGCGCGTTACGGCACCCGTGGGATGCTAGCAACCGATCTTTTTTCCGCGCTGATGCGTGTTATTAACCCGGATGTGATTGACGTAGACCATGATTAATCGAGTGATCCCTCTGCCCGACGAGCAGGCAACCTTAACGCTGGGCGAGCGCGTCGCGCAGGCCTGCAACGGCGCAACCGTCATCTACCTGTACGGTGATTTAGGCGCGGGTAAAACCACCCTGAGCCGGGGCTTCCTGCAGGCGCTGGGCCATCAGGGGAATGTAAAAAGCCCAACCTATACGCTGGTTGAACCCTATACCCTCGATAAGCTGATGGTGTACCACTTTGACCTCTACCGCCTTGCCGATCCTGAAGAGCTGGAATTTATGGGCATTCGTGACTATTTTGCCAACGATGCCATCTGCCTCGTCGAGTGGCCGCAGCAGGGGGCGGGCGTGCTGCCCGATCCGGATATCGAAATCCATTTAGAATACCAGGCCCAGGGGCGAGAGGCGCGCATTGCGGCCGTCTCCTCTGCGGGTGAGTCTTTACTGACGCGTTTGTAACTATTACAGGATGACGGGATGATCAGTCGCGTAAAATGCTGGGCCCTGGCTGCGCTGGTCGCGCTAAGCGCGCAGGCCACCGCCGCAAGTCTGTCGGATATTCAGGTCTCCAATGGTGATGACCAGGCCCGTATCACGCTGAGTTTTATGGGCGATCCGGAGTACGCGTTTTCCCAGGAGGGCAAACGCAGCGTGGCGCTGGATATCAAACAGACCGGCGTCATTCAGGGCCTGCCGCTGCAGTTCAGCGGCAACAATCTGGTAAAAAGCATTCGTTCCGGGACGCCGAAAGATAACCAGTCGCTGCGGCTGGTGGTCGATCTCACCGAAAATGGCAAAGCCCGGGCGGTAAAACAGCAGAACGGCGCGAACTATAAGGTGGTGTTCACCATTGATGCCGACGCGCCGCCTCCGCCACCGCCGCCGCCGCCAGTTGTAGCGAAACGCGTCGAGACGCCGGCAGTTGCACCCCGGCCAGCGGAGCCTGCCCGTAACCCGTTTAAAAATGAAAATGACCGGGTGACCAGCGTCACCAGCAGCAATACCGTGACGCGTCCAGCCATGCGCGCCAGCTCTGCTTCCGGTGATAAGGTGATCATCGCCATTGATGCCGGACACGGCGGCCAGGATCCTGGCGCTATCGGCCCAGGCGGCACGCGTGAGAAAAATATCACTCTCTCCGTGGCGCGCAAGCTGCGTACGCTGCTGAACAACGATCCGATGTTTAAGGGCGTGCTGACCCGCGACGGGGACTACTTTATCTCGGTAATGGGACGCTCAGACGTGGCGCGGAAACAAAACGCCAATTTCCTCGTCTCTATTCATGCCGACGCCGCGCCAAACCGTGACGCCACCGGTGCCTCGGTGTGGGTGCTCTCTAACCGCCGCGCCAACAGCGAAATGGCAAGCTGGTTAGAGCAGCACGAGAAGCAGTCTGAGCTGCTGGGCGGGGCGGGTGACGTGCTGGCGAACAGCCAGTCTGATCCCTACCTAAGCCAGGCGGTTCTCGATTTGCAGTTCGGTCATTCCCAGCGCGTCGGGTATGATGTGGCAACCAATATGCTCAGCCAGCTGTCACGTATCGGGTCGCTGCACAAGCGCCGCCCAGAACACGCCAGCCTTGGCGTGCTGCGCTCGCCGGATATTCCGTCGGTGCTGGTGGAGACCGGCTTTATCAGCAACCGCAGCGAAGAGCGTCTGCTGGACAGCGACGACTATCAGCAGCAGCTGGCGGAGGCTATTTACGCTGGGCTGCAAAGCTACTTCCAGGCGCATCCGATGCAGTCCGCGCCGCAGGGCGGTGCAGCACAGACCGCGAGCGCCGGATCGCCGGGGAGCGGCTTTTTTAACTAAGGAGATTTCATGCCGATTCAGGTCTTGCCGCCGCAGCTAGCGAACCAGATCGCCGCTGGCGAAGTGGTGGAGCGCCCTGCGTCGGTAGTGAAAGAGCTGGTTGAGAACAGCCTTGATGCGGGCGCAACCCGCATCGATATCGACATTGAGCGCGGCGGGGCGAAGCTGATCCGCATTCGGGATAACGGCAGCGGCATCGGTAAAGATGAGCTGGCGTTGGCCCTCGCGCGTCATGCCACCAGCAAGATTGCGTCGTTGGACGATCTGGAGGCCATTGTCAGCCTGGGCTTTCGCGGCGAGGCGCTGGCCAGTATCAGCTCGGTATCCCGACTGACGCTGACCTCCCGCACCGCCGACCAGCCGGAGGCCTGGCAGGCCTATGCCGAAGGACGGGAGATGGCGGTCACGGTGAAGCCCGCCGCCCATCCCCCTGGCACGACGCTTGAAGTGCTCGATCTCTTCTATAACACCCCTGCGCGCCGCAAGTTTATGCGTACGGAAAAGACCGAATTCGGCCATATCGATGAGGTGATCCGCCGCATCGCGCTGGCGCGTTTCGACGTCACGATCACCCTGAACCACAACGGTAAGATGGTGCGCCAGTACCGCGCCGTGCCGCCAGGAGGGCAGCGCGAACGCCGCCTGGGGGCCATCTGCGGTCTTCCATTTATGGAGCAGGCGCTGGCAATTGAGTGGCAGCATGGCGATTTAGCCATGCGCGGCTGGGTTGCCGATCCGAAAGCCACCACGGCGGCGCTGGCTGAGATCCAATACAGCTACGTCAACGGCCGCATGATGCGTGACCGGCTGATCAACCATGCTATCCGCCAGGCCTGTGAAGACAAGCTGGGGGCGGATCAGCAGCCCGCGTTTGTGCTCTACCTGGAGATCGATCCGCATCAGGTCGACGTTAACGTCCATCCTGCTAAGCACGAGGTGCGCTTCCACCAGTCACGGCTGGTGCATGACTTTATCTACCAGGGCGTCGCCAGCGTATTGCAGCAGCAGCTCGCTGCGCCGCTGGCGGACGAACCCGCACCGCGTCAGGTGCCGGAGAACCGTATCGCCGCTGGAAAAAACCAGTTTGCCCAGCCACCCGCCGCGCGTGAACCGGCTGCCCCACGCTACGCTGAGCCCGGCGCGCAGCCGCGCAGCCAGGGCGGCGGGGCAGGAAGTCAGGGCAGTGGATCGAGCAGCGCAGGTGGCGCAGGCTGGCCGAATGCCCAGCCGGGGTATCAAAAGCAGCAGGGGGCGCTCTACCGCAAGCTGTTAGAGACGCCGGACACGGCACCCGCGCCCGCCGCGCCGAAAACCGCAGCGCCGCTGCCTGCTTCACGTAGCCAGAGCTTTGGCCGCGTGCTGACCATCGTCAATGACGACTGTGCGCTGCTGGATCGTGAAGGTCAGCTCTGTGTTCTGTCGCTGACGGTGGCCGAACGCTGGCTTAAGCAGGCGCAGCTGTTACCGGTGGAGGGTACGCCGTGCAGCCAGCCGCTGCTGATCCCGGTGCGGCTCAAGGTGTCGGCTGAAGAGCGGGCCGTTTTAACGCGGGCGGCCACTATGCTGAGTGAAATGGGCATTGAGTTTCAGTCAGATGCGCATCATGTGACCATTCGCGCAGTGCCTTTACCCTTACGGCAACAAAATTTACAAAACTTGATTCCTGAACTGATAGGCTACCTGGCGCAGCAGACGACCTTCAGCGTGGCAGAGAGCGCCCAGTGGATTGCCCGCCGGCTAGGCAGCGAACGTCCCCAGTGGAATATCGCGCAGGCCGTGGCGCTGTTAACTGACGTTGAGCGGCTTTGCCCGCATCTGGTAAACGCGCCGCCGGGCGGTTTGTTACAATGTGTTGATATCACCCCGGCGATGAAAGCCCTGAAAGATGACTGACGTAAGTACTGATACCGCTAAGGCGAGCCTGCCTAAGGCAATTTTTTTAATGGGGCCAACCGCCTCCGGGAAAACGGCGCTGGCCATCGCGCTGCGTAAAGTTTTGCCAGTAGAGTTGATTAGCGTCGATTCTGCCCTTATTTATCAGGGGATGGATATTGGCACGGCAAAGCCAGACGCCCAGGAGCAGGCGACCGCGCCCCATCGGTTACTGGATATTCTCGATCCGGCACAGGCCTACTCCGCGGCTGATTTTCGCCGCGACGCGCTGGCCGAGATGGCAGAGATTACCGCCGCAGGTCGGATCCCCTTGTTGGTGGGGGGAACCATGCTCTACTTTAAGGCGCTGCTGGAGGGCTTATCGCCCTTGCCCGCGGCGGATCCTGCAGTAAGAGCTAAAATTGAACAGATGGCGGCAGAGCAGGGGTGGGAAGCGCTGCACAAGCGGCTGGCAGAGATAGATCCGCTAGCGAGTGCACGAATTCATCCGAACGACCCGCAAAGGCTTTCCCGGGCACTGGAAGTTTTTTTCATTTCGGGTAAAACTTTAACGGAACTGACGCAAACGTCAGGAGAAGCTCTGCCGTATCAGGTGCATCAGTTCGCCATCGCCCCGGCGAGCCGTGAACTGCTCCATCAACGAATTGAGCAGCGTTTTCATCAGATGTTGGCTTCAGGTTTTGAAGCAGAAGTGCGGGCGCTTTTTGCTCGTGGAGATTTGCATACGGACATGCCTTCCGTTCGTTGTGTGGGATATCGCCAGATGTGGTCCTATCTTGAAGGCGAGATCTCATATGAGGAAATGGTTTATCGAGGTGTTTGCGCGACGAGACAGTTAGCGAAACGCCAGATAACCTGGCTTCGCGGTTGGGAGGGCGTTCACTGGCTCGACAGTGAAAAGCCGGAACAGGCGCGAAATGAAGTATTACAGGTTATTGGTGCTAACGCAGACTGAATGTGTACAATTACATCGGATCGTGCGCAAAATTTTACGCAGTTTTCAGGGCCTTCGGGTTCAAAGTACAAAACAAGCATATAAGGAAAAGATAGAATGGCTAAGGGGCAATCTTTACAAGACCCGTTTCTGAACGCGCTGCGTCGGGAACGCGTTCCGGTTTCTATTTATTTGGTGAATGGTATTAAGCTGCAAGGTCAAATTGAGTCTTTCGATCAGTTCGTGATCCTGTTGAAAAACACGGTCAGCCAGATGGTCTATAAGCACGCAATTTCTACTGTTGTCCCGTCGCGTCCGGTTTCTCATCACAGTAACAACACCGGTGGCGGCACCAGTAACTATCACCATAGCAGCAACGCGCAGGGTTCTTCTGCATCACAACAGGACAGCGAAGAGACCGAATAAGGTTTTTTGCTGTTTTCCATGTCGGGGAGCCAGGTGTTCCCCGCTGGTATTCTAAGAGGGTTTACGCTTGTTTGACCGTTATGATGCCGGTGAGCAGGCGGTGCTGGTACACATCTATTTTTCGCAAGACAAAGATATGGAAGATCTCCAGGAGTTTGAATCCCTGGTCTCTTCAGCTGGCGTCGACGCAATGCAGGTGATTACCGGTAGCCGTAAAGCACCGCACCCAAAATATTTTGTTGGTGAAGGTAAGGCAGTTGAAATAGCGGACGCCGTTAAAGCATCGGGTGCATCGGTTGTGCTCTTTGATCACGCCCTAACCCCAGCCCAGGAACGAAACCTGGAGAGGCTGTGCGAGTGTCGTGTTATCGACCGCACCGGTCTCATTTTAGACATTTTTGCGCAACGTGCACGTACCCATGAGGGGAAACTGCAGGTTGAACTGGCGCAGCTGCGCCATCTGGCGACGCGCCTCGTGCGCGGCTGGACCCACCTTGAGCGTCAGAAGGGCGGGATCGGTTTGCGTGGTCCGGGTGAAACCCAGCTCGAAACCGACCGTCGTTTACTGCGCAACCGTATTACTCTGATCCTCTCGCGCCTTGAGCGCGTTAGCAAACAGCGCGAGCAGGGGCGTCGGTCGCGCGCGAAAGCAGATATCCCCACGGTATCACTGGTAGGCTATACCAACGCCGGTAAATCGACGCTGTTTAATCAGATCACCGAAGCGCAGGTCTACGCTGCGGACCAGCTGTTTGCCACGCTGGATCCGACCCTGCGCCGTATTGACGTTGCTGACGTTGGTGAGACCGTGCTGGCCGATACGGTAGGGTTTATTCGCCACCTGCCGCACGATCTGGTTGCTGCCTTTAAGGCGACACTGCAGGAGACGCGCCAGGCCACGTTGCTGCTGCACGTGATCGATGCCGCCGACCTCCGTCTGCAGGAAAATATTGATGCGGTGAATACCGTGCTCGAAGAGATTGATGCTCACGAGATCCCGACCCTGCTGGTAATGAACAAGATCGATATGCTGGATGAGTTCGAGCCGCGTATCGACAGGGACGATGAAAACAGACCGATTCGGGTTTGGCTGTCAGCACAAACCGGAGCGGGTGTACCACTGTTATTTCAGGCGCTAACCGAGCGTCTTTCCGGGGAGGTGGCTCAGCACACGCTGCATCTGCCTCCGCAGGAGGGGCGGTTAAGAAGCCGGTTTTATCAGCTTCAGGCGATAGAAAAAGAGTGGATGGAGGAGGACGGCAGTCTGGGTCTGCAAGTACGTATGCCGATCGTGGAGTGGCGTCGCCTCTGTAAACAAGAACCTGCATTGGTTGACTACGTAGTCTGACCTGGCGGCTTGCCTGAAGACATTTCCCCTCCAGGGGATAACGAATAACAAATATGGAGCACATACATGGCGTGGAACCAGCCCGGTAATAACGGACAAGACCGCGACCCGTGGGGAAGCAGCAATAATCAAGGCGGCAACTCTGGGGGAAATGGAAATAAAGGCGGTCGCGATCAGGGGCCTCCTGATTTAGATGATATCTTTCGCAAGCTGAGCAAGAAACTGGGCGGCTTTGGCGGCGGCAAAGGAACCGGCTCGGGCGGTGGTGGCGCTGCGCCAGGCCCGCGCAGCCGTATGGGTGGACGCATCGTGACTATCGTTGCGGTTGCGCTCGTCATCTTCTGGGCGGCCAGCGGTTTCTACACCATTAAAGAGGCGGAGCGCGGCGTCGTGACCCGTTTCGGCAAATTCAGCCATCTGGTGGAGCCCGGCCTGAACTGGAAACCGACCTTTATTGATAGCGTGACGGCGGTCAACGTGGAGTCGGTTCGTGAACTGGCGGCCTCCGGGGTGATGCTGACCTCCGACGAGAACGTGGTACGCGTTGAGATGAACGTTCAGTACCGCGTGACCGATCCTGAGCGCTACCTGTTTAGCGTGACCAGCGCTGACGACAGCCTGCGTCAAGCCACCGACAGCGCCCTGCGCGGCGTGATCGGCAAATACACCATGGACCGTATCCTGACCGAAGGCCGTACCGTGATTCGTAGCGATACCCAGCGCGAGCTGGAGGAGACGATTCGCCCGTACAACATGGGTATCACCCTGCTGGACGTCAACTTCCAGGCCGCCCGTCCGCCGGAAGCCGTGCAGGCCGCGTTTGACGATGCCATTGCCGCCCGTGAGAACGAGCAGCAGTCTATTCGTGAAGCAGAAGCCTACGCCAACGAAGTTCAGCCGCGTGCTAACGGTCAGGCGCAGCGTATCCTTGAGGAAGCGCGTGCTTACCGGACCCAGACTATCCTGGAAGCGCAGGGTGAAGTGGCGCGCTTTGCCAAGCTCCTGCCGGAGTATAAAGCGGCCCCGGAAATTACCCGTGAGCGTCTCTATATCGAAAGTATGGAAAAAGTGCTGAGCCACACCCGCAAGGTGCTGGTTAACGATAAGAGCGGCAACCTGATGGTTCTGCCGTTAGATCAGATGCTGAAAGGCGGCGCGCCTGCGGCAAAAGGTGATACCAGCGGGGCGAATAACCTGCTGCGCCTGCCGCCTGCGTCAAACACCAGCAGCAGCACCAGTAACGCACCGTCTGCTGGCCAGGGTGACATCATGGACCAACGCCGTGCTAACGCACAGCGTAACGACTACCAGCGTCAGGGGGAATAACGATGCGTAAGTCTGTAATTGCGATAATTATCATCGTGCTGGTAGTGCTCTACACCTCAATCTTTGTCGTGAAAGAGGGCGAGCGCGGCATTACGCTGCGCTTCGGTAAAGTGCTGCGTGACGATGAAAACAAACCACTGGTCTTTACGCCAGGCCTGCACTTTAAGCTGCCGTTTATTGAGGCGGTTAAAACGCTGGACGCGCGTATCCAGACCATGGACAACCAGGCCGATCGCTTTGTGACCAAAGAGAAGAAAGACCTGATCGTTGACTCCTATATCAAATGGCGCATCAGCGACTTCAGCCGCTACTATCTGGCAACCGGTGGCGGTGACGTCTCCCAAGCCGAAGTGCTGCTGAAACGTAAGTTCTCTGACCGTCTGCGTTCTGAAATCGGCCGTCTCGACGTAAAAGATATCGTGACCGACTCCCGCGGTCGTCTGACCCTGGAAGTACGCGATGCGCTGAACTCGGGCTCTGCCGGTACGGAAGATGAAGTGGCCACACCAGCCGCTGATGATGAAATTGCCAAAGCGGCCAAGCGCATCACGGCGGAGACCAACGGCAAGGTGCCGGTTGTGAACCCGAACAGTATGGCTGCGCTGGGTATCGAAGTGGTGGATGTGCGTATCAAGCAGATCAACCTGCCGAGCGAAGTCTCTGAGGCGATTTACAACCGTATGCGCGCCGAGCGTGAAGCGGTTGCCCGTCGTCACCGTTCACAAGGCCAGGAAGCGGCAGAGAAACTGCGCGCGACGTCTGACTACGAAGTCACCAAAACGCTGGCAGAAGCCGAGCGTGAAGGGCGTATTCAGCGTGGTGAAGGCGATGCGGAAGCGGCTAAGCTGTTCGCCGATGCATTCAGCCAGGATCCGGACTTCTACGCCTTTATCCGTAGCCTGCGCGCCTATGAGAACAGCTTCCAGAGCAATCAGGATGTGATGGTTCTCAGCCCGGACAGCGACTTCTTCCGCTACATGAAAACGCCTGACGCAGCGACACGCTAAGTCTGCCGTAGTCACTACTCTACTCAAACCACCGTCATCCTCAGGAGACGGTGGTTTTCTTTTGAAGGAAGCATAATGAACTCGACCATTTGGCTGGCGCTGGCATTAGTTTTGGTGCTGGAAGGGCTTGGCCCAATGCTCTATCCGCGCCTGTGGCGACGCATGATCGCCTCGCTGGCCCTGCTGCCGGATAACATTTTACGCCGTTTCGGTGGGGGATTAGTGGTTGCCGGGGTCGTGATCTACTATATGTTGAGGAAAACGATTGGCTAGAGAAATAGCACGCAGATTGGCCGAAATTTGCCGACAAAAAGTGCTGATTATCAGAAAAAGCGATGGTAGAATCCTTTTTTAAGCAAACGGTGATTTTGAAAAATGGGTAACAACGTCGTCGTACTGGGCACCCAATGGGGTGACGAAGGCAAAGGTAAGATCGTCGATCTCCTTACTGAACGTGCTAAATATGTGGTTCGCTATCAGGGCGGTCACAATGCAGGCCACACTCTCGTAATCAACGGTGAAAAAACCGTCCTCCATCTTATTCCATCAGGCATTCTGCGTGACAATGTGACCAGCATCATCGGTAACGGTGTGGTGCTCTCTCCTGCTGCGCTGATGAAAGAGATGAAAGGCCTGGAAGAGCGTGGTATTCCGGTACGCGAACGTCTGCTGCTCTCTGAAGCTTGCCCGCTGATCCTCGACTATCACGTGGCGCTGGACGTGGCGCGTGAAAAAGCGCGCGGTGCGAAAGCGATCGGTACTACCGGTCGTGGTATCGGCCCGGCTTACGAAGATAAAGTGGCTCGTCGCGGCCTGCGCGTTGGCGATCTGTTCGACAAAGAGACCTTTGCTACCAAGCTGAAAGAGGTGATGGAATATCACAACTTCCAACTGGTGAACTTCTATAAAGCCGACGCCGTTGACTACCAGAAAGTGCTGGACGATGTGATGGCGATTGCCGACATCCTGACCGGCATGGTAGTGGACGTTTCCGATCTGCTGGACCAGGCGCGCAAGCGTGGCGATTTCGTCATGTTCGAAGGTGCGCAAGGTACGCTGCTGGATATCGACCACGGTACCTATCCGTACGTGACCTCCTCCAACACCACCGCCGGTGGCGTGGCGACCGGCTCCGGCCTGGGTCCGCGCTACGTGGACTACGTGCTGGGGATCATCAAAGCCTACTCTACCCGTGTAGGCGCGGGTCCGTTCCCAACCGAGCTGTTTGACGACATCGGCGAGTTCCTCTGCAAACAGGGTAACGAGTTTGGCGCGACCACCGGTCGTCGTCGTCGTACCGGCTGGCTGGATATCGTTGCGATTCGTCGTGCTGTGCAGATCAACTCCCTGTCCGGCTTCTGCCTGACCAAGCTGGACGTGCTGGACGGCCTGAAAGAGGTGAAAATCTGCGTGGCTTACCGTCTGCCGGACGGCCGCGAAGTCACCACCACGCCGCTGGCCGCTGACGACTGGGAAGGTATCGAGCCGATCTACGAAACCATGCCAGGCTGGTCTGAAACGACCTTCGGTGTGAAAGAGCGCAGCGGCCTGCCGCAGGCGGCGCTGGACTACATCAAGCGCATCGAAGAGCTGACCGAAGTGCCGATTGATATTATCTCTACCGGCCCTGACCGCACCGAAACCATGATCCTGCGCGATCCGTTTGACGCGTAATGTGATGTGACTTTGCCCGGCGGCACTCTGCTTGCCGGGCCTACTTGCCCGCTTTTCACTTCTTCTATTCAAATAAATTAGCTGCTTACTCTCTGGCTGGTTTATCATCAATAATGTTAATACCAACTGGTATCCCGCGTTTTTCCCTTTATCCTGAGGTTGATGTGCAGTTAACGAGTTTCACCGATTACGGATTGCGTGCCCTGATCTATATGGCATCGCTACCGGAAGGGCGAATGACCAATATTTCTGAAGTGACGACGGTGTACGGGGTTTCCCGCAACCACATGGTCAAAATAATCAACCAGCTAAGCCGGGCGGGCTACGTCGCGGCTGTTCGAGGGAAAAACGGCGGCATTCGCCTGGGCAAGCCTGCTAATACCATCCGCATCGGTGACGTCGTGCGTGAGCTGGAACCGCTCACGCTGGTGAACTGCAGCAGCGCATTTTGCCATATTACCCCTGCCTGCCGTTTGAAGCAGGCACTCTCTAAGGCCGTGAACAGTTTTCTGATGGAACTTGATCACTACACGCTGGCCGATTTGGTTGAAGAGAATCAACCGCTGTATAAATTATTAATGGTGGAGTAAGAGAACGCTCTGCCAGAGCTGACAACGGAGGAACCGCTATGTCACATGATCCTTTCCAGGAGCGCGAAGCTGAGAAGTACGCGAACCCTATTCCTAGCCGCGAGTTCATTCTCGATCACTTATCAAAACGCGAAAAACCGGCTAACCGCGAAGAACTGGCGCAGGAACTGAATATTGAAGGCGAGGAGCAGCTGGAAGGGCTGCGCCGTCGCCTGCGTGCCATGGAGCGTGACGGGCAGCTGGTCTTTACCCGCCGCCAGTGTTACGCCCTGCCGGAACGCCTTGACCTGCTCAAGGGGATAGTTATTGGCCACCGCGACGGCTACGGCTTCCTGCGCGTTGAAGGCCGCAAAGATGACCTCTATCTCTCTAGCGAGCAGATGAAAACCTGCATTCACGGCGACCAGGTGCTGGCCCAGCCCCTTGGCGCAGATCGTAAAGGCCGTCGTGAAGCGCGCATCGTGCGCGTGCTGGTGCCGAAAACCGGCCAGATCGTGGGTCGCTACTTTACCGACGCAGGCGTAGGCTTTGTGGTGCCGGACGACAGCCGCATGAGCTTCGACATCCTTATCCCGCCGGAAGAGATTATGGGCGCGCGGATGGGCTTCGTGGTGGTGGTTGAACTCACCCAGCGCCCAACGCGACGCACCAAAGCTATCGGTAAGATCGTTGAGGTCCTCGGCGAAAATATGGGTACCAGCATGGCGGTGGATATGGCCCTGCGCACCCATGAGATCCCCTACATCTGGCCGCCTGCCGTTGAGCAAGAGGTGAGTAGCCTGAAAGAGGAGGTCCCTGAAGAGGCGAAAGCCGGACGGGTCGATCTGCGTAACCTGCCTCTGGTCACTATCGACGGCGAAGACGCCCGTGACTTTGACGATGCGGTCTACTGCGAGAAAAAACGCGGCGGCGGCTGGCGCCTGTGGGTAGCCATTGCTGACGTAAGCTACTACGTGCGTCCGGGCACCGCCCTGGATGACGAAGCACGCAGCCGCGGCACCTCGGTCTACTTCCCGTCGCAGGTAGTCCCGATGCTGCCGGAAGTGCTCTCCAACGGCCTCTGCTCCCTCAATCCGCAGGTGGACCGTCTCTGTATGGTCTGCGAAATGACCATTTCCACCAAGGGACGCCTGACCGGCTACAAATTCTACGAAGCGGTGATGAGCTCCCACGCGCGCCTGACCTATACCAAGGTATGGCATATGCTGGAGGGCGATCAGGAGCTGCGCGAGCAGTACGCGCCGCTGGTGAAACACATTGAAGAGCTGCATACCCTCTATAAAACGCTGAACCAGGCGCGGGAGGAGCGCGGCGGCATCTCCTTTGAGAGCGAAGAGGCGAAGTTCATCTTCAACGCCGAGCGCCGCATTGAGCGCATCGAGCTGACCGAGCGTAACGACGCCCATAAGCTGATTGAAGAGTGCATGATCCTCGCCAACATCTCCGCCGCCCGTTTTGTTGAGAAGGCGAAAGAGCCGGCGCTGTTCCGTATTCACGACCGCCCAACCACCGAAGCCATTACCTCGTTCCGCTCGGTATTGGCCGAACTGGGTCTGGAGTTGCCGGGCGGCAATAAGCCGGAGCCGGGGGACTACGCCGCGCTGCTGGAGTCTATTGCCGATCGCCCTGACCATGAGATGCTCCAGACCATGCTGCTGCGCTCCATGAAGCAGGCGATCTACGATCCGGAAAACCGGGGCCACTTTGGTCTTGCGCTGCAATCCTATGCCCACTTTACCTCGCCGATCCGCCGCTACCCGGACCTCTCCCTGCACCGCGCCATTAAGTACCTGGTCGCCAAAGAGCAGGGGCTTGAGGGTAACAGCACCCCGTCGGGCGGCTGGCACTATCCGATGGAAGCGGTATTGCAGCTGGGTCAGCACTGTTCGATGGCTGAACGCCGCGCCGACGAAGCGACCCGCGACGTTGCCGACTGGCTGAAGTGCGACTTCATGCAGGATCACGTGGGTAGCAACTTCCAGGGTGTGATTGCCAGCGTCACCGGCTTCGGTTTCTTCGTACGCCTTAACGAGCTGTTTATCGACGGCCTGGTTCACGTCTCCTCGCTGGATAACGACTACTACCGTTTCGACCAGGTGGGTCAGCGCCTGATTGGCGAATCCAGCGGCCAGACCTACCGGCTGGGCGATCGCGTTGAAGTGCGCGTCGAAGCGGTAAACATGGACGATCGCAAGATCGACTTTACGCTGATCTCCAGCGAGCGTGCTCCGCGCAACGTCGGCAAAACCGAACGCGAACGTGCTAAAAAAGGCGCGCCGGGTAAACCCAGCGGCCGTCGTCGCCAGGTCGGTAAAAAAGGTAACTTTGAGCCGGACAGCGAGTTCCGCCGCGAGAAAGGCAAGGGTAAAGGAAAAAACACCGACGGCACCCAGCCGAAGGTGAAGAAAGAGAAAGCGCCTGCGGCAAAAGCGCCTTCTGCGAAAACGCAAAAAATCGCCGCCGCGACGAAAGCAAAGCGCGCGGCAAAAAAGAAAACCGCTGAGTAACCTTATTCATCCCCTTTCTTCGTAAAGGGGATTTTTTTATTGTGCTTAACCAGCATCCGGGTAGGCTTTCAGCGGCGTACGGGCGTGAACGCGTAACGGGGAGGGACGCTGGGGGGCCTCGTGGGGTATAATGAGGCGGAAAGACCCTTTTAACCTCGATCGAGTACCCTTCATGAGTGAAATGATTTATGGCATCCACGCGGTGCAGGCACTGCTGGAACGCGCCCCTGAGCGCTTTCAGGACGTTTATATTCTGAAAGGACGTGAAGATAAACGTCTGATGTCGCTGATCCATGCTCTGGAAGCCCAGGGCGTGACTATCCAGGTGGCGAGCCGCCAGTTTATGGATGAAAAAAGCGAAGGCGCGGTGCACCAGGGGATCATTGCACGGGTGAAACCGGGACGTCAGTATCAGGAGAACGATCTGCCGGATCTGATCGCCAGCCTCGATCGCCCCTTCTTCCTGATCCTCGACGGCGTGACCGATCCGCATAACCTCGGGGCCTGCCTGCGCAGCGCCGACGCCGCTGGCGTCCATGCGGTTATCGTCCCGAAAGATCGCTCGGCCCAGCTTAACGCCACGGCGAAAAAAGTGGCCAGCGGCGCAGCAGAGAACGTGCCGCTCATCCGCGTGACCAACCTGGCGCGCACTATGCGTCTGCTGCAGGAAGAGAACATCTGGATCGTCGGCACCGCGGGCGAAGCGGATCATACCCTGTTCCAGAGCAAAATGACCGGCCCGATGGCGCTGGTGATGGGTGCAGAGGGCGAAGGCATGCGTCGCCTGACCCGCGAGCACTGCGATGAGCTGATCAGCATCCCGATGGCGGGCAGCGTCTCCTCCCTGAACGTCTCCGTTGCAACCGGCATCTGCCTGTTTGAAGCCGTCCGCCAGCGCGGCTAAGCTTCAGCGTTAACCTAACCACCCTGCGGGGTGGTTTTTTGTGACCCCTGCTGCGGTCGTAAAATTCTCCCTGTGCATACTTAGGGCACTGCCATTGAACAGGGGAGAGAGTATGCGCTGGCAAACCCATACCGTTTTCAATCAACCTATTCCGCTCAACAACAGCAACCTTTTTCTCTCTGATGCCGCGCTTCGCGACGCCGTTGCCCGTGAGGGCGCTGGCTGGGACGCTGAGCTGCTGGCCAGCATCGGGCAGCAGCTTGGCACGGCAGAGTCGCTGGAGCTGGGCCGGCTGGCGAACGCTAATCCGCCGGAGCTGCTGCGCTACGATCCCACCGGTGAGCGCCTCGACGACGTGCGCTTTCACCCGGCGTGGCATCTGCTGATGCAGGGATTGTGCGCTAACCGCGTTCACAACCTCGCCTGGGAAGAGGAGGCCCGCGCCGGAGCCTTTGTTGCCCGGGCGGCGCGCTTTGTCCTCCACGCCCAGGTGGAAGCGGGCACCCTCTGCCCAGTCACCATGACCTTTGCCGCCACGCCGCTGCTCCAGCAGGCGCTACCCGCAACGTTTCACGAGTGGTGCAAACCGCTGCTCAGCGATCGCTATGACGCCCATCTGGCCCCCGGCGGGCAGAAGCGCGGGGTACTGATCGGCATGGGGATGACGGAGAAGCAGGGCGGCTCGGACGTGCTCAGCAACACCACCCGCGCAGAGCCGCTGGAGCGCAAAGGTAGCGGCGAGGCCTACCGGCTGGTAGGACACAAGTGGTTTTTCTCCGTGCCGCAGAGCGATGCCCACCTGGTGCTGGCCCAGGCGAAAGGCGGACTCTCCTGCTTCTTTGTGCCGCGTTTTCTGCCCGACGGCACGCGCAACGCCCTGCGTCTGGAGCGCCTGAAAGATAAGCTCGGCAACCGCTCCAACGCCAGCAGCGAGGCGGAGTTTTTAGACGCCACCGGCTGGCTGCTGGGAGAGGAGGGAGATGGCGTCCGGCAGATCCTCAGGATGGGTGGCCTGACACGCCTCGACTGCGCCCTGGGCAGCCACGGCCTGATGCGCCGGGCCTTCTCCGTTGCGCTCTACCATGCCCATCAGCGGCAGGCGTTTGGTAAGCACCTGGTCGATCAGCCCCTGATGCGCGACGTGCTCTCCCGCATGGCGCTGCAGCTGGAGGGGCAGACGGCGTTTCTTTTCCGTCTGGCGCGGGCCTGGGAGAGCCGGAAGAGCGTGCAGGAGACGCTGTGGGCGCGGCTGTTTACCCCGGTGGCGAAGTATGCAGTGTGCAAGGCGGGGATCCCTTTTGTTGCCGAGGCGATGGAGGTACTCGGCGGCACGGGCTACTGTGAGGATAACGAGCTGCCGCGCCTCTACCGGGAGATGCCGGTTAACAGCATCTGGGAGGGATCGGGCAATATCATGTGTCTGGACGTGATGCGGGTGCTCGGCAAGCAGCCCGGCGTGATGGATCTATTGAGCGGCTCCTTTGGCGAGGTAAAGGGTCAGGATCGCCACTTCGATCGCGCCTGGCGACGGCTGCAGCAGCGGCTACATCGACCGCAGGAGGCGCAGGCCCGGGAGATTACCCAGCAGCTCTACCTGCTGGCCGCCGGGGCGCAGATGCTGCGCTACGCCTCACCGCCTGTCGCCCAGGCATGGTGCCAAACCATGCTGGATACCCGCGGTGGCGCGCTGCTTAGCGCTCAGGTGCAGAACGACCTGCTGCTGCGCGCCACGGGCGGGGTAGGTTAGAGGCGGAACAGGCTCACCAGCTGCTTCAGATGCGCGCCTTTTTCCCGTAGGGTCTGGGCCGTCTCTTCGCTGCGGGATACACGTTCGGCGTTGACGTGGGTCGCATCGCCAATGTGGGTCATCGCCAGGTTAACCTGGTTAATCCCTGCCGACTGCTCGCGGGAGGCGTGGTTAATCTCCGTCACCAACTGGTTGATATTGTCCATGTGGTCGATGATCGACGTCATGGCCTGACGCGTCTGCTCAGAGAGCGTGTGCCCTTCGGTGACCTTTTGCAGGGTATCATCGATCAGCGTCTCGATCTCTTTTACGGCGTTGGCGCTGCGGGCCGCAAGGGCGCGAACCTCCTGAGCCACCACGGCAAAGCCTTTCCCGTGCTCACCGGCGCGTGCGGCCTCAACCGCGGCGTTAAGGGCGAGAATGTTAGTCTGGAAGGCAATGGACTCAATCACCTGAGTGATATCCGCAATACGCTGGGAGGCGCTGCGGATATCGCTCATGGTCGCTACCGCACGTCCTACCGTCTGCCCGCCGCTCTGCACCGCCTGCGAGGTTTCGTTCACCAGATGCTGCGTCTGCTCCATGCTGGCTGCGTTTTGCTGTACGGTGGCGGCAAGCTGCTCCATGCTGGCAGAGGTCTCCTCCACGCTGCTCGCCTGCTTGTTGATTTGATCGCTGATTTCGCTGCTGTCCGCCGCCAGCGCATTAGTAGCGAAGTGAATATCGCCTGCTGCCTCGCGGACCTGCTGCACCATGTTTTGCAGGCCATTACCGATGCCGTTGATAGCGTGGATCAGCTGGCCCACTTCATCCTGACGCGTTGAGGTGAGGGAGGCACGCAGATCCCCGGAGGCGTAGGTCTGGGCAAGGGCCGTGACCTCACGC
The DNA here is from genome assembly GCF_037152055.1 of Pseudescherichia sp. AS216. Taxonomy (NCBI): domain Bacteria; kingdom Pseudomonadati; phylum Pseudomonadota; class Gammaproteobacteria; order Enterobacterales; family Enterobacteriaceae; genus Pseudescherichia; species Pseudescherichia sp. AS216. The sequence continues at coordinate 635,866 of NZ_JBBCMV010000002.1, read as the reverse complement.
AGCGGGCGAGTCAGCCAGCGGCGGGTGATGATGACAAACAGCACGGCAAAGAGCAGAGAAACCAGCGCGCCGGCAATCAAAAATTGGTTGCGCAGACGCGTCACATCCTGCAGCAGTACGGCCTTATCGACTTCGCCAACAATTGTCCAGTTCCAGCCCGGCAGGGCACTCCAGGAGACCAGCATGGTGCGCCCATCCTGAGTTTTACGCTCCAGCGTACCGGAGGCCAGGGTCAACAGCTGCTGCTCAGCGTCCTCGCCCCACTGCGGACGCTGCCCCTCTTCGCGGGCATGGAACAGCCAGGTGCCATAGTTTTTACCGGCGCTGCGGTTCAGAACGAAGAAATGCCCGCTCTCGCCCAGTCGACGCTGCAGGATCTTGTCACGCATGATGTCCCAGGAGCGGGTGATATCTACGCCAACGAACAGGATAGCAATGGTTTTACCGCTGGCGTCCTTCATCGGTTGATACTGGGTGATGTAGCGCTTGCCAAACAGCAGCGCGAGGCCGCGATAGATATCACCGCGCAGGACGGGAGCCAGTGCCGGGCTGGCGCTGTCGAGCTGCGTACCGATAGCACGCTCGCCGTTCTCTTTACGCAGTGAGGTCGCCACGCGCACAAAGCTATCGCCGTTGCGCACGAACAGGGTCGCAATCGAGCCGGTGCGCTGGAAGAAGTCGTCCGGTATCGCGTTATTTTCGTGCAGCTCCGTCTCGCCGCCCTTCAGTAAGGGAACGGTGAGGCCGTTGATAGTACGGGTTTGTGTTGTATCGAGAGAGACCGGCCGGGGGATAAAGGTGCTGAACTGGCGGGTGTAGCGTTCGACCTCATCGCTGAGGCTGCTGCTAAACATTTCGACCATATCGGCCACGCCGGTAGCCTGGCTATGCAGATCTTCAGTAGCCAGCACTTCAAGCTGCTGGCTTGCCTTGTGGCTCATCAGAGAGGTAAACAGCAGAAAAAGTGCTGCGACGCTGACGCCCGTCAGCAACGAAAGCTTTGTGCCTAAACCAGCACGTCGAATAAGAGCGTTCATAGGATGTCCGTTGCCCGAGAAGTGTGGCTCGTTCAACGGCAGTTAGGCGCTAACATTTAGCAGATCTGTGTAACAAAATGTTACGTAAATGTATTGGCACACTCACAATATGGTAATTAAAAAGCAACAAAATGAGTAGCCACCGTTTTTAGGGGGCCAGCTTACAATGTGATCAAACCGAACGGGCTTAGGCGTAGAGGATCGCCTGTGCCTGCCAGCTATTGGCACTCTGCACCTCATCCATTTTGATGATGCGGTACCAGGACGCGCCCTGTTCGTCGGCTTTCAGGGCAATGGCACGCTCAACATCCTGTACGCTGCCGGAGACGTTGCTCACGGAAATAAGGCCAATCTCATTCAGGCCAGTCACACAATCGGCGCTGGCAAACTCTGCAGACTGCGCGGTGGTGCTCACTAAACCGACGGAAAGCAGCAGCGACGTTAAAGCAAGAGATCGTTTCATAAATCCGCTCCTTTTACATGTTCCTGACCGACCCTGAATGATTGTAAGCGGGAAAAAGTCTACGGACGCAAAGCAGTGTAAATATCCTTTAAAAAACAATGAGCCATTACTGACGATACAAAATAGCCTGTCCATATCGCTGGCCGGGGACCACCGTTTCATCATCTAAGAGAATGACATAGTAGTCCGCCTTCATGGCCGCCGCTTTGGCTTTGATTTCCGACTCGACGTCCATCGGCGATCCACGCACCATCACGCTAATGGTCTCCATCTTTTGCAGACCCGCCGTCTGGTTGCGGCTAATCTCCTGCGGGTGGTCGCTCACTGGCGGGGCCGGATGCGGCGTATTTTGCAGCATGCTACAGCCGCTGAGGCTCAGCGCTAAAAAAAGTGGTGTAAACCGATGCATAGCTTTCCCTCATTTCCCGTTAGCCCTGTCCCGTTAGCGATAGTGTAGTGCTTCCTTTAATAACCTTATGGAGAATGTTCCCATTTTGTTAGCTCTCACGCTATTTTCCGCTGTAAATAATGCGAAAGCGTAATGTACTTCTCACTGTTTTCTTGTACGCGCAGCGGCAGCGGCTTGCGTAGAGCAGGGGGACGTGGCATACCAAGGGCTTTATCAGGAGATCGCCATGATTGAACTTGAAACGCGCCAGCTGGCAGGCATTGAGATCCTGCACGCCGCACCCACCGGAAAACTCACCGTTCCCCTGCCTACGGTGGTGTTTTATCACGGCTTTGGCTCATCAAAGCTGGTTTACAGCTACTTCGCCGTTGCGCTGGCGCAGGCAGGTTTTCGGGTCGTGATGCCCGATGCGCGCGATCACGGAGCACGTTTTAACGGTGACGAGCAGGCGCGGCTGGGTCAGTTCTGGCAGATCCTACAGAGCAACTTTGATGAGTTTCCGGCGCTGCGGGATGCGCTGGCGCATGAAGGCTGGGTTGCAGAGGAGCGTCTGGCGGTGGGCGGCGCGTCAATGGGTGGCATGACGGCGCTTGGCCTGATGTCGCATCACCCAGAGCTGGTGTGCGTCGCCAGCCTGATGGGATCCGGCTACTTTACCTCACTTTCCCAAACGCTGTTCCCCCCGCGCGCAGAGACGGCCGCGGAGCTTAGCGAGATTGTCGCCCCGCTGGCCGACTGGGACGTGGCGGATCGTTTGGCACAGCTTGCTTCCCGTCCGCTGCTGCTGTGGCACGGTGAAGACGATGACGTCGTCCCGGCGGCTGAATCGTACCGCCTGCATCGGGCGCTACAGGATGCAGGCCTGGATCGGCATCTTACCTGCCGCTGGGAGGCGGGGGTTCGCCATCGCATCACCCCAGCGGCGCTGGAGGCGGCGGTAAGTTTTTTCAAAATGTATCTTTGATCTTGGTGGATAAATAAGTACAAAATTTTACCACGCAGAGCTTATACTATGACAACGCGCTACGCCTTTGGCGTTATTTTTATTAAGTGGAAGCAGCCTATGTCACAAACCATGTCCCAGAAAATTGCCAGAGATAGCCTTGGGAATGCTACTACCTTTGAGGGCGGGGTCTACGTAACGAAAAATGGTGTAGCAGAACTCTTCATACAAACCGTCGCCGAGCGCGAGGCCGAACTCAGGGAAATCGAGCAAGAGAAAAATATAAATGCCCTCTTTAAACTGAGCATGCAAGCGAAAAAAGAGATCGCGGAAGGCAACGGTATGACGCCTGAAGAGGTGTTAGAGAGGCTGCGTGCTGCAAGACGTTAACAGGGAGAAGTTACGTGGCAAAACCGTATTCAGTCGCCGTCGCGCCGTTGGCGCTACAGTGCCTGGCAGACATTGAGTCATACAAAAGTGGAACTATTGGTGCGCAGCAGGCTGCCCGCTTCGTTGATAACCTGCTGCTGGACTCAGTTGCGTGCATTATCCAGGATCCTAAAAGGTATCGCTTTAACGTCTATCTTTCAGATCGTGGACTCATGTTACGTGAACGGCTTGATGTTGAAGGTGAATATCGCGTGCTCTACGATTTTGACGGCACGCGTATTGAGATACTGCTCTTTATCAGTATGAAGCAGGATTTTAGCAAGCTGCTTTATCGCTACAACATACTGAAATAGTTGCTTTTCTAAACGCGCATCACCTTAACGCCCTGCGCTTCAAGCTGCTTAACAATCTCCGGGCTGGCCTGCTTGCCGGTGATCACGATAGCGATCTGATTAGCGCGGCTAAAGAGCATTCCGGCGCGCTCGCCGACCTTGCTGCTGTCCACCAGCACCACCAGCTTGCCCACAACGTTAAGCATCTTCTGTTCGGCCATCGCCGTCAGCATATCGGTTTTATAGAGGCCGTCGGCGGTCAGACCGATGCCGCTGGTAAACATCCAGTGCCCGGCATAGAGGCTGTTTTCGCTGCCCTGCGGGCTCAGGGTAATGGACTGGCTCTTGTTGTACTGCCCGCCCATGATCACCACGCTCTCGTGCTCCTGATCGATCAGGTAGTTCGCCAGCGGCAGGTAGTTAGTGATGATCTGGATCGGCCTGCCGCACATTTCACGGCCCAGTAAAAAGGCCGTTGAACCGCAGTTGATCACCACGCTTTCGCCCGCGCTGACCAGCATCGCCGCCGCTTTAGCGATACGCATTTTCTCATCAAGATGCTGCGCCTGATGGATGTTCATTGGCGACCAGCGCGGTCGCTGCTGGCTAATGATGGCTTCTGCGCCGTTGCGGACCTTTTTTAGCCTGCCGCTCTCATCAAGTTTATTAATGTCGCGACGCGCCGTAGCGGGAGAGACGCCAAGCCGGTCAATGACCTGCTCTACGGTCACAAACCCGGTCTGCGCCAGCTGTTCAAGTAAAATTTGGTGTCGTTGCGCTTCCGTCATGAGCTATGCCGATTAAACATGATTTTTTACGATATTATTTGAAATAGTCGTGAATTACTAAGCCTACAGCGAAAAAGTGCCGGGCTTAGCCGGCACGCTCTGCGCTTTACAGGAAGGATTTAAACGGCAGGTCAGGCTCGCAGGTAAAGCAGTCGTCAAACCCGCGTGGGAAGTGGAACTCAAAGTTATCCTTGTCCAGCGGCCAGGTGAACTTGCCGCCCGGCTGCCAGATAAAGGGCTTAAAGCCATACTTCAGGCGATCTTTTTTCATCTCCCACAGGACACGGATCTCCTGCGGATCGGCCTGGAAGTTTGACCAGATATCGTGATGGAACGGAATAACCACTTTGCTGTTCAGCGCTTCCGCCATGCGCAGGATATCGGCGCTGGTCATCTTATCGGTAATGCCGCGCGGGTTCTCGCCGTAGGATCCCAGCGCAACGTCTATCTGATGCTCGTTGCCATGCTTCGCATAGTAGTTGGAGTAGTGGGAGTCGCCGCTGTGGTACAGGGAGCCGCCCGGGGTCTTGAACAGATAGTTTACGGCGCGCAGATCCATGCCGTCCGGCAACACGCCTGCGGCTTTTTGATCCACCGGTAGGGTGATCAGCGCCGTACGGTCGAAGGCATCCAGGGCGTGGATCTCAATATCCTTCACCTTCACCACGTCACCGGGTTTCACGACGATGCAGCGCTCCCGGGGCACGCCCCAGCCGACCCACAGATCGACGCAGGTTTGCGGCCCGATAAAGGGTACGTCGCTGGCGCAGTTCTGCATCACGGCGGCGGCGACGTTAACGTCGATATGATCGTTGTGATCGTGTGTGGCCAGTACGGCGTCGATCTCACGGATAGCAAAAGGATCGAGCACAAACGGCGTGGTGCGCAGGTTTGGCTGAAGCTTTTTCACGCCAGCCATGCGCTGCATCTGATGGCCCTTTTTCATCAGCGGGTTGCCGTGGCTCTGCTTACCCGTACCACACCAGAGATCGACACAGACGTTAGTGCTGCCCTCTGATTTAAGCCAGATCCCGGTGCAGCCCAGCCACCACATAGCAAAGGTGCCAGGAGCGACGCGCTCCTGCTCAATCTCTTCATTTAGCCAGCTACCCCACTCTGGAAAGGTACTCAGGATCCAGGATTCACGGGTAATGGTCTCCACTTTACTCATCGCGCTACTCCTTACAGGTAGTCAATATAAAGCATTTTATGATTACTTTTGATTTATGTTGTCACCGTTTTATCAACAGCGCAACGGAAAAATGTGGCTTAAAAAAAGCGTCAAGATAAGACGTTCCGACGCCAATCCTGCTTTAAATATGCAATTTGTTAATTAAGTAACTGATTTTAATGATTATTATATACATACATTTATTGTCGTATGTAATGTAGGGAAATAAATTGCGTGGCGTATCACAAATAATCATATTCAATCTTTTTGTGATTATTTCTGATGGGTAGAGTAGTGGCACACTCTGTGATGGGTCGCAAGATCCGCTACATTCACTCTCTGGAGAGCGTTATGGAGACCCTCTACACCCTCTTTACCGTGTTCTTTAACCAGGTCATGACCAACGCCCCGCTGCTGCTGGGCATTGTCACCTGCCTGGGCTATATGCTGTTGCGTAAAAGCGTGAGCGTTATTATCAAGGGCACGATCAAAACGATCGTCGGTTTTATGCTTCTACAGGCCGGATCCGGGATCCTTACCAGCACCTTTAAACCGGTCGTAGCCAAAATGTCAGAGGTCTACGGCATTAACGGTGCCATCTCTGATACCTACGCCTCTATGATGGCCACTATCGACCGCATGGGAGATGCCTACAGCTGGGTGGGTTATGCGGTGCTGTTGGCGCTGGCGCTAAATATTATTTACGTCCTGTTCCGGCGCATAACCGGTATCCGCACCATTATGCTGACTGGCCACATCATGTTTCAGCAGGCGGGGCTGATCGCGGTCTCCTTCTATATCTTCGGCTATCCGATGTGGACCACCATTATCTCTACCGCCGTGCTGGTCTCCCTCTACTGGGGGATCACCTCGAACATGATGTACAAGCCGACCCAGGAGGTCACCGACGGCTGTGGCTTCTCCATCGGTCATCAGCAGCAGTTCGCCTCCTGGATTGCCTATAAAGTTGCCCCCTATTTGGGCAAAAAAGAGGAGAGCGTTGAGGATCTTAAGCTGCCGGGCTGGCTGAATATCTTCCATGACAACATCGTCTCAACGGCCATTGTGATGACGATTTTCTTTGGCGCCATTCTGCTCTCCTTCGGCACCGACGTGGTTCAGGCGATGGCGGGTAAAACCCACTGGACTATCTATATCCTGCAAACCGGTTTCTCCTTCGCAGTTGCCATCTTCATCATCACTCAGGGCGTGCGCATGTTTGTCGCCGAGCTCTCTGAGGCGTTTAACGGTATCTCCCAGCGGTTGATCCCTGGCGCCGTGCTGGCGATTGACTGTGCGGCAATCTATAGCTTCGCGCCGAACGCGGTGGTGTGGGGCTTTATATGGGGCACCCTCGGCCAGCTGATCGCGGTTGGCATCCTGGTGGGCTGCGGCTCGTCCATCCTGATCATTCCAGGCTTTATTCCGATGTTCTTCTCAAACGCCACCATTGGCGTCTTTGCCAACCACTTTGGCGGCTGGCGCGCGGCGCTAAAAATCTGCCTGGTTATGGGGATGATTGAAATCTTCGGCTGCGTGTGGGCGGTGAAGCTTACAGGTATGAGCGCCTGGATGGGCATGGCGGATTGGTCAATTCTGGCACCGCCAATGATGCAGGGCTTCTTCTCAATCGGTATCGCTTTTATGGCCGTCATTTTGCTTATTGCGCTGGCCTATATGTTCTTCGCAGGACGCTCGCTGCGTGCTGAAGAAGATGCAGAAAAACAACTGACAAAACAGTCTGCTTTATAAGGAGTTTTGGTTATGACCGTACGTATTCTGGCTGTATGTGGTAATGGGCAAGGCAGCTCCATGATCATGAAAATGAAAGTGGATCAGTTTTTAACCGAGGCAAATATTGATCACACGGTGAACAGCTGCGCAGTAGGGGAATATAAAAGTGAACTGAACGGCGCGGACATCATCATTGCCTCTACCCATATCGCCGGTGAAATTTCCGTTTCCGGCAATAAGTATGTGGTTGGCGTACGCAACATGCTGTCGCCTGCTGATTTCGGCCCGAAGCTGCTGGAGGTGATCAAAGAGCACTTCCCGCAGGATGTGAAGTAAGGACACCTCATGAAACTACGTGATTCGCTGGCACAGAACCACTCTATTCGTTTGCAGGCAGAAGCTGAAACCTGGCAAGACGCCGTAAAAATAGGTGTCGACCTGCTGGTGGCTGCCGACGTGGTGGAGCCGCGCTATTACCAGGCCATTCTCGATGGCGTCGAGCAGTTTGGTCCCTATTTTGTGATCGCCCCAGGGCTGGCCATGCCCCATGGCCGCCCGGAGGAGGGCGTCAAAAAAACCGGTTTTGCCCTGGTGACCCTGAAGAAGCCGCTGGCGTTTAACCACGACGATAACGACCCGGTCGATATCCTGATCACGATGGCGGCCGTCGATGCCAATACCCATCAGGAGGTCGGCATCATGCAGATCGTTAATTTATTTGACGATGAAGCCAATTTTGATCGCTTACGTGCCTGCCGTACCGAGCAGGAGGTTCTTGATTTAATTGATAACGCCACTGCGGCGGCAGTTTAAAAGGAAGACGACGATGCCATTACCGATGTTACAGGTCGCGCTGGATAACCAGACCCTCGCCGATGCTTATGCCACTACACGGCTGATTGCCGAAGAGGTAGACATCATTGAAGTGGGTACCATCCTCTGCATAGGGGAAGGGGTACGTGCAGTGCGCGATCTTAAGGCGCTCTATCCACATAAAATTGTGCTGGCCGACGCTAAAATTGCCGATGCCGGGAAGATCCTCTCGCGTATGTGCTTTGAGGCCAACGCCGACTGGGTCACGGTGATCTGCTGTGCGGATATCAACACCGCCAAAGGCGCGCTCGACGTCGCCCACGAGTTTAACGGCGATGTGCAGATCGAGCTGACCGGCTTCTGGACGTGGGAGCAGGCGCAGGCCTGGCGGGACGCGGGCATTCAGCAGGTAGTCTACCACCGCAGCCGCGATGCGCAGGCGGCGGGCGTTGCCTGGGGCGAGGCGGATATCAGCGCGATCAAACGCCTGGCGGACATGGGCTTTAAGGTCACCGTCACCGGCGGTCTGGCGCTGGAAGATCTGCCGCTGTTTAAGGGCATTCCCATCCACGTGTTTATCGCCGGGCGCAGCATCCGCGACGCTGCCGATCCAGTGCAGGCCGCGCGGCAGTTTAAACGCTCAATCGTCCAGCTGTGGGGTTAAGGAGCGGCTATGCTGTCGAAAACTGTGCCGCTTGGCATCTATGAAAAAGCGCTCCCTGCTGGGGAGTGCTGGTACGAACGTCTTACTCTGGCGAAAACGCTGGGCTTCGACTTTGTTGAAATGTCGATCGACGAAACCGACGCCCGGCTGGCTCGGCTGAGCTGGAGCCAGGAGCAGCGTCTGGCGCTGGTAAAAGCGGTTGCCGACACCGGGGTGCGGGTTCCCTCCATGTGCCTGAGCGCCCATCGCCGCTTTCCGCTGGGCAGTGAAGATGACGCGGTGCGCACCCAAGGGCTGGAGATTATGCGTCGCGCCATTCAGCTGGCGCAGGACGTCGGTATCCGCGTGATCCAGCTGGCGGGCTATGACGTCTACTATCAGCAGGCCAACGACGAGACGCGCCGCCGTTTTCGCGATGGTTTGAAGGAGAGCGTCGAGATGGCCAGCCGTGCGCAGGTCACGCTGGCGATGGAGATCATGGACTACCCCCTGATGAACTCTATCAGCAAAGCGCTTGGCTATACCCACTACCTGAACAACCCTTGGTTCCAGCTCTATCCGGATATCGGCAACCTCTCGGCATGGGACAACGACGTGCAGATGGAGCTGCGGGCGGGCAGCGGGCATATCGTGGCGGTGCACGTGAAGGATACGCAACCCGGCGTCTTTAAAAACGTTCCTTTCGGCAGCGGCGTGGTGGATTTTGAACGCTGCTTCCGCACGCTGAAAGAGAGCGGCTATTGCGGGCCTTATTTGATCGAGATGTGGAGCGAGACGGCGGCCGATCCGCTTCAGGAGGTGGCCGCGGCGCGGGCATGGGTATGCGAGCGTATGGCGCGCGCCGGACTGCTGGAGGATGGCCATGCAGCAGCTTAAACAGCAGGTTTTAGCCGCCAATCTGGATCTCCCGCGCTACGGCCTGGTGACCTTTACCTGGGGTAACGTCAGCGCCATCGACAGAGCGCGTGGGCTGGTGGCCATCAAGCCCAGCGGCGTGTCCTATGACGCGCTGAAGGCTGACGATATCGTAATAGTGGATCTGCAAGGCGACGTTGTGGAGGGCACATTGCGACCCTCTTCCGATACCGCTACCCATCTGGCGCTCTATCGCCGCTATCCCTCCCTCGGCGGGGTGGTGCATACCCACTCCACGCACGCCACCGCCTGGGCGCAGGCCGGGCTGGCGATCCCGGCGCTGGGCACTACCCATGCAGACTACTTCCTGGGAGATATCCCCTGCACGCGGGCGTTAACCGAGCAGGAGGTGCAGGGTGAGTATGAGCTGAACACAGGCAGGGTGATTATCGAAACGCTGAAGGAGGGCGAGCCGCTGCATACCCCAGGCGTGGTGGTGTATCAGCACGGTCCCTTTGCCTGGGGCAAAGATGCGCACGATGCGGTGCACAACGCGGTAGTGATGGAGGAGGTGGCGCGGATGGCGTGGATCGCACGCAGCATCAACCCTGGTCTGAAGCCCATCGATGGCTATCTGATGGATAAACACTTTATGCGTAAGCATGGCGCACACGCCTACTATGGGCAAAAGTAGTGGGCAGAAGTAAACGTGCTTAATGCTGCTGGTATGCCGCAGGAGTGAGCCGCATACCCAGCAGCGTAATCACGCAGATGATGGCCCCCGCGTAGAAGGTGGAGGCAGCGCCCAGTGTCTCCCACAGAATGCCCGCGCCGGTGCTGGCCAGCAGCATCGCGATGCCGCTAATGAGATTAAACATGCCAAAGGCGGTCCCGCGCAGCGCCGACGGGGCGGTGTGGGCGATCATGGCAGCCAGCAGGCCCTGGGTCATACCCATATGGATCCCCCACAGGCCAACGCCGATCAGCAGCGTACTCCAGTGCTGGCTGAGTGCCAGGGTGATGTCAGCGGCAATCAGTACCAGCAGCCCGGCTTGTAACAGGCCGCTATGGCTCATGCGGTCTGAGAGCTTGCCAAACGGATAGGCCGTCACGCTGTAGACCAGATTCATGGCGACCATGACCAGTGGGATAGCGAAAAGCGGAATCTCCATCTGATTGGCGCGCAGAACAAGAAACGCCTCGCTAAAGCGTGCAAGGGTAAAGATGGCTCCTAAGCCCACGACCCACCAGTAGGCGGGACTAAGCTGTTTTAGGCTCTCCCGGCGCAGCGGGTTAGTACGCTTATGGGCAACGGGGGTCTTTGGCTCGCTCAGGCCAAACCAGAGCAGGGCGATGGACATGACGCCCGGAATAACCGCCACCCAGAAGATAGCCTGAAAATCGTTGTGCCAGAGAAACATCAGCGCCACCGCCAGCAGCGGCCCGAGAAAGGCGCCCACGGTATCCAGCGACTGACGTAGTCCGTAAGCCGCGCCGCGGATCTCCGGCGGTGTAACGTCGGCCACCAGCGCATCCCGCGGCGCACCGCGAATGCCTTTGCCGACGCGGTCGATCATCCGCGCAGTAAGAATCATGCCCGATGAGCCTGCGAGGGCGAAGAGTGGCTTGCTTAATGCGCCAAGGCCGTAGCCGAGCATGGCCAGCCCTTTGCGTTTACCAAGGTAGTCGCTGAGCACGCCAGAAAAGACTTTAATAATCAGGGCGGTGGCTTCGGCTAGCCCCTCAATGATGCCGATAATAATCACGCTGGCACCGAGGGTGGTGGCCATAAACAGCGGCAGCAGGCTGTGGATCATCTCTGATGAGACATCCATAAGCAGGCTAACGCCGCCGAGAACCCAGACGCCTTGCGGAATACGACTCAGCGTCGAGGAGCGGTATTCGGTTTTAGTCCTTTGCAGCGTGTGCCTCGCTCTGTTGCGTTGGGGGCTGGTCGGCTTCGCCGTCAGCGGCGTGATTGTGGTTTATATATACTACGCCTAAGCTCATCACGTCATCCATATTACGTTCCGGATGCGGATCGACATAGATGCCCGCCGTTGCGCTGGTACTCAGCAGCAACGCGGTCAGTAACAAAATAGTGATTCTTTTCATCATATTGCACCCCAACTCACCCATCAACAACTCTCTGATGCGCGATCGTAGAGGAGACGTTCCTCACTCGCGTTCGGGCTTATATAAAGTGTATGTCCTGGCGGGCAAACTCACCGCGATCGTTTCTGTTGTAGTTGCGCAAAAAAGTTGTGCAAAAATTCACCGCAATGCTGATTGACCAAGCTTAGCCTCGCCAGAAAAGGGCGCTTTACGCTTTGTGCGAATTATTTGTGCAATCACCTTGAGTTCGTCAGGCTTCGCAAGTATGATTACGCGTCAATTTTTCAGCCGCCTTTCAAACACGTTCCTTGCTTCCATGGGCCGCGGCTGACCCTGACAGGAGGCTGAATAATCCGTAAGGAGCAATTCGATGCGTCATTACGAAATCGTTTTTATGGTCCATCCTGACCAGAGCGAACAGGTTCCGGGCATGATCGAGCGTTACACTGGTGCTATTACTGCAGCAGAAGGCACGATCCACCGTCTGGAAGACTGGGGCCGCCGTCAGCTGGCTTATCCGATCAACAAACTGCACAAAGCACACTACGTTCTGCTGAACGTTGAAGCGCCGCAGGAAGCGATCGATGAGCTGGAAACTAACTTCCGCTTCAACGATGCCGTTATCCGCAGCATGGTTATGCGTACCAAAAACGCTGTTACTGAAGCATCTCCGATGGTTAAAGCGAAAGACGAGCGCCGTGAGCGTCGCGATGATTTCGCTAACGAAACCGCAGATGCTGAAGATGCTGGGGATTCTGAAGAGTAATTTCTGATGACCAACCGTCTGGTGTTGTCCGGCACCGTGTGCAGGATGCCCCTTCGCAAGGTCAGCCCATCAGGAATACCTCACTGCCAGTTCGTGCTTGAGCACCGCTCTGTGCAGGAGGAAGCCGGTTTTCACCGGCAGGCGTGGTGTCAAATGCCTGTAATAATCAGCGGGCAAGAGAACCAGGCCATTACTCACAGTATAACGGTCGGTAGCGCAGTTACCGTGCAGGGGTTCATTAGCTGCCATAAGGCAAAGAATGGCCTGAGCAAACTGGTTCTGCATGCCGAGCAGATTGAATTGATAGATTCTGGAGACTAGCCAAATGGCACGTTATTTCCGTCGTCGCAAGTTCTGCCGTTTCACCGCGGAAGGCGTTCAAGAGATCGACTATAAAGATATCGCAACGCTGAAAAACTACATCACCGAAAGCGGTAAGATTGTCCCAAGCCGTATCACCGGTACCCGTGCAAAATACCAGCGTCAGCTGGCTCGCGCTATCAAACGCGCTCGCTACCTGTCCCTGCTGCCGTACACTGATCGTCATCAGTAATCGGGCACGGTCCATTAATACGACTTTGAGAGGATAAGGTAATGCAAGTTATTCTGCTTGATAAAGTAGCAAACCTCGGTAGCCTGGGTGACCAGGTTAACGTTAAAGCGGGCTACGCTCGTAACTTCCTGGTACCACAGGGCAAAGCTGTTCCTGCTACCAAGAAAAACGTTGAATTCTTCGAAGCACGCCGTGCTGAACTGGAAGCTAAACTGGCTGACGTTCTGACCGCTGCTGAAGCTCGCGCTGAGAAAATCAACGCACTGGGCACCGTTACCATCGCGTCTAAAGCAGGCGACGAAGGTAAACTGTTCGGTTCCATCGGTACTCGCGACATCGCTGATGCTGTAACTGCAGCTGGCGTTGACGTAGCTAAGAGCGAAGTTCGCCTGCCGAACGGCGTTCTGCGTACTACCGGTGAGCACGAAGTGGACTTCCAGGTTCACAGCGAAGTGTTTGCTAAAGTTATCATCAACGTGGTTGCTGAGTAATCTGCGACTCTCGTTTGAGATAACACCGAAACGCCTGCCTCGTGCAGGCGTTTTGCTTTTTGCGACCCCGCCGACACTCCCAACGGTGCTGGGTATCAATTCCTCACCCCTTCACTGATAATAAATCAAAACACGATTTTAATTTTGGTGAGGAAATGGAAACAGTCTCTTCAGTACCGGTTTTCGCCCGTAGAAACGTCGCCTACGCCGGGGCTACGCTCTGCTGTCTGCTCTGGGGCAGCTCCTATCCCGCCATTAAGAGCGGCTATGAACTCTTTGCTATCGCCACCGACGATATCCCCTCGAAGATCGTCTTTGCTGGCTATCGCTTTCTGTTTGCCGGTGTTCTGCTGCTGCTGTTTGCCATGGCGCAGCGCAAACCCATCGCCCGGCTCAGCCAGCGCCAGTATGGGCAGATCGCTATTCTCGGTCTAACGCAAACCTCGATTCAGTACATCTTCTTCTATATCGGCCTCGCGTTTACCACCGGGGTGAAAGGCTCAATCATGAACGCCACGGGCACCTTCTTCAGCGTGCTGCTGGCCCACCTTATCTATAAAAATGACAGGCTCAGCTACAACAAGAGCATCGGCTGCGTGCTGGGCTTTGCCGGGGTGATGCTGGTGAACGTCAACCCTTCGCTGCTGGATTTCAGCTTTAGCATGATGGGGGACGGTTTTGTGGTACTGGCGGCGTTTATACTGTCGGCCTCGATGCTGTATGGTAAACGCATCTCGCAAACCGTCGATCCAACGGTAATGACCGGCTGGCAGCTGGCGTTTGGCGGTGGGGTATTGGTGCTGGGGGGCTATCTTACCGGCGGCACGCTGGCGGTGCATAGCATGAAGGCGGCGGTGCTCCTCGGCTATCTGACGCTGCTCTCATCCATCGCCTTTGCCCTGTGGAGCGTTCTGCTGAAGTACAACCGCGTCAGCATGATTGCGCCGTTTAACTTTGTCGTCCCGGTGGCGGGCACGGTGCTGTCGGCGATCTTCCTTGGGGAGAATATCCTGGAGATGAAATACGCCATTGCGCTGGTGCTGGTCTGCTCGGGGATCTGGTGGGTTAATAAACCCAAAGCATGAATCGGGAAAACGCCGGATGGCGCTTCGCTTATCCGGCCTACAACAGAGATCGCCCCATTAAGCATCCGTGCTACTGGGCATAATATTAGCGGGCGCGGATAAAGCTGCCGTTGGCCTGGCGGGTAAACAGCACGTCGCCATCGCCGGTTTCAATCGTCAGGCCGGTAACCACACCGCTGGCGTTCTGGCGGATCTTCACCACCTGACCGGTTTGCAGCGTGCTGAGCGGCTTGCCGTTGCCCTCGACCTGTGCCATCGCGTAAACATCCGTTGCTGGCAGGTTATGATCGCGGAACAGCTGGGCCAGGGTTTGACCCGATGCGATGCGATAGGTCCGCCACTGCTGATCGATACCCCCTGACTCCTGGAAAGGCTGCACGACACTGTTCTGTGTCGGCTGCGGCTGCGTCTCTTCCGGCTGCTCCTGCTCCTGGATCGGCTCCGGGGCCACCGGTGCAACCAGCTGGGGATCGCTCACCGTAGGCGCTAGCTGCGGCTGGGCGTTGGTGGACGGCTGGGAAGGGGCGATATCCAGCTGCGCGTCGCGCCTGACGGGCGCATCATCGCCGCTGTCCCCGGAAGGCAGCAAAAGGCCGATGACTACAAGCAGCGCCGCAATGATGATGCCGCGACGGTGCGCAGGGGGCAGCGGATCCATAATGCGAAAGTTATCCGGCGCGTACCAGATTTTCGCCAGAGTCGGTTTCAGTGCAAATCGCCCGGGCATGGCTTTCCTCCTGCTCCGCGTCGTTATTTTCCTGTATCACTGAGTATAGATTGCTAACTGCCTGACTCGCGTAGTAAAGCGCTCTTTCGTGACCTGGGATCGGGAATAATCTTACCCCTCTCTATTGTTTCTTTTTCGCTGCGATTTGTCACCCTCCCTGCGACAAAGTTTTACCCGGTGCGGCGTGGCTGCTATGCTGCCCGCTACTTTTAATACGATGAAAGGAAAACCCATGACAACCCCGACGTTTGACACTATCGAAGCACAGGCAAGTTACGGTATCGGCCTGCAGGTAGGCCAGCAGCTGAGCGAGTCTGGCCTCCAGGGCCTGCTGCCGGAAGCGCTGGTTGCCGGTATTGCCGACGCGCTGGCAGGTAAACAGCCTGCTGTGCCGGTGGATGTTGTTCATCGTGCGCTGCGTGAAATTCACGAGCGTGCCGATGCGGTGCGTCGCGAGCGTTTTGCCGCGATGGCTGAAGAGGGCGTGAAGTATCTGGACGAGAACCGCGAGCGTGAAGGCGTGAACAGCACCGAATCTGGCCTGCAGTTCCGCGTGATCAAGCAGGGCGAGGGCGCTATCCCGGCGCGTACTGACCGCGTGCGCGTGCACTACACCGGTAAGCTGACGGACGGTTCAGTCTTTGACAGCTCCGTCGCCCGTGGCGAGCCGGCTGAGTTTCCGGTTAACGGCGTGATCCCAGGCTGGATCGAAGCGCTGACCCTGATGCCGGTAGGCTCTAAGTGGGAGCTGACCATTCCGCAGAACTTGGCCTACGGCGAACGTGGCGCGGGCGCATCGATCCCGCCGTTCAGCACCCTGGTGTTTGAAGTCGAGCTGCTGGAAATCCTGTAACGCCGCTAAACGATTCCTCTCCCCAAACGGGGGGAGGAAGCAATACCTCCGCATATCCTCCACGCTTTACACAAATGTCGATACTTAATCTTGCAAATGCTTTTTTTGCGTGTATTTTTGTGAGCCAAATCAAGTTAGGGTTGTGATATCACACTCATTTTTAACATAAGTGTAACATTGCTTTTAAATCGCAGTATTCATCCCTCCGATTCTTACCTAATATCGATGAGTCCACATTCAGGCGCCCTGCGCGTCAGTAATGAAAGGCCAGAAGAGCCTCAACAACACAGACAGGTACAGGAAATAAACACATGGTAGATCAAATCAAAGTCGCTACCGACGAGCAGGCCCCGGCCGAGCAGTCGCTACGGCGTCATCTCACTAACCGTCATATTCAGCTTATTGCCATTGGGGGTGCCATCGGTACCGGGCTGTTCATGGGATCGGGTAAAACAATCAGTCTTGCCGGCCCGTCGATCATATTTGTGTATATGATCATCGGCTTTATGCTCTTTTTCGTGATGCGCGCCATGGGCGAGCTGCTGCTGTCGAACCTTGAGTACAAGTCGTTCAGCGACTTTGCCGCCGATCTGCTTGGCCCGTGGGCGGGCTACTTTACCGGCTGGACCTACTGGTTCTGCTGGGTAGTGACCGGTATGGCGGACGTAGTGGCCATCACCGCCTACGCCCAGTTCTGGTTCCCTGGCCTGTCGGACTGGGTAGCCTCGCTGGCGGTGATTGGGCTGCTGCTGAGCCTTAACCTGGCGACGGTGAAGCTGTTCGGCGAGATGGAGTTCTGGTTTGCGATGATTAAGATCGTCGCTATCGTGTCGCTGATTATCGTCGGCGTGGTAATGGTCATGATGAACTTCCAGTCACCAACCGGCGTTGAGGCCTCTTTTACCCACCTGTGGGATGACGGCGGCTGGTTCCCGAAAGGGCTGAGCGGCTTCTTTGCTGGCTTCCAGATTGCGGTCTTTGCCTTTGTCGGTATCGAGCTGGTGGGCACCACGGCGGCGGAAACGAAGGATCCAGAGAAG
The DNA here is from genome assembly GCF_037152055.1 of Pseudescherichia sp. AS216. NCBI lineage: Bacteria > Pseudomonadati > Pseudomonadota > Gammaproteobacteria > Enterobacterales > Enterobacteriaceae > Pseudescherichia > Pseudescherichia sp. AS216. The sequence continues at coordinate 618,637 of NZ_JBBCMV010000002.1, read as the reverse complement.
TCACTGCCGCGCGCGATTAACTCTATCCCTATCCGTATCATTATGTTCTACGTCTTCGCGCTGATTGTGATCATGTCCGTGACGCCGTGGAGCTCCGTAGTACCGAACAAAAGCCCGTTTGTGGAGCTGTTTGTGCTGGTGGGTCTGCCAGCGGCGGCGAGCATCATCAACTTTGTGGTGCTGACCTCGGCGGCCTCTTCGGCGAACAGCGGCGTCTTCTCCACCAGCCGGATGCTGTTTGGCCTGGCCCAGGATGGCGTGGCACCAAAGAGCTTCGGCAAGCTGTCGAAGCGCGCCGTACCGGCAACCGGCCTGACCTTCTCCTGCATCTGCCTGCTGGGCGGCGTGGTGATCCTCTACGTTAATCCGAGCGTGATTGAAGCGTTCACCATGATCACCACCGTGTCGGCGATCCTGTTTATGTTCGTCTGGACCATTATTCTCTGCTCGTATCTGGTCTACCGTAAGCGCCGTCCAGAGCTGCACGCGAAGTCCATCTACAAGATGCCGCTGGGCAAGGTCATGTGCTGGGTATGCATGGCGTTCTTCGCCTTTGTACTGGTGCTGCTGACCCTGGAAGAGGATACCCGTCAGGCGCTGATCGTTACGCCGCTGTGGTTTGTGGTGCTGGGGGCGTTCTGGCTGCTAGTCGGCAAGAAGCGCGTAGAGAGTTTCCGCAAGTAAGAGAGTCTGTAGGCCCGGCAGGCGTAGCGCCGCCGGGCAATACAAGGTTTACTCCCCCGCTAGCGCACGCGGGAAGAGCACGTTATTCTCCAGGCTGATGTGCTCCATCAGATCGTCAATCAGCTCGTTAATCCCGTTATACATCGCCCTCCACGTTGTGCAGGCCTCCGGCGGCGGCGTTACGTTATGAGTGGTGTGCTTGATCACCTCCAGCAGCTCGCCCGCCTCATCATGCTCGCTCTCCATTACGCTAACTGGTCCCGCCGCATGGCTGCCCTGACCCTGTTTGATCATCGGAAAGAGGATCCGCTCCTCTTTCATCATGTGGTTAGTGAGCTCCTCATGCAGCATGGTCAGGTATTTGGCCAGCCCGCGCGGCACGTTCGGTTTATCGGCGTGTACGCGCTCAACCTTAGTGGCCTGAAGGATCAGCTCCGGCAGCTGCTCGCGGTGCCTGTCGTGATAGCGGACGATGATATGATCGATAATCTCGGCCAGCGGGGCCACGCGCCACTCTTTGTCCACCGGCTGCTCGGCCAGCTTCGTCAGCGCGGCCTCGATTTCTTCAACGTTTAGCGCTTTACGCTGGGCTGCACGGGCCAGCGTCTGCTTACCGCCGCAGCAGTAGTCCATATCGTACTGACGGAACAGGGCCGAGGCCCGAGGGATAGAGAGCGCCAGCTCACCTAAAGATTGATCGCGAAAGGCCATAGCAGTTACCTCGATGTGTAAATAATAAGATGTATTTTAAATACATCTTTAGAAAGGCGCTATAACCCTTTAGCGGCAGGGGTAAAAATGAGATGTACTTCACAATTTTGTTCAAGAAGCGGCCACGACTGCCGATAGATACAGGCCAGACAATATCCTGCATCCTAAAAGGCAATATATGTTTAAACGTATGAAAGTCATTACCCTGTTGATTTCAGTCCTGCTGGCGCTAGGCGTCATGCAGCTGATCTCAGCCAGCGTGTTCATTACCGCGCTCAATAACGATAAAGATAATTTCAATGTTTCTCAGCTCTCCAGCCAGAACGTGGCCGAGTTTACCGACGCATGGATTAGCCTGAACCAGGCCCGCGTGACCCTCAACCGGGGCATGCTGCGTCTGCAAAGCAGCGAGGCAAGCCAGATTAACGGCGGGCAGCTCAGCGAGCTGGTCACCATCGCGAAAAACCTGCTGGCAGAGGCGAAGGACCATTACGACAAATACTATGCGCTACCGGAAACCCCGGGAATGGATGAGCGCATGGCTGACCGTCTGGAAGAGCAGTATCGCAACTACTCTACGACCCTGACCCAGATGAATACCCTGCTGGCGCAGGGCGATCTGGCTGGAATGTTCAAACAGAACGCCGAGCAGAAACAGAAAGCGATGCAGGCGGTATACCGTGAATGGCGTCAGGCGCAGGCAGATCTGGCCAGCAAAGGCGTGAAAGATAACGAGAGCGACTACAAACGTATTCTGTGGATCCTCTCAGCCATCATGCTGGTGGTGATCGCCGTGATTATTACCAGCTGGATTGCGATGCGCCGTGTGCTGCTCCAGCCGCTGGATGAGGTGCTCGGTCACATCCGCGCTATCGCCGCAGGCGATCTGACCCGGCCGATTGCTGCCGAAGGTAAAAACGAAATGGCGCTGCTGGCTCATAACGTGAAGGAGATGCAGACGGCGCTGGCGAACACGGTTGGCGTGGTGCGTGGCGGGGCTGACGTGATCTATACCGGGGCGAGCGAGATCTCCACCGGCAGCAACGATCTCTCTTCCCGTACCGAACAGCAGGCGGCCTCTCTGGAAGAGACGGCGGCCAGCATGGAGCAGCTGACGGCGACCGTGAAGCAGAATGCCGACAACGCTCGTCAGGCCTCCCGTCTGGCGCTGGATGCCTCCTCTACCGCGAAGAGAGGCGGTAGCGTCGTAGAGAGCGTGGTGCGGACGATGGATGAGATCGCCACCAGCTCCCATAAGATTGCCCAGATCACCAACGTGATTGACGGAATTGCTTTCCAGACCAACATCCTGGCGCTGAACGCAGCGGTAGAAGCGGCGCGTGCCGGTGAGCAGGGCCGGGGCTTTGCCGTTGTCGCCGGCGAGGTACGTACCCTTGCCCAACGCAGCGCCCAGGCGGCGAAAGAGATTAAAGGCCTGATTGATGACTCTGGCGACCGCGTTGACGCAGGCTCTGCGCTGGTGAATCAGGCCGGGGAGACCATGGCAGAGATTGTTAGCGCCGTCACCCGTGTGACCGACATCATGGGCGAAATTGCCTCTGCTTCTGATGAGCAGAGCCGTGGTATCGATCAGGTCGGCCAGGCGGTAGCAGAGATGGACCGCGTAACCCAGCAGAACGCCTCGCTGGTGCAGGAGTCTGCCGCCGCCGCCGCTGCGCTGGAGGAGCAGTCTGCCCGCCTGAGCGAGGCAGTAGCGGTGTTTAAGATCGCTCGTGAAGGCAGCCGCTAATATTCTGATAACGTGCCGGGCGGCACTGCGTTTGCCCGGCCTACTGAACCGGTTTTCCCCTTACGGCCAGCGTGACACCCACGACCAGCAGCAGAATACCGGATGCGGTCAGCACGGGCGGCAGGCTTTGGCGCAGCAGGAAGGTATAGAGCAGTCCTGCTAATGTTTCGAAGACAATCAGCGGACCTAAAATCACCGTCGGCAGCTTCTGGCTGGCGATATTCCAGCACAGCGCACCCACCCACGAGCAGAGCACGGCGATCGCCACCATTAATCCAATGAATACCCAAGGGCGCGGTCCAAACGGCAGCGCAAAGTCAGGCCGATCCAGTTTTAACCAGCCGCATACCGCGACGTAGCCAATCAGCGAGACGGGCAGGGTCACCAGCGCCTGCGCCGTGGCCCACATCATCGGGTTTTTATCCGGATTCTCCCGCAGCCAGCGGGCGTTGCGCAGCGCATACCACGCCCAGCAGACCACTGAGATAGCAGCAAGCAGAATACCAGAGACGTAGCGCCATCCGTCCATATTTGCCACACCGTGCTGCAGTTCGGCGACGTTCACGCATGCCAGGCCAATAGCGATACACACGAGCGCGGGCACCATCTTCGACCAGGCCAGCTTGCCATCGCGATGGCTGTAGAGCAGGTTGGCAAAAACCGGGATCACCACCGGCAGCGTGCCGATAATCATGGTGGAGACAGGCGCGCCGGTACGTTGAATGGCGCTTGCCAGGCAGGCGTAATAGACCAGGTTGCCCATCAGGGTCAGTGCCAGCGCGGTGAGCCAGTCCCGGCGGGTTAGCTTTTGCAGGCGTTTACGCCCGAGCCACGCCAGCGGCACGGCGATCAGCCCCAGCGCCAGGTAGCGCCCCATCGACTGCAACAGCGCCGGGTACTCTGGCACAATCAACGGCCCGACAAAAATCAGTCCCCACATTAAGCCTGCAAGCAGGGCATACAGCACGCCGCTAATCATTTTTTCTCATCTACCTCATTTGAACCAGCAAGCAGTGTAGAGAGACCCAATGCAGGCGTATTGTACGAGATTGCGCATTAGCGCCGGGCCACCTGTTTCTGATAGCGCACCGGGGTGATGCCGTAGCGGCGGGTAAAGGTGCGAGTGAGGTGCGACTGATCGGTCAGGCCGGTAACGGCCGCAACCTCGGCAGCGGGCATGCCGTGGGTAAGAAAATCTTTCGCCCGCCAGAGGCGGATCGCCATCAGCATCTGGTGTGGCGTGACGTGGAAGTGAGCTTTAAACTGGCGCTGAAAGTGGTATGGACTCAACGAGACGACCTGCGCCAGCTCGTCTAGCGTCAGGGAGTGCATATAGTTGTCGTGCAGGTAGTCGCGAACGCGCTCAAAACGGTGGGCACCCTCTGCCAGAACGGGCGCATGGCGGGCCAGCGGGCGAAAGGTATCGATCAGATCCAGCAGCAGCCCCTGCTGCGCCAGCGGATCGTCGCTGTGCCAAAGACTGTGGATTAGGGTGCAGATTTGCCGGGAGCGGAGCGGATCGTAGCGGGTCGCGTCGGCGAACCACCAGTGGCGGATACCGGTCACCTGCTCCAGCAGATCCGGCTCAAGGTAGATCATTCGGTATCGCCAGCCGTCGTCGGCTGCCGCCTCGCCGGTGTGAAGTTCATCAGGGTTCATGGTGACGACCGAGCGAGCCGGGGCGACATGCTGTGCGCCGCGATAGCGAAAACGCTCTGCGCCGGCCTCTATAGTGCCGATGCCAAAGGCTTCGTGAGTATGAGGTTCAAAGGCGTAGCGGGAGATATGCGCATGATAAAGCTCCACGCCAGGAAGCTGCGCCAGATGGCGAAAGCGGGCGCTGTCTCTCTCATCGCTGAACTGCTCCGGTACACCTTGCACTGGCTCTCTCCACGCGGGTCATCGCTTCATTATCAGGAATGACCCGCCGGGATGCCACAAAAATTAACGACGCTGTAACGTCAGACGATTGCACGAATGCTGTCGCGAATCGGCGTGGTAGGGCGGCCAATCAGCGTGCTCAGCGTGCGGCTGCTGTCAAACAGGCCGCCTTTTGCCGCACCCGCGTCAGAGTCCGCCAGCAGGTTAGCAAACGCCTCCGGCAGGCCTGCGCCTTTCAGGGCAGCAGCAAAGTCGGCTTCGCTCAGGTTTTGATAAACCACCGGTTTGCCGCTCTGCTTGCTGAGCTCGGCCGCCAGCTCGCTGAGAGTCCAGGACTCGTCGCCCGCCAGCTCGTACACCTTGCCCGCGTGGCCTTCACTACTGATGACTTTAGCCGCCGCTGCCGCATAGTCACCACGGGTGGCGGAGGCGATTTTGCCCTCGCCGGCGGAGCCGATGAATACGCCGTGCGCTAACGCCGCCGGGGCGCTGGCCAGATAGTTTTCGCTATACCAGCCGTTACGCAGCAGGGCGTAGGGAATGCCGGAGGCCGCCAGATACTGCTCGGTATCCACGTGCTCAACGTGCAGGCCCAGCGGAGATCGATCGGCATGCAGCAGACTGGTGTAGGCAATGAATTTTACGCCTGCCGCCTTCGCTGCATCGATAACGTTGCGGTGCTGAACCGCGCGCTGGCCCACTTCGCTAGAAGAGATCAGCAGCAGCTTATCAACGCCCTCCAGGGCGGCGGTGAGCGCTGCCTGGTCACCATACTCGGCCTGGCGCACAATAACGCCCTGTTGAGCCAGGGTTTCGGCTTTCGCTGGGTTACGCACGATGGCCACCAGCTGGCTGGCGGGAACGGTTTTCAGCAGTTCGGTAAGGGTGAGCTGACCCAGGTGGCCAGTTGCGCCGGTAATTGCAATCATGGAATTTTCCTTCTTGTGGGTAGTGAGTTATGGCACACTAGCACTCTAACTAACTTTTAGTAAGTACGTACAAAAAGGTAAGTATGAAAATGGCGACTACACCTCAGACGCTGAGTGAACGACTGCGCGAAGGAAACCTGTTCGCCGAGCAGTGCCCCTCCCGGGATGTGCTTAAACACCTGACCAGCCGCTGGGGCGTGCTGGTGATGGTGGCCCTGCGCGACGGTACGCATCGCTTTAGCGATCTGCGCCGCAAGATGGGCGGCGTCAGCGAGAAGATGCTGGCGCAAACCCTGCAGTGGCTGGAGCAGGACGGCTTTATCAACCGGGTGGCTTATCCGGTCGTGCCGCCGCACGTTGAGTACAGCCTGACGCCGCTGGGTGAAGAGGTGAGCGAGAAGGTGGCCGCGCTCGCCGACTGGATCGAGCTGAACCTGCCGGAGGTGCTGGCGAGGCGTGACGAGCGGGCGGCGTAGGGGGAGGAAAACGCCCGGCGGCGCTCACGCTTGCCGGGCCTACGGGTTACTTCGCGTTTAGATTAACTTTGTAGATGGCGAACCCAATGTCGTCGCTGCCGACCTGAGTCATCGGGTACTGGGCCTTCTCTTTGATAAACGCTGCTGCTTTAGCGGAGGGGGAGGTCTCAAAGCGAATATCCAGCGGCGTGTCGCTGTGGATCGGAGCAAGACGCCAGTTGTTGTCTGCCGCCGGGTGGATTGCTTTCGTGCGGGCTGACTCAGCGCTAATCCAGGCTGCCAGCACGGCGCGGTTCTCATCCGGCGAAGCAAACGCAATATGTCTGTCGCCGGTCCCGGCAAATTTGCCGCCGTAGGCGCGATAGTTATTGGTCGCTATCAGGAAGGTGGCGTTGGGATCGATAGGTTTGCCGTTAAAGGTTAGCTTTTTGATGCGCTCCGCCTGTGGATTCAGGCTCTGGCACTCACCGTCGTACCGCGCGGGCTGGGTCACGTCGACCTGGTAATTAACGCCATCAATCACGTCGAAGTTATAGGTCCGGAAGGTATCCCAGTTAATCAGCGACTGCGGTTTGCTGCTGTGGGGATCGATCTGGTTAAACTGCCCGGCAGAGCACTCCAGCCACTCCTTTACCTCTTTGCCGCTTGCCTTCACCACCACCAGCGTATTGGGGTAGAGGTAGAGATCGGCGGCATTACGGAAGGTCAGCTGGCCCTTCTCGACCTCAACAAAGCTGGCCGGGTCGTTTTTGCGGCCGCCAGCTTTAAAGGGCGCGGCAGCGGAGAGCACCGGCAGCGAGGCCAGATCCGGATCGCCCTGAATATAGTGCTCAACGTAGGCCTTCTGCGCCATGTTGACTACCTGCACGGTGGGATCGTCCTGCACCAGGGAGAGATAGCTGTACATGTTATCGGCGGACTGCCCGATAGGCTTGCCGACAAACTCGCGGGTGGCATCATGGGATGCTTTGAGAACGGATACCAGCTTGCTGTCCTCTGCCGCCAGCGACCTCTTCGCCGCCGCGTCGTAGATAGGGCGGGCCTCGGCGCGCGAGTGGGTTACCTTCCACGTGCCGCTATCGTTATTCAATACCAAATCGACCACGCCAAGATGATCGCCCCACATGCCTGGCATTACCGCCGGTACGCCGTTCAGGGTGCCGTTGGCGATATCTGCGCCTTTAATTGCGGCAAAATCTTTACCGGGAAATACCGCGTGGGCGTGGCCAAAGAGGATGGCGTCAACGCCGGGTACTTCACTGAGATAGTAAACCGAGTTCTCCGCCAGCGCCTTATAGGGCTCTGCCGACAGCCCGGAGTGAGCGATTACTACCACTACGTCCGCCCCTTTGCTGCGCATCTCTGGAACATACTTGCGCGCGGTTTCGGTAATATCGTTCACCGTCACCTTGCCGCTGAGGTTGGCCTTATCCCAGGTCATGATCTGCGGCGGCACAAAGCCGATATAGCCAATACGCAGGGTCTGCGTTTTGCCCTCTTTATCCTTAACCGTGGTCTCTTTAATCAGGTAGGGGGTAAACAACGGCTGCTGGGTTTTTACGTCAATAATATTGGCGTTCACGTAGGGAAATTTCGCTCCCGCCAGCGCACGGTGCAGGTAATCCAGCCCGTAGTTAAACTCATGGTTGCCGAGGTTACCTACCGCATAATCGAGGCTGTTCATCGCTTTATAAACGGGATGCACCTCGTTCGGGCTTAACCCTTTTGCCGCCATATAATCCCCCAGCGGGCTGCCCTGAATCACGTCGCCGTTATCTACCAGCACGCTGTTTGTGGCCTCCTGGCGGGCGGCATTAATCAGCGTAGCGGTGCGTACCAGGCCGAACTTCTCCGTTGGCGTATCCTTGTAGTAGTCAAAGTCCATCATGTTGCTATGCAGATCGGTCGTTTCCAGCAGGCGGAGATCCACGGTGGCGGCCTGGGCCCCGACCGCCGTCAGCATGGCCAGGAACGTTGCACTAAACTTAATCATCAGAGCGTCCTTTTAGATCTAGTCCACAAAAGAAAATGTATTTACATCTGGTTGCTTACAGATTTGTGAATCTTGCCATAAAAGTGAGCAATAAAACCGCAGGCGTGGTCACAGATGGCAGTTCTGGTCGTGATAGGGTATAAGTAAAACAACGAGTTAAAACCACTGACATAGAGAGGTGGAAAATGTTAGACGCAATTTGTCAGCTCGCGCGGGAAGCGGGGGAAGCTATCATGCAGGTTTACGACGGGAACAGCCCGATAGACGTGAACCGTAAAACCGACGATTCACCGGTGACCGCGGCGGATCTTGCCGCTCACAAGGTGATAGTCGAAGGTTTGCAAGCACTTACACCGGATATTCCGGTGCTCTCCGAAGAGGACCCTCCGGCCTGGGACGTTCGCCAGCACTGGCAGCGTTACTGGCTGGTGGATCCGCTGGACGGCACCAAAGAGTTCATTAAGCGCAACGGTGAGTTTACCGTTAATATCGCGCTGATCGAAGAGGGTAAGCCAGTGCTGGGCGTCGTCTATGCCCCGGTGCTGAAAGTGATGTACAGCGCGGCGGAAGGGAAGGCGTGGAAAGAGGAGAACAACATCCGTAATCCAATCCAGGCGCGTGAAGCCCGCCCACCGCGCGTGGTGATCAGCCGCTCGCATGCCGCGAATGATGCCGAGCTGAAGGAGTATCTGGAGCAGATGGGTGAACACCAGACTACGGCGATCGGCTCGTCGCTCAAGTTCTGTCTGGTGGCTGAGGGTGAGGCGCAGCTCTATCCGCGCTTTGGGCCTACCAGCGTCTGGGATACCGCCGCAGGTCATGCGGTAGCGGTGGCTGCCGGGGCGCACGTCCATGACTGGCAGGGAAAAACGCTGGACTACACGCCGCGTGAATCCTTCCTCAACCCCGGTTTCCGCGTCTCTGTCTTTTAATCTTTAGCTCTCCAGCAGCTTACGCAGCAGGGCAATAACCTGCTGCGACTCCTGCTGGGTCAGTGCGCCATCTTTGGCGTAATGTACTCGGCCCTCTCTATCCAGCACCACGACGGCGGAGCTCTCCTCCTCCAGCTGCCAGGCCTTGCGCGTGACCCCATCACTGTCGACGATAAACTGTGACCACGGGTAGAGCTGCTTGTTGCTCTCAATGCTGCTGCGCACAAACATTGCAGAGCCGGGGATAGCATCATCAGTATTTATAATTGTGGTGGTCTGATACCTGTCGTGCGGCAGATTGGCCGATTTGATTGCTTCGATCAGCGCTGCATTTTTCTCTTTCGCCGAGGTGCGGCCAGCAATGTGCATCACCACGCGAACTTTTCCGTTCAGCTGCGCGCTATTCCATTTTTTATAGCTAAACTTATTGTTATCGAAGACCAGCTCTCCCCGATCGGCCACGCCAACCGGGGGCACGCGCTGATTCTCTTCAAAACGGTGAGCCGAGGCCACCAGCGGCAGCAGCAGGCAGGTTACAGCCAGTGTATTGCGTAACGTCATCATGTTTCCCTTATTCAGTGCAGGTGATCCGACCACTTGGTCTCTGCTTTTAATGATAAGTGCAATTAATCTTCTTTTCTCGCAAATGGGGTGCCAGTTTGCGGGCGGACGCACACATTTGCGTAAAAACCCTGCCTTATACTGTCGTGCTCGGTGCCTGGGGTAGAAAATTCTGATTAATTGTAATCAAACGGTAAATAAACTTATGCATACTGGGTATCAATGAGTTTGTGGTCTATAGTCACTGGGCAACAAAATTTGCGTTCATTAAAGTCGAGCCAATTGTGGCGTCGCTTGGGCGTAAGATTCAGCAGGAGAGAAAGAAGAATGAAAATTTTCCAACGTTACAATCCGCTCCAGGTAGCGAAGTACGTGAAGATCCTGTTCCGTGGACGGTTGTATATCAAGGACGTAGGCGCTTTTGAGTTCGACAAGGGTAAAATCCTGGTCCCAAAAGTGAAAGACAAGCAGCACTATTCTGTAATGTCTGAAGTTAATCGCCAGGTTATGCGACTGCAAACCGATATGGCGTAAGCAACGTACTATATAAACGTACTATGTAAACGTGCTATGCAGTAGTTCATTAACATAATAAGACGGCCCCTAAAGGGGCCGTTGATGTTTCTGAGGAAGAGGCTTTACGCCGCGCTTTGGTTTTCAGCGTCCGGCAGTTTCGGCGTCAGCGTGGTAGGTTTGCTGTCGAGGCGAGTCACCAGCAGCTGGTCGATACGGTAGTTATCGATATCCACCACCTCAAACTTATAGCCCGAGAACTTCACTGAATCGGTGCGTTTCGGGATTTTACGCAGCATGAACATCATAAATCCGCCGATGGTTTCGTAGTTACCCGACTGTGGGAACTCGTCGATATCCAGCACGCGCATGACGTCATCAATAGGCGTACCGCCATCGATAAGCCAGGAGTTCTCATCACGAGCAACGATCTGGTCCTCCTGCCCCTGACCGACCAAATCCCCCATCAGGGTGGTCATCACATCATTGAGGGTGATGATACCTACCACCAGCGCATACTCGTTCATGATCACCGCGAAGTCTTCCCCCGCTGCCTTAAAGCTTTCTAGCGCCTCAGAGAGGGTAAGGGTATCCGGCACGATCAGCGTATTGCGGATCTGCACGCCGCTGTTCAGCGCCAGGCTCTGGTTAGCCAGCACGCGGTTAAGCAGATCTTTTGAGTCGACGTAGCCCACGATGTGATCGATATCCTGATTACAGACCAGGAACTTGGAGTGCGGATGCTCCGCCACCTTGCTCTTCAGGCTCTGCTCATCTTCGTGCAGATCGAACCAGATGACGTTTTCGCGCGAGGTCATGGATGACGGCACGGTGCGCGACTCCAGCTCAAACACGTTCTCAATCAGTTCGTGCTCCTGCTTACGCAGCACGCCCGCCAGCGCTCCGGCCTCAAACACCGCGTAGATGTCATCGGAGGTGAGGTCGTCCTTGCGCTCCATCGGCAGCTTAAAGATGCGGAAGATAACGTTGGACAGCCCGTTAAAGAACCACACCAGCGGACGGAAGATGAACAGGCAGAAGCGCATCGGGTTGATGATGCGCAAAGCCACGGCTTCAGGCGCAATCATACCGATGCGTTTCGGGGTCAGGTCGGCGAAAAGAATGAACAGGCCGGTAACCAGCGAGAAGGAGAGGATAAAGCTCAGCCGATCCGCCAGCTCGGGCGACACGACATTTGATAGCACGTCATAAAACACCGGCGAGAAGGCCGCATCACCGACGATACCACCGAGAATAGCCACGGCGTTAAGGCCAATCTGCACGACGGTAAAGAAGGTGCCGGGGTTTTCCTGCATTTTCAGGATGCGCTGGGCATTGATATTGCCATCGTCGGCCAGCAGCTTAAGTTTGATTTTACGGGAGGCCGCAAGCGAAATCTCCGACAGCGAGAAGAACGCACTTACGGCAATCAGGCAAAGTATCAGTAGAATACTGTTTAACATATCTTATCCAGCCATTGGCCAGATCCTCAAGAGGGGAAAGTTGAAAATCCATGTAATACATCAGGTTAAACGCCGATCCACGGCGAGTGGATCTGCGATCCTGGGGTAGTATAGCGTAAGGCAGGGGAGGGCTGCCAGCGTCGTCAGTACACTGTTTGTACAGTAGCCAGTTTTAAACCTGCTAAGTAGTCGGATTTGCTCTTATTACATCATCTAAATATCAGTCATGGCACGCCAAAAAACGGGCTTTTTAAATAAATTAGAAAACACTAGTTTTATACGTGCCCGCTTATTTTCCCTTATTAATAATTTATTTTATTGCTGAGGTACCGCCATGAGTGCAAATTACTATTCACAAACGCCCAACTTTCTTAGCGCCTCTTCTGAGGATGTCGATCCCCGTACCCGCCTGTTTAGCTTTCAGCACTCCCTTGGCCAAATCATTGGTAATAGCGCCATGGGGCCGGAGCTGACTTTTTCTATCGGCTATTCGGCTACCTCAGGCACTGACTATTATGATTTGGGTATCGGGATTGCGCCAGCGCTGACTCTTTTTGATTATAACAACGGACAGCTTTCGCTGGCATCGGGGGAGAGCTACACAGTAGATGCCTCAGTGAACCCACCTATTGTCCGGCAAAATAAGATGCGCACCTTTGATTTCATTCGGATAAGCAATCCGGACGGTAGCGATGGGTTTAGGGTAATAGAAAATGATGGCAGCGTGACCGATTTAACTGAATATGATTCGGGTATTTATGTCACGACCAGAATATATAACGCGCTGGGGTACTCGTTAAATATTAACTGGGATTTTACGTCCTGGGGCTGGGGGATTGACTCCATTATCGATGACAGCGGCGTAACGCACTTAAAATTCGATCATGATGCCGGGCCTGCCCTGACCTTTTATCCTGGCTCAAGTGAGGAGTACACTATTACCCTGCAAAAATCGAATGGCTATCTGTCAGCTATTTCTCACTCTGGGTTACCGGAAGGCCAGTGGCAATATTTTTATGAAGATGTGGGAATGGGGAACGGGCTGCTTACCCTGACTAAAACCCAGGCGATTACCGGATTAATTAAATCTGTAACCTATAACAGTGGCACAACCAATGGTCTGATGCTGTTTCCGGCTCAGTCCGGGGAAGGTTCACTGCCAGCTGTCACTGAGTTGGTCATCGACCCTGGTTTTGATCAGCCACAAATGATTACAACCTATACGCCAGATACCCCGCAGGGTTTCCCTAACTATCTGGGCTACGATGCGCCGCAGGGCGGCCAGTGGGACGCCTCAACCGACTATGTTTATAGCCTGGCGGGGCAGGACTATTTCTACTCCACAACGCTGATACAGGCCGACAGCGATGGGCAGGCGATTACCACTACCTATACCTACAATAACTACCATCTTCTGAGCAAGCTGGAGGTAGCGCAGGGTGAAACATATTACTCTGCTGAAACTTACTACTATGCCGATGCCTGGCAGGTCGATCATCCTGATACCAGCTACGACGATCTACCTGCGCAATATCAGTATCCGCAAACGCAAACATTGACGTGGACGGACAGCAGCGGCACGCGTAGTGAATTGACGCAATACCAATACGATGATTTTGGCAATCTGACGCAGCAGATCGATCCCGACGGTATCCAGACCGACTATGAGTATTACAGTGCGGACGGTGAAGCAGATAGCGCTGACGGCTACACCGGCTGCCCTGCCGATCCTAATGGCTTCGCCAACCTGGTGAAAAGTAAAAAGATCACTCCTGCTCCTTCTGATTATGACGACGTCCCTGTTCGGGCAACCTACACTCACTATAGCGTTCTTGACGCGTTAGATGATCGGCCTATGGCAACGGCAATCGTCAAAGATAAAGAGTCGCTGGTGAAATTGCTCGACAGTAGCAAACAACCATTAACATCGCTAAATACACAATATTATTCAGACGATAAAACATCATTTGAATATGGGCATATCCAGAGCAAAAACACAACTGTTTATAGTACCGACACACAGGGAACAACGCCCTATTCAGCAATCCAGACACATGATTATGACTTAACCGATGGCGTTCTTGAAAGTAAAATGACATTGGTAAGCTTCGATAATATTTCCTTGACCGGTATTATGGCACGTTCAATCTATTCAGGGAAAATTAACGCGTTAACGGATTTTTTAGGCACACCGCATACCTACTATTATGATGAGGCTGGGCGTTTCTCTTCTATGATAACGCATGAAGGCAATGCTGATTATGAAAGAAAACTTAGCGTTGATTATTCAATGACATCGCTGAGTACCAATTTTACGAATTATAATGATAATGTGTCTCGTCTCAATTATGATGCTCTTGGTCGGGTGATATCACTTGAAAAAAGTGCAACCGAACAGATTAATCAGGAGTTTAGCACAGTATTATCACGTAGCTATGACTCACTTGGTCGGATCCTTTATGAGACCATAACGGACAGTTATCTGGACGATCAGGGTAAGATTCAATGCGCTGTAATTAATATTAAAAACCAATTCAACAACTGGGCACAGATCTGCGCGCATGATTTTTTCTCGGACGTTAACGATCCTGAAGCCAGCGTCTGGCTGACCCGGATGCTGCAATTTGATGCTGTCGGTAAAGACTATAAAAAATTTTTACAATCTGCAGCAGGCCATAAGGCCTCAAAAAGCACGCTATCGCTTAATGATATGAATGTCCCGCAATCTATTACTGTTTATGATAAAAACGATAATATCTATTCTACGACGCACTCTTCCTATGATGGTTTGAAGCGCCTTCGTCACGCCGTCGATCCGATGGGTCATGCAGTTGATTATGAATACGATGATTTCGATCGCGCATATAAAACAACGTATGCGGATGGTACTACTATAAAACAGGAGTATGCTCCTCATTTTAGTATTGCCATAGTTCAGAAGATAACCGTTATCGACACGGATGGGACAGCCTATGTGATGGGTACACGGGAGATTGATGGTTTAGGCCGGATACATAACTCGACGGTAGGTGGTCGATATGAAGTCTATACATATAGCGATAATACTCCCGACCCTCGTACCCTTACCGATAGTCTAAACAGGGTCTTTACCTATGGGTACGATCCTATGCTGGAGAATGCTCTAACCTCTATTACTGCGGATGACAACGGGCAAAGCACAGAGCAAACCTATACCTATTTTAAAAATCGGGGGTTACTTGATACCGTTATCGAAACCGGGCAGCAAGAAAACTCGTATACATGGTTTACATCCGGACAGGTCAATACTGAAACTGTAGCCAATAGCCTTGGTAATAAAACGCCGGTTTACAAATGGAGCGTAATGAATAAACCGGTGAGCTATACCGACATTGCAGGTAATATACAGTGGATAAGCTATAACCTTTCAGGAAAAGATGCAGGCAAGCCGCTTACTATTAGAGACCCTGCTGTCACGCTCACTTTTTCCTATGATGAATTTGGCCGACTCCAGACACAAATAGCTGAAACGAGCAATGGCTCAGCCAGCCTTGAGACAACGATTGGCTATGATGATTACGGCCGTGAACAGTCTCGTACGCTCACGCCTAACAGTGGCGAGGCTATTACTATCACCACCGGATACTATGAAAACAATCAAATCTCAAATGTTACTATTACGCAAGGAAAAACAACGCTTAGTGATAACCAGTATTATTACGATTCACGTAATCGGCTTCGGCAGCATGACTGCAGTGGTAGCATATTGCCAAAAGATGGTTATGGGGTGGAGTTTACTTCGCAGGTTTTTGAATATGATTGCCTGAATAATATTAGAGCCTGCACGACGGTCGGCAGCAACGGCGCTACGGATAAAGCCACTTTTAAATATATTAATAGCGGCGATTCATCTGCTATATATATTAATAATGACGATGCAACCCAACTTACCTCAATCACACACAGTGGTAACCCTGCATATCCACCTGTTATTAATTTGGCTTATTATGATGATGGGCGCCTGAAAATTGATGAAGCTGGCCGGACGTTACACTATGATGCATCGGGTCGTCTATTTAGCATAGAGACAACAGATGGTAGTCAGGCGGGCTACGGCTACGATGGTCTGCATAACCTTGTCTTCCAGTCGATAAATAGTCAGGAGCAGTATCTTTATTACCGTGGTTCGCAACTGGTTAATCAGATTCGCCAAAGCGAGCAGCAGCAGGATCGTATTATCTCTGGCCTGGCAGGCAATGCTGCGGTAAGTCACGAACAGCTATAGCTATGAGAGTGTTGTTGGTAGAATATCTAATCACTGGAGCGTAAATTATGTCTTTACAACTCATTGGTACTAACCAGACTAATAGTACGCTGCTGGCTTATGACGGTGGCACCCAGCAGGTTAATCTCTTTTCTACTTTTGGTGCTGCTGATAAGCCACAAAATGGCCAGCTTCCTGGCTTTAACGGTGAGCGCCCGGATCCTTTAACCGGCACGTCGCATTTAGGCAACGGCTATCGTGCCTATAACCCGATATTAATGCGTTTTAACTGTCCGGACAGCGAAAGCCCATTCGGGGTAGGGGGAATTAATCCTTATGCTTATTGTGAGGACGATCCCGTAAACTTTACCGACCCAAGTGGTCATGGGATTTTAAAATTGTTTACCTTTGGCTTTGCATCTCTTTTTCGACATCTTTTTGCAGATGAAACTGCTGACGCTTTTGCAAGCACCGTAGCTAAAACAACAAGTAATGTATTGACATATGGTACACAGGTATCTTCAGCCCTAACTAACTATATTGCTTTCGCTGTAGCTAGTAACAATCCTCAAGCAGCGATGAAATTAGAAAAGGCTTCTTATGCTTTGGGTATAATAAACTCAGTATCAACATTATACTCTTCTTTTAATTACATTTCTAAAAAAATTAAGGCTTCAAGAATCAACAGATCGTTAGATAAATTCATGAAGGATGTCAAAAAATCACTCACTAAGTTTGATGAGCTTGGTAATGTACAGCATACAAGTAATGATATAGCGGACATGCTGGAACATAATTTAGCAAATAATTTAGTAGATGAAGTTGCAGAGGTTGCTGAAGAGCTTACTGAAGAGTTCCTTGATACCGAAATCAACATTCGAACAAAAGCTGAAAGCATCGATCATGGTCTCAGTAATGCTAAACTATTATATGAAACGATAAATTTTACAGCAAGTTTGACATCTACTGTTTTCAATATAGCCAGTGAGTCGATAAGGAAAAATAATCCCCAAAAAGCAGAGGATTTATCATATGTGTCGTCTATTTTTGGCAACATTGATTTAGGGATGGGGCTTTTCGGAACTATTCACGGCTTAAAAGAAAAAGTGTTGTGGATTCATGATAAAGGGCGTCAATTTCACAGCTATGCTAAGTTTAAAATAAGTATTCTAAAATTAGATAGTTCATCAGAAGCTTAATTCGCTTTAATAAAATGCGCCACGCTTGCGTGGCGCATTTACAACAGCTATACCGTCTGCGGCGGCAGGCACACCCCAATCCCACCGATCCCACAGTACCCGTACGGGTTCTTGTGCAGATACTGCTGGTGATCGTCCTCAGCATAGTAGAACGGCCCGGCGGTTTTGATCTCGGTGGTCACCTGACGATCGTCCCCGGCGCTACGCATTGCCTGCTGGAAACGGGCCAGGCTCGCCTTCGCGGCTGCTTCCTGCTCCGGCGTCAGCGGGTAGATGGCCGAGCGGTACTGGGTTCCGTGGTCGTTGCCCTGGCGCATGCCCTGGGCCGGATCGTGATTCTCCCAGAAGACCTGTAGCAGCTGCTCGTAGCTAATCACGCTCGGGTCATAGACCACGCGCACGGCTTCGGCGTGCCCGGTCTCGCCGGAACAGACTTCACGGTAGGTGGGATTCGGCGTATAGCCGCCCGCGTAGCCTGCTGCGGTGCTGTAGACACCGGGCAGTACCCAGAACAGGCGCTCCACGCCCCAGAAGCAGCCCATCGCAAACAGCGCGGTCTCCATCCCTTCGGGTACATTGGTCATCGAGTGTTCGTTAACGGCATGCAGACTGGCTACCGGCATAGGTGTATTGCGTCCTGGCAATGCATCCGCTTGAGTAACGAGGTGCTTCTTATCAAATAGACTCACGGTGTGGCCTCCCAGGAACAGATCTGTGATCAAGGTTGTAACGCAGCGTTGAATTGAACACAATAAATGCTGCAAATACGGCTAGATTTAAACATTAAGAAGTATTGGGCTAGCCAGCCATTTTTCAACCCACTATGGTGGGTATTTGTTTAGCCGGGGAGCGGCATTTCGGTTTCCTTACCTTCAGGGAGCCTGATATTCAGGAGAGAACGTGCCACACATCCGACTGATAGGTTTCACTACCCTGCTGCTGGTGAGCGGAACGGCCTTAGCGGCAAACGTCCGTTTACAGGTAGAGGGGTTATCGGGCGCGCTGCAAAAAAACGTTCGTGCCCAGCTCTCAACCATCGAGAGTGATGAAGTAACGGCGGATCAGCGTTTCCGCGCTCGCGTTGATGATGCCATCCGCGACGGACTAAAAGCGCTAGGCTACTATGAGCCAACCATCGATTTTGAACTGCGTCCACCGCCGGCGAAGGGCCGCCAGGTACTGATCGCCCGCGTCTCGCCCGGCACGCCTGTGCGCGTCGGAGGAACGGATGTGATCCTGCGCGGCGGAGCGCGCACCGACAGTGACTACCTCGACCTGCTAAAAACCCGACCGGCGATTGGCACGGTGCTGAACCATAACGACTACGACAGCTTTAAGAAGGGCCTTACCAGCGTCGCGCTGCGCAAAGGCTACTTCGACAGCGCCTTCAACAAAAGCCAGCTCGGCATCGCCCTCGATCGCCATCAGGCATTCTGGGATATCGACTACGATAGCGGGCAGCGCTACCGCTTCGGCAAGGTGACTTTTGAAGGCTCGCAGATCCGCGACGAGTATCTGCAAAACCTGGTGCCCTTTAAAGAGGGCGACGAGTACCAGACCAAAGATCTGGCGGAGCTAAACCGCCGCCTCTCTGCTACCGGCTGGTTTAACTCGGTGATTGTTGCTCCAGAGTTTGAAAAATCGCGTAAAACCAAGGTGCTGCCGCTGCACGGGGTGGTTTCGCCCCGCACGCAGAATACGATAGAGACCGGGGTGGGCTACTCTACCGACGTCGGTCCGCGCGTGAAGGCCACCTGGCGCAAGCCGTGGATCAACTCCTACGGCCACAGTTTTACTACTTCCACCAGCATCTCCGCGCCCGAACAGCAGCTCGACTTTAGCTACAAGATGCCGCTGCTGAAGAATCCGCTGGAGCAGTACTACCTGGTGCAGGGCGGCTTTAAGCGTACCGATCTCAATGATACCGAGGCGGACTCCACCACCCTGGCGCTCTCCCGCTACTGGGATCTCTCCAGCGGCTGGCAGCGCGCCATTAACCTGCGCTGGAGCCTGGATCACTTTACCCAAGGCAGCGTGACCCATACCACCATGCTGCTCTACCCTGGCGTGATGATTAGCCGGACCCGCTCGCGCGGCGGCCTGATGCCGACCTGGGGCGACTCCCAGCGCTACTCCATCGACTACTCCAACACGGCCTGGGGGTCCGACGTCGACTTCTCGGTCCTGCAGGCGCAGAACGTCTGGATCCGTACCCTCTACGATCGCCACCGCTTTGTGGTGCGCGGCAACCTGGGCTGGATCGAAACCGGCGATTTCGATCGGGTGCCACCGGATCTACGCTTCTTTGCTGGGGGCGATCGCAGCATCCGTGGCTATAAGTACAAATCGATCTCGCCAGAGGATAGCGAAGGCAAGCTGAAGGGGGCTTCCAAGCTGGCCACCGGCTCGCTGGAGTATCAGTACAACGTGACCGGCAAGTGGTGGGGCGCGACCTTCATCGACAGCGGCGAGGCAGTGAGCGATATCCGCCGCAGCGACTTTAAAACCGGTGCAGGCGTGGGCGTGCGCTGGGAGTCGCCGGTCGGGCCGATAAAGCTTGATTTTGCCCTGCCTATCGCCGACGACGACAAGCACGATCTACAGTTCTACATCGGTCTGGGGCCTGAATTATGAGTTTATGGAAGAAGATAAGCCTCGGGGTGGTGGTGTTTATTGTGCTGCTGCTGGGGGCGGTGGCGTTTCTGGTGGGCACCACCAGCGGGCTGCATATTGTGTTCAAGGCCGCGAACCGCTGGGTGCCAGGGCTGGAGATTGGCCAGGTTACCGGCGGCTGGCGTGACCTGACTCTGCGTAATATCCGCTATGACCAGCCCGGCGTGGCGGTTAACGCCGGAGAGATCCACCTTGCGGTAAAGCTTGCCTGCCTGCGGGACAGCAGCCTGTGCGTTAACGATCTGTCGCTAAAAGACATTAACGTGACGGTAGATAGCACTAAGATGCCGCCTGCCGCTCAGGTGGAAGAGGAGGATAGCGGGCCGCTCGATCTCTCTACTCCCTATCCGATTACCCTCAGCCGGGTGGCGCTGAACAACGTTAATATCAAGATTGATAACACCACCGTTTCGGTGATGGATTTCACCACCGGGCTGAACTGGCAGGAGAAAAACCTGACCGTTAAGCCAACCTCGTTACAGGGGCTGCTGATTGCCCTGCCGAAGGTGGCCGACGTGGCGCAGGAGCAGATCGTCGAGCCGAAGATCGAGCAGCCGAAGCCCGAGGAGAAGCCTCTGGGTGAAACGCTGAAGGATCTCTTCTCTAAGCCAGTGCTGCCGGAGATGACCGACGTCCATCTGCCGCTCAACCTCAATATTGAAGAGTTTCGCGGCGAGCAGCTGCGTCTTACCGGTGATACCGACATTGTGGTGCGCAGCCTGCTGCTGAAGGTGAGCAGCATCGACGGCAACACCCGACTCGACGCCCTTGATATCGACTCAAACCAGGGCACCGTTAACGCCACCGGCACGGCGCAGCTGAGCAACAGCTGGCCGGTGGATATTACCCTCAACAGCACATTGAACGTCGATCCTCTGAAGGGCGAGAAGGTGAAGCTCAAGGTCGGCGGCGCGCTGCGCGAGACGCTTGACGTGGGGGTTAACCTCTCCGGCCCGGTGGACATGGTGCTGCGGGCGAAGACGCAGCTGGCAGAGGCGGGGCTGCCCCTGAACCTGGATATCATTAGCGAGCAGCTCTACTGGCCCTTTACCGGCGAGCGACAGTATCAGGCTGACGACCTGCGGCTGAAGCTGAGCGGTAAGATGACCGACTACACCCTCTCGTTCCGCACGGCGGTGAAAGGGCAGCAGGTTCCGCCTGCGACCATCACGCTGGATGCGAAAGGCAACGAGCAGCAGATCAATCTCGACAAGCTGACCATCGCCGCGCTGGAGGGCAAAACCGAGCTGAAGGCGCTGCTCGACTGGCAGCAGGCCATCAGCTGGCGTGGGGAGTTAACGCTTAACGGCATCAATACGGCTAAAGAGGTGCCCGACTGGCCGTCGAAGCTCAACGGCCTGATTAAAACGCGCGGCAGCCTCTACGGCGGCAGCTGGCAGATGGAAGTGCCGGAGATGAAAATTACCGGCAACGTCAAGAACAACAACGTAAACGTCAACGGCTCGCTCAAGGGCAACAGCTATATGCAGTGGACCGTACCGGGCCTGCACCTTGAGCTGGGGCGCAACAGCGCCGACGTTAAGGGCGAGCTGGGGGTTAAGGCGCTGAATCTCGACGCCAACATCGATGCACCGGGGCTGGATAACGCGCTACCGGGCCTGGGCGGCACGGCGAAGGGGTTAGTCAAAGTACGGGGCACGGTGGATGCGCCGCAGGTGCAGGCGGATATCACCGCCAACAACCTGCGCTGGCAGGAGCTCTCCATCGCCCGCGTGCGCGTTGAGGGTGACATAAAATCTACCGACCAGATCGCCGGGAGTCTCACCGCCCGCGTAGAGCGCATCGTTCAGCCGGGCGTTAACCTGAGCCTGGTCACTCTGGATGCCAAAGGCAGCGAAAAGCAGCACGAGCTGAACCTGCGGGCGCAGGGCGAGCCGGTGTCCGGCCAGCTACGCCTGGCGGGCAGCTTTGACCGTGCTCACCAGCGCTGGAAAGGGACCCTGAGCGATACGCGTTTTGCTACGCCGGTCGGGCCGTGGTCGCTGAATCGCGCCATTGCCCTCGACTACCGTGGCGAGGAGCAGAAGGTAAGCATTGGGCCACACTGCTGGACCAACCCTAACGCGGAGCTGTGCGTGCCGCAGACCGTGGACGCAGGCGCAGAGGGACGGGCGGTGGTTAACCTGAACCGCTTCGACCTGGCGATGCTGAAACCCTTTATGCCAGATACCACCCAGGCCAGCGGATCGTTCAGCGGCCGGGCGGACGTCAGCTGGGATACCACCAAACCGGGACTGCCGCAGGGTGAAGTGACCCTGGCCGGGCGCAACGTGCGGGTGACGCAGACCGTTAACGATGCGCCGCTGCGAGTCGCATTCGATACGCTTAACCTCAACGCGAAGCTGCGCGACAACCGCGCCGATCTCGGGTGGATGATGCGCCTGACCAATAACGGCCAGTTTGACGGCCAGGTGCAGGTCACCGATCCTCAGGGGCAGCGCAACCTCGGCGGCACGGTGAATATCCGCAACTTCTCCATCGCGATGATCAACGCCATCTTCTCCCGTGGTGAGAAGGCGGCGGGTACGCTCAACGCTAACCTGCGGCTGGCGGGCAACGTGCAGAGCCCGCAGCTGTTTGGCCAGATGGGGCTGAACGGCGTGGATATTGACGCTAACTTTATGCCGTTTGAGATGCAGCCCAGCCAGGTAGCGATGAACTTCAATGGCCAAAGTTCGACTCTGCAAGGGGTGGTCCGCACTCGACAGGGCGAGATTAACCTAAGCGGTAATGCCGACTGGAGCCAGATCGACAACTGGCGTGCACGGATCGCGGCGAAGGGCAGCCGGGTACGGATTACCGTCCCGCCGATGGTTCGCCTTGACGCGTCCCCGGACGTGGTATTCGAAGCTACGCCGCAGCTCTTCACCCTCGACGGCAGCATTGATGTGCCATGGGCACGCATTGTGGTCCACGACGTACCGGAGAGCGCGGTAGGGGTTTCCAGCGACGAAGTGATGCTTAACAGCCAGCTGCAGCCGGAGGAGCCGCAGACCGCAGGCATCCCGATCAACAGTAATTTAACCGTTCACGTGGGCAATAACGTGCGTCTGGACGCGTTTGGCTTAAAAGCACGCTTAACGGGCGATCTTAAAGTTGCTCAGGATAAACAAGGACTTGGCTTAAATGGACAGATTAATATTCCTCAGGGTCGCTTCCATGCGTACGGTCAGGATTTGATTGTGCGCAAAGGTGAGTTATTGTTCTCGGGTCCGCCGGATCAACCTTTGCTTAACATCGAAGCGATCCGTAACCCGGAATCCACTGAAAACGACGTTATTGCCGGCGTACGTGTGACCGGAACTGCCGACGAACCTAAGGCTGAGATCTTCTCTGACCCGGCGATGTCGCAGCAGGAAGCACTCTCCTATCTGCTTCGCGGCCAGGGGCTGGAGAGCACACAGAGCGACAGCGCAGCGATGACGTCGGCGCTGGTGGGCCTGGGCGTTGCCCAGAGCGGACAGGTTGTGGGTCGAATCGGCGAGACCTTTGGCGTCAGCAATCTGGCATTGGACACGCAGGGCGTAGGCGACTCCTCCCAGGTGGTGGTCAGCGGCTATGTTCTGCCGGGATTGCAGGTGAAGTATGGCGTGGGTATTTTTGACTCTCTGGCGACGCTCACGTTACGCTATCGCCTGATGCCTAAGCTATATCTGGAAGCGGTGTCTGGCGTAGACCAGGCACTAGATCTGCTCTATCAGTTTGAGTTTTAGCAATGCGAATATTTGTTTACGGCAGTTTACGACGCAAGCAAGGTAACAGTCACTGGATGACTAATGCTCAATGGCTGGGCGATCACAGCGTTGAGAATTATCAACTTTACAGTCTGGGGCACTACCCAGGTGCGGTGCCCGGTCCGGGCCATGTGCTGGGTGAAGTTTACCGTATTGACGCCGAAACCCTGGCCGAGCTGGATCAGCTCCGCACCGCGGGCGGGGAGTACAAGCGTCAATTGATTCAGACACCGTACGGCAGTGCATGGATGTACGTGTACCAGCTGTCGGTGGATGAACACACGCGGATAGAGACCGGGAACTGGTTAGACAGGGATCGGGACTAACAGCAGCGCCACCTTCGGGTGGCGCTGTTTTTTCTAACGACCCGCGTTTTAGTTTTCTCTATCGGCGCGTCGCTTTTTTAAAAACAGCGGGACAAACAACATGATATACGGCGCAATCAGCCATAGCAGACACAGCGCTCGCGAGTAACCGTGATAGTTGATGCAGCGCGTGTTGCTTGAGATAACGGGCAGGAAAAAGAGTAAAAAAATCAGAATGGCATAATCGCTTTGGTAGGGGAGCCATAGGTAGAGCAAAAACCAGGCAAGCTGAAATGCCATGATGCAGAGATACTGCCACTTGCTGTCTTTGCCGTAACAGTCAAACGCCTTTATGTATCCCATTTTTATGCTTTGAAGAAAGAAACGTAGCATGTAAAACGCTCATATTGACGAAAATAACCAGTCCTGAAGCGATAATAAAATCCGTCGGGTCAGTTTACTAATATGTCTTATTATACAGGGCACAAAAAAGCCCCAACGCGTGGGGCTTGATGACAATAATAACTATTACTTCTTCGCAGCGCGTTCGAAAGAGGCCACGATTTCAGCTTTCGCCGCTTCGGCGTTATCCCAGCCGTCAACCTTAACCCATTTGCCTTTTTCGAGATCTTTGTAGTGCTCGAAGAAGTGGGTGATCTGCGCTTTCAGCAGTTCCGGCAGGTCGTTCACGTCTTTGATGTGATCGTACTCTTTGCTCAGCTTGGTGTGCGGAACCGCAACCAGCTTGGCATCTTCGCCCGCTTCGTCGGTCATCTTCAGCACGCCAACCGGGCGGCAACGCACCACTGAACCCGGCTGCAGCGGGTACGGGGTTGGGACCAGAACGTCAACCGGGTCACCGTCCAGAGAGAGGGTGTGGTTGATGTAGCCGTAGTTACACGGATAGAACATCGCGGTAGACATAAAGCGGTCAACGAACAGCGCGCCAGTGTCTTTGTCGATTTCGTATTTGATCGGATCGGCGTTTGCCGGGATCTCGATAACTACGTAGATGTCTTCTGGCAGATCTTTACCCGCCGGTACGTTCAGTAAGCTCATGTTTGTTTCCTTTAAAATGTGTGGCAAACAAGTGCCGGGTATTATAGCCAACTCACGCCGAAAGTCTTCGCCTGTTTTCGCTTTCCCCCTGCCAATCGCGCGTTTCTCAGACCATTCACATAACCGAAAAGTACATAACCTCAGCCGCATTTTTCATAGCAAAATGAAAGCGATTACAAACTTGTGATTAACGTTTTATTTACTTTTTTGAAGTGTGATGTAACGCAATTCGTTACATCTTCCATTCGCTATAGTCTCTTCGCGAACATCTTTTAGCCAAACAATA
Source organism: Pseudescherichia sp. AS216 (assembly GCF_037152055.1). NCBI lineage: Bacteria > Pseudomonadati > Pseudomonadota > Gammaproteobacteria > Enterobacterales > Enterobacteriaceae > Pseudescherichia > Pseudescherichia sp. AS216. Next base: position 593,224 of record NZ_JBBCMV010000002.1, on the reverse strand, counting down.
ATCACCCCTACGAGGACGTTATTATGTGGAAGCGCTTACTTCTGGTCACAGCAGTCTCAGCAGCCATGTCGTCTATGGCGATGGCAGCCCCGTTAACCGTCGGTTTTTCACAGGTCGGCTCCGAATCCGGCTGGCGAGCCGCTGAAACCAACGTCGCGAAAAGCGAAGCGGAAAAACGCGGTATTACGCTGAAAGTCGCCGACGGTCAGCAAAAACAGGAGAACCAGATCAAGGCGGTACGTTCGTTCATCGCCCAGGGCGTGGACGCCATCTTTATTGCCCCGGTAGTGGCGACCGGCTGGGAGCCGGTGCTGAAAGAGGCTAAAGATGCCGAGATCCCGGTGATCCTCCTCGACCGCTCCATTGATGTGAAAGATAAGTCGCTCTACATGACTACCGTTACCGCCAATAACGTGCTGGAAGGCCAGCTGATCGGCGAGTGGCTGATCAAAACCGTCGGCGATAAGAAATGTAACGTTGTCGAACTGCAGGGCACAGTAGGGGCGAGCGTAGCGATTGACCGTAAAAAAGGGTTCGCTGACGCCATCGCCAAAGCGCCAAACATCAAAATCATCCGCTCCCAGTCCGGCGACTTTACCCGCAGCAAAGGGAAAGAGGTCATGGAGAGCTTTATCAAAGCCGAGAATAACGGCAAGAACATCTGCATGGTTTACGCCCATAACGACGATATGGCGATCGGTGCTATTCAGGCCATCAAAGAGGCGGGCCTGAAGCCAGGCAAAGATATCCTGACCGGCTCTATCGATGGCGTGCCGGATATCTTTAAAGCGATGATTGAAGGCGAAGCCAACGCCAGCGTTGAGCTGACGCCGAACATGGCTGGCCCGGCCTTCGACGCGCTGGAGAAATTCAAAAAAGACGGTACCCAGCCTGAGAAAATGACCATGACCAAATCGACGCTCTACCTGCCGGATACGGCGAAAGAAGAGCTCGAGAAGAAGAAAAATATGGGTTACTGAGCCTGAACTTCATGGGCCATGGTAAACATGGTTTTGTAGGCCTGATAAGCGTAGCGCCATCAGGCAATGCCGCGCCGGATGGCGACGCAGGCGTCTTATCCGGCCTACAGGGTGCTGCGGCATCAAGTATCAGGTTCGTTTCGGGGAGGCCATCATGACCACCGACCAACACCAGGAAATTCTGAGTACCGAGGGGTTAAGTAAATTTTTCCCCGGCGTAAAGGCGCTTGATAACGTCAACTTTAGCCTGCGCCGGGGCGAAATTATGGCGCTCCTCGGTGAGAACGGGGCCGGTAAATCAACGCTCATCAAGGCGTTGACCGGCGTCTACCATGCCGATCGCGGCGTTATTCGCCTCGAAGGCCAGGCGATCTCGCCTAAAAACACCGCCCATGCCCAGCAGTTGGGCATCGGAACGGTCTATCAGGAGGTTAACCTGCTGCCGAACATGTCGGTGGCAGATAACCTGTTTATCGGCCGCGAGCCGCGGCGCTTTGGTTTCCTGCAGCGTAAAGAGATGGAGCGCCGTGCCACGGCGCTGATGGCCTCCTACGGCTTCTCGCTTGACGTGCGCGAGCCGCTGAATCGTTTTTCGGTAGCGATGCAGCAGATTGTTGCTATCTGTCGCGCTATCGACCTCTCGGCAAAGGTGTTGATCCTCGACGAGCCTACCGCCAGCCTCGATACCCAGGAGGTGGAGATGCTCTTCACCCTGATGCGCCAGCTGCGCGCCCAGGGCGTGAGCCTGATCTTCGTCACCCATTTCCTTGATCAGGTGTATGAGGTCAGCGACCGCATTACCGTTCTGCGCAACGGCGGCTTTGTTGGCTGCCGCGAAACCCGCGAGCTGCCGCAGATCGAGCTAGTGAAAATGATGCTGGGGCGCGAGCTGGAGAGCAACGCCCTGCAACGGGCGGGCCGGACGCTGCTCAGCGACAAGCCGGTGGCCGCCTTCACCGATTTTGGCAAGAAAGGCACCATCGCACCCTTTAACTTTGCAGTGCGCCCCGGCGAAATCGTCGGTCTCGCCGGGCTGTTAGGCTCCGGACGGACCGAAACCGCCGAGGTGATTTTCGGCATCAAGCCCGCCGACAGCGGCAGGGCGCTCATCAAAGGCAAGCCGCAGACCCTGCGCTCGCCGCATCAGGCGTCGTGCCTGGGGATCGGCTTCTGTCCGGAGGATCGCAAAACCGACGGCATTATTGCCGCGGCCTCGGTGCGGGAGAATATTATTCTCGCCCTGCAGGCCCAGCGCGGCTGGCTGCGGCCCATTCCCCGTCGGGAGCAGAATGAGATCGCCGAGCGCTTTATTCGCCAGCTCGGTATTCGCACCCCCAGCGCCGAGCAGCCGATTGAGTTTCTCTCCGGCGGCAACCAGCAGAAGGTGCTGCTCTCCCGCTGGCTGCTGACCAAACCCCAGTTCCTGATCCTCGACGAGCCGACGCGCGGCATCGACGTAGGGGCTCATGCCGAAATCATCCGGCTTATTGAAACCTTGTGCGCCGACGGCTTAGCGCTACTGGTGATCTCCTCTGAGCTGGAGGAGCTGGTCGGCTATGCCGATCGGGTGATCATCATGCGCGACCGCAAACAGGTGGCAGAGATCCCGCTCGCAGAACTTTCGGTTCCGGCGATCATGAATGCCATCGCGGCATAAGGAGTAGAGTGTGATGCCCCGTTCCCTTCCGCAAACCGGCCAGCCGAAGCGGCGCATAAGCTGGCCGACGGGTATGCCGCAGCTGGTGGCGCTGATCCTGGTGCTGCTGGTTGACAGCCTGGTTGCGCCGCATTTTTTCCAGATCGTTCTGCAGGATGGGCGGCTATTCGGCAGTCCCATCGATATTCTTAACCGTGCTGCACCGGTAGCGCTGCTGGCCATCGGCATGACGCTGGTGATCGCCACCGGGGGGATCGATCTCTCCGTGGGGGCCATCATGGCGATTGCGGGGGCGACGGCGGCTTCGATGACCGTCGCCGGGCACAGCCTGCCAATTGTGCTGCTGGCGGCCATCGGCAGCGGTGTGCTGGCCGGGCTGTGGAACGGCGTGCTGGTGGCCATCCTCAAGATCCAGCCTTTCGTTGCCACGCTGATACTGATGGTCGCCGGGCGCGGCGTGGCGCAGCTGATCACCTCCGGGCAGATCGTCACCTTCAACGCCCCCAGTCTCTCGTGGCTCGGCAGCGGCTCGCTGCTGCTCTTCCCGACGCCGGTGATTATCGCTCTGATAACGCTGGTGGTGTTTTGGCTCTTCACCCGCAAGACGGCGCTGGGCATGTTTATTGAAGCGGTGGGGATCAACATCCGCGCCGCCAAAAATGCCGGGGTGAATACCCGGGTAGTCGTGATGCTGACCTACGTCCTGAGCGGCGTCTGCGCCGCCATTGCTGGCATCATCGTCACGGCGGACATTCGCGGGGCGGATGCCAACAACGCCGGGCTGTGGCTGGAGCTGGACGCCATTCTCGCGGTGGTGATTGGCGGCGGCTCGCTAATGGGCGGGCGCTTCAACCTGCTGCTGTCGATTGTCGGGGCGCTGATTATCCAGGGAATGAACACCGGCATTTTACTCTCGGGTTTCCCGCCGGAGCTGAACCAGGTCGTGAAGGCCGTCGTCGTAATGTGCGTGCTGATTGTGCAGTCGCCGCGCTTTATCGATCTGATTAAGAGGAGCCGTGGTCATGATAAAACGTAACCTGCCGCTGATGATCACGCTCGGCGTGTTCGTGCTCGGCTATCTCTACTGCCTGACCCAGTTTCCGGGCTTCGCCTCGACGCGGGTTATCTGCAACATTTTGACCGATAACGCCTTCCTTGGGATTATCGCCGTTGGCATGACCTTTGTGATCCTCTCCGGCGGCATCGACCTGTCGGTGGGGTCGGTGATCGCCTTTACCGGCGTCTTTCTGGCGAAGGCGATTGGCTTCTGGGGCATCTCACCCCTGCTGGCCTTCCCGCTGGTGCTGGCGATGGGCTGCGCCTTCGGGGCATTTATGGGCCTGCTGATCGATGCCCTGAAGATCCCGGCGTTTATCATTACTCTCGCCGGGATGTTCTTCCTGCGCGGCGTCAGCTACCTGGTCTCTGAAGAGTCGATTCCCATTAACCATCCGATCTACGACACCCTCTCTAGCCTGGCGTGGAAAATTCCCGGCGGCGGTCGCCTGAGCGCGATGGGGCTGCTGATGCTGGGCGTGGTGGTGATAGGCATCTTCCTCGCCCACCGCACGCGCTTTGGCAATCAGGTCTATGCCATTGGCGGCAGCGCCACCTCGGCCAACCTGATGGGCATCTCTACCCGCAGTACCACGATCCGCATCTATATGCTCTCAACCGGGCTGGCGACGCTGGCGGGCATCGTCTTCTCTGTCTACACCCAGGCGGGTTATGCCCTGGCGGGCGTTGGAGTAGAGCTGGACGCCATCGCCTCGGTGGTGATTGGTGGCACGCTGCTCAGCGGCGGCGTGGGAACGGTATTAGGCACGCTGTTTGGCGTGGCGATCCAGGGGCTGATCCAGACCTATATTAACTTCGACGGCACGCTCAGCTCGTGGTGGACAAAGATCGCCATCGGCATTCTGCTGTTTATCTTTATCGCCCTGCAACGCGGCCTGACGGTACTGTGGGAGAACCGGCAGAACTCCCCGGTCACACGGGTGAGCATTCCGGCAACGAAGTCATAACTTTTTGATATGGTTAAAAAATAGCTAAAGCTTTCCCGGTAGCGGTCGATAACTGTTCGAATCAGCACTATTCACGCTACGAAGTCTCTCTGCTACCGGGATCACCATCATGCTTAGAACGCTTTCGATTCGCACTGGCCTGCTCTCTCTGCTGGCCGTAATGACGTTACTCCTCCTTCTGGTCAGCGGCATCGGTATTTATGCCCTTACCCAGAGCTCCTCCTCGCTACAGCGTATTAATCACCTTCAGGGTGAGCAGATGGCAAACCTCAACGAGGGCTATACCCTGATCCTGCGTGCGCGCAACGAAGCCGGACAGGCGGTGCGCATGATGGAGGTCGGGCTGCTGGACGACGCCGGCAAGTCGGTAAAAAACATCAATAGCGAGATCGCGCAGGCCCAAAAAGGGTTGCAGGAGACCATCGACGCGGGCGTCGAGGACGAGAGCGGCAAGGCCCTGCTGGCGGCGGTCGCCAAAAGCTATCAGGCCTACAATACCCAGGGTATCGTTCCCATGCTGAAGGCCCTCAATCAGCAGAGCGCGGACGACTACTACTCCCTGCTGGAGAATCAGCTGGTGCCGGTGTCGCGTCAGTTTGATAACGATATGCAGGCGTTTCTGAACTGGGGCGAAGCACGCGGCAAGGCCGAAGTGGACGCAGTACAGGCGAGTAAAAAACGGGTGATGGCGCTGATCGTCATCGCCGCGCTGGTGACCGCCGGCATCATTGCCCTGGCATGGCTGGCGCTGCGCCATATGCTGCTTAAGCCGCTTAACGTCTCTATTCAGCAGCTGGAGCAGGTGGCGGCGGGTAACCTGACGCCGATGCAGACGGAGATAACCAGCAAGGAGTTCTCCCGCCTCAACGCCGCCATTGAGAACATGCGTCACTCGCTGGTGGGGTCGGTGACCCGCGTTCGCGACGCCAGCGCTCAGATCGATACCGGCAGCCGGGAGTTAACCGCAGGCAACGTCGATCTGGCCCAGCGCACCGAGTCTACCGCCTCCTCCCTTGAGCAGACTGCCGCCAGCATGGAGCAGATCACCGCCACGGTGAAGCAGAACGCCGCCAACGCCGAGCAGGCGCACCAGCTGGCGAAGACGGTCTCTGACACCGCCGATCGCGGCAGCGAAATGGTCTGTTATGTGATCGAGAAGATGCAGGATATCTCCGGCAGTTCGGCACGTATCGCCGATATTCTTAGCGTTATCGACGGTATTGCCTTCCAGACCAACATTCTGGCGCTTAACGCCTCGGTAGAAGCGGCGCGGGCAGGGGAGCAGGGCCGCGGCTTTGCGGTCGTGGCGGGCGAAGTACGTAACCTCGCGAGCCGCAGCGCGGACGCGGCGAAAGAGATCCGCACCCTGATCACCGACTCGCAGACTCACGTTGGGGAGGGGAGCAATCTGGCAATGCAGGCCGGTGAGACAATGGATGAGATCGCCAGCGAAGTAACGCGCATGACGAAGCTGATGCGGGAGATCGCTAACGCGTCCCACGAGCAGAGTCGGGGTATTGAGCAGGTGAATATTGCGGTGAACCAGATGGATGAAACCGCCCAGCAGAATGCCGCTCTGGTGCAGCAGTCTTCTGCTGCGACCCACTCCCTGGAGCAGCAGTCCCGCGAGCTGGTGGCCGCGATGGCCTCGTTCCGCCTGCAGGCCGCAGGCTAAAACACGTTACCCTCTCCGGCCGGAGAGGGTAACGTTACTGCGCGTCAGGCGTCCGGGTACTCGCGCATAAAGCGCTCAACGTCCTCGACCATCGCGTTGGTCCCCACGAAGAACGGACGGCGCTGGTGCAGCGACTCCGGAATAATATCCAGAATACGCTCTTTACCGTCGCTCGCCTTGCCGCCCGCCTGTTCGGCCAGGAAGGCCATCGGGTTGCACTCGTACAGCAGGCGCAGCTTGCCTTCCGGGTGGGTTGCGGTGCTTGGATAGAGGTAGATCCCGCCTTTCACCAGGTTACGGTGGAAGTCCGCTACCAGCGAGCCGATATAGCGGGAAGTGTAGGGACGGTGGGTAAGCTTATCCTCTTCCTGACAGAACTTGAGGTACTTCTTCACGCCCTGCGGGAACTTAATGTAGTTGCCTTCGTTAATGGAGTAGGTCGTACCCAGCTCAGGGAACTGCATACGCTCCTGGCAGAGGGCAAAGACGCCAAGGGAGGGATCGTAGGTGAAAGCGTGTACGCCGCAGCCGGTGGTGTAAACCATGATGGTTGAGGAGCCGTAGAGCACGTAGCCCGCAGCCACCTGCTTGTTGCCCGGCTGCAGGAAGTCTTCCACGGTGACCGGAGTGCCTACCGGCGTGATGCGGTGGTAGATAGAGAAGATGGTGCCCACAGAGACGTTAACGTCAATGTTGGAGGAGCCATCCAGCGGATCCATCAGCACCACGTACTTCGCATGCTCATAGCCATCAAAAACAACGATCTCATCTTCTTCTTCTGAGGCAATACCGGCTACGATATTCCGCGCGCGCAGCGCCGCCTTCAGTTTCTCATTCGCGAACAGATCAAGTTTTTGCTGCACCTCGCCCTGCACGTTTTCGGCCCCACTGGCCCCCAGAATATCGACCAGCCCCGCTTTATTAATATCGCGGTGGATGATTTTGGCGCCCAGCTTTATCGCCGACAGCAGCGAGGTCAGTTCCCCGGTGGCATGGGAGAAATCATGCTGCTTCTCAACGATAAATTCACCTAACGTTTTCATAACACTTTCCCTGCAATTAATGTGGAGTAAAGCGACTGTAACCATACTAACAAAGATCCGAATTAATGCGCACAGGTGAATCGCGCCAGCCAGAGTGAGATTCCGCTTAAATGCGTTTCTCTGGGCCGGACATGTGAGTAAAATGGACGCCAGTTAAAATAAGGACCGACGTATGCGCATTCATATTTTAGGAATTTGTGGAACCTTCATGGGCGGGCTGGCGCTGTTGGCACGTGCTTTAGGTCATGAAGTAACGGGATCGGACGCCAATGTGTATCCGCCGATGAGCACCCTGCTGGAGAAGCAGGGCATCGCTTTAATTCAGGGTTACGACGCCAGCCAGCTCGATCCGGCTCCGGATCTGGTGATTATTGGTAATGCCATGACGCGGGGCAATCCGTGCGTTGAGGCAGTCCTGGAGAAGAGCATTCCCTATATGTCCGGCCCGCAGTGGCTGCACGACTTTGTGCTGCGCGATCGCTGGGTGTTGGCGGTAGCCGGTACCCACGGTAAAACCACCACGGCGGGCATGGCGACCTGGATCCTCGAAGCCTGCGGCTATCAGCCTGGCTTTGTGATCGGCGGCGTGCCGGGCAACTTCGACGTCTCCGCGCGCCTGGGCGACAGCCCGTTCTTTGTGATTGAGGCCGACGAGTATGACTGCGCGTTCTTTGATAAGCGCTCCAAGTTCGTACACTATGCGCCGCGCACGCTGATCCTCAACAACCTTGAGTTCGATCATGCCGACATCTTTGACGATCTGAAGGCGATTCAGAAGCAGTTCCACCACCTGGTGCGTATCGTGCCGGGGCAGGGCAAGATCATCCTGCCAGAGAACGACATCAATCTGAAGCAGGTGATGGCGATGGGCTGCTGGAGCGAGCAGGAGCTGGTGGGCGAGCAGGGCCACTGGCAGGCGAAAAAGCTCACTACCGACGCCTCGCAGTGGGAAGTGCTGCTGGACGGCGAGCGTGTGGGCCAGGTGAAGTGGGATCTGGTGGGCGAGCACAACATGCACAACGGCCTGATGGCGATTGCCGCCGCCCGCCACGTCGGCGTCACGCCGGCGGATGCGGCTAACGCCCTCGGCACGTTCGTCAACGCTCGCCGCCGCCTGGAGCTGCGCGGCACCGCCAACGGCGTCAGCGTCTACGATGACTTCGCCCACCACCCGACCGCGATTCTGGCTACCCTCGCCGCGCTGCGTGGCAAGGTTGGCGGCACGGCGCGCATTATTGCGGTGCTGGAGCCACGCTCGAACACCATGAAGATGGGTCTCTGCAAGGACGATCTGGCCCCGTCGCTGGGTCGGGCCGATGAGGTCTTCCTGCTGCAGCCGCAGCATATTCCCTGGCAGGTATCGGAAGTGGCGGAGGCCTGCGTGCAGCCTGCCCACTGGCATGTGGATGTCGATGCGCTGACGGATATGATCGTGAAAACCGCCCAGCCGGGAGATCACATTCTGGTGATGAGCAACGGCGGCTTCGGTGGCATCCACCAGAAGTTGCTGGACAGGTTAGCGCAGAAATAAGCGTTGTAGGCCGGGGAAGCGTTAGCGCCACCCGGCGTTTACACATTACTCTTCGGCTTCCGACAGCTCGCGCAGATACTGGAAGATCAGGCGCGCGGACTTCGGCGGCTTGTTGCCGTCGCGCTCTTTCTGCGCGTTACGGATCAGCGAACGCAGCTGCTGACGGTCAGCGTTCGGCCACAGGTTTAATACGTCCGGCACCGCGTCATCACCCTCGGCGATCAGGCGATCGCGAATGTGCTCCAGCTTGTGGAAGAACGCCACCTGCTGGTTATGGCGGTTTTTCAGCTTGTCCAGCGCCTGGCGAATCGGATCGACGTCGCGCTGGCGCAGCAGTTTGCCAATCAGCTGCATCTGGCGGCGGCGGCCCTCTTTCTTGATACGCTGCGCCAGCTCAATGGCCGCGCGCAGATCGTCATCCAGCGGGATCTTATCGAGGGCGTTCTTGCCCAGGTCTACCATCTCTGCGCCGAGGCGTTTTAACTCTTCCGCATCGCGCTTAATTTCACTTTTACTGACCCAGATGATCTCATCATCTTCATCGTTGATATCATCACCGGGTACGTCGTCGAGCCAGTCATCAGGCTGCTTGGTCATCTCAGGCTCCTTAAAAAAGAGGCTAATACTAACACCCTGGGAGCACACTGAGAATGGGTTCTCTGTTAGACTTCTTTAAAACTCCCCTTACATTATGGCATTGGCGATGAAAGTAATCACACAAGTTGCAGAGCAACGCAAAGCACTGGAAGAAGCCGTCTCCACCGCCCTGGGCTTAGCCGCAGGTAAATCAGACGGCGCAGAAGTGGCGGTATCAAAGACTACCGGTATTAGCGTCAGCACCCGCTACGGTGAGGTGGAGAACGTTGAATTCAATAGCGATGGCGCACTGGGCATCACCGTTTATCATCAAAACCGCAAGGGCAGCGCCTCGTCCACCGACCTGAGTCCGGACGCTATCGCCCGCACCGTGCAGGCGGCGCTGGATATTGCCCGCTACACCTCGCCGGATCCGTTTGCCGGCGTTGCGGACCGCGATCTGCTGGCGTTTGAGGCCCCGGATCTGGACCTCTTCCACCCGGCAGAGGTTACGCCGGATCAGGCCATTGAGCTGGCCGCCCGCGCCGAGCAGGCGTCGCTGAAGGCGGACAAGCGCATCACCAACACCGAAGGCGGCAGCTTCAACAGCCACTACGGGATTAAAGTCTTCGGCAACAGCCACGGCATGCTGCAAAGCTACTGCTCCAGCCGTCACTCACTCTCCAGCTGCGTGATTGCTGAAGAGAATGGCGACATGGAGCGCGACTACGCCTACACCATGGGCCGGGCGCTGGGGGATCTCAAGTCGCCAGAGTGGGTGGGAGACGAGTGCGCGAGACGCACCCTGGCACGTCTGGCGCCACGCAAGCTCTCCACCATGAAAGCACCGGTGATCTTCGCTAACGAAGTGGCCACCGGGCTGTTTGGCCATCTCGTCGGGGCGATTGCTGGCGGCGCGGTTTACCGTAAATCTACCTTCCTGCTGGACTCCCTCGGCAAGCAGATCCTGCCGGAGTGGCTGACCATTGAGGAGCACCCGCACCTGCTGAAAGGGCTGGCCTCAACGCCGTTCGACAGCGAAGGGGTACGTACCGAACGCCGGGACATCATCAAGGATGGCATCCTGACCCAGTGGCTGCTGACCAGCTACTCCGCACGCAAGCTGGGGCTGAAAAGCACCGGTCACGCGGGTGGCATCCATAACTGGCGTATTAACGGGCAGGGCCTTAGCTTTGAGCAGATGCTGAAAGAGATGGGCACCGGGCTGGTGGTGACCGAGCTGATGGGCCAGGGCGTGAGCGGTATTACCGGCGACTACTCCCGCGGCGCGGCAGGCTTCTGGGTAGAGAACGGTGAAATTCAGTACCCGGTGAGCGAAATTACCATCGCTGGCAACCTCAAAGAGATGTGGCGCAATATGGTGACCATCGGTGACGATATTGAAACACGCAGTAATATACAGTGTGGTTCAGTGCTGCTGCCGGAGATGAAGATCGCCGGGCAGTAAGCCATTTTTAACAATAATAAAAGGACATGAGCAATGCGGAAAATGTTGTTAGCGATGTTAGCAGTCTCCTCTTTCGTTCTGGCCTCTTCTGCCGCGTTTGCGGCAGATCTGGAAGAGGATATGGAGACCCTCAACGATAATTTGAAAGTGGTACAGAAAACCAGTGATGCGGCGGAGATGAAGGATGCATTAACCAAAATGCGTACCGCCGCGCTGGACGCCCAGAAAGCGACCCCGCCGAAGATGGAAAACAAAGCGCCAGACAGCCCGGAGATGAAGGACTTCCGCCACGGGTTTGATATTCTGGTTGGTCAGATTGACGGTGCGCTAGAACTTGCCAACGCGGGTAAGGTGAAAGAGGCGCAGGCGGCAGCGGAAGAGTTTAAAACCACCCGCAATACTTATCATAAGAAGTTCCGCTAATATAACGGCGGGAGTCACCTCCCGCCGGATCTCTCTATTCCACCCCGCCATCAGGGTTATGCCTGGCTTCGACCACCTTTACCTCCGCCGGGGAAATAACCTGCTGCAGATCCTGCCGCGTTATTCGCTGACCGGACAGGGTATCAATTATTTCTTCGCTGCCGTTTGGGTATTTAGTAATTGAAACGAGACGCCCGCCATACAGCGGAATACCGGTTAATTCCATCGTATAGTCGGTCTTCTTTATCTCCTCTTTTTTTATCTGCTGCTGTTTATCGATCTCATCCTGCGTTTTAGACGTGAGCGTAATCTTCGTGCTGCTGTCGTCAGAATTCGTCGTATTATTATCGCTATTAATCTCTGCTAATTTGCTGTTATTTAGCAGAGTAGATGGGTTATCGCCGTTAGATAAATGCGAATCACCCTGCGCACTGACGGCGCTTATTTTATCTATGCCATTCATCATCATCTCCGAAAAAAATATGCTGTGCAGAAGGCAGGGGAACAGTGCCCTCAAGGGAGGTGAATACATCTGCGTTGGGTAAACGAGACAGAAAAGTTATCGGCAATGAAGAGAAATGATTTAATAAAAGCCTGCGCCAGACTAGCGCAGGTAGTGGACAACCTGATTGCTGCTGCCGCGCCAGATCAGCATCGGATCCTTCAGATCCTGGACAAACTTACCGTCGATAAGCACGTTAATCAGATCGACGACGGCCAGCTGGTCGCGGCTTAGCTCATCCAGTTTATAGCCGGTCCAGACCCAGATATCCTTTCCGGGGCATTCGGCACGGATGCGCTGCACCAGCCGGAGGATATCCGGCACGTTTTGCGGATGGAGCGGATCGCCGCCGGAGAGCGAAATGCCCTGGCGTTTGATCCGCGTATCGTTGAGATCGTTAACGATGCGATCTGCCATCTCGGCGGTAAAGGGCTTGCCCGAGTTGAGCCGCCAGGTGCTTTTGTTATAGCAGCCGGGACATTCGTGTACGCACCCCGAAACGAATAGCGTGCAGCGCGTGCCGGGGCCGTTGACGATGTCGACCGGGTAATATTGGTGGTAATGCATTACCCAATCTGCCCGTTACCCAAATGCTTGACGCGGCGCTTCACCTCTTCCTGTTTGCCGGCGTTGAACGGGCGCGCGTCCGGGCTGCCTAAATAGCCGCAGACGCGGCGGGTTACCGAGACGCGGGCGGCGTCATGGTTGCCGCATTTCGGGCAGGTAAAGCCTTTACTGGTGCACTCGAACTCGCCGGTAAAGCCGCACTCGTAGCACTCATCGATGGGCGTATTGGTGCCGTAGTAGGGCACGTGCTGATAGCTGTAATCCCAGACATCCTCCAGCGCCTTCAGGTTGTGCTGGATGTTGGGATACTCGCCGTAACAGATGAAGCCGCCGTTGGCTAACGGTGGGTAGGGCGCTTCGAAATCTATCTTGTCGTAAGGGTTAACCTTCTTCTCAACGTCGAGATGGAAGCTGTTGGTGTAGTAGCCCTTGTCGGTGACGCCCGGCACTACGCCGAACTCGGCGGTATCAAGACGGCAGAAGCGGTCGCAGAGGTTTTCACTCGGCGTGCTGTAGAGGCTGAAGCCGTACCCGGTCTCCTCTTTCCACTGGTCTACCGCCTGGCGCATCCGCTCGACGATGGCGATGCCTTTGGCACGCAGGGCCTCGCTGTCGTACATGTGCGTCTCGCCAAACAGGGCGTTAATGGTTTCGTGAATGCCGATATAACCCAGCGAGATCGAGGCGCGACCGTTTTTAAAGATGGAGGAGATCTCATCGTCGGCCTTCAGCCGCACGCCGCAGGCCCCCTCCATGTAGAGAATAGGGGCCACGCGGGCTTTCACCCCTTCGAGGCGGGCGATGCGGGTCATCAGGGCCTTGCGGGCCAGCGCCAGGCGCTCGTCGAGCAGCGTCCAGAACGCCGCCTCGTTGCCTTTTGCCTCCAGCGCAATGCGCGGCAGGTTCAGGCTGATGACGCCAAGGTTATTACGCCCGTCGTGGATCTGTTCCCCGTTCTCATCTTCATACACGCCGAGGAAGCTGCGGCAGCCCATCGGGGTTTTAAAGGAGCCGGTCACCTTCACCACCTGATCGTAGTTGAGGATATCCGGGTACATGCGCTTGCTTGCACACTCCAGCGCCAGCTGCTTGATATCGTAGTTGGCATCCCCAGGCTTATGGTTCAGCCCGTCGCGGATGGCGAACACCAGCTTCGGGAATACCGCCGTTTTGCGGTTTTTACCGAGGCCAGCAATGCGGTTGCGCAGAATCGACTGCTGGATCAGGCGTGACTCCCAGCTGGTGCCCAGCCCGAAGCCAAAGGTGACGAACGGCGTCTGGCCGTTGGCGGTGTGCAGGGTATTGACCTCGTACTCCAGCGACTGGAAGGCGTCGTAGCACTCTTTCTCGGTGCGCGAGCGGGCGTAGCCGTCGGCATTCGGGATCTGCCACTCCGCCGCCGTTTTGCGGTGCTTGTCGAAGCTGGCCGTCACGAACGGAGCCAGTACCTCATCGATACGGTTGATGGTGGTGCCGCCGTAGATGTGGCTCGCCACCTGGGCGATGATCTGTGCGGTAACCGCCGTGGCGGTAGAGATAGACTTCGGCGGTTCGATCTCGGCGTTGCCCATCTTGAAGCCCTGGGTCAGCATCCCCTTCAGGTCAATAAGCATGCAGTTAAACATCGGGAAGAAGGGCGAGTAGTCGAGATCGTGGTAGTGGATATCCCCGCGCTCGTGGGCCAGCACCACGTCGCGCGGCAGCAGGTGCTGACGAGCGTAGTGCTTGGCAACGATGCCCGCCAGCAGGTCGCGCTGGGTCGGGATCACCTTGCTGTCTTTGTTGGCATTCTCATTGAGCAGGGCGGAGTTGGTCTGCTCTACCAGGCCACGGATCTCCTGATTCAGGCGGCCACGCTTCTCGCGGGCGATATCGCGGTCGTGGCGATACTCAATATAGGCCCGCGCCAGCTGCTTGTAGGGGCCAGCCATCAGCTGGTTTTCTACTGCGGTCTGGATCTCGCTGATGTCTACCTGCGATCGCGCCTGCATCTGCTGTCTGACCACCTCTGCGACGGTAGCGCAATAGTCCGCATCATCAACGCCCGCCGCAGCGGCGGCACGCAGAATTGCTTCCTGAATACGCTCTGATTTGAACTGTACCTTACAGCCATCTCGCTTCATCACATGCGGGGTCATGATCTCTCCATAGTTAAAATGTTTTTCGCGGCGCTGGGGAAATATTAGGCGATTAATACAATATGTAGCGCCGGGACGGCATTTTAAGTGCTACATATAGTGATTTGCATCAAACAAGTTTGCGATTTTATTGACGCAGGACAAGGTAAAACGGGGAGCGTACAGAGGGCGTGCGCTGGGGGAAATGTAAATATTCAGGAAGGAAACTGACTCCGTAGGCCCGGCAAGCGGAGCGCCGCCGGGCGGTACTACGCCGCTGTTAACGACGCACGGCGATCGCTTCGATCTCGATCTTCACGTCTTTTGGCAGGCGGGCGACTTCTACGCAGGAGCGCGCCGGGAAGGCGGCCTGGTGCTCGTTAAAGAACGCTTCGTAGGTGGCGTTAACGGTGGCGAAATCGTTCAGATCTTTCACGAACACCGTGGTTTTAACAATATCGCCTACCTTCAGGCCAGCGGCTTCTACGATAGCCTTAACGTTATCCAGCGACTGGCGCGCCTGGGCCGCGATATCCTCCGGCACGCTGCCGGTTTTTGGATCGACCGGGATCTGGCCGGACGTTAGGATCATATTGCCGAGATCGACCGCCTGAACGTAAGGACCAATGGCTGCTGGTGCATTTTCCGTCGCGATGATTTTTGTCATGATTTCTCCTGAAAGCGAATGGTATTGAGGTTCCGCGCCATTATAGGCAGCGCGGAGACGATGACCAATCTGAATTAACGGGTGTGTGACAGCACCACCGCGTGAGAAAACTCTTTCTCGCAATATTTGCACTTCAGAGCAATGTCGTTGGCGCGTTGCTTCACCGCAAAGCTGGAGAACACCGGCTCGGCATGGCTGATGCAGTTGCTGTTGGGGCAGATCAGCACCGCCTCAATGCGCGACGGCAGGTTAGGTCGCGACTTGCCTACCACCTCGTAGTCGTCGATGCGGTTTACCGTCGCCTGCGGGGCATACAGCGCCAGCTGGTTAACCTGCTCGTCGGTGAGGAAGGTATTTTCGATCTTGATCAGATCCTTGCGGCCCATCTCTCCCGAGGGCAGATTCAGACCGATGGTGATCCGCTGGTCGGTTTCGGTCAGCTTAAACAGAGTCAGCAGCTTAAAGCCCACCTGCGCCGGAATATGATCGATCACCGTGCCGCGCTTAATCGCTTCGACCTGCAGTTTATTGTCGTGTGTCATCTCGTTTCCCCCCTCTGTTAGGCCAAATCGCGGTTAAGCACCAGCGCCAGCAGCGCCTGGCGAGCATAGATACCGTTGCCCGCCTGCTGGAAATACCAGGCGTGCGGCGTCTTATCCACGTCGGTGGCAATCTCATCGACGCGCGGCAGCGGGTGCAGCACCTTCATGTTGCCCCGGGCGCTGTGCAGGTCGCTGGCACGCAGGACAAACTGCGCCTTCACGTTGGCGTACTCGGACGGATCCAGACGCTCTTTCTGCACGCGGGTCATGTAGAGGATATCCACCTCCGGGATCACCTCTTCAATGGTGGCATGCTGGCTCCAGGCAATCCCGCGCTCATCCAGCATATCGAGGATATACTGCGGCATCGCCAGCGCATCGGGGGCGATAAACAGGAAGCGGTTGCCGTTAAACTTCGCCAGCGCCTGGGCCAGCGAGTGGACGGTACGGCCATACTTAAGGTCGCCCACCATCGCGATGTTGAGGTTCTCCAGTCGGCCCTGGGTCTCCTGAATGGTGAAGAGATCGAGCAGGGTCTGGGTCGGATGCTGATTTGCACCGTCGCCCGCGTTCAATACCGGAATGCCGCCGGAGAACTCGGTGGCCAGCCGCGCTGCGCCCTCCTGCGGGTGACGCATCACGATGGCGTCAACGTAGGTGCTGATAACGGAGATGGTGTCCGCCAGGGTCTCGCCTTTTTTACCCAGCGAGGTGTTGCTGCTGTCGGAGAAGCCGACCACGCTTGCGCCCAGGCGGTGCATTGCGGTTTCAAATGACAGGCGGGTGCGGGTAGAGGCTTCAAAGAAGCAGCTGGCGATCACCTTATGCTTCAGCAGCTCCGGCTGCGGGTTTGCCTTCAGGCTCGCTGCGGTCTCCAGCACCAGTTCCAGTTCTTCGCGGCTGAGATCGTTTATGGAAATGATATGTTTCTGATAGAGCGGATTAGCCATGGTTATCTCCTGACGTCTGCGCAAAAAAAAGCCCCTCAAAAGAGGGGCTATAGAAATAGGTGAGCATTGGGAAGAAAAACGGCAGGCCAGCGCCCTCTTTCAGGCGCGGTGAGACAGTGTGTCGAACGGACTTGACCATGCTTCCTCCCGGCAAATTGTCCGCGATTATACTCAGCTCATAAGGCGAATCAAGAGATCGATGCGCTATTTATCAGAAGCAAACGGTTATTTTGCATATATATGCATTTTTAAGAGATGGTTAACGCGATTGCGCACCTGGGCGGTACGCTGCACGTCACGCGGGGCGACCCAGACAATGCTGCTGCCTGCCACCACGCCAAGGATCTCCGGCAGAGCGTGATAGTCCAGAATACGGGCTACCGCTCGCCCGTATCCTGCAGCGGTATGAATAAGAATAAACTCGCGATTGTGCTCGACGTTAAGCACCATATCGGAGAGGCAGCGCGCGGCATCCGGTGCCGGGCGCAGCTGCGGATTGAGGGCATAGATCCGCTGTCCCTTGGCATTGCGGATCTTGATAATCCCCAGCAGCTTCAGCAGACGTGATACCGTGGACTGGCTGATGGTTTCAAAGCCGTGCCGCTGAAGGTCCCGGCGGATCGCCTCCTGCGACAGGTAGCTCTTCTCGGTAACCAGCTGTCGGCAGGCAGCCAGCTGCTGCTGTTCCCTGGTGGAGCAGTCGCGATAGTCCTTCATGCTCTTTCCTCCCTGTTGTGGTTAAAGCAGCGCACCGAGGCTTAATATCAAACAGATCAATACGGTCAGCATCAGCAGCAGCGGCGCGACCCACTTCAGATAGCGAACGTAGGGCACCCGGGCAATCGCCAGCCCGCCCATCACCACCGCCGAGGTGGGGGTAACCAGATTGACAATGCCGGACGCGGCCTGGTAGGTGGTGACCACCAGATCGCGATCGACGCGGGCAAAATCCGCCAGCGGAGCCATGATCGGCATGGTCAGCACCGCCAGCCCCGAGGAGGAGGGCACCAGAAACGAGAGCACCACCTCCAGCCAGTACATCACGTTAATAAACACTATGCTGGAGAGGCCGCTCACCAGCCCCTCGGCGCTGTGCAGGATGGTATGGGTAATCATGCCCTTGTCCATCACCACCACGATACCGCGGGCAATGCCGATGATTAACGCCACGCCCAGCAGATCCCGCGCGCCGTCAATAAAGGTGGAGGTCAGCTCCTCCTCGCTCATGCGGGCCAGCAGCCCGGTAATAATGGCCGCCGCGAGAAAGACGCCGGAGATCTGCCCCATCCACCAGCCCAGCACCGCCACGCCGTAGATCATCACCGCAAAGGCGAGGGCGAAGATAACCAGGATCAGCTTGCGCGTGCCGGTGAAGGCCAGATCCTGCTGGCGCTTGCCGCCCAGGAAGTGGGCGATGTTCTCATCCTGCTTATCCGCCACGATGGACCGGCTGGGATCCTGCCGCACCTGGCGCGCATAGCGCATCACCCATGCGACGCAGATAAGCCAGCCCGCCACCAGCAGGGCCACGCGCAACCAGATGCCAGTGGTAAACGGAATGCCCGCTGCGTTGGCGGCAATCACCGTGGCGAAGGGGTTAATGGTTGAACCGAGCGTGCCAATGCCCGCTCCGAGCAGCACCGTAGAGGCGGCGACCAGCGGATCGAAGCGCGCCGCCATCATGACCGGCACCAGCAGGGTGTAGAACGGCAGCGACTCTTCTGCCATGCCGTAGATCGTACCGCCTGCGGCAAAGAGTCCCATCAGGATCGGGATCATCCACTCCTCGCGGCCGCTGAGCTTCTGCGTGACGCGTTCGATCCCGGCGTCAATGGCCCCGGTTTTATTGACGATCCCCAGAAAGCCGCCGATGATCAGCACAAACAGTGCGACGTCAATGGCACCTGCCTGACCGGTATCGGGATCGTACAGGCCGCTGATGGGGGCCATAATAACGGAAACGATCCCCTGCGGTTGGGCCGTAACGTGCGCATAGGTGCCCGCGACGGGGACCTCTTTACCCAGCGTCTCGTTCATAACCATCTGATAATGCCCGGCCGGGACAATCCAGCTCAGCGCGGCAACCAGCGCGATCAGAATAAATAGAATGGTGTAAGCAGAGGGAAATTTAAATCTACGCATAGGGTTCTCTCCCTGTTTGGGCGTCACAGGTGCTGCGACGCCCGGGGTGGTTACTCGCCGAGGGTCGCCACCATCACCGCTTTGATGGTGTGCATCCGGTTCTCTGCTTCATCGAACACGATGGAGTGGGCGGATTCGAACACCTCTTCGGTGACCTCCAGCCCCTTCAGGCCCCAGGCCAGCTCAATTTCGCCTCCCACGGTGGTGTGCTCGTTGTGGAAGGCGGGCAGGCAGTGCATAAATTTCACCTGCGGATTGCCGGTGGCCTCTATGACCTGCTGGCTGATCTGATAAGGTTTCATCAGGCTGACGCGCTCGCCCCACGCCTCTTTTGGCTCGCCCATGGAGACCCAGACGTCGGTGTAGAGAAAATCAACGCCGGTGACACCCTCAGCAACGTTCTCGGTCAGGGTGATGTTTGCCCCGGTATCCCTCGCCATCTCCTGGCACTGCGCCACCAGCGCCTCGTCTGGCCAGAACGCTTTTGGCGCCACCAGCCGAATATCCATCCCCATTTTGGCCGCGCCGACCATCAGGCTGTTGCCCATGTTGTTACGCGCATCGCCCAAATAGGCAAAGCGCAGCTCGGAGAGGCGTTTACCCGGTGCGTGTTCCAGCATGGTCATGAGATCGGCCAGGATCTGCGTGGGGTGAAACTCATTGGTCAGGCCGTTCCATACCGGTACTCCGGCGTACTCTCCCAGCTCCTCAACGATCGCCTGGCCGTAGCCGCGATACTCAATACCATCGTACATGCGACCCAGTACGCGGGCAGTGTCCTTCATCGACTCCTTGTGACCAATCTGCGATCCGCTCGGACCGATGTAGGTCACCTGCGCACCCTGATCAAAGGCGGCCACCTCAAAGGCGCAGCGGGTACGGGTCGAGCTTTTCTCGAAGATCAGCGCAATATTTTTGCCGCCCAGGGTCTGCTTTTCGCAGCCCGCTTTTTTGGCGGCTTTTAGCTCCATCGCCATATCAATCAGGAAGTGGATCTCATCGGGGGTAAAATCCAGCAGCTTGAGGAAATTGCGGTTTTTCAAAGCGATTTTCATACGTCGTCCTTAATCTGTTTATTGGAGAGGATCGTTGCGGATCAGGGTTCCGCGCTCGCCAGCCAGAATGACCGGGCCATCCGGCAGGGAGCCGATCCCGGCGATGCCGTTGCAGGTCTTGACAAAGCGGCAGCAGGCGGCAATTTTTGGCCCCATCGAACCGGCGTCGAAGGTAAACCCGCTCAGCTGCTGCGGGGTGGCCTCGGTGAGCGGGTGCTGCTCTGGAGTACCCCAGTTGAGATAGACCGCGTCGGCATCGGTGAGGATCAGTAGCGCGTCGGCCTCCAGCTGGCGGGCCAGCAGCGCCGCAGAGAGGTCTTTATCAATCACCGCTTCAATACCATGGAAGCCGTCAGCCTGCTCAACCACCGGCACGCCGCCGCCGCCGTTGCAGATCACCAGATGGCCACGCTGAAGAAGTGCCTCAATAGCATCGCGCTCGACGATGCGCATCGGCTGCGGGGAGGGAACCACGCGGCGGACATAGCTGCCGTCGGCTTTAAAGCACCACCCTTTTTCGGCGGCCAGCGCGTCGGCCTGCGGCTGGTCATACACCGGCCCAATGTATTTCGTGGGGTTGGCGAGGGCAGGATCGGCGGGGTCTACCGCCACCTGAGTCAGCAGGACGCTGACTTCGCATTTTGGCAGCCGGTTTTTCAGCGACTGTTGCAGCATGTAGCCAATCATTCCCTGACTCTCGGCCCCCAAAACATCCAGCGGATAGGGCGTAACGCCGGTATAGGCGCTGTTTTGCAGCGCCAGCAGACCCACCTGTGGGCCGTTGCCGTGCACCAGCACCACCCGCCAGCGCTGGGTAAGCTGAGCGATCGTCTCGGCGGCCAGATCGATATTTTTGCGCTGGATCGCGGCCTCCAGCGGCTCGCCGCGTTTCAACAGGGCGTTACCACCAAGGGCGACCACGAGGATCGGTTTCATCTCCGTTTTCATTCTCTGCTCCTTGCCTTAAATGGCGTCGCGTTCCAGCGGGCAGCTCATGCAGCGTGCGCCGCCGCGTCCGCGTCCCAGCTCATCCCCTGGAATAGGGAGAACGGTAATCCCTGCCTTGTCGTACTTCTCGTTGGTCCAGACGTTGCGCTCGTAGCCAACCACCACGCCGGGGCGCAGGGTCAGGACGTTATTGGCATCGTTCCACTGCTCGCGCTCGGCTTCAAAGGCGTCGCCGCCGGTGGTGATCAGCTGGATCTGCGTGACGCCGAGCGCTTTCTCCAGCGCCCGCAGCAGGGTGGTCTCCTGGCGACGGGCAGTGCCGCCGTGACCGTCGGGCGTTAGCGTCCAGCACTGCACGTCCGGGCGCACCACTTCCGGGTAGACGGAGAAGGTGTCGATATCGATGTGGGTCATCACCGTGTCGAGGTGCATACAGGAGCGGTGTTTCGGCAGCTCGACGGCGATAACGCGTTCGGCCTGGCGGTGGGTAAACAGAGCGGAGGCAAGGAACTCGACGCCCTGGGGCGTGGTGCGTTCAGACATGCCGATTAATACCGTACCCCGGCCAATGACTAATACATCACCCCCTTCCAGGGTAGCGTGGTCATAATTAATGTCTTCGTCGCCGAAATATTTAATAAAGTCGCCATTTATAAACAGAGGATGCCAGCGATAGATGGCCCGCAAATTATTGGTCTCACGCTGGCGGGCCGCTTTTGCCATAGGGTTTATAGAGACACCGTTATATATCCAGCAGGAGGTATCACGGGTAAAGAGGTGGTTAGGCAGCGGCTTCATAATAAAGTCATTTGCCGTATGAATATCAACAACCATATTACTGATCGACGTCGGTATTTCACCGTAGGTCAGTCCGCCGCTTAATCGTCGGGCCAGCTCGCGGTGGGGCATATCTGCCAGCCAGCCGCGTACATCGCTGGCAAAGGCAGGCCCCAGACGATAGTCAGAGACCTGAGTTTGCAGCAGCCACTCTTTGGCATCTGGCGTATCCAGCGTCTGGGTTAAGAGATCGGTGAGTAATAGCACATCAACGCCCTGCTCACGCAGGGTAGTAGCGAAAATATCGTGCTCTTCACCCGCGCGCTCAACGGATAATACATCATCAAATAACAGGTCCTGACAATTTGAGGGCGTCAGTCTTTTCAGGCTCAGATTAGGACGGTGCAGCATTACGCTGCGTAGTTGACCCACTTCCGATCCGACGTAGTGTTTTTCCATAACTATTCCTTACGTTTTCCGGCAATAAGAGAGAGACGCTATAAAATGCGTTATTTCATAGCGTGCGAGCTTCGCTGGATTTCGTGGCTATAATAGATGCCTGTTGCATTAATTATGTGATGTCGCTCACGGGTGAAGGGTAATGGAATAATCCAATTTGGTTTATTTGAGATGGTTCAGAGAAACCGTTTTTTATTGAAATAACGCAATGCATTGCTACGCATTAATACAGGGTAATATTTGTTATTGTTAAAGATGTGTGCGGGGTGTGTTTATTTGAAAATCTATATCCGATTGAAAATAAAGAAAATATTTTTGAGTGGTGCATGGATATTCATTTTTGGGTGTTTTTTATTTCTCTGTGCCAGACATTATAAAATAAATATGCTGCCGCCTTTAGCGATAAGCTGTGACGTAATGTGTGATCGTGCTGAGGTTTTTTTTATTAGTACTCGGTTTTCAGTAGCATAATTCTCAGCGGTATTAATATAAAGCGGCACTTATGCAAAGAGCGTGCATAATCGTGTTCTGTCTTTTAACAAAAAGTTAACTTATTTGCCAATAACTATGCGCTATCGCAAGGGTTCGCTAAAAAGGGGTGGTAGGGCAAGCAAAATTCTCGTATAAAAGTTAAAAATGAAACAACGTTTTATATCGAGAGGTTACGCATGATCACAGGCAACATTCACAACCTTCAGTCCTGGCTGCCGCAGGAGCTGGCCGAGGCCATTGAGTACGTCAAACAGCACGTTAACGACGCGACGCCAACGGGCAAGCACGATATCGACGGCTCACGCCTCTTCTTCCTGCTCTCGGAAGACATGACCGAGCCGTTTGCCAAACGCCGTGCGGAGTATCACGCCCGCTATCTGGATATTCAGATCGTACTGAAAGGCCAGGAGGGAATGACCTACAGCACCCTGCCAGCGGGTACGCCGGACACCGACTGGCTGGCAGATAAGGACATCGCGTTTTTGCCGGAAGGCGAGCAGGAGAAGACGGTGGTGCTGAGCGAAGGGGATTTCGTGGTCTTCTATCCAGGCGAAGTGCATAAGCCGCTGTGCGCGGTGGGCAATCCAGCCCAGGTGCGTAAAGTGGTGGTGAAAGTATTAGTGGCGTAGTCGGGCAATGCAAAAGCCGGGCGGCGCTGGCGCTGGCCCGGCCTACATGAGCAACGGTTTACCCGGCGAGGGTGGCAACCATGACCGCCTTGATGGTGTGCATGCGGTTTTCCGCCTGGTCGAACACGATGCTGTTCGGCGACTCAAACACCTCGTCGGTCACCTCCATTCCACCGTGAAGGCCATACGTCTCTGCCATCTGTTTGCCAAGGGCGGTCTGGTCGTCGTGGAAGGCGGGCAGGCAGTGCAGGAACTTCACCTGCGGGTTGCCGGTCAGGGCCAGCATCTGGCTGTTCACCTGATAGTCGCGCAGCAGCGCGATACGCTCGGCCCACTTCTCTTTGGCTTCACCCATCGAAACCCACACGTCGGTATAGATAAAGTCCGCGCCTTTGACCCCTTCGGCAATGTTCTCTGTCAGGGTGATGCTGCCGCCGTTCTGCTGCGCCAGGGCGCTGCACTCGGCCACCAGGCTCGCTTCCGGCCAGCAATCCTGGGGAGCCACCAGGCGCAGATCCAGCCCCACCAGCGCGGCGGCCTCCAGCATAGAGTTACCCATGTTGTTGCGCGCGTCGCCCGCGTAAACCAGCGTCATCTCGTTAAAAGCTTTGCCCGGCAGGTGCTCCTGCATGGTCAGCAGGTCCGCTAGCAGCTGGGTCGGGTGAAACTCGTTGGTCAGGCCGTTCCATACCGGAACGCCGGCGAATTCGGCCAGAGCCTCGACGATCTCCTGGCCGTGGCCGCGATACTGAATGCCGTCATACATGCGGCCCAGCACGCGGGCGGTATCCTTAATTGACTCTTTATGCCCGATCTGGCTCCCGCTTGGCCCTAAATAAGTGACGCGAGCACCCTGGTCATAGGCGGCAACTTCGAAAGAGCATCGGGTACGGGTAGAGTCTTTTTCGAAGATGAGCGCGATGTTTTTACCCGCCAGCTGCGGTACTTCATTGCCTTGTTTTTTATCTTTTTTGAGCTGGGCGGCGAGCTGGAGCAGGGCAGTAATTTCGGCAGGGGTAAAGTCGAGCAATTTTAAAAAGTGTTTCTGGTAGAACGCAGACATGTTTCCCTCACATGGCTCAAGCCAATTATTGAATTAAAATTCACTTTATATGTCTAAATATTCATTTGCAACCCTGTTCAACAAATCTTTTCCGTCAGGAGTGGAGGCATTGGCAACGGTATGTGAAAATAAGAGTATCTGCCGCACATTATGAGGAACAACCTATGGCAAACCAGGAACATCTGGAAGAGCAGCGTGAAGAGACCCGTCTGATTATTGAAGAGCTGCTGGAGGACGGTAGCGATCCTGATGCGCTCTATACTATCGAGCATCATCTCTCTGCCGATGATTTTGAAACGCTGGAGAAAGTGGCGGTAGAGGCGTTCAAAATGGGTTATGAAGTGACTGAGCCGGAGGAGCTGGAAGTAGAAGAGGGTGACACCGTGATCTGCTGTGACATTCTGAGCGAGTGCGCGCTGAATGCCGATCTGATCGACGCTCAGGTTGAGCAGCTGATGACCCTGGCAGAGAAGTTTGACGTTGAGTACGACGGCTGGGGTACCTACTACGAGGATCCTAACGGCGAAGAGGGTGATGACGAAGACGGCGAAGATTACGTCGACGAAGATGATGACGGCACCCGCCACTAAGTCACTCGGTAACACGCTTTGATTGTGCGTGCGGTAGCGCCCGCTGCCGCACTGCAAGGAACGCCATGGACTACGCCCAGATACTCGCCCCGATACACACTTTCCTGCACTGCCCAACGCCCCAGGCGTGGATCGACAAAGCCCGCGATCCGGCCAACCTGCCTCTGCTACTGACCGACCATATGGTGTGCGAGCTCAAGGCCGCGCAGACCGCGATGCTGCTGGTCCGCAAGTACGTGGCGGATAAGACCGGTGGCGAGACGCTGCTTGAGTGGCTCAAACCTTATGAGGCCTTCACCTTCCGTGAAGGGCCAGAGCCAGATTTTGTCGCCCTGCACCGGCAGATTGGTAAAGGTGTGATGCCGCAGACCAACGATCCCTGGGGCCGCCTGCTGATCGACAGCATGGTGCTGCTGATTAAAGAGGAGCTGCACCACTTCTGGCAGGTGCGCGAGGCGATGACGGTGCGGAACATTCCCTACATCAAGATCACCGCCAGCCGCTACGCCAAAGGGATGCTAAAGGAGGTGCGAACCCACGAGCCGCTCACGCTGATTGATAAGCTGATCTGCGGGGCGTATATCGAGGCCCGCTCCTGCGAGCGCTTTGCCGCCCTGGCACCCTATCTCGAAAAGGATTTGCAGAAGTTCTATCTGTCGCTGCTGCGATCCGAGGCGCGGCACTACGAGGACTACCTGACGCTGGCCCAGCAGATCTCAGCTCAGGATATCACTCCCCGGGTGCGCTTTTTTGGCGAGGTGGAGGCGGCGCTGATTGCCACCCCCGACAGCGAGTTTCGTTTTCACAGCGGTGTGCCGGTCTGATTTCAGGCCAGCGCTTTTAACATCCGCACTTCACAGTCGACGTGCCCGGTACAGCCCAGCGGCCCGTCGATGTGTTCAAAGCCCAGATGCTCGTAGAGGCCAATTGCCTCTTTCAGAAACGCGGTGGTCTCCAGATAGCAGCGGGTAAACCCTTGCGTACGGGCGTGATCCAGCGCGGCAAGCGCCAGCTTTTTCGCCATTCCTTTGCCGCGTACCGCGGGCAGGAAGTACATCTTCTGTAGTTCACAGATATCGGGTTCGCTGCACTGAAGTGGCGCGACCCCGCCGCCGCCCACCACCTGACCATCCTGCTCAATCACCCAGTAGGCGTGGCCCGGCTGGCTGTAGAGCGCGTACAGCTCGTCAAGATTGGGATCGGCAACGGTGTAGCCCTTGTCGGCGGTCAGGCCATACTCCGCTGATACCTGGCGAATAACGGCGGCGATAGCCGCATTGTCTTCAGGCGTGATGCGGCGCATGTGCAGTTGAGTGGCGGTTGCAACATTCATGGTGAGGCTCTTCGTTGATAAGTGCCCCTTACCGGAGAGGTAAGGGGCGAACGCGATTACAGCGCGCTGATGACGTCCTGCTGTTCGGCGAGTTTAACTTTCGCTTCGGCCAGGGCAGTCAGACGCTCACGCTCTTTGGCAACGACCGCTTCCGGCGCGCGCGCCACAAAGCCTTCGTTCCCCAGTTTGCTCTCGATACGACCAATTTCAACGTCCACTTTGGCGATCTCTTTTGCCAGACGCTCCAGCTCGGCATCCTTGTCGATCAGGCCAGCCATCGGGATCAGCAGCTCTGCGCCGTCGATGATCTTGGTCACGGAGACCGGGCCTTTATCATCGGCAGGCAGCAGGGTGATGCTCTCCAGACGCGCCAGGGTCTGCAGGAAGCTGCGGTTGTCGTTCACACGACGTACCGCATCGTTGCTGCAGCCGCGCAGCAGCAGTTCCAGCGGCTTCGCCGGGGAGAGGTTCATCTCGGCGCGGATGTTACGCACCGCGACAATCGCCTGCTTCAGCCACTCGGTATCCGCTACCGCCGCTTCATCAACCTGGGCGGCATCGAAGGCCGGGAAGGGTTGCAGCATAATGGTGTCGGCGTTGTTACCGGTAAGCACCTTCACGCGCTGCCAGATGGTTTCGGTAATAAACGGAATGATCGGGTGCGCCAGACGCAGCAGACCTTCCAGCACCGTGACCAGGGTGTTGCGCGTGCCGCGCAGCTCGGCTTCAGAGCCACCGTTCATCACCGGCTTAGTCAGCTCCAGATACCAGTCACAGAACTGGTTCCAGGTGAACTCATACAGGATGCCCGCCGCAATATCGAAGCGGAAGCTGTCCAGCGCTTCACGGAAGGCTTTCACCGTCTGGTTGAACTCGGCACGGATCCAGCGATCCGCCAGGGAGAGGGTCATCTCGCCGCCGTTGAAGCCGCAATCCTGCTCTTCGGTGTTCATCAGCACAAAGCGGCTGGCGTTCCACAGCTTGTTACAGAAGTTGCGGTAGCCTTCCAGGCGCTTCATGTCCCAATTGATGTCGCGGCCGGTAGAGGCCAGCGCCGCCAGGGTAAAGCGCAGGGCGTCGGTGCCGTGCGGCTCAATGCCGTTCGGGAACTGCTTCTCGGTGCGCTTGGCGATCTTCTCTGCCAGCTGCGGCTGCATCATGTTGCCGGTGCGTTTCTCCAGCAGATCCGCCAGGGAGATACCGTCCACCATATCCAGCGGGTCGATCACGTTGCCCTTGGATTTAGACATCTTCTGGCCTTCGTCATCGCGGATCAGACCGGTCATGTAGATGGTCTTGAACGGGATCTGCGGCTTGCCGTCTTCATCTTTGATGAAGTGCATGGTCATCATGATCATGCGGGCGATCCAGAAGAAGATGATATCGAAGCCAGAGACCATCACCGAGGTCGGGTGGAACTGACGCAGGGCGTCGGTGTTCTCCGGCCAGCCGAGGGTAGAGAAGGTCCACAGCGCGGAGGAGAACCAGGTGTCCAGCACGTCTTCGTCCTGGCGCAGGGCAACGTCGGCGCTCAGGTTATTCTCCTGGCGCACTTCCTCTTCCGTACGGCCCACAAAGACGTTGCCTTCGTTGTCGTACCAGGCCGGGATACGGTGGCCCCACCACAGCTGACGGGAGATACACCAGTCCTGAATATCGCGCATCCAGGAGAAGTACATGTTCTCGTACTGCTTCGGTACGAACTGGATATCACCGTTCTCAACCGCTTCCACAGCCGGTTTTGCCAGCACGTCGGCACGGACGTACCACTGGTCGGTCAGCATCGGCTCGATCACCACGCCGCCGCGGTCACCGTACGGTACGGTCAGGTCGTGGGGTTTAACCTCTTCCAGCAGGCCAAGGGCGTCAACGGCAGCCACTACCGCTTTACGGGCGGCAAAGCGCTCCAGCTTCTGGAACGCTGCCGGGATCTCGCTGGAGTAGACGTCGGTTTCGTTGCCTTTGGTGTCATACACCTCTGCGCTTTCACGGATATCGCCGTCAAAGGTCAGGATGTTGATCATCGGCAGGGCGTGACGACGGCCTACTTCATAGTCGTTAAAGTCGTGCGCCGGGGTGATCTTCACACAGCCGGTGCCTTTCTCCATGTCGGCGTGCTCGTCGCCGACAATCGGAATGCGGCGGTTAACCAGCGGCAGCACCACGAATTTACCGATCAGATCTTTGTAGCGCGGATCTTCCGGGTTCACCGCAACGCCGGTATCCCCCAGCAGGGTTTCCGGACGGGTGGTGGCGACCACCAGGTAATCTTTACCGTCAGCGGTTTTCGCGCCGTCGGCCAGCGGGTAGCGGATGTGCCACATGGAACCTTTCGATTCGCGGTTCTCGACTTCCAGGTCAGAGATCGCGGTGCGCAGCTTCGGATCCCAGTTCACCAGGCGCTTGCCACGGTAGATCAGATCTTCTTTATAGAGGCGAACGAACACCTCTTTCACGGCGTTGGAGAGGCCCTCGTCCATGGTGAAGCGCTCGCGCTCCCAGTCCACGGAGTTGCCGAGACGGCGCATCTGACGGGTGATGGTGCCGCCGGACTCTGCCTTCCACTGCCAGATTTTGTCGATGAAGGCGTCGCGACCGTAGTCGTGGCGGGTTTTCCCCTCTTCAGCGGCAATCTTACGCTCAACCACCATCTGGGTCGCAATGCCCGCATGGTCGGTCCCGGCCTGCCACAGGGTGTTTTTGCCCTGCATGCGCTGGTAGCGGATCATGGTATCCATGATGGTCTGCTGGAAGGCGTGGCCCATATGCAAACTGCCGGTCACGTTCGGCGGCGGGATCATGATGCAGAAGCTCTCCTGGCTCTCATCGCCATTCGGTTTGAAGTAGCCCTGCTGCTCCCAGTGCTCGTAAAGCGGCTGTTCGATATCTTGGGGGTTATATGTCTTTTCCATTATTTCCAGGTTGCCGTGTTCAGGTTGAAACCAGCCAGGCGATAGGCCTTATAGCGCTCGCGAGCCAGTTGTTTCAGAGTTTCTTCGTGAGGAACGAAGTCTACCACTTCTGTGAAAGCGGTGGCAAAATCTGCAAAGTTCACCCGCAGGCTAATCAGCAGATCGCGCGGGCTGCTGTTGCGCTTTTGCGGCCAGGCGATCTCCACCGGCGCACCGCCGCGCGGACCTTCGCCCGCCAGATTATGCGGCACAAAGCGCTCGGCCGGACGCGCCCACAGGGCTTCGTCGAGGCGCACCGCCTGCCGCTCATCTTCGCAGGCGATCAGTACGCGTTTCCCTGCGCGCCAACGTTCTGCGGCAATCTCACACACCAGTTGTTCAACGGCGCTTAAGCCATCCTGCTGCGTGTCATTGTCCAGAAGGTAGAACGTTGCATTCTTCATATATGGGGCTTCTTGTGGTCACTTTAAATGCGAAGCCGGGTGGCGCTACGCTTACCCGGCCTACGATTTACTGCCGTATAACGCTTACTCTTCGCCGTTAAAACCGGCGCGGTTCAGCAGGAACTGCGACAGCAGGGCGACAGGACGGCCGGTTGCGCCTTTGGCTTTGCCGGAGCGCCATGCGGTACCGGCGATGTCGAGGTGCGCCCAGTTGTATTTCCGGGTAAAGCGCGACAGGAAGCAGCCCGCGGTGATCGCCCCGCCAGGACGCCCGCCGATGTTTGCCATGTCGGCAAAGTTCGACTCCAGCTGCTCGTAGTACTCGTCGCTTAGCGGCAGACGCCACGCGCGATCCCCCGCCTGCTCGGACGCGCCGATCAGCTCGTGGGCCAGCGGGTTGTGGTTCGACATCAGGCCGGTGATGTGGTGGCCGAGGGCAATGACGCACGCCCCGGTCAGGGTCGCGATGTCGATCACCAGCTCGGGATCGAAGCGCTCCACGTAGGTTAGGACGTCGCAGAGCACCAGACGCCCTTCGGCATCGGTGTTCAGCACTTCCACGGTCTGACCGGACATGGTGGTCAGGACGTCGCCCGGACGGAAGGCGCGGCCACCGGGCATGTTTTCACAGCCTGCCAGCACGCCCACCACGTTCAGCGGCAGCTTCAGCTCGGCGACCATGCGCATCACGCCGTACACCGCCGCCGCGCCGCACATGTCATACTTCATCTCATCCATGCCTTCGGCAGGCTTGATGGAGATGCCGCCGGAGTCAAAGGTCAGCCCTTTACCCACCAGCACAATCGGACGCGCTTCGGCATCGCTGCTGCCCTTGTACTCGATGACCGACATCAGGGATTCGTTCTGCGAGCCCTGGCCTACGGCCAGATAGGAGTGCATCCCCAGCTCGCGCATCTGCTGCTCGCCGATCACCCGGGTGGTGATGTTCTCGCTGTTGGAGTCCGCCAGCTGACGCGCCTGCGAGGCGAGGTAGCCTGCGTTACAGATATTCGGCGGCATGTTGCTGAGATCTTTTGCCGCTTTAATGCCGCAGGCGATCGCCAGGCCGTGCTGAATAGCACGCTCGCCGCTGGTCAGCTCGCGACGGGTCGGCACGTTGAAGACCATTTTGCGCAGCGGACGACGCGGCTCGGATTTGTTGGTTTTCAGCTGATCGAAGCTGTAGAGGGTCTCTTTTGCTGTCTCAACGGCCTGACGCACTTTCCAGTAGGTGTTGCGCCCTTTAACGTGCAGTTCGGTCAGGAAGCAGACCGCCTCCATTGAGCCGGTATCATTCAGCGTATTTATCGTTTTCTGAATAACCTGCTTGTACTGGCGCTCGTCCAGCTCACGCTCTTTGCCGCAGCCAATCAGTAAAATGCGCTCTGAGAGGACGTTAGGAACGTGGTGCAGCAACAACGTCTGTCCCGGCTTGCCTTCTAGCTCTCCACGGCGCAGCAGCGCGCTGATGTAGCCGTCGCTGATCTTATCGAGCTGCTCGGCGATAGGGGAGAGCCGGCGCGGTTCAAACACGCCAACCACGATGCAGGCACTCCGCTGTTTCTCCGGGCTACCGCTTTTTACACTGAACTCCATGCACTACGCTCCTGAATCTTAAAGACAACAGCCGGGGCTACGGATAGAATTGCAAGCTTTCGTAACTCATGTCCGCTGTTGCGGTGACTTCGTGTTAATCTTAGTTCGACACGTCAGAACATATCCTGAAACGTGCATCCGCTAAGTTTCTTACATCTTAGCGATGCTTTCGACGACTCAAGAGAATAAATGACGTTTAAGCCATGAAACAAGCGATTTTCCTGCAAAAAGACGGGTTTTTACGGGCGTATTTATAGTGATAATCATAAGATATCTGGTTCGGGAGACGCTAAAAAGTCAACTTGCGATCCTATTCATCCTGCTGCTGATTTTCTTCTGTCAGAAGCTGGTGCGGATCCTCGGCGCAGCCGTTGACGGTGATATCCCGACAAATCTGGTGCTCTCCTTATTGGGGCTGGGCGTACCTGAAATGGCGCAGCTGATCCTGCCGCTTAGCCTGTTCCTCGGGCTGCTGATGACCTTTGGCAAGCTCTACACCGACAGTGAGATCACGGTGATGCACGCCTGCGGCCTGAGCAAGGCCGTGCTGGTGAAGGCCGCGATGGTGCTGGTGATCTTTACCGGCATTCTGGCCGCCGTTAACGTCATGTGGGCCGGGCCGTGGTCCTCGCGCCATCAGGATGAGGTGCTGGCGGAAGCCAAAGCCAACCCTGGCATGGCGGCGCTGGCGCAGGGGCAGTTCCAGCAGGCCACCGACGGTAACTCGGTGCTGTTTATCGAGAGCGTCAGCGGCAGCAACTTCCACGACGTCTTCCTCGCGCAGCTGCGACCTAAAGGCAACGCGCGTCCATCGGTCGTGGTAGCTGACTCCGGCCAGCTCTCGCAGCGCAAAGACGGTTCGCAGGTGGTCACCCTGACCAAGGGGACGCGCTTTGAAGGCACCGCTCTGCTGCGCGACTTCCGCATTACCGACTTCCAGGGCTACCAGGCGATTGTTGGCCATCAGGCGGTAGCGCTGGATCCGGACGATACCGAGCAGATGGACATGCGCACCCTGATGCACACCGACACGTCGCGGGCGAGCGCAGAGCTGCACTGGCGCTTAACCCTCATCTTCGCCGTGTTTGTCATGGCGCTGATGGTGGTGCCGCTCAGCGTGGTGAACCCGCGCCAGGGCCGCGTGCTGTCGATGCTGCCCGCGATGCTGCTCTACCTGGTCTTCTTCCTGGTGCAGACCTCGCTGAAGTCCAACGGCGGCAAGGGCAAGCTCGATCCGATGATCTGGATGTGGGCAGTGAACCTGCTCTATCTGGCGCTGGCGGTTGCGCTGAACCTGTGGGACACGGTGCCGATGCGCCGCATACGCGCCCGTTTCGTGCGTAAAGGAGCGTTATAATGCAGGCTTTTGGCGTACTCGATCGCTATATCGGTAAAACTATCTTCACCACCATCATGATGACGCTGTTCATGCTGGTGTCGCTCTCCGGCATCATCAAGTTTGTCGATCAGCTCAAACGAGCCGGGCAGGGGAGCTACGATGCACTGGGCGCGGGGATGTATACCGTGCTCAGCATTCCAAAAGATATTCAGGTCTTCTTCCCGATGGCGGCCCTGCTGGGCGCGCTGCTGGGCCTGGGGATGCTGGCCCAGCGCAGCGAGCTGGTGGTCATGCAGGCCTCCGGCTTTACCCGTTTTCAGGTGGCGCTGTCGGTAATGAAGACGGCGATCCCGCTGGTGCTGCTAACCATGGCCATCGGTGAGTGGGTCGCTCCGCAGGGCGAGCAGATGGCGCGGACCTATCGTACTCAGGCCATCTATGGCGGCGCAATGCTCTCTACCCAGCAGGGACTGTGGGCCAAAGACGGCAATAATTTTGTCTATATCGAGCGGGTCACCGGCAACAACGAGCTGAACGGCGTGAGCATCTACAGCTTCAACGACCAGCGTCGCCTGCAGTCGGTGCGCTATGCTGCCTATGCGATCTTTGATGATAAAGAGAAGTTCTGGCGTATGTCGCAGGTGGACGAGTCTAATCTGCAGGATCCGAAGCAGATCACCGGCTCTCAGACCGTCACCGGTACCTGGAAAACCACGCTCACGCCGGACAAGCTTGGCGTGGTGGCTCTGGAGCCGGATGCGCTCTCCATCAGCGGCCTGCGTGATTACGTTACCTACCTGAAGTCAACCGGGCAGGACTCTGGCCGCTATCAGCTCAACATGTGGAGTAAGATCTTCCAGCCGCTGTCGGTGGCGGTGATGATGCTGATGGCCCTGTCGTTCATTTTTGGTCCGCTGCGCAGCGTGCCGATGGGCGTTCGCGTGGTCACCGGGATCAGCTTCGGCTTCGTCTTCTACGTGCTGGACCAGATCTTCGGCCCGCTGACGCTGGTATACGGCATTCCGCCCTTTATCGGCGCGCTGCTGCCGAGCGCCTTGTTCCTCGCTATCAGCGTATTGCTCATGATGCGCCGGGCGTAATCCCGCCCTCCCCGCTCTTTTTTAGGGCGGGGAAAATCCCGCTTTAATACTTTGCGCTTCGTCACACCGTCTATGCTTTCCTTACGATGAATTAACCGCTCGGGAAGCTATGTCTAAATTTTTCTTCAACGACCGCAAGCAGCTGGTCAATGATGCCATCGAAGGCTTAATTATCTCCGCACCGCACGCTAACCTGGTGCGTCTCGATATCGATCCCGCTATCCGCATCGTTGCGCGCGGCGACTGGGACAAGGGCCGCGTGGCGGTCATCTCCGGCGGTGGCTCCGGCCACGAGCCCGCTCACGCCGGCTTCGTCGGTAAAGGGATGCTCACCGCCGCCGTCTGCGGAGACGTGTTCGCCTCCCCCAGCGTCGACGCCGTGCTTAACGCCATCGTCGCCGTCACCGGCGATCGTGGCTGCCTGCTGATCGTCAAAAACTACACCGGGGACCGCCTCAACTTCGGCCTCGCGGCGGAGAAAGCCAAACGCCACGGCCTGAAGGTGGAGATGGTGATTGTCGCGGACGATATCGCCCTGCCCGATAACAAGCAGCCGCGCGGCATCGCCGGCACGGCGCTGGTGCATAAGATTGCGGGCTACGCCGCCGAGCAGGGTAAATCCCTCGGCGAGGTGCGGGCGATAGCCCAGCAGGCCAGCGACAGCGTCTGGAGCCTCGGGCTGGCGATGGAGACCTGCAACCTGCCGGGCAGCGGCGAAGAGGAGGAGAACCGTATCCAGCGCGGCAAGGTCGAGCTGGGCCTCGGCATCCACGGCGAGCCGGGGGCCAGCATCGTCGACACCCACAACAGTAAAACCCTCATCGACACCCTCGTCGAGCCGCTGAAGGCAAAAGCGGGTAACGACCGTGTGGCGGTGCTGATCAACAACCTTGGCGGCGTCTCGGCCCTGGAGATGGCCCTGCTCACCAAAGAGCTGGCGCACTCGGCGCTCAAGGATCAGATTGCTTACCTCATCGGCCCCGCGCCGCTGGTCAGCTCCCTGGATATGAAAGGCTTCTCGCTCTCGCTGCTGCGCCTCAACGATGAGTTCGAGCGCGCCCTCAACGCCGACGTTGAGACCGTCGGCTGGCAAAAAGCGGTGGCCTTTGCCCCGGTGCGCACGGTTAAGCACAATGCGATTAACACCGGCATTGAGACCCAGCCCTCTGACAACCCTGGCGTTCGCGCCATCGTTAACGCCGCCACCGAGACGCTGATTAGCCTGGAGAACCGGCTCAACGCGCTGGATGCTAAAGTAGGCGACGGCGATACCGGCTCGACCTTTGCCGAGGGCGCGCGGGATATCGCCCAGCAGCTTGAGCAAGGCAAGCTGCCGCTGGATAACAGCGCTCAGCTCTTCCAGCTCATTGGTGAGCGGCTGGCGACGGTGATGGGGGGCTCCAGCGGGGTGCTGATGTCGATATTCTTCACCGCTGCCGGGCAGGCGATTCACGACGGGGAGAGCATCGCCGATGCGCTGTTAAAAGGCCTCAAGCAGATGAAGCACTACGGTGGAGCGGATCTGGGTGACCGGACGCTGATCGATGCCCTACAGCCTGCGCTGGAGGCGTTGCAGAGCCAGGATCTCAGCGCTGCGGTCGCGGCGGCGAAAGAGGGGGCAGAGAGCACCGCGAAGATGCAGAAAGCGGGCGCGGGGCGCTCGTCATACGTGAACAGCGACAGCCTGACCGGCGTTACCGATCCGGGTGCGGTAGCGGTAGCCGAGGTCTTTGCTGCTCTAGTGAAGGCGTAACCTTTACTGCCCGGCGACCTGCGCCGCCGGGCGTTTACAACTTAAAAATCTGCCTTCAACACTACGCGATAACGGGCCTTGCCGTCACGAACGTGCTGCAGGGCCTCATTGATCTGCGACATTGGGAACAGCTCGGTCTGTGGCGCAACCTTGCTACGACCGGCGAAGCGCAGCAGCTTGCGCAGTTCGTACGGTGTGCCGGTTGCTGACCCGGAGATGCTGCGGTCGCCACCGATCAGGGTGAAGGCCGGAACCGGAAGCGGCTTCAGCACCGCGCCAACGGTGTGGAAGTTTCCGCCGTGAGCCAGTGCCTCGAAGTAGGGCTGCCAGTTCAGGTCGACGTTAACGGTGTTGATAATCAGATCGAACTGACCCGCCAGGGCTTTCAACGCCTCTGGATCGCGGCTGTTCACTACCTTATCTGCCCCGAACCCTAGCACTTCCTGCTCTTTCGCCGGGTTAGAGCTGAACGCCGTCACCTCGCAGCCCATGGCGTGCAGCAGTTTAATAGCGATATGGCCCAGACCGCCGATACCGATCACCCCGACGCGGCTGGTGGCGGTGATGTTGTGCATCAGCAGCGGTTTAAATACCGTGATGCCGCCGCAGAGCATTGGCCCGGCGGATTCAATATCGATGCTGTCCGGAAGCGGGATCACCCACTGCCAGTCGGCACGGATCTTTTCAGCAAAGCCGCCGCGGTTAAGGATGGTCGGGGTCGCGCCTTCCAGACAGTTGATCTGGTTGCCGCTGATACAGGCATCGCAGTGGCCACAGCTGCGTGCCGTCCAGCCGATACCCACACGCTGGCCCACCTTCAGACCTTTATCCTGCGCCGCGCTGCCCAGGGCTGCCACGCGACCAATCACCTCGTGCCCGGCGACCAGCGGATACTGGGACATGCCCCACTCGTTGTCGATCATCGACAGGTCAGAGTGGCAGATGCCGCAGTAGTCGACCTGGACCTCAACGTCCCCGGCCTGCAGTTCCCCGGCGTCGTATTCGTACAGCTCCAGTTCGCTCCCGGCTTCTTTGGCAGCATAGCTTTTGATTTTGCTCATTGTGGTTTCCTTTGGTTCAGCGTTGATTAGGAAGTGTAGAGCATGGGGTAGGGCGGCGCATCGGCGGAAGGTGCGGGATGGCAGTCTATTCAGACAGATGCTTACGCAACAGGGCGTTCAGCCAGACCTCGTCGCGATCGGGACGTTTGTCCTGCGTCGTCCACTGCTCGATGATGCTCACCTGCGGCACGGCGGCTACCACTGCCTCAAGCCCGGCCTCATTCAGATCGGTAAAGTGCCGCCCCTCTTTTTCCCGCTCGCCGACACCGTATTTAAACGACAGATACCAGACCCCGCCCGGCTTCAGGGCGCGGGCGAGACGCTGCATCGCCTCGGGCAGCTCAGCCTGAGGAAGATGCAGCAGCGAGGCGCAGCACCAGATCCCGTCGTAGCGCTCTTTGGCCTCTAGCGCGTTAAATGTCATCTGCCTCACCGGCAGGCCGGTATAAGCCGCGGCAAGCTCTACCATCTCCGCCGAGGCGTCGAACGCCTCCACCTGATAGCCCAGCACGCTGAAAGCTTTAGCGTCGCGCCCGGAGCCACAGCCTGCGTCCAGCACTCGTCCACCGGGAACAACCCGGTTCAGGAAGGGCGCGTAAAGGGAGGCCATATCCACTCCCACCGTCGCGTCGAAAAACGTCTGCGCGTTGCGCTGGTAATAGGTCATTGTCATCTGAACATCACCTCTCCGGCGGCATCCGGCTGCCAGATACGGAACCGGCAGGCGAGGGCGGTGTTCCAGGTATCGTTTAAAAACGTGCGGCGCACCGGCTCGCTCTTGCCGGTCTGATTAATGATCGCCTCATGCAGCGGCAGCCTGCTGTTAATAAAATACTCGTTGCGGGCATGGAGACGATACAGCAGATCGAGGGCGGGAACCTGCGCGAACTTGCCATTCTCGCCCCGGTTGCAGTACTGGCAGGCCAGGACCAGGTTCCAGACGCCATTGAGGTTCATCCCCGGCATCTGCCTCTGGGCCACCAGCGGGATAAAGTGATCCACATCAGCCAGCAGCGGATGCCCGGACTCCAGGCTTATTGGCGCGTTGCAGTAGAAGCAGTGCCCCTTCTGATAGCCGTTCAGGCTGTTGCGGCAGCTGGTGAGCGAGATGCGGTAGCTGTTTAGCTGGGTGAAGAGGGTTTCACTCCCGGCATCATAATGGACGTCCAGCAGCTGCGGAGGCAGATCCATCTCCCAGGCCTTCTCCACCAGCCGCCAGCGGGCGTCGGTTTCATGCACCAGGTTGTGGAACTGCTGCGTCTCCGTCAGGCGATAGAACTCATCTGTCAGG
This sequence comes from Pseudescherichia sp. AS216, assembly GCF_037152055.1. Lineage (NCBI taxonomy): Bacteria > Pseudomonadati > Pseudomonadota > Gammaproteobacteria > Enterobacterales > Enterobacteriaceae > Pseudescherichia > Pseudescherichia sp. AS216. The sequence goes on along the minus strand of NZ_JBBCMV010000002.1, from coordinate 555,519 downwards.
CGGATGCCCTTGTGCTCCCGACGCTCGTTGATGAAGAACTGCTTCTCCAGCGGCCCGCCGTTGACGTTGTGGAAGGCATCCAGCACCACAGAGAAGCCGTAGCGAACCGTCATTCGATGCAGCTCATCCTCATCTATCTCACCCAAATTGTATTGCAGGCAGGCGGTAATCAGCTTGCCGGGTTTCTTGTCGTTGAGGATCTGCCGGGGGGCATGTTTCAGGTGCTCGCAGATATGCCTGCTGAAGGGCACGGCCAGGTCATCGAGCTTAATCATGGAGTCGCTGCGATCGACATCGTACAGGGCATGGGCCAGGGCGAACTTGTAGGTGGCGAAGTTGTTGCCGAAGAGGATCACGCCGCGCCAGTAGTTCTCCAGCGTGGGATCGACCTGATAGAAGCGCATGCCTGCATCCTGATATCTGTTGATGGGGTAACCCCAGCCAATAACAGAATCAAATAACAAACAGGGAGTAATGTAAACCTCGGATTGTGTTGCAGGTTTTTGCGAGCAAGGCCGAGAGGAGGAGGCGGGGATGAACAACGGTGGTTTTTTATGCGGTTAGCGAGACGGGTGGGAGGAGGTGCTTGCATGGCGATCCGCAACGGGTATAATGCAACCGCTATCTGTACATCCCCTTCAGTGCCGGAGTGGCGAAATCGGTAGACGCAGTTGATTCAAAATCAACCGTAGAAATACGTGCCGGTTCGAGTCCGGCCTTCGGCACCATCGGAACATCAATAGACGTCAACGGACGTCTTTTTTTGTGCCTGAAATCCAGTATCCGCAAGGCTTTCCTCGCTTTTTCATTCAACCTAAGTCAACCTGATTCAATCTACATCAACTTACTGATGCGGGTACAACTGCGGGTATATCCCGGTTCGATAATGTTTGTACCCACACAGAACCCTTGAAAGGATACTCATCATGGCTCTGAGTGATGTGAAGGTTCGTTCGGCTAAGCCTGAAGCAAAAGCCTATAAACTAACTGACGGTGAAGGCATGGTTTTGCTGGTTCACCCTAACGGTTCCAAATATTGGCGGCTTCGTTATCGTTTTGGCGGTAAGGAGAAGATGCTGGCGCTGGGGAAATACCCTGAAGTCTCGCTGGCCGATGCCAGGGGGCGCCGGGATGAAGCCCGTAAGCTAATAGCTAATGGCATCGATCCCAGTGAGAACAAGAAAGCCGTTAAGGTAGAGCAGGAGCAAGAGGCAATAACGTTTGAAGTGGTTGCCAGAGAATGGCACGCCAGTAATCAAAAATGGTCGGCATCGCATAGCGCTCGTATATTGAAAAGCCTTGAAGATAATCTCTTTGCTGCCATTGGGAAGCGAAACATTACGGAGCTTAAAACTCGGGATCTTCTTGTACCCATCAAAGCGGTGGAGTCATCCGGGCGTCTCGAAGTCGCTGCTCGTTTGCAGCAGCGTACTACCGCGATTATGCGCTTTGCTGTGCAGAGCGGATTAATCGACTACAACCCCGCTCAAGAGATTGCCGGTGCGGTTGCTACGGCGAAAAGACAGCATCGTGCGGCTTTGGAGCTTAATCGTATTCCTGAATTACTTCATCGCATTGATCACTACTCCGGTAGGCCGTTAACCCGGTTAGCTGTTGAACTCACCTTGTTGGTTTTCATCCTTTCAAGCGAGCTACGCTTTGCTCGCTGGTCAGAAGTGGATTTCCAAACTGCTATGTGGACGATTCCGGGCGAGCGTGAGCCACTGGAAGGAGTCAAGCATTCTCAGCGTGGTTCGAAGATGCGCACTCCACATCTTGTTCCTTTGTCGCGACAAGCTCTCGCTATCTTGGAAAAGATCAAAAGCATGAATGGGAACCGAGAGCTGATTTTCGTGGGCGATCACGATCCGCGTAAGCCGATGAGTGAGAATACGGTTAACAAGGCTTTGCGAGTGATGGGCTATGACACGAAAACGGAAGTCTGTGGGCATGGATTCAGGACGATGGCGTGTAGCTCATTGATTGAGTCGGGGCTGTGGTCGAGGGATGCGGTGGAGCGGCAGATGAGTCATCAGGAGCGTAGCTCTGTGCGGGCGGCTTACATTCATAAGGCCGAGCATCTGGGGGAGAGGAGGCTAATGTTGCAGTGGTGGGCTGATTATCTTGATGCGAATCGGGAGAAGGGAGTAAGTCCGTTTGATTTTGGGAAACTAGAGTCTACGCGGTAGTAACGGCTGCCTTGAGGATAAATTTCCGCTGAGGATTAGGTACTCTGAGCAAAGCCTGCCGTCTTGCGGTGGCAGGCATATGGCTTAAGTTTTCTATTTTTTGATACAACCTAGGTAACGCATTGGAACTACTTGATAAAATTTTCTTCGGTTAGAATGAGAGCATCATCCTCTACGGGTACTGTATTTTTTAGGAATAACAATGGCTGTTAATCAGGCGAAAATTTTTGAACATCTCGAACAACTGGTTGAAAACCCTGAGCAAGACGAATTTATCTACGGCTTTTTAACTGCTTTTGAGTTCCCTAAAGCTACCCTAAGTCTCATTCGGCAAGGCGGGGCGCGGAATGTTGCGAAAGTGCCTGGGCACGTTGGGTTAAAAAATAAGCTCTATTACCAACCAGTAGCCGATAGCGGTGATATCGATTCTGCTTTTGAGCAACGTATTGCCGATATGTCTATTGCAAAAAATAAGATCCGCTTTGTTCTAATAACAAATTTTGTTCGTTTTTTAGCCTGGGACACACTGACACAGGAACGTCTTGATATTGAGTTTGAAGAGTTACCACGTAACTACGGTTTTTTCTTACCGCTGGTAGGGTTGGAAAAGGCTATTCTCAATAGTGAAAACCCGGCCGATGTGAAAGCCGCTGAGAAGATGGGAAAGCTGTTTGATCTTATCAAGGAGCGTAATGATTTAAGCAAAGCAGAAGATATTCACGCGCTTAATGTTTTCCTGACTCGTTTGTTGTTTTGCTTTTTTGCCGAAGACACGGGCATCTTTGAAAAAGGTCAGTTTACTTCCGCAGTTAAGAGCTACACCGCCGAAGATGGCAGTGATTTAGATCAGTTTCTGACAGACCTGTTTGCCGTGATGAACAGCAAACCGAATAGCAAATTACGCCTGTCACTTCCGATTCATTTAGCCGCATTCCCTTATGTTAATGGTGGTTTATTCGCCAGTGATGAGCCTGTTCCAGAGTTGGGGTTGAAGGGCAGACGTATCTTACTTGAATGCAGTGCAATGGACTGGAGTGAGATTAACCCTGACATTTTCGGCAGCATGTTCCAAGCTGTGATTGATGTGGAGCAGCGTAGCCGCTTAGGACAGCATTACACTTCATACAGCAATATCATGAAGGTTATACAACCATTATTTCTGGAGCCATTGCGTTCAGAGCTTGAAAAACAACGCACAAACACGAATGGTCTCAAACGGTTGCTTCTCCGTCTGGGGAAAATGAAAGTTTTTGATCCTGCGTGTGGTTCAGGAAACTTCTTGATTGTCGCCTATAAAGAACTGCGTCTTTTGGAGATGGATGTTATTCAAGCACTTTTAGAAAGTGATCCGCAATCGATCTTTATGAGTAGTATCCATCTTGATCAGTTCTATGGTATTGAAATTGATGATTTTGCCTGTGAGATAGCACGTCTATCTCTCTGGCTTGCGGAGCATCAGTTAAATAAACAATGGGAAGAACACATTGGTTCAGCACCACCAGCATTACCGTTGCGTTCATCAGGTAAAATTTGGAGCGGTAACAGTCTGCAAAAAGACTGGCAGGAAGTATGTCCAAAAAAGGTTGATGATGAAGTTTATGTGATTGGTAATCCTCCCTTTTTAGGGACGGTTGGTCGTTCGGAGCTACAGCGTTCTGATATGCAGAAAGTGTTTAGCAACTTCAAAACAATAGGTGGTTTGGATTTTGTTGCATGTTGGTTCTGGAAGGGTGCGCAATATATCCAAAATAGCCACGCTGAACTAGCTTTAGTGGCCACTAATTCTCTTTGTCAAGGGGAGCAAGTTGCAACTCTATGGCCACCGATTTTCGCGCTAGGGTTACATATTCATATTGCGTATCAGACATTTACTTGGGCGAACAATGCACGTGATAAGGCCGCAGTGCACGTAGTTGTTATTGGTTTATCAGGAAAAAGTAAAACGCGCCAACTTTACCAATTAGTGGATGCTAATTGGCACAGTAAACTGGTCGGTAATATAAGCCCTTATCTGGTTGAAGGAAGCAATATCGTTGTGGAGTCGAAATCCAAACCAATAATAAAAGATGTTCCTCAATTATTATTTGGAAATAAACCTACTGACGGTGGTCATTTGCTGATGAATAGTCACGAACGGGATAAGCTTCTTGAAGTGGAGCCACAAGCTGCCCGTTGGATAAAGAAGGTTCTGGGAGCTGATGAATTTCTAAATGCGAAAGAGCGTTGGTGCTTATGGCTAGCAGACATAACGGATGCTGAGCTTAGAGCTATGCCGCACGTTTTCAACCGGGTTCAAAAGGTGGCTGAAGCTCGACGGAAAAGCCCTGATAAAGGAGCTCAAAAAATGGCTGAGCGTCCTCATCAATTCAGGGATTTAAACAATCCTGATGATTATATATTGATTCCAAGTGTTTCATCGGAGAGAAGAACATATATACCTATAGGTTTTTATGATGCAAATGTGATTTCAACTAATGCAAACTACATTATTCCTAATGGTACATTGTACGAATTTTCCATCCTCACCTCTTTAATACACAACGACTGGATGCGGTTAGTCGCCGGGCGTCTAAAAAGTGACTACCGCTACTCAGCGAAAGTGGTTTACAACTCGTTCCCATGGCCTGACGTGACTGATGCGCAGCGTAAATCTCTTATCGATCTAGCCAAATCGGTGTTACTAATACGTGAGAATTATCCAGAAAGCACTCTGGCTGAGTTATATGATCCGCTTAAAATGCCAGCTGACCTTTTAGAAGCCCATCAGGCACTGGATAAGTTCGTTGATCGTCTCTATCGTGACAAACCATTCAAGGACGCCACTGAGCGTTTAAGCTGCTTGCTACAGCGTTATGAATCATTGACTAAAGCATAAGCTTTCGCTCTGCCAGCCAGGGCATACAGAGGATTGCATTGTGGAAAATATTTTACAGGTGACTTACGGCCAGACTGGGCAAAGTGCGCGTCTTAATGATTTTGGTATGCGGGAAATGCAGGCACGAGCCTTTGAACAGCGCAACAACCCTTATCTACTTATCAAAGCTCCGCCAGCGTCTGGTAAATCGAGAGCATTAATGTTCCTTGCCCTGGATAAGCTTGTTAACCAGGGTTTACGCAAAGCTATTGTCGCTGTCCCTGAAATGTCCATCGGTGGTTCGTTCAAAGATACTGCGCTCACGGAGCATGGTTTCTTTGCTGACTGGAAAGTGAAACCTGAAAATAATCTGTGCATTGGCGGTGGAGAGGCTGGGAAGGTTGAAGCTTTTAAACGATTTATGGCGAGCCCTGACGACATTCTGGTCTGTACTCATGCTACTCTGCGTTTTGCTTTCGATAAGCTGAATGTTGAATCGTTTAATGATTGCCTAGTTGCAGTTGATGAGTTCCATCATGTCTCCGCGGATGAAAACAACCGTTTGGGTAATTTGATTGATGCTCTGATGAAAGGTTCTAATGCACATATTGTTGCAATGACGGGTTCTTACTTCCGAGGGGATACCGTACCCATTTTGCAACCCGAAGATGAAGCTCAGTTCACGAAAGTGACCTATACCTACTACGAACAGCTCAATGGATACCATTATTTAAAATCTTTAGGCATTGGCTACCATTTTTATCAGGGTTCATACATCAAGGCACTACCTTCAGTGCTGGATGCTAGCAAAAAAACCATCATCCATATTCCCAATGTTAATTCCGGCGAATCAACAAAAGATAAACATGCTGAGGTTGATGCCATCCTGGATGCGCTGGGTGAGGTGAAGCTGCAAGAGCCAGATACCGGTATCTATCGAGTGAAACGCAAAAGCGATGGCAAGTTATTACGTGTAGCGAATCTGGTTGATGATAACCCGGCAGAAAGACCGAAAGTACAGGCGTATCTGCGTAATATCCACTCTGCCGACGATATGGATATCATTATTGCGTTAGGTATGGCGAAAGAGGGGTTTGACTGGCCTTTCTGTGAGCATGTGCTGACCATTGGTTATCGCAGCTCGATGACAGAGATTGTGCAAATAATTGGGCGTGCGACACGCGATTGTGAAGGCAAAACTCACGCACAGTTTACTAATCTTATTGCTCAGCCTGATGCTCAAGATGATGACGTTAAAGTATCAGTAAACAACATGCTTAAGGCCATCACCACCTCGTTGTTGATGGAGCAGATCATGGCTCCAAATATTCAATTTAAACCACGATCTCAATGGACTGGCGAGCCGTTACCTGCCAATACTGTTCTGGTTGATGATCATGCATTACCGGTATCAGACAAGGTTCTAACAATCCTTAACGGCGGTAAAAACGAGATCCTGGCGGCACTAATGGCGAATGAGCAGGTGGTTAAAGAGGCTATTACCGAGTCAACACCGCCTGAGGTAATTACTCAGGTAGTGTTACCATCGGTGATACAAACGCTTCACCCTGACCTGACTGAATACGAACTAGAACAGGTTCGCAGCGGTATTTTGCAGAGTCTTTTTGTTGGCCAATGTGGTGGGTTAGTTGATGAAGCCGATTTGCCGTCGGATGCCATCATTGATAACGGCCAAGGTCAGCGTTCCGGCAATTCGAATGATTCATTAAACGTAAACAATCAGTTTATAAAAATGGGTGATAAATTCATCAATATTGAAAACTTAAATATTGACTTAATTGATGCGGTAAATCCTTTCCACGGTGCTTATGAGATTCTATCAAAATCAGTCACCGCGACGATGCTAAAAACTATTCAGGAAGCAGTCAGAGCGAATCAGGCGCAGGTATCTGAGGAAGAAGCTGTGATGCTCTGGCCAAGAATTAAAGCGTTTGCCAGTGAGCATAAAAGGGAGCCATCGCTGAATGCCAGTGACGCAATAGAGGTTCGTTATGCAGAAGCGTTAGCTTACATCCGAAAAATGAAACAACAGCGTATTGTGCGACAGGAACCGTAACTTATGCTCAGACTTTCACCTCTTCAAGTTCGTCAAAAAGTGACAATTGATGACATTTTTTCTGAACCAGACGATCTTGGTTTACTCGTAGTCGAACCACTAAAAATATATTCCTCTACGGGTAATCTTCCTGTAAGCAGATTAGAAGAGATTAATGCATTTTATGTGGTTCATGGGCGTCCACCTCTACCCGATTCGGAGGAATTTAAGGAAACGTTGCTAGCACAACGTTTGAGGGCTCTCAAAGATAACAAGCAGTATCGCGAGATGTTGCAGCCATTTGATATTCATGGCTTACTCGCAGGTGGAAATAACGAGAATACCCTCGAATCAGCTGTATCATTCTCTGTTCCTCCCGGCGAGGTTGATAGGTCGGAGTTGGTTACCTCTCTGGACGATATCTTTGCTGATGATGATGATGGATTGCTCTCATTTGCTGAGCCCGATATTTTCACGTTAAAACATGTTCCGGTTGAAAAGAAAACACAACCTGACGAAATTGCCAAACGACAGCCGTGCCCAGATTTTTATCGATTTTCCCCACTGTTTGAGACAGTCCAAAATGGTCTGAAAACGGGAGCGTTTTCATTTGTTCGCTTCCGCCATGAGTTAAAAATTCATGAAGGTGATTTTTTTATCCTCAATGGGGTTATGGGCTATGTAGATAAAGTTGGTGAGCGACTGGAGGAATATGGACCTTGGAATGCCCGTTTACATTTGGTGTTTGAAAACGAAACTGAGATGAATATGCTCTTCCTCTCGCTTACGCATGGTCTGGTACGAGATACAGAAGGTCGTAAAGTTGTTTTGAATGGACAGTCAATACGTCCTGATGAAGCTCCGGTTCCGACAGGATATGTCTATGTCCTCGCCACGCATAGCGACCAGCCAGCTCTTCAACGTTTTAAACCTGATTTGTATAAAATTGGCTTTACAGAGGGAACTATCGAAGAGCGCATTAAACACGCTGAAAAAGATAAAACCTTCCTTGAAGCACCCGTTCGTATAGTCATGACCACGCAATGCTTCAACATCAATACTCACAAACTTGAAGCTCTTATTCATGGTTTTTTAGGTAAGCAACGGCTCAATATCACGCTACGGGGGGGGGATGGACAAATTTATCATCCTCGCGAATGGTTTCATGCGCCTTTAGCGACTGTGCTCTCTGTGATCAAGTACATTCTTGACGGTACAATTTCGCAATACCGGATGGACAATACGACAGGGAAGATTGTGGCGAAGAAAGATACTGGTCATTCGTGAAACTGGTGGTAACCAGTTGCCAAACGATTCCAGCATTCCAATTCTGTATAAGTTATTTATACATAACAAGATTTGCTCCAAGCTATATAAGCTGACACTACCCTAGGAATTGTAGCGTCAGCCTTCATCGGCAATTTCAGCGCAGCATCAGTTATTTAAGGTTTGCGAGTGAACAAATTGACAACATTTGATTTCTCATCCTCTCTTACTGCAGGTGTCAGACTATTCTTGAGTTTAATTTTTGAATTAATATCAAGTAATGGTTTATCTGCTAAATATCCGCGTGGAAGAGAAAGAATATCTTCGGCATCAACACGGGACATGCTTAAAGTTTCAAGTAAGGTTGATTTAGAGAATGTGTTTGTTTCAAACAACAAATTGATACATCGAGGCAGCAATCTCACTGACTCTGGTTTGCGAAGATCATCAAGTGGTTCGCCTTTTCTCCAGCCTCGAGCAGAAACGCTTTTATATAGGCGCTGGTATTCTAGCGGAGAAATGAGTTCCAATGATTTAGCTCTATGAATCATGGATTGAGCAGACATTCCCCAACGAGTTTTCAATGAAATAAAGTTCTCAAGCGTTGGAAACGGAGGTAATTCTACCGAAAATGCTTCCTCTGGTAACATCAAACATGCTGCAAATTTATGTGCTTGCTCCTCAATTGGTTTAAAATTGACAGAATCAAGCCTTTCGACATATCTGTGCAATACGACGTGTCCAAGCTCATGTGCAGCGTCAAAACGACTTCTGTAATAATTATCTTTGTCACTGGCAAGAATAATGTAAGGACGACTCTCTGACTCATTCCATTGAGAATATCCATCCATCATTGCGTTTCCCTGTTCAAAACGAGAACATACAACTCCGGCATTTTCAATAATCAAAAGCAAATCGGTAATAGGGGCTATACCTAATCCCCACTGCTGACGGCATTTTGCAGCCATCAATTCGATCATTTCATCATCAATTGCACGGTAATCTGTAACCTCTAAATGAGGAACATCTACTTCAGGATAATCAAGGTATTCCTGTAAAGTTGCAGAAACCTCCTGCAACCACCCCATGTAACGCTCAGAAGCATTGCACAAATCTTTCGCTGTGTTTGCCATAGTTCTGAAGAAAACTGGATTGTTCTCTTTTTTCACCGTTGGTTTGATAAACCATGTGACAGGACAGTTCAGAACCTGTCCCAAGATCGCAATGACTTCTGCATCAGGAGAATGACTGCCATTCTCCCATTTCGTAATCGTAGAGGGGGAACGGTCAACCAAACGACCCAAATTAATTTTAGATAATCCTCGAGCTTCACGAAGCTGAGTTAATCTTTCCGGCTGAAATCCCGTTATTCCCACTCTCATAATTTCACCACGTTAGCCTTCCTGTTCTTTCAGGCGTTTCTTCAGCTGTGGAATAACCTTGTCTGGTATAACTACAGCTTGTTCAGTATGGTAAAGCTCAAGCAGCTCGCTTACTGAACGGTTAAAGTGATACCCCTTCATATTTGTAAAGGGAACGACAATCCTTAGGTCCAGCATGTTATCTTGCGAATGACCGTGAGGTGGGTTGATATTTAAGACCAACATTCCTAGAGTGCCAACTCCACCTTCTGATTGATCACGTTCGCTAAATAAATCTGGCGTATATCCTTCAAAACTCTCGTTTAATTCTGCTAATAAAGAACGATGTTTTGCACCTCGAATGCACTTTTCATCATAGTTCAGCCCGATTCGACTAATCTTCACTCCTGCAGAGTTCACTATGATGTAGCTCTCACCTTTAGGTGTCGTGTCCACGTCACAACAAACAATACCCGAGTTTTCTGCAGCTCTTCGAAAAGCTGCATTTAGTACATAATGTCGTGCTTGAGGGCGAAAGCGTGATTGTTCTGGCTCACCTAGTTTTGCAATGCTTCCCATTGTAAGTGCATTTGCAGCCACGTAGGCGGTATGGAGTTCTTCTTGGATGTTAAGCCAGAATTCTCGCTGAAAAGCATTTACGATCAGTCCGCTAATGTCCTTTTGCACGTCATCTTTACTCATTTAGATACCCTGATTGCGTTAAGCAGATTTAATCATAGTTTTTTTTCGTTTTGACGGCAAGCTGAGTTCTTGAGTCTGAGAAGACGGAGGCTAATTTGTTATAAAAATGTGTCATTGGAACGAATTTACGGCAGAACACCGTAGCCTTAACACCACGGATTGGAAATGGCTGAATATCTTAGAGTCAAGGTTCTGATTTTTGTGGAGGAAGTTACTTTTAACTAGGTTGAACAAGCGTAAAATCATACTCATTAAAACAATCTTTTGTCGGGTCGCAACTCTGCCCAGCTTGCTAGGAATTACATGAGAAAGATTAGAAGACTCAAAGCCGATACCCCTAGTATCTTAAAATCTGGACGTCTTGTTGAAGAAGTGAGCAAGTTAAGAAAATATTACCTCCAATCAGAGGAGTTGCGCCGCTATAGCCGCCCCCCGGTCAATAAAGAAATTTTCTATGATGAGAGCGTGCGTGTTTCGCTACGCAAAACATTCCATGGCTGTTGTGCTTGGTGCGAGACCTATCTAGCTCCTAGAGAAGAAGAAATTGTTCATTTTCGGCCTATCGGGAACGCCAGAGGACTAAATGATGATGAAAGCATAGAGTCTTACGGTTGGTTGGCTTATATTTGGGATAACCTTTTTTTGTCTTGTACCGAGTGTAACCGCGCGCAACGAAATTATTTTCCTGTGGAGTCTGTACGTGCTCCAGTCCTTTCTACTTGGGAAGAAGCCAACTCATTGGAGAGAGTGTTACTTATCAATCCATGTCGAGATGACCCTCTCCGTCACCTTTCACTTAGCTCAGATGGGTCGCTGCAGGCCTTAACGGATAAAGGTGAGCACACTCTGCTAATTTTTAATCTGAATCGGTCAGAACTCGTTTTTGCTCGGGCGGAACAAATTCGCATTGTTCGCGCTATGGTTTTTGAGAATAATGGATCTGTTGAAGAGTTCAATAGCTATCATTCAAGTGATAAATGCCTTGTCGGTGTTACAAATTTTATTGTTTCTATGTTCCTAAAGGAATACTCCAGAAGACAAGGAACCTATTCTACTATTAAAATCGAGTCTTTCATAAAGGATAGTCTACAGAATTATCATTTTAATTTTGACTATTCGATAAATACTCCAGTTGAAATATATGAAGATTCTATTGCGCTGAAAATTTCGTCCGACTATTATGATAGGCTTGCTAGAAAAATAGGTGATGAGGGCAAAGCCTCCCGCCATCTAAAAACTATCGAAATTCGTGATTTTAAAGGGATAAATAAATTCACTTTGAATATGAAACATGGTGAGTCGAAATCTCTTGCGCCTTGCGTGATGTTACTTGGCGAAAATGCTACAGGTAAAAGCTCAATTCTTCAATCAATAGCACTTACAATGATGACAGAATCTCAACGTAGAAAGTTGCACCTTAGTTACGACGATTTTATTTCTAGAGATAGAGGTGAATGGACGGTCGATAATATTCAACCCGCGGTAATTAAATTAATATTTAATGATGGATTTAATTGTGCTTTTCAGATAGATGAAAATTTTAATGCCAGCGGTGAGGGTTCTGAGAATATTGTCTTTCTTGCCTATGGAGCTAGACGCTTTGTTAAGCCACTTAAACGTGCCAGTCAAGGAAATGGCATTATCTGCCAAACTCTTTTCAATCCGGTAGCCTTACTTTCAAATCCAACTAAATGGCTGCAAGAATGTGATGAGATTGTATTTCAATCTGTGGCTAGGGCCATGAAGGAGATCCTTGCCTTAAAGCAGGATGACATAATTTATCGTAATGAACTTAGACATGTCATGGTCCATGCTCACAAACGTAACACTCCTCTTGAAAATATGAGTGATGGCTATAAGGCTCTGTTTTATGTTGCTATTGACATTATGCGCCATATGCTAAAACGTTGGGAAAATTTAGAATATGCATCAGGCATCGTTATTATTGATGAAATTGAAACGCATCTTCATCCCCGATGGAAAATGCAGATAGTGGGTGCCTTTCGACGAGCAATGCCGGGTGTTCAGTTCATATTTACAACCCATGATCCTCTTTGTTTGCGAGGGATGTTTGATGGTGAAGTTCATGTACTAAAGCGTGATGAAATATACTCAATTACTGAGGAGGAAGATTTACCTGGATTCCAGGGGTTGAGAACGGAACAACTATTGACATCTGAGTATTTTGGCCTTCTCTCGACTGATGATCCAGATCTTGAGCGGAGACTAGAAGATATTACCAGGAAAGAAGGAAGTAATCAGGCGGAATATATTCGTCATATAGAAAAAGAACTTAGTGAAATAACTGTACTTGGTACGACTCTTAGTCAACGAGTAGTCCATGAAGCATTGGCGCGATATTTAATTTCAGTAAAACGAAAGATGCCTGAAGCCAAAGATGTGAAAGAGGATGCGATCAGAGCAATCCTTAATGTCCTTGAGCAAAAAGGCTATTGATAATGATTAAAATCGATCGCTCAGTTCAACCGGTGCCAGTCTCACTAACCACGGCAGGTAATGTTGTTGATAATGAACGTATTGCTGCACGAAGATATTACGCAGTCGTACCAGCCCCCAGTAAAACGTATAAATTTAAGCGATATAAAGAAGAGGATATCGTCGAAGCCTTGGAACATCTTTTTCACGGTAAATGTGCCTATTGCGAGAGTAAATACATAGGTACCCAGAAAATGGATGTTGAGCATTATCGTCCGAAAGGAAAGGTGAACGAAAGTCAGGGACATCCAGGTTACTGGTGGCTAGCGTTGGAGTGGGAGAATTTATTGCCATCCTGCATTGACTGTAATCGCCGCCGAGGGCAAAAATCCTATACTTTGCAAGAGGATGGCACATTTGTCTTTATCGATGATACAGAAAACGCAGGTAAAGAATGCGCATTTCCTGTCTCCGGAGTCTATCGAGCGCAGGGGAGACAAGATGATCTTACACTTGAAATACCTTTACTTATAAATCCCTGTGAACATGACCCTAGAGATCATCTTCGCTGGCATATTAACAATTTGAAGCTCCCCCTACTGCTCGCGAATTCGGTGCAGAACCTGCCTGATGAGAGAGGAGTAAAAAGTATTGAAATTATGGGATTAAATCGTTTTGGACTTGTGACTAAGCGTGCTGAAGTACTGCAACCTGTTGTAGTACAAATTAATAGTATTTTCGAGTTAATAGATATTACAGCGACGTTACCACCCTGCGAGGCTCGAGATAGATATCTTACGAAGATCGGGCGGGATATTGATACATTGCAGACCTGCTATGAACCTGGCCGGGAATATGCTGGAATGATTAAATCTTACATTGATTCACATATGGATACTCTAAAAGGAGAACTTGCTAGATTATTGGCATGACCTTAACGATGTATAAGCCCATATAGCAATGGCTGATTATCTCAGTGAATGCCCTCAAATAAATAATGTCACAGCCTGCATATTAGCAGGCTGTGATGTAAGTATCCCGCATAATTGTGCCATTCATATTTAGAGATCATCCGGCATAATCAATCTGCCAACGAAGGAGATCGCTATGCGTAAAGCCCGTTTTACTAAGTATCAGATCATTGCTGTGATTAAGTCGGTTGAAGCCGGACGAACCGTTAAAGATGTCTGCCGGGAGGCCGGTATATCTGAAGCTACCTACTACAACTTGAAGTCCAGATACGGCGGCATGGAGGCTTCTGATATTAAAAAGATCAAGGATCTTGAGGACGAGAATCGGCGTCTCAAACAGATGTTTGCCGACCTGAGCCTTGAGAACCGGACGCTGAAAGACGTTATCGAAAAAAGCTTTAACACCAGCCTTTAAGCGTGAGCTGGTCACTTATCTGATAACGACATTTGGACTCAGTATCCGTCAGGCCTGCCGGAGTCTGAACCTGAGCAGAACGGTTTACCATTACCGTCCGGATACCACGCGTGACGAACCCGTTATTGTCGCGTTGCAGGCAGTGGTCGAGCGATACCCACGATACGGTTTTCCGAAACTTTTTCAGGTTCTGAGGCGGCAGGGGCACCCGTGGAATCACAAAAGGATTCACCGTATTTATTGTCTGCTGAAACTGAATTTTCGCCGTAAGGGCAAACAGCGCTTGCCGGTGCGTAATCCCTTGCCACTGGCCACACCGGAAGCGCTGAACCAGAGCTGGTCTGTCAATTTTATGCATGATGTCCTGGTCTGTAGCCGTCGTTTTCGCACGTTCAATGTCGTTGGTGACTTTAACCGTAAGGCGTTGTCGATTGAAATCGATCTAAATCTGCCAGCTCTGCGCGTGGTCTGTGTACTCGACAGGATCGCGGCAAATCGCGGCTATCTGATCATGCTACGCATGGATAATGGTCCGGAATTTATCTCACTTGCACTGGCTGAATGGGCAGAGCAACACGCAGTAAAAGTAGAATTTATTCAGCCGGATAAGTCGACGCAGAACGCTTTTATTGAGCGCTTTAACCGAGCATACCGTACAGAAATACTCGATTTTTGTCTGTTCAGAATGCTGCATGAAGTGCGGAAAATCACGGAAAAATTGGTGTCAGAATATAACTGTGAACGCCCTCATGAATCACTGAACAATATGACGCCAGAGGAATATCGGCAACACAATAATTTGGCCGGTATCTCAAAAAATGCCTGGAACTTAAAGGGGTCTATTTACAAATTCAGTAACGCAGAATGTTTGAAGTTGGATGAAGTATTCCCACGTTTTATCAGCCAGATGGAATCGATGTTGACCACTGGTGAAATGAATCCTCGCCATGCCCACTGTGTCACCCTGTACTACAACGGTTTCACCTGCGAAGCCGATACACTTGGCAGTTGCGGCTACGTATACATCGCCGTTTACCTCACTCAACGTTAACTACTTTAACAGGAGCAAATATGAAAACTCAACTTGGAATAATACTGAGAGTGGGAGCTTCTAGGTAATAAGAAACTGGAAAGCAAGGTTCGATATCTTGGCATTGAAGTCAATGGTACGTTAGAGATCCCTGAGTTGATTGAAATCTAAGCTTGGCAGGGCTGCTGCAGCCCTTCCGTAAATGGTCGTTGCTGACTTGTCGGGGAACCAGAGATAATAGTGGCATAGGTAGACTCAGGATTGCGTCAATGTGGAAAAAGGGACTAGGTTAGTTTCAGAGTATTAGCAACAGTTCTAACTATAACATTACTCTGTTAACCCGCAGATGTATCACGAAAGTGATTGTGCTGATATCTAGCGATTTCTTTATGAGATTTTTAAACCAAAAATGACTGAGGATGTGTATTAATTCAGTTAATTGGTATGTCATGTGATAAATTTTTAGTTGGTCTAAAAGACTGCTCTTAAGGTATAAATTATAACTAAACAGGGTGTGAGATGATATATAAAGCCACCGTTAATAAACTTGCAACCTTTAACTCCAAACTTGATATGTCTCAAAAAATAATAATAAATCTTATTGTTGTAGTTGTCATTTGTTTTTTTATTGATGTTCTGAGGCTAGACTGTTTGCGCAAGGGATTCTTTATGTTGACTTTGATATACTGGAGCTTTTCAGTGTTCTATGGTCTGGTTGGTATATATAAAAACTGTATGAAACAATATTGGGTAAAGGAGTTTTAATATTGGGAGTACACTTTGTTTGAATTTTGCCTTATGTCTCTCAGGTGTTGTGAACAATGATATAACTTCCGTTTCACCAACAAACTTCCCTCACTCTTTGATATTTATTTCGGCTGCGATGATTCCTTTGATAGTGCCTCTTGGTATGATCTTAATGTTCGCGGTTATTTTAGTGTCAGCACCCATATGGAGTTGGTTTTTTGTTTATGACGATAAACTTAAAAAAATGTTAATACCAGGATATGAACCTAATCAGCAGAGGTTTTTGCACAAAACCACTTTAATAATCCAAATTATATCTTTAATAATTTATTGTGCTTTTATTTTTCAATTTGCACGACTCACAGGTAATGATTATATATCCTATATTAATAATAAATCTCAAGCAATGATTTACACACTTGAGATGTTTGATAAAAGTCCATGTGCCAACATTAATATTGGTAAGGTTTCCTTTTTAGGTGATGGCAATGTGCTGGTTGCGATTAAAAATAATGGTAAATACTCATTCAAAGTCATGGAGTGCGAGATAAAATAGTAAAGAATGCTTGTTATGGCTATAACATTCAATTTTAATAGGGAGCTTTGTCATTGTCTTAGCTTCCTTTGCGTCGCATATTTCATATCTTGGGATGTGATGGTGCTAATTCGAGTATGCCTATCATTACTAAGCACTTTTTTTTGCTAAAATAAAAACCTAAACTTCTTTCGAACCCAGACTTACAGACAACTGCCAGTTCTTGGAATTGGCCCTATTTATTATTTTGGGTATTGTTGTCACCAATTTATCTCCCGTTATTTTGTTGTGTAGTACAACTATATGCCTATCGCCGAGAAGTTCTGATGCTATTATTTCATTCTCAGTGATGGCAAAGAAGAAATTCCTGAAGTCAGGATTGGTAACCCTTTTTTGATTGCAGGTTTTTAGTTCAATAAATGTTAATGATTTTAATATTCCGGCCAAGGAGCTAACGTCACTAAAGTCGACGCTTATATTTTCAGGGATAGAAATAAAATCAAAACTTGATGCCTTTATTTCAATACCTTCATACTGCTTCAGCGCAGCTAGCAGATTTTTCATGTCTTTCCCTTTAGGTCTTTTTATCCATAAAGCTTGCGAGTCAAGGAAGCTACGTTCCCCTAACATTCCATTTTCTGAAGAATATCTGGGGATATGTGCCCTTTTTGATTCAATCAATTTAAGTAGACCCACCGTGATTTCCTTTTAGTTTAATATTGCATACGGAAATTTATCACATTTCATTTTTAAGGCAATATTAAACTACTATTACTCTTCCGATTGCGGGGAAAAATGGAACTCATGAGGGGCCGATTGTCGCTCATCGAGACGACAAGTTCTTCGATACAGCTCGTCTTGTGCCAAAGGATGTCGATGTTAATATTTGGACGTATCGATGGATGGGCGAAAGTTAGGAGGTATGATGGTAACTAGGGAAAGCATGAAACTATGGATCATAGAGTGTCTTCGGGAACGGGGGGGTAGTGCTTGGCCACGTGAAGTTTCAAAGTACGTATGGGACAGATACGAGGCGGAGCTTAGGGATTCGGGCGATATGTTGTATACGTGGCAATATGACATTCGTTGGGCCGCTCAACAATTGAGAAACGGGGGCACTCTGAAACCAGTAAATAGACGCAGAGATTTGCCATGGGAACTAGCATAGCAAGGGTTAATGTTCATTTCGCGGCCATACCTGACTTTGCTCTGAATGGATGGGAATTGATACCTCTGAAGAAAACTTTCCTTCCTGCCTGAATCTTGCTTTGATAGCCATATCGGTGTTCTACTGGTATGGCTTTATACCTACTTGCAATGTCTATTTTTTGTACGGATTTTAACTTGTGGGTACAAGTGCGGGTATAACCATTTATTCCTGCTTTTAAACTACATTGATATCAGTGTATTCGGTGTGAAATTCGAGTCCGGCCTTCCTCATATGAAAAAACTCCCCAATAGCCTCCCCCGCGAAGCCATCCTCGCCGCAGCCCATGCCTATGACTCTGGTCATCTCCATGCCTTCGCTGACTCCCGTGACTACGACGTCATCATCAACGACCGCCGTTACCCACCAAAAGCCATTGTCGGCCTCGCTGCCTCTGCGCTCACCAGCCTTATTTTCACCCCAGCAGACTTCAGCGGCGGGATAAAATCAAAGTGCGTTAGGCTACTCACCGATCAAGGTTTCCAGATCGTCCACAAAAACGAACTTATCGAACCAAATCTCTTCCCAGACGAGATCCAGCAGAAAGCCACTTACATCGAAGGGGCCGCCGTTCAGGTAACGGTTAATCGTTACGAACGCGACCAAAAGGCCCGCCAGGCCGCGCTTGAGTGGCATGGGTATCAGTGCAAGGTATGCGGTCTTGACATGGCCAAGGTGTACGGTGAAATCGCGAAGGGCTTTATCCATGTGCATCACCTTATCCCTTTATCAGAGATAAAAGAGAACTACCTGGTTAACCCTAAAACCGATCTCATCCCCGTCTGCCCCAACTGCCATGCAATGCTGCATCGGCAGGATCCACCACTGTCCCCCGAAGCTCTAAATCGCCACATGAAGACCCAACTTCATAAATCCTAATCCTTAAACTTCATCCAAAGCATTTAACTGGGGCCTTTAACATGAATATATAATTTCAGACTTCCATTCATATTGATTTACCCACTTGGATATGTGAAAAATAAATTGGTCATAAGCGTTACACGTTCTCCTAATATCTAAAAAGATTAGTTTTTTTATGAAATTATAACTTTGCTCTGGATTGATTGATAAACAAGTCCTACTATAACCATAAATTAATAGTGGGTTTATGTTATGCAAATATGTAGGATGGATTATAATGATGTTTCACCAGACCGGAAAAGACTGAAGCTTCACATCTACGGTGTAGGCACTTTCCCAGTGTTCTCAGGCATAGAGCCAGTTACCAATGTTGCAGAGTGTGCTTTTAAAAAGAACGCAGCTCTACCTGTTGGGACTTACTGGATTGTTGATGCGCCAAAAGGGAGTTATTCTAATAGAGCTGAAAGGTTAATAAAGGATTACAAAAACGGTACATATCATGCAGTATGGTTTGGGTTATATAATGCATTAACAATGAGTGACCATGTTTTTATTCATGGTGTTGATAGGGGATGTTTTCGACTTCATCCTTTGCGGCCAAACGGGGAAGGTGAGTCATGGGGATGTATCACTTTTTATAACATTACGGATTTTCAGTTAGTAAGACAGTCACTACTTATGCGTAAAAAAATCCGCGTTCCAGGGGGGAAGGGATTAATGGCTTATGGACGTATAGATGTAACAGGACGGAGTGATTATGCATCATGCAAGATTGATTACTAACGTTCTGACTGGCGTGCTCTGCTTTGTGGCTTCATTCTTTATCGTTTTGTTTCCTTTAGGCGTGTGGTCGACTATCTATCTCAAGTCAGCAACGATTTTCTAAATCGCACTGGCTTAGGGTTTGCGGACGGGGAAGCCGATCCCTCATTCCTTTGGGTACTACTAACGCTCATGCTCATAGTCACTGCTCTCCTGATGTTTTTTATCCATAAACTACGCAAAAGGTAGAAAAGTAGCGTGACGAGGCAGCTTCTCGCATCCCTCGATACCGATCTTGATCTTGAAGATATCGACGCCAGTGAACTCATGAATACGTTTTGCAGTGAACTACACGTTGAAAGAGGCAACTTCAAGATCGAAACCTACTAACCCGATATACCTTTTTCATGGAACCCACTCTGGCATATCGACATGGGGTGAGTCTTGGTGTTCAAGCTCTTCCAATAGTCGATACCCGCGTTCTGATACCTTATAGTGTTCCATACCAGCCGGGACTCTAAGGATAACGTCAACTAATCCCGCTTCGGATAAGCCCCTCACCAGCTGGGCAACATTACCGATACCCTCCATGTTTCGCATTTCCATAGCGCGATCAAGATCATACCAGTTCCAGTTTACGTCACTTCTGGAGGCTAACAGCTTAAGAATGTTTAACTCAGTATTGTTTACCATAATGGTGCATATAGATCATAAGTATTTGCGCTAGTTATTCAGTTAACTTCAAGTGAGGTAGCCATTGGCTCTACTGTGCTTCCTGTTTACTTAGAAACTGATGCCCTTGAACTGATACTCGATACCGAGGCTTAGCGTTTTCTTCGCTGTAAACGATATCAACCATTCCATTATTCACCAGGCTCGTTACGATGTTCGCAACGTTGCTAAATCCGGGGATGCCTCCCACAGCAAGTGTGCGATCTAGTATCATCCAGGTCCAATCAATGTCCTTTTGTGCCATCACTTTCAAGACATTAAATTCAGTATTATTTATCGTCATTTTATTGCATCCGGGTGAAATAGATCATCATCATTAATTCCAAAATCCTCTAACGTTGCTGTATGAGCATTGTTCCATAGTTCATAGCCAGCAACACCTTCCGGCTCACCACTTTCCCAACCTAAATTACAGTACCGCTGAAACTCTCGACACTCATGAGTATAGTGCTAGTGCATCCCGGTATGCCATCCAGGCGCACTGATAATGGAACTGGCGATACTTGCTGACAAAGAGCTCGTAACTCTCCGGCAGATCCCTGGATGTGATAATTCGGTTGGGTAGATCAGTATATGCGAGGTACTGTTGCGCAAATTTAGGATGCAGTATGTGGGGAATGTCTTCAAGGTAAACGTCCTCCAATGATTTTGCTTGGTAGTTACGAAACATAATATTCCTTGTAGCGCCGCCATCGTCTATTGCAGAGCCTGCACGGTCTAAATATGCCTGTGCTGTTGGCGTGTATTAATGAATCCATTAATAAAATTCATTCTGGTTTTGGATGAACTATACCGGACACTTCCTGTAGTGAACCCAGCCGTCGGCCATGCCAAATCTGAATATTGAGCTTTATGTAACTCTTTAACGTTGCATCTTTAAAACCTGAGTTAACTATGGAATTTATACGAAGTTATAGCAATAACCGAATTGTAATGAACTTTATTTATATACAAGGATGTTTGCTCGGTCATTACAGGAGTTATTACTAATTCATATTCACTTTCTTAGTGAAACATAACGTGTATAATCAATTTGAAAAAACCATAATCAGGGTTATATGCTGAAAATACTGAGATGGGTTAGCGCCGCCATCATCACCGTACTCATCTTGGGGTGGCTGTTCGTCTGGTTGGTTGCGTCAGGTATTGATGAGACTACGACTTACACGAAGAACGACTTCTTCAGTTTTCACACGCTGACGGACAAAGAGATCGAGAAAGCCCCCCGTATATCTGGCGATTACTACTTTAAATCACAGCCCGGCGATGGGTATGCGTCAACCAACACGATTATCTTTAAGGGAGCATCAAACGTTGAACCATTACGGGTATATCTAAAAAAATTAGGATACACCAGGCAGAGAACAGATTCAGAGGCGGCGGAAACCTGGATAAAGCCTGAGGAGGTTAACAGCGATCTATTTTATCTTTACTCCAACGCTGCTACCGGTGAGGTCGAGCTATCAAAGGAGATGAATAACTAACGATAAATGCTCGAGTCTTTAGCTCAGCCCAATGTATGGGTGTAGACGCCATGAGGCATTTAACACCCTTGTCGATAACGTAATGGAGGCGATCGGCAGTGATAAAATCTGCTCGTAATCGTTGGGCTATCCGGCTACTAAACGTTTTACTGTTCCTTGCCATCTTTATTGCGGTAGGCCGTACTCTGGGCGATCCCTATAACTGGGTTAACGACGCCTTAGCCGATAAGCTAGCTAACCTGATTTACGGGTATGGCAATGTAGGCGGTGAAGAGATAGACGATGTCTATTTTTATATTGATGTTGTCTCAGTTGTAGCAATCGCTACCGTTCTCTACCTGATAGTAGTTAAGCTAATTAGAAGACTCAGGAACAGGACGAGGCAACGATAGCTTATGGTAGACAACATTGAGCAGCAAGTTTATGAGCTTATACGCCCCTATGCTGGCGTCTATTTATTTAGCTTCGAGCCGGTAGAGCTAACGCTTGAAAGCGATCTCGATGCCGATTTGTATCTTGAAGATCTCGATGCCAGCGAGCTCATGGATACGTTTTTCAGTGAACTGCACGTAGAACGGGGTAACTTCAACATCAAGACCTACTATCCCGATATCCCTTTTTCATGGAACCTGTTTAAGAAAATGGAACCTGTTCCCGTGCCTGCTTTTACTATCGGCATGCTGGTCGAGTCAGCAAAAGCCGGTAAGTGGCTATATGATTAGTCGATAGCGAGAAAAGAGGGCAGAGCATGGTAACTGATAGCGAGGTATTAGAATTCTTTCGGGACGATTTGCCTGGAATGGGAACACTGACGGGTAAAATGATCCCTTTGCAGCTTGATGATGCGCTACAGGCTTATACTGAGTTTGACGATCTCTCTCTAACTATTGATAAATATAGCAAAAAATACGAAGTGGACGTATCGGTTATTGATTACTCTGCCTACTATCCATGGGAGATAGAATGGTTTTTCGTAAGTGGTTTACTCAGAAGCCAATCAGGCAAACCGCAGAACCGTTAACGGTGAAAATGTTTGCAGAATCAGCCAGGGCGGGCAAGTGGCTATACGCGAAGGCGTATCAGTAGTAATCAAACCCTTTCATCGCCCATGTACGCGTAACCCGGTCGTCATTTAACCCCGCAAAAACCTCCCCAAACCATTGCACTCATCCTCCTGACGTGGACAATGTTTATCCATCGGCTGTTTTTATAACAGCGAAACCAATAATTTGCATAAAGCAACAGGACAGGCGATGGACAGTAACACTTCAGGGTTCGCCGCATACTGGCGTAACTCGCTGGCGGATGCGGAGTTCGGCAAGGGGACGTTTGAGCGTAAGGACGTCGGCGGTTTTACTCAATGGAACGAGAGAAGTTCCGGACGCCTGAGCGAGGAGATTGTCAGCGCTCTTTTTACAGGCGAGCGAGACGATGTCAAAACGGTAGACGTCGTGCTGCGGCCCAAGGTTTACTTCCAACTAATAAAGCATGGCAAGGAACGTACCGCGGGCGCACCGGAGGTGATTACTCCGCTAGTGACTTCGGCGGTCGTAAACCGCGAAGGTTTTTTGTTTCCCACGCCTGCTACCTCCATTCCCCGCGATCTGCTTGAGCCGCTGCCGAAAGGGGCGCTCTCAATCGGCGAAATCTCCTGCTACGACCGTTATAAAACCACACACCCCTCGTTCTCTGCCAGCGCTGATGAGTTTGATGCGGACGCTGAAACCGATGAGCAGCGGCAGGCCCGGCACGCTCGCTACTGTCAATCCTGGCAGCGCTATCTGGACGATGCTGGGGCGCTGTTGAAAGCCGTCGCCGGACCCTGGCTGGCTAACCCCGAGCAGTATGAACCCGCCGACTATGGCTATTTGGTTAAGAAGACTCAGCCCGGCGGTGCTAGTTTTCATATCCTCGCGCTCTACGATCATCTGCTGGTCAGTCAAAAAGATGTGCCGCTGTTTAAGCGCTTTGCCGCGCGGGAGAACGTTACGACCGAACCGCTGCTGTCGTCGGGCGCAAAGTTCAGCGAACGGCTGGGTCACTCTGGAGACCGGTTCCCGCTGGCGAAGGCCCAGCGCGATGCGTTGAGCCATTTCCTTGAGAGCCAGGAGGGCGACATCCTGGCAGTTAACGGCCCTCCCGGTACAGGTAAAACCACGTTGCTGCTCTCTATCATCGCTACCCAGTGGGCGAGGGCCGCGCTGGAGCAGGGCGAGCCGCCAGTGATCGTGGCGACATCTACCAACAATCAGGCGGTCACCAATATCATCGAGGCCTTCGGGAAGGATTTTGCCACCGGAACCGGGCCGATGGCGGGGCGGTGGCTGCCGGAGGTGAAGAGCTTCGGGGCTTATTTCCCGTCACGTAGTAGAAACCCCGAGGCTACCAAAAAGTATCAAACCGAAGACTTCTTCAGGCAGGTAGAGTCCAAAGAGTATGTTGAGGATGCGCAGGCGTTCTATTTAAGCCGGGCCAGGGCAGCCTTCCCTGATGAGACGTGCGACTCCCCGGAAACCGTTGTGAAGCTGCTCCACGGCCAGCTCAAAGCTCAGGAAGATAAATTAACGGCACTCCTGGCGGCCTGGAAGACGTTGAACGAGGCCCGGAAAAAGAGAGCTGAGATCGACGATGATATCGTTCAGTATCTTGCTGATAAGGCGCAGCTGCTTACCGCGCAGGCGGAAGAGATCGAAACCCTCACCAGTGTTAAAACTGAATGGGATGATTATCGTGCCAAAGAGTCGCTACTCTACTCTTTATGCTCATGGATCCCGGCCATCCGCAGCAAGCGGTTCTATATGATTAAGCAGCGTCTTGAACCTAAGCTGAAGCGCCCGATGGAGGGGAGCGAGTGGACCGATCCGAATGCTATCGAGGGCACAATCAATGCGCTGCGGAAAGCGGCAACAGAACGCCGTGATAAATATCAGCAGCAGATAGATAAAGCTCAGACAGCTCTGCTTGAGGAGCATCAGGCAGAGCAGACATGGCAGACGCATCTACGCGGGCTAGGCTATAACGGCAGCCAGACGCTGAGCTTTGCCCAGGCCGATGAGCTGGCGGACACGCAGGTCCGTTTCCCGGCGTTCCTGCTGACGACCCACTACTGGGAAGGCCGCTGGCTGATGGATATGGCTAAAATTCGCGATACGGTTGCGGAGCAGCGCAAGAATGGGGCGATAGCCGTCACCGCTCGCTGGCAGCGAAGAATGAAGCTGACACCCTGCGTAGTGATGACCTGCTACATGCTGCCTGCCTCTATGAAGGTCTTTGAGAATAAAGGTGATAAGGGATGGGAGGCGAACTATCTCTACGGTTTTGCCGATCTACTGATCGTCGACGAGGCGGGGCAGGTGCTACCGGAGGTGGCCGCCGCGTCATTTGCGCTGGCGAAGAAGGCGCTGGTGATCGGTGACACCAAACAGATCCCGCCTATCTGGAACATTTTACCGGCGATCGACATGGGCAATATGCTGGCAGGGAAGCTGCTGCCGGGCGCTACCCAGGATGAGATCGCTGCATCCTATGCTGCCGTTGCTCAAACAGGTAAAAGCGCCGCATCCGGCAGTGTGATGCGAGTGGCCCAGCTGGCTTCGCGCTATCAGTACGATCCGGAGCTGGAGCGTGGTATGTATCTCTACGAGCACCGCCGCTGCTTTGACGACATCATCGGCTACTGTAACGCGCTGTGCTACCACGGCAAGCTCCAGCCCAAAAGAGAAGACAAATCCTCCACGCTGCTTCCGGCGATGGGGTATCTGCACATTGATGGCAAAGGCGAGCTGGCCAGCAGCGGCAGCCGCTACAATATGCTGGAGGCCGATACCCTCGCCGCCTGGCTGCTTGATAATCGGGAACGCATTGAGAGCCACTACCGGAAGCCCATTCAACAGGTAGTAGGGATCGTGACGCCGTTTAGCGCTCAGGTCTCTACTATTAAGCGGGCACTGGGTGATCACGGGCTCTTCGCAGGCAGCGAGGAAAATACCCTGACCGTCGGAACGGTGCATTCATTGCAGGGGGCTGAGCGAGCCATCGTGATCTTCTCTCCAGTTTACTCCAAGCATGAGGACGGCGGATTTATCGACAGCGACAGCAGCATGCTGAACGTGGCGGTCTCCCGGGCGAAGGACAGCTTCCTGGTCTTTGGCGATATGGATCTGTTTGAGGTTCAGCCGGCTTCATCCCCGCGTGGGCTGCTGAAAAAGTATCTGTTTGCCGATGAGGACAACGCTCTCTCCTTTGCCTACAAGAAGCGCAAAGATTTAGAGACGAGGGAGACGCGGGTCTACACCCTGCACGGCGTTGAGCAGCACGACAGCTTCCTCAACCAGACGCTGGAGAAGGCCGACAAGCAGATCACCATCGTCTCGCCGTGGCTGACCTGGCAGAAGCTGGAGGAGACCGGCTTTTTAGCATCGATGCTTCAGGCCCGTGAACGGGGCATTAACGTTACCGTCATCACCGATAAGAGCTATAACACGGCTGACAAGGACTATGAAAAGCGCAAAGAGAAGCAGCAAAATCTGACGGCGGCATTAGAGCAGCTGAAAGCCGTGGGCATCGCTACCCGGCTGGTGGACCGCGTACACAGTAAAATCGTCATTGGTGATGACGGCCTGCTGTGCATCGGCTCGTTTAACTGGTTTAGTGCGACGCGCGAGGCAAAGTATGAAAAATACGATACCTCAATGGTCTACGACGGCGGTAATCTGAAGCGGGAGATAGAGGCTATTAATAGTAGCCTTGCGAAACGGCAGGCCTGAATTTTAACTGAACAAGGAGGTTCTACTCATGCTGAAAGTGACCGTGTTACTGGAAAACCGAAAAGCAAAGCATGCCGAGGGGCTAAGCTGTCGGCCAGGGCTAAGCCTGTTAATTGACGATGGTGAAACGAGGATACTCTTCGATACCGGGCCAGATGCCGCGTTTATACACAACGCTAAAAAGATGGGCGTGTCGCTTGATGGTATTGACTGGGTTGTTTTATCCCACGGCCACTACGATCACTGCGGTGGGCTGAGGCATCTTCAAAATCTTCCTAAGGTGCTGTGCCACCCCGGCGTGTATGACCATAAATACGCAGGTGTGAAATTTTTAAGCCGCTTCATAGCAATCAAGAAGATATCTACTCAGTTACCCTCTGATCAGAAGAGTTTTCATTTCACAAAAGAGCCTTATGAGATAAGCAATATGTTTATCTGGTCTGGCGAAATCGCATCAGTTAAAACCTACGGCTATATCAAAAAGGAAAGGTTGGTACCTGATACACTCAAGGATGAAGGTGCTCTGATATATAAGTCAGATAAAGGTCTGGTGATTTTTACCGGCTGCGGGCATAAAGGAGTTAAGAATATTATTGAGCACTCCAGGAGGCTGACCGGAGTAAAAACTATTTACGCAATCGTAGGTGGGATGCATTTGCGACATGCTATGCCGTGGCGTCTTATGTTTTTGCGGAACTATATCCAAGATGTTAACCCTAAGCAGGTCCTTACCTGCCACTGTACCGGGAGATGGGGAAAGTTATGGATGCCAGGTGCAGAGGAGATTAATACAGGAGATGTTATACAAATACTATAGCATTCCACATTTATGACCAGATAATAAAAAACTAATGTTAATGCTCTATTACTTTTTCTTACAAATGGAGAGAGGGCATTAAAAATGTTGTTACTGCCTGATTTTCTCAGGTCAATTTCAGCGACTCCCGCAGCAGACGCGGCGTGCAGGCTCCTCTATTTTGGGGCAGTACTACCTAAAACTGCACATCTGAGCGCTGTAAATGATTTTATGCTGACTAATAACTTCTTCTCTTTTATTTAATCTTGCCATCTTGCTCGCCAGGGAGTCAGCTATGAATAATTCAACAGTCGCAACCAGTACGCCGGTGGTCAGCGTGCATGATAACCGGGGGCTGGCCGTGCGTGCCCTTAACTGGAACCGGGAGCAGGCTTCTGACCCGCTGCGCCTGCTGGTTACTCATTCACAGGCGGACGATGCCACCCGGACGGTGTCGCTGCGTGACCCGCGCCTTTTTGCCGCCCGGGCTCAGGGTGCCACGGCAGCGAACCTGCACTCTGTGCCGTCGCTGGCGGGCCAGGTGCTGCGGCGGGAGAGTACCGACAGCGGGATGCAGGTGACCCTGTTCGATTCGGCAGGCCGCCTGGTGTGGAGCCGCGACGGACGGGGCACGGTGCAGACCCTGGCGTACGATGAGCTGGGGCGGCCACAGAGCGGCGGCGAGCAGCTGAACGGGAGCGATGAGATCCGCGTCAGCTGGCGCAGCGACTACGGCGACAGCCATCCGGCAGATGACGGCTCGCAGGACAATAACCTGCGCGGTGTGAGCGTGGCGCACTACAACGGCGGCGGCCTGCTACAGGTGAACTCAGTGGCTCTCAGCGGGGCGGTGCTCCGCCAGGGGCAGCGCTTCCTGGTTTCGGCAGAGGATTTACCGGACTGGCCTGAAGATGAGACGGCGCGGGAGACGCTGCTGGAGGCAGACGTATATGCCACGACCACAATCGCCGACGCCCGTGGTGCTACCCTGAACCAGACGGATGCGAGGGGCCATGTGCAGGCCTGGCGCTATGACGTCAGCGGCAGTGGCTGCCATCAGACGGTGACCCCGGCAGACGGGACCACGCAGACCCTGCTGGATGCCGTGACCCGGAGTGCGGCGGGCCAGGTGCTGACCGAGCGGGCCGGCAACGGGGTGACCATCACCTACGGGTATGACGAACAGAACCAGTGGCTTGAGAGCATCACAGCCCGGCGCACGGATAACACCCTTCTTCAGGCGCTCAGCTACGGATATGATTTCACCGGCAACGTCACCTCGGTGACCGACGGCACGGTGGCAGCGGGCTATTACCGCAACCAGACCACGGACGGGACGCGGACGTTTATTTATGACGCGCTGTACCAGCTGCTGAGCGCCACCGGACGGGAGAACGCCGGCAACACCGGGATGCAGTATGCCAGCCTGCCGGTGCCGGCAGACGACAGTCAGTACGTCAGCTACACCCGCAGCTACCACTACGACGACAGCGGGAATCTCTCCATCCTGACGCACGCCGGGGCAGCCCGTTTCACCCGCACCATGACCACAGAGAGCACCTCGAACCGCAGCGTACAGCAGAACGACGGCGGAGCGCAGACCCCGGATGAGGTCAGCAGCTGGTTCGACAGTAACGGTAATTTGCTGCAGCTCCAGGCGAGCGCCTCCGGCAGCGACGGGCTGGCGTGGGACGGCAGCAACAACCTGCAGGCGGTGACCCTGGTGAGCCGCAGCAGCGGGGATAACGACCGGGAGGTGTACCAGTACAGCGGCAGTGAGCGGATACGCAGGCAGACCCGCACCCTGGTGAACGGCGACGCCGGGCTGTGGCGCGTGGATGAGGTGCGCTACCTGCCGGGGCTGGAGCTGCGCATGAGCTGGCAGGAGACGGCAGACGGTGACAGTCCGCCGTCAGAAGAGCTGCACGTGCTGACCAGCCAGGCGGGGCGGGCGGGTATCCGGGTGCTGCACTGGGAGACAGGCAGGCCGGACGGTATCAGTAATAACCAGGTGCGCTGGAGCGTGGACGACAACATCGGCTCGCTGGCGCTGGAGCTGGATGCAGAGGGCCAGCTTATCAGCCGGGAGGAGTACTACCCCTTCGGCGGCACGGCGGTGTGGTCAGCGCGCAGTGAAACCGAAGCCAGCTATAAAACCATTCGCTACTCCGGCAAGGAGCGGGACGGCACGGGGCTGTACCACTACGGCCACCGCTACTACGCCCCGTGGCTCTGCCGCTGGGTGAGTGCCGACCCGGCAGGCGAGGTGGACGGCCTGAACCTGTTCCGGATGGTGAAAAATAATCCGGTCTCTCTCTTTGACCCGGATGGCAATATGCCTGTTTTTGCTTGTATGGGACAGGGGCTGGCTAAAAGAGAGAAGTTCGCGCAAAAAATTGAACAAGAAAGTACCAAATACCCGGACATGGATATCCCGAAGAGGCTTCATATGATATGGATTGGTACCAGAAATATTAGTTCTGTAAATACTCAGTTAACAAAAGATACCGGAATGCTCAACAGGGATTACGATATAACTCTCTATTTTGATAGCGGCATTCAGGGACACGAATCTGCTATGAGGGATCTTCAGGAGAATTTCAGGGATACATATATCAATGTCAGAGATATTCGTACCCATGCGCATTATGATGAAATGAAAGCCCACCCCGCATTTAAATATTATGAGGAGGCGGTCGCAGGCAAGCGCTATGCACAAGCCAGCGATCTGCTACGGTTATTTTTGTTGAAATTTGACGGGGGCATCTATAAAGACATTGATGATACCCAGAAACAACCTTTTGGTCAGCTCTCTGGGCCGGGAGGCATAATGGTGAATGAAGAGTATGCTGCCTCCGCTGATAAAGCCCAGGCTATCCCTAATACGCCTATTGCCGTAACGGAGAATAATCCTGTTATCGACAGAACGCTCGATTTAGCGGCTGAGAACTATCAGGCTGGCGTGGAAAACGTATTAAAACTTGCCGGGCCCGATGTACTTACCCAGGCGATGTATGAACTGTTTCCTGGTTTGAATATGAAGGAGTTCAACCGCACTCTCGATCTGTTCACAGAGGAAAAGAAAAAAATGCTAGGTAGCAAGGTTAAAAACTTAGAGCTGCAGGAGATTAATCTGTTGCTTAAACCGTATAAAAATATGAAGAGTTTAAACAGATTTGTCCAGAATGGTGCGGATCACTCCTGGGCAGCATAGCCTTTAGCATATTAAGCTTGCGCGAAGAGAGCTTAAGCACAAACGGGGTATAAATAACCGAAGGTGGCCTGCAAAAGGATAGTTTGCAGGCCACCTGGCCAAAACTGCCCGCCCGCTGAAGATGGGCGTTGAGCAGGCGATCGTCGCAGCGGCATCGTGCTGGCGGACACGTCATCACATTTGCGACGCTTGGATATATTAGGATCCTCTAAACATAAATCTAAACACGCTCTTTGAAGTCCTTTCCCTTATAAAACAAATGCATCAATGTATATTGAAAAATATTATTATTTTTGTAAATGGTTATTTCTTTAAACCTGTTTTATTCTGCAATCGCCTGCTTAAGACAAATCTTAAAATCTTAAGGATGACTCAATACCACGGCTGAATTTCAATCATGGGCTATCCTTATAAGCGGTACGACGACTTTTATGAAAATTTAAGGTTTTCATATTTAAGCAGTTATTTATTCTTCATTCAGCAGCTGTGAACGATGCTGGAAAATAAATAATCACTGGAGTGAGCCTATGTTCAGACATGTAAAGCAATTACAGTACACAGTACGCGTAGCCGAGCCCAATCCCGGTTTAGCTAACCTCCTGCTTGAGCAGTTTGGTGGACCACAGGGTGAACTGGCCGCAGCGTGCCGCTACTTTACTCAGGGGCTGGGCGATGACGATCCGGGCCGCAAAGACATGCTGATGGACATCGCTACTGAAGAGCTAAGCCACCTCGAAATCATCGGCTCTCTGGTAGGGATGCTCAACAAGGGCGCGAAAGGCGACCTGGCTGAAGGTACAGATCAAGAAGCCGAGCTTTATCGTAAAATCACCGGTAACGGTAATGACAGCCATCTGACCGCACTGCTGTACGGCGGTGGTCCGGCGCTGACCAACTCTGCGGGCGTACCTTGGACCGCAGCCTATATCGATACCATCGGTGAAGTGACCGCTGACCTGCGCTCTAACATTGCCGCTGAAGCGCGCGCAAAAATCATTTATGAGCGCCTGATCAACATGACGGACGACCCGGGCGTGAAAGATGCGCTGGGCTTCCTGATGACCCGCGAAGTTGCGCACCAGATCTCCTTTGAAAAAGCGCTCTACTCGATCCGCAACAACTTCCCGCCAGGAAAACTGCCGCCGATCGAACAGTACGCTAACACCTACTTCGATATGTCTGAAGGTGGTGAAGTGCGCGGTAGCTGGAACTCAGATGAAAACTTTGAGTACGTAACTAACCCGCAGCCGGCCGTTGACGGTGGCGATGGCATGGCCAGCGTTAACCTACCAGGGCCGCAGCAGGCGAACCTGGACGCGCTGAAGCTGCGTACCGCATCTGACCCGTCGGTGAACCCGGTTACCGGGACCGATCTGGGCTCGGTTCCGCCGATTGAGAACGAGACCGCTAAAAAAGCGCCGTAATCATCGGTAAGTAATAAAAAACCCGGAAGCAAATGTTCCGGGTTTTTTTATGGCCTTAGGCTCCCGCCCCGCGTCGGCTGACGCTGTTTTTCACCTTCTCAGCGGCATTTTTCCCGGCAATAAACGCATGATCGGAGTTGTAGTACTCCCACTCGCTGTAGCGGCCCGCCAGCACAATATCCTGGGTCAGCAGCCACTGGCGCACCGTCTCAACGTTTTTTGACCGCTGGTGATCGTAAACCACGTAGGCGTAGGGAATATCCAGCTGATTAGCCACCAGCACCTCATCCTCTGCCGTAAAGATGCCGACCTCAATACACTCGGCAATGCAGCGGTCTATCAGCGCCTGACCATCAACCGGCAGCGGTTTATGTTCGGAGTAGGTGATCTCGCAGGTCAGGCCGCAGCCGCCCGGCGGATTACACTCTGGGCTGGTATTTCCCTGCACAAAGATACGGTGAAAAATGGTGTCGCCAGCAAAGTAGATCCAGTGCTTATCAGTGAGATCGGCCCGACCAATGCCGAGGTTCACACAGCGCACCGAGACATGGTGCAGCCCGTTCGCCGCTGCGATCACCTCGTCCGGAGCCTCATCGCCAATAATGCGAATGAGCTCGGGAAGCGGCATGGTGCTAATCAGCTGTTCATAGTGGAACTGCCTGCCGTCGGCGAGAACGGCAATATGCTGGTTCGCCAGAATATGGGTGATCTCGCTGTTGGTCTCTACCACGCCTTTGATGTGCGGCAGAAACGCCGACATCAGCGCCTGGAAGCCCCCTTTCAACGGGTAGCCAAAGCGAGCGTTTGGCCCCATCGGCTTGCCGACCGGCTCTACTGCACCCTCAACGATCTGGGCAAGATCCGGTAGCGGCACGCGTCCGCCAAGCCAGGAGGTCTCCATCTCAGAGAGCGGCACGGTCCACAGCTTCTGGTTATAGGGGATAGCAAAATGCCTGGCGATACCCGCCCCCCAGACCTGGTAGATAAAGCGTTCGAAGTTCTCTGGCGGCGTGTCAGCCGTGCCGCTGTACTTGGCTTCAATGGCACCGAGAATACACTCTTTGATGGTTTCGGTCGGTAGGCCATACAGCGCACCCTGGAAAGGGTACCGGGTGTAGACGCCGTCGGTGTAGATCCAGGCCTCGCGCATCTGCCAGTGCAGGTTGTCACCCAGCAGCATGTCATACAGCTCCAGCACATAGGGATCGTTGGAGAACATGATATGCCCGGCGTAATCGAAGGTAAAACCGCCGTCTTCAATAGAGCGGCACCAGCCGCCGACGCTGTCGTTGCGCTCCAGCAGCACCGCCTGCGAGCCATAGTGATACGCCGCGCTCAGGCCCGTGGGGCCACCGCCGAGGATCAGGCAGCGGGCCGAAATCGCGTTTTCGCTGCGAGCGGGTTTCGGCTTAAGCGCCATGTTTTTCCGCGCTGCATCATTTGCCGCCTGCGCGGCAGGTGTGGCGATCCGCTGCAGGGAGGATTTTGCCATCGCTTTCTCCATCAGGCCGTGCATTGCCTGCGCCGTGACGTCCCAGGAGGTGCTGTCGACAATCCGCTTCATCTCACGCTGCATCGTCTGCCTGGCTTCGGGCGTCAGTGCGAGCATTTTTTCGCAGGCGCGTACAAAGCCAGCACGATCGTAGCCAATGGCGACCACATGCTTATAGGGCTCGACTACATCGGTAATTGCCGTGCTCACCACCGGCAGCAGGGCGGCCATATACTCAAGCACCTTGGTCGGGCTGATGTAGCGCGTCGAGGCGTTGAGGGCGAACGGCATCAGGCAAACATCCCACCCGGCCAAAAACTGCGGCAGAGCCTGGTAAGGCTGCATGCCGAGATAGTGGATATTAGGACGCTGGGGCAGGGTGGCCGGATCGATTTTGACGACCGGCCCGACCATGATCACCTGCCACTCCGGATGGGCATCGGCAATCGCGGCCACCAGATCGAGATCCATACGTTCATCAATAACGCCACAATACCCTAAGCGCGGGTGCGGCAGGTCCTGGATCAGCGGATGATAGTTGTTGCGATCGAGCGCCTGCTCAAAGTGGATGGCGTCGACGCTGCTGGTAAAGCAGTGGATATTTTCATGCCGTCCTGACTTTGCCGCATAGAGGCTAGGGCCACCGGTAAAGACGATATCGGCCCGGTTAAGCAGGGCGGACTCGCGCTGTAAAAGCTGTCTGGGCGCATTCTCAAACGCGGCCAGCTCATCCATACAGTCGTAGATCACCAGAGAGGGATTAAAGACCGCCAGCAGCGGTAGCGCCATCGGCGTATAGAACCAGACCAGCGGCGCTTCATTTTCATCGACGATATCCGCCAGCAGCGGCTGGAGATAGGCAATCTGACTGTCGTGGAAGCCATGTACCTGGAGCGGTGTATGTGGTTTTATCACAGTCACATTGGGCGCAGGATGCGTCATGCTCAGGTTAGCAGGCGGAGGCGCGAACGTTGGCTCTTCAATAAAGTAAATCTGGTAATGTTTCGCCAGCCGGGTCAGGAGATGCTGCGGGCGCTGAAAGACAAAGTCCCAGCGCAGATGGCTAAAGATATACAGTTTTTTCATAGGGTCGCTACTATTCTTAGCGTCATTCAGATCGCATAGTCGGGATTGGAACAGACCCAGCGTGTGCTGCGCCTTTTGTAAGGCTGCGGCATAAACAGGATCAAGTATGCGTGCCAGTGGGTCCGTGCCCTGATGGTCAAGTTCCCATAGTCCGCTGCGATGCCAACGGCTCAAATCCTCCCAGTCTGGCCGGTCGATGGCGGGATAAAGACACACCCCCTGTAGCTCGACGCCCGCCAGCTGCGCCTGGGCTACCTCTGCCGCTATCTGGCTTATCCATGCACCGCGTCCGCTGCCAACGTGGCTGGTCTCAGCCAGCAGGATCGGGCGCTCATAGCGACGATAAAGCGTTTCTAACATCTGGCTGAGACGGACACGCCTGGGATCGCCAAGGTGCCACCACAAGCGTGCATTGCTGCCGCTCTCCCACTGGTTATCGTGGTAGTAGTTCGCCCCAATAAGATCGAGGTAACGAGGCGCACCGCCCAGTTCCGGTTCTGTTCTGCCTGAAAGCATGTCCCAGGTTTGATACTGTGAGTTGTAGTGGCCTGCTGTCGCAGCCAGCGACTCCGGGCTCTGGTCTGGCGCGGTCAGGTGGATAATGGGATCGCAGTGCAAAACGCGTGCACGCGGATCGGCAGCCCAGATCGCTTCGCAGGCTGCTATGGTGGCGCGTATCAGCTGACGCTTGCTCTCTTCACCAGTGGCGATGCCCGGCGGCGCAGAGCAGCGGAAAAACCCTACCGAGAGGGCCCAGCTGGTGAAGGAGATCTCATTGACCGGCGAGTAAACGGGCGAAGAGACGTACCGGGGCGCTAAAAAATGCGCCAGTGCACCGCACAGCCGTGCAAAGCGGGGCACAAAATCGGGTGAAAAAATATCGGTGTCGTCTGGCCAGCCGTAGTGACAGATCGTCCAGCAAATTTGTATTCCGGCCTCGTTTGCAGCCTGCATCTTTTCGGCAACGGATGAAAAATCATATCCGTGCGCGGTTTCAACAAGACGCCAGCCTACGCTCTCCCGTACCGTTGAAATATTTAACTTCTTTAATGAAATATAATCGCTTAGCACTCTGGCATTGTGCCCGGTAACGTCATTCATTGAGAGCGGCATACCTTGACCGTTTCGATGGTCGGCACCCTCGTAACCC
Source organism: Pseudescherichia sp. AS216 (assembly GCF_037152055.1). Taxonomy (NCBI): domain Bacteria; kingdom Pseudomonadati; phylum Pseudomonadota; class Gammaproteobacteria; order Enterobacterales; family Enterobacteriaceae; genus Pseudescherichia; species Pseudescherichia sp. AS216. Next base: position 519,983 of record NZ_JBBCMV010000002.1, on the reverse strand, counting down.
GCTTGCCAGAAGCTGTCAAATATTGGCATCCCGCTCTCTCCTGCATTTTTATTTTTTGTGATCCGTAACCGAATAACTTTTTATAATGGGCAGTGCCGTTTACCGAAGCGGTAATCGATAAACTTTAAGAAATTTAAGCGTATATCCAGTAAATTATATTTTCACTCATGCTTTTGCATGGGCAATTATTAATGGTAATAGTGTGATAAATATATTTTTGTTAATTTTGGTTAAGTATAGTGCTGGCAATCCTTTTTACCAGTTGAGTCTTGCTAAAGAGTGATAAGAAATTATTAGAGATAGTTATATATGCAATGCACCATCAATAAAAAGTGTGATTTTTATAGCGAGTAAATACTCAGTTAAAAAAATTATTATAGTTTTCAAGGCCGCTGCCGTTAATTATTATGACCTTAACCTCTTTCGAGGCCCTTCTCTTCCGGGACGTAAACCAATGAAGGATAACGGCAGTACAAAATACGACCTGCTTATTGAGCGCCTGTGTGAAACGTTTGGTGCACTCTACCAGGGTGTCACTATCGATAAAAACTGGCTGTGCGAGCGGTTTGGCATTGCAGAGCGAACCGCCTATCGGGATCTCGCCAGGCTTGCCCATGTGCTGGACGAGGTATCGAATGGACGCTTTAAGTTAACGGCGAATCTGCTGCCGTCGCTCCATGCCGGTCATCTGGCAGAGTTCGCCAGCTTTGTCGGCGTTGCACATCTTTTCCCGCATCATGATGGCCAGTCTCTACGTAAGCGCATGAACAGTGCCGACAATATTGCTATTCACGGTGCCAGCAGCCGGGAGAATCAGCAGTATGGCGATCTCATGAATAGCCTCGATAATGCGATAACCTCCCGCACGGAAGTCACCTGCTTTTACCGCGAAAAAAACCGTCGTCTGCAGCCGTATCGGCTCATCAACCACTATGGCCTCTGGTATCTGGCCGCAGTCGAGCAGGGTTGCCTGAAGTCATTTGAGCTGGCGCGGATTGCAGAGTTTGCCACAACGCAAACGACATTCGAGCTGGAGGCTGACGTCGTTGAAGAGCTTGAAACGACCCCCGGTATCCGCTTTGGTAAAAGAACCGAGGTGACGCTGCACGTCTCTGCCCATGCGGCCACTTTCGTAACGCGCCGCCCGCTTTTCCCCGCCCAGCGTCTGCTGAAGGAGCATAAGGACGGCAGCATTACCATTGCGACGGCGATCAGTGACCAGGACACGCTGTTTCGCTGGTTACGCTACTGGCTGCCCGACATTCGCATCGTTGGCCCGGCCACGTTGAGCGCGGCTTTCACGCAGGATCTACAGACACGCTGCGAACCCGCTCTACACGAACAGCTACAGGACGCTTAATTTACCCGTCTTTTTGCCGCGACCAGGTCGATGTAGTCCTGCACCTGGCGCTGCTTTCGTGGAGAGAGCTTGCTGATTTTCCGCACCGACTGCACCAGCTCCTCTTCAACGGGTTTAGCGATGAGCACGATGCAACCGTTCAGCACCCTGACATCCATCTCCGTACCGGTTGGAAAACCGGCCTCTTCCAGCCACTGGCCTTTTATGGCGATGGCAGGCACATGGGCATGGTCATGAAAGCGTGTCGCGTAACTGACGGTTAAACGGCGTTGGGTAACGGGTTCTATAAGACGATTGTCATCTGCCATGATAATGGCTCCTTAGCGAGAAAGAGGCAGAGCGCCGAAAAGAGAATAACTGTAATTATATACAGTATTTTTCGACTGACTATTTAGAAAAACTCAAATTACTATTTAGAAACAGTGGGGTTGCCACTCTCTTGACCCATGACAAGGCAGCGTCGGTCACGGCCTCTTTATAATCAGGGACATTTCCTCTCTCTGGTGTGAACCCATGGCTTACCAACTCGATCTCAACTGGCCTGAATTTCTTGAAAAATACTGGCAAAAACAACCGGTTGTTTTAAAAAACGCGCTGCGCAACTTCGTTGATCCTATCAGCCCCGACGAGCTGGCAGGGCTGGCAATGGAGCCAGAGGTCGACAGCCGTCTGGTTAGCTTTCACAACGGCCAGTGGCAGGCCAGTAACGGCCCGTTTGAGCACTTTGATCACCTGGGCGAAACCGGCTGGTCGCTGCTGGCGCAGGCCGTCAACCACTGGCACATGCCCTCCGCCGAGCTTGTGCGTCCGTTTCGTGCGCTGCCGGACTGGCGCCTGGACGATCTGATGATCTCCTTCTCCGTTCCCGGCGGCGGCGTGGGCCCGCATATCGATCAGTACGATGTCTTTATCATTCAGGGGATGGGCAGCCGCCGCTGGCGGGTGGGCGACAAGCTGCCGATGCGCCAGTTCTGTCCGCATCCGGCGCTGCTGCACGTTGATCCCTTCACGCCGATTATCGATGAAGATCTTGAGCCGGGCGATATTCTCTACATCCCGCCCGGCTTCCCACACGACGGCATCACCCATACCACCGCGCTGAACTACTCCGTTGGCTTCCGGGGGCCTAACGGCAGAGATCTGCTCAGCAGCTTTGCCGATTACGCGCTGGAAAACGATCTTGGCAGCGAGCATTACAGCGATCCCGATCTCACTTGCCGCGATCATCCGGGGCGGGTGGAGGGCTATGAACTCGATCGTCTGCGTGCGATGATGATCGAGATGATCCAGCAGCCTGAGACGTTTAAACAGTGGTTTGGCAGCTTTGTGACTACACCGCGTCACGAGCTGGATATCGCTCCCGCCGAGCCGCCCTATGAACAGGATGAGGTGTTGGACGCGCTGCTGGGGGGAGAGTGCCTGAGCCGCCTGAGCGGCTTGCGGGTGCTAAACATCGGCGGCAGCGTCTTCATCAACAGTGAGCCGCTGGAGATGTCCGATCCCGCAGCGGCGGATGCGCTCTGTCGCTACACCACCCTCGGCAAAAACGAGCTGGGCGCGGCGCTGGGTAATCCGCTCTGCGTGGCGGAGTTGACCGCGCTGATTAACCAGGGCTACTGGTACTTCGACGAGTAAGCGTGTGCGAAGATAGCTCGATATGCCCGGCGGCGCAGGCTTGCCGGGCCTACATAGTTATCCACTGTAAAAAGGAGAAGGGTGTGCTGAAAGGCTTGAACCACCTCACGCTGGCCGTCGTCGATTTAAGACGCAGCGTCGACTTTTACCAGCGTCTGCTGGGACTCGAACTCCACGCGCAGTGGGATAACGGCGCGTACTTTAGCTGCGGGGATCTGTGGCTATGCCTGTCGGTCGATGCGGCTCGCCAGCAGGTTGCATTAGCTGAAAAAGACTACACGCACTACGCCTTCAGCATTGCCGCGCAGGATTTTTCGGCCTTTGTTGCCAGGCTAGAGCAGGCCGAAACGGTATTCTGGAAAGAGAACAGGAGCGAAGGCGACTCCTGCTATTTTCTCGATCCAGATGGACACCAACTGGAGATCCACGTGGGCGACTTAGCCCAGCGTCTTGCTGCCTGCAGGCAGAGGCCCTACGCGGGTATGCGTTTTACCTCCGATACATAGCGTTTCAGGTTCGCTTCGTTCTCATATTTATAACGGTAACCGCGCTGGGACAGGGCTGTTACCTTTCGCATTCCATGCTCTTTACCTGTTCATTTCTTGATAGTTTCCCTGATAAGCATTAGCTTACCCCGCTTTTGTCAACCGACGCCGCTGGCATGCCTGGTGCGCCGCTGCATCACCTGCACTAACACCGTAAGACATAATAATTATGATGACGCCTGAACAAAAATTCGCCCGCTGGGTAAGGGTCAGTATTGCCTCTTTCCTGCTGATGTTTGTCTATTTTATCGTTGCGGATATCTGGATCCCGCTGACGCCGGACTCCACCGTGATGCGCGTGGTATCGCCCGTTTCCGCCCGCGTTTCGGGCTATGTCGCCCAAGTTTATGTGCATAACAATAGCCAGGTGAAGAAGGGCGATCTGCTGTTTGAGCTCGACCGCACGCCGTTTATCAACCGCGTCGAGGCGGCGCAGATTGCGCTGCGGCAGGCGCATCTGACAAACCAGCAGCTGGATGCGCAGATTGCCGCCTCGCAGGCGAGCCTGACCAGCGCCCAGCTTACCGCCCGTAACGACAAGTCCACCTTCGATCGCTATCAGCGTCTGAGCACCACGCAGAACGTCTCCCAGCAGGATCTCGATAAGGTTCGCACCGCGTGGCAGTCCAGCGAGCAGGCGGTCAGTAACCTACAGGCAAACATCCGCGCGCTGCACATTCAGCGCGGCGATCGGGACGATGGCCATAACGTTACCCTGCAGAAGTACCAGAACGCGCTGGAAGAGGCGCAGCTTAACCTTGGCTGGACGCAGATCCGCGCTGAAGCGGATGGCACCATCAGCAACCTGCAGCTTAGCCCCGGCTGGTACGCCTCTGCCGGATCGGCAGCGCTGGCGCTGGTGAGCAATAACACCGATATCGTGGCCGACTTCCGTGAGAAGAGCCTGCGTCATACGAAACCGGGGACGGATGCCGCGGTGGTCTTTGATGCGCTGCCGGGGCAGGTGTTCCATGCCCGGGTTACCTCCCGCGACGCTGGGATCCTGGCGGGCCAGGAGGCAGTGAACGGCGAGCTATCCCAGCCGGAAACCTCTAACCGCTGGGTGCGCGATGCTCAGCGAATGCGTATCCACGTGGTGCTGGATGAGCCGCTGGCGCAGCCGCTGCCGACCGGCGCGCGCGCCACCGTTCAGCTCTACAACAGCGAAGGGCCGTTTGCCCATTTCTTCTCCGGCCTGCAAATCCACCTGGTTAGTTTGCTGCATTATGTCTATTAGTACGCTGGCCCGCGTTTTTTCGCCTCACGATAAGGTCGTCTACTCGGCGAACGATTTCCGCCAGACGCTGCGTATTGCGCTGGCAGGGACGCTGGCCCTGAGCATTTCGAGCTTCTACAACGTTCAGTACGGCGTCTTCTTTGTGGTCTATCCGCTGATGCTGATGTCGCTGGTGCCGGTCTTCAATGGCCACGTGGCGAGGCAGTTTATCTTCAGCTCGGTCATCAACTGCATTGAGATGGTGCTGATCATCGGCTTTCTGTCGCAGTGGCCGGTGATCATGACGCTGGTGGTCTTTGCCCTGTACGTGGTGCGCTTTCGCTTTATGAGCCAGGGGCCGCTGTTTCTCTTCGGTTCGATGGGCGTGGTGTGCCAGAGCACGATGCTCAACTTTATGAGCTATCCCACTAACGACTGGCACGTGCTGTTCTTCTCGAATATTGAGGCCTGCGTGATGGCGGTCTGTCTGAGCGCACTGCTGCACTACCTGATCCCGGACGTCGAGCCGCGTATGCGCCCGCCGGTTATCGAGAAAGACGCTGCCCGCATCCGTCATGAGTCTCTGCTCTCCGGGACCGTGGCAACGGTGATCTTTATCGTTTTCCAGGTGTGTAACCTCAGCGACTCGCTGTCGGCGCTGATGGCGGGCGTGCTCAGCCTCTTCCCGATGAGCTATCGTGGCGCGGTACTCAGCTCAATATGGCGAATCGCGGGCGTGGTGCTGGGGTGCGTCTATATTCTGCTGATCCAGCTGGTGCTCTACGATCACAGCAGCCATATGCTGCTGATGATGCCGCTGATCTGTCTCGGTCTGGGGATTGGTGCGCGACTGCATACCATGGAGAAGGTGGGGGCGGGCGTGGGCTTTGCCAGCATCACCACCCTTGGGATCATGTTCGGCCAGAATATGCACCCTAATCAGGACCTGGTGTTCAGCGATCTCTACCGTATCGTCTCGGTCACCGTGTCGCTGTTCATTACTCTGACGCTGGTATTCCTGGTCCACATACTGCTCAACCGCTTCGCGGCAACGCGCTACGTGATACCGCCGCCGGCTTAATCAGGCAGCCAATAGCCCCGGCAGCTGCGACAGGAGCCACAGGATCAGTCCAATGGTACCGCCCACCAGCGTGCCGTTGACGCGGATAAACTGCAGATCTTTGCCGATGTTGAGCTCGATCTGCTGCGACATCTCTTTTGCATCCCAGCTCTTGACCGTATCGCTGATGTGACGGGTGAGGAACTGGGCAAACTCCGGGGCCACGCTGCGGGCGGCCTGCTCAAGGTGCTGATTAAACGAGGCGCGCAGGGCGTCGTCCGCTACCAGCGTTTCGCCAAACCACTGTCCGGCCTCGGCGATGCGCAGCTGCACTTTTGAGTTTTCACTCTCCATATCGGCCTTCAGCCAGTTGCGCAGATCTCCCCACAGCTCACCCAGATAGCGGTTAAACGCTTCGTCCTCTTTCAGGTAGGTCTTGGTGCTCTCGGCGCGGGCGGCCATCTCTGGATCGTTCTTCAGCCGTTCGATAAGCTTCAGGGTGGCTTTGTCAAAGGCCTGACGGATCTGGTGGCCCTGGTCGTGACTAATGTCATCCAGCAGGGAGTTCACCGCGCTGGAGACCATCTCCGCGCTCTGCTCTCCCAGCCACTCGGTAGGCAGCAGCATCGCCTTACGGGGATGCTCGGTCTTCAGCCAGCGCACAATATGGTGGGCAATAAAGTCGCGGGTGCTCTGGCGCTGGATCAGCGTCAACAGCTGGGCGATCAGCGAGTCCAGTAGCACCTGATGACGGTTGTTTTTAGTCAGGCTCTCCAGCACCAGCGCGGTGGTGCCAGAGAGATCGACCTTGTCGATCGCCTTGTGCACGGCGCGCTTGAGCAAGTTCTGGATGCGGGCATCGTCGGTAAGATCGAGAAAGCCGCTCATCACCTGCAACAGGTGCTGACCCACCCGGCGGGCGTTATCCGGCTGGCTGAACCAGGTGCCGATCATCAACGCGGGCTCGTGACGGCGAATCAGCGCGATCAGCGACTGGGTATCAAGAAACTTCTCCTGCACAAAAATGCCAAGATTGTCGCCGATCCGCTCCTGATTTCGGGGAATGATCGCCGTATGGCGAGAGATGAAGGGCAGCGGCACGCGGCGAAACAGCGCCACCACCGCAAACCAGTCGGCCAGCGCGCCGACCATTGCCGCTTCGGCGACGGCCTTCACTGCACCTACCAGACGGGTGGGCGGCAGAAAAAGGGTGGCAGCAAAGGTCGCCGCAGCGATCAGCAGCAGCGACAGGGCCAGGCGCTTGGCGCGTTTAAGTTCGGCTAATTTATCCATCTACTCATCATAGATCCCTGACGACTAAATAGAAATCCCGATCAGGGTTTCCAGCGCCGTGAGGCAGTCTCTTTCTCGTAGGGCATCGGCGAGGGACGGGAGATAAACTCTACGATGCCGCCCCAGGGCGTGCTGCCGTAGCAGAACTGATTGCCGTCGCCATACTCGGTGGGGAAGGTAAGCGGCTTGGGCTCGGTGAACATCTTGCCGCCAGCCTCCTCGAAGCGCTGCGTTGCCTGCTCGATATTATCGGTATAGACCGCAAAATGTTGCAGGCCATAATCGCTGGCCCGCTGGGGGCGATCCTGATCCGGCCCCTGCATCTCAAACAGCTCAATGCCCGGACCGTTGTGCAGTTTCAGCATCCTGACCGCTTTCACCTGGGTGCCCGGAGCAAGACGCAGCGTGTGCTGCTGGGCGTCCTGATCAATCTCCTGACCAATAGAGACAGACTCATAGAGCAGCTCTGCACCCAGGGCGGCACAGAAGAAGGTGGTTGCCTGCTTGATGTCCGGTACGGTAATGCCGATATGGTCCATACCACGAATAGTCGCTTCACTCATGATTGCCCCCGATGCCTTGTCGTGATGAATAGCCAGTGATTTTATCCATGCGTTTAAGCGTAGAAGCTGAACGTACTATCGTGCAAACGCTGGGCTATTCTCTGCTTTGTAGAGCATTCAGAACCGTCTGTTTATGCCGGATAATCCATGCACCATCACGCATCTCAACTACCCTTATTATCCTTATCAGCATCTTTTACTGCTAACCAGGAGGTATTTGAGATGGCCTATCAGACAGTGAATCCATCCACAAATCAGCTTGTTAAAGAGTATCCGTCCCATACTGATGCGGATATCGAGGCGGCGCTGACAAAAGCGGATGCGCTATACCACTCCTCATGGTCAAAGGGCGATATCGAGAAGCGTCTACCAGTGCTGCTTAAGCTTGCCAATCTGCTGGAGGAGCGTTCCGAGGAGCTGGCGAAAATTGCCACCCAGGAGATGGGCAAACTGATCGAGCAGAGCCGCGGCGAAGTCAAACTCTGTGCGAGCATTGCGCGCTACTACGCCGACAATGCCAGCACCTTCCTTGCGCCGGTGAAATACAACTCCGATCTGGGCGACGCCTGGGTTGAGCATCATCCCATCGGCGTGTTGATGGCGGTTGAGCCGTGGAACTTCCCTTACTATCAGCTGATGCGCGTTCTGGCTCCGAACCTGGCCGCCGGTAACCCGATTATCGTTAAACATGCGAGCATTGTGCCGCACTGTGCGGAGATCTTCGAGCAGCTGGTACGGGATGCAGGTGCGCCGGAGGGGGCTTACACTAACCTGTTTATCTCTTCGGACCAGGTGTCCAATATCATTGCCGACGATCGCGTTCAGGGCGTGGCGCTGACCGGCTCTGAAACCGCAGGCAGCGCGGTAGCGGCGCAGGCGGCCAAAAAACTGAAAAAAGCGACCCTTGAGCTGGGCGGCAACGACGTATTTGTGGTGCTGGACGACAGCGATCTGGATAAGGCCGTTGAGGTAGGCGTCACTGCGCGTCTGCAAAACGCAGGGCAGGTTTGTACCGCCGCGAAGCGTTTTATTGTGCAGGAGTCGATTGCCGATAAGTTCCTTGAGAAATACACCGCCGCCTTCCGCCAGGTGAAGATTGGCGACCCGATGGATGAGTCCACTACCTTAGGCCCGCTGTCGTCGAAGGACGCGCTGGAAACCCTGACCAAACAGGTTAACGAGGCGGTGAAAAACGGTGCGACGCTGCACTTTGGCGGTAAGCCCGTTGAGCGCGAAGGCAACTTCTTTGAGCCGACGATCCTGACCCACATCACTCGCGACAATCCGGCTTATTTCGAAGAGTTCTTTGGCCCGGTGGCGCAGATTTATGTGGTCAAAGATGACGACGAGGTGGTGCAGCTGGCCAACGACTCACACTACGGGCTGGGCGGCGCTATCTTCAGCCAGAATATCGACCGGGCAAAAGCCCTGGCGTCACGTATCGAGACCGGGATGGTTTACATCAACTCCCTGACCGATACCGCTCCGGAACTGCCGTTCGGCGGCGTTAAGCGCTCCGGCTTTGGCCGCGAGCTGTCAGATCTGGGGATCAAAGAGTTCGTGAACCAGAAGTTGGTCGTGGTCAGTAAATAAGTGACTCCCGCCCCCTCCTGCCAGGGAGGGGGTTATTCCATTGCTACTTTTATCGCATTGCCCAGTTTTTCCATTACCGCATGATGCTTCTCGTTTGGCGGTAATGCGCAGTTAATTCGCACGCAGTTGCGATACTTCCCTGATGCCGAAAATAGCGATCCTGGTGCGACCTGGATTTTCAGTCGGCATAGCTGTTGCGCCACGCAGACCATGTCGACCTGCTCGGGCAGCTCAACCCATAGCATGAATCCACCTTTCGGGCGGGTGATACAGACCCCTTCCGGAAAATATTCCCGTACCCAGCAGGTATAGATCGCCATGTTACGCTGGTAAAGGTGGCGCATCCGTCTGATATGACGATGGTAATGCCCCTCTTTGATAAAGTGTGCCGCTGCCAGCTGGGTCACGGGCACATTGCTACCCAGCACGGCATACTTCATCTGCAAAAAACGATCGTGGTAGCGGCCAGGCACAATCCAGCCCACGCGCAGGCCTGGCGCAACGGTTTTGGTAAACGAGCTGCACAGCATGACCCGGCCATCAATGTCCCAGGAGTGGATTGTCCGTGGACGGGGGTACTCAGTCGCCAGTTCGCCATAGACGTCATCTTCAAAAATCACGATGTCATGGCTCTGGGCAAGGGCAAGGAGCGCCCGTTTACGCGCGTCCGGCATAATAAACCCCAAAGGATTATTACAGTTCGGCACGGTAATGACCCCCTTGACCGGCCACTGGGCAAGCGCCAGCTCCAGCGCCTCAATGCTCATGCCCGTTTCTGGATCGGTCGGGATCTCAATGACCTTAACGTTGAGGCTCCGTAGAAGCTGCATGGTGCCGTAGTAGGCGGGCGACTCGACGGCGATAATATCCCCAGGCTGGCATACTGCCAGCAGGGCCAGTGATAATCCGCTCTGGCTGCCGCTGGTGACGATAATATCCTCCGCGCTCACCACCGAGCCACCGTCTAACATCAGGCGGGCAATCTGCTCCCGTAGCTCCTGACGACCGGTGAGGGAGTCATAGCCAAGCACCTCATTGAGATTATGCTGCACCAGGCGTTTTAGCTCGCGCCAGAGCGGTTGCAGGCTGGGCTGCTCAATGTCGGGCGCGCCGCTGCTGAAGGGAGTAATCTCTTTATCCCTGTGCCCCTTTAACATATCGATCACCTGATCCCACTGGGTGATCTCAACTGGACGCTGTACCGGACGCGACATATGCGGCACGGGGGGCTGAACCTTACGCGGGGCAACAAAATAGCCGGAGCGCGGCTGCGGGGTAATAAGCTGCCGTGTTTCCAGGGTTTGATATGCCTGCTGAACGGTACTGATGCTCACCCCATGCTCCTGGCTCAGGCTGCGAACCGACGGGAGTTTTTCGCCATGACGATACAGGCCTTGCTCAATACGCTCGGCTAAGAGCTCTGCCAGACGTTGGTAACGTGCCATGCTGTATCTTTCCTTTTTGCCATACAGATAAAAAAACCAGTACAGATACGCGCTGGTTTCGCTGTGCAGATACCGTTTTAGCGCATCTGTATGGAAAACAAAATCGTTTTGTGAGTCTGTATTGTTCTACCCGAAATCCATGAAGATAGTGTCTCAGCCAGCGAGAGGAGACACAGAATGGAATTTCATGAAAACAGAGGTAAAAGACCCTTTATCGGCTTCGCCATCCTCTGGCGAGCAATCAAAAAATGGCATCTGCGGAGCCAGGCGCAGCGTACCCTACAAAAAATGAGCAATGCGCAGCTAAAAGATATTGGGCTGGGGCGCGGGGAAGTGGAGTAGCATCGTGCGCCGCAGCCACACTTCGCCGCCCGCCGGGTGCTGACCGATGCCGGATTTGATGTCAAAAACGTTAGCCCGCCCCTGATTAGAAAGCTACGCCAGGCGCGTCCGGGCGAGCTGGGTGAAATTGCTGATGCAATTGCCCGTAGCGGCGTTAATATTCTGGTTCAGTACAGCGATCACAGTAACCGGCTGATCCTCCTAACCGATGATAACGCGCGGGCCGCAGCGGTAACGATAAAATGGGACGTGAATGAGCCTCACCCGTAAGCAGTACGACGAGCATCCTGATGGGGTGCTCGAACAGGCCATGTCAGCGGTTGCCGCTGCCCTCGCCGATCCGTCCCGGGTCAGCATGCTCTGCGCGCTGATGGACGGGCGGGCATGGACGGCTACCGAGCTGAGCGTAGTGGCGGACATTGCCCCCTCTACCGCCAGCGGGCATCTGACAAAGCTGCTCGGTAGCGGCCTGATCCGCTGTCTCTCCCAGGGACGGCACAGATATTACAGCCTGGAAAATCGTGAAATAGCCGGGCTTATCGAGAACTTGATGGGCGTCTCTATGCGTGCCCAGCCAGCACGCGCTTCCAGTACTCCCTTACGTCTGCGCCATGCCCGCACCTGCTACGATCACCTCGCCGGTGAGGTGGCCGTAGGCGTCTATGCCTTTATGGTTGAGGCGCAGTGGCTTACCACGGACGGCGATACGCTAACGCCAGAGGGGCGAGAGCAGCTCCTGGGCTTGGGCGTAAAGCTCAATCCTCGCCCGCGGCGCAAGGCCTGCTGTCCCTGTCTGGACTGGAGCGAGCGGCGGTATCATCTTGGCGGCGACGCTGGCGCAGCCCTGCTGGCGCTGTTTCTTGAAAAGCGCTGGCTGAGTCAGGCTCCCGGCTACCGTGAGCTGACGGTCACTGAGCGAGGCCGGACCGTGCTACAGCAGCTGTTCCGCATCGATTTCACTTATTGCTGAAAATACCTCATAGTCAACGCCACGCTTGCCGAGCCTAGGGGCCGGCAAAAAAACACGTTGCTAAAATCCATAGCCCAAACCCCATCAGCACCGCACCGGCGATCCGCTCGATAACGACCACCGCCGCCGAGAGGCGTTTTTGCACCGGCGGCAAACCAATCAGCATCACCACCAGCAGATCCCACATCAGCACCACCATGACCATCCAGATGCCGCTTACCGACTGCTGGAGCAGCGTAACGTTGGGCCCCAGCAGCGAGGCCATCAACGCCAGGTAGAAGAGGGCGTTTTTGGGGTTGAGCAGCGCCGAAGCCAGCCCCATCAGCACCTGCTTCACCAGCGACGGGCGACCAGCATCGACCCCTTGTAGCGCCAGATTGCCCGGCCTGCTGCGAATAAGATGGCTGCCAATCCATAGCAGGTACGCCGCTCCGGCCACTTCGATAAGGGAAAACAGCAGGGGAGCGCGCCGCAGCTCACTCCAGCCAACAATTGCCAGCGCGATATAGACGGCGTTGCCCGCGGCGATGCCCACGCACAGTCCAAGGCTGCCGCGCAGACGGTAGCGGATTGCGTAGCCCGCCAGCAGAAAGAAATCCGGGCCGGGACTGAGCAGGGCGACAAAGTGCGACAGCGCCAGCATGGCAAACGCAGCGGGAAACAGGGTGTGTAACAACTCCATAGCGACCTCATAAAGTAAACCTGAGGCCATCCTACGGCGCGCGGAGCATTAATTATTGTCAGATATTGATCGGCCCGTGGCGTACTGGCGCGGCGTGGCGGCGGTATAGCTGACGAAGGTCTTATGGAAGTGGCTCTGATCGGCAAAGCCGCTCTGGTAGCCAGCGTCGGCAATATCCGCCCCGGCGCGCAGGCGTGTTTTGGCAAACTCAATCCGGGCGCTATTGAGAAAGGTGATGGGCGTCAGGCCAAGATCCTGCTTAAAAGTGCGGATCAGCGTCTCTTTGCGTAGGGAAAAGCGGTGGGCCAGCGCATCCAGCGAAGGCGGAGCCACCAGGTTTTCAAGCAGCGTTTCCTGCAGCTGCAGGCTGCTGGGGCGCAGCGTTGCAGGCTGGACGGATCCAGCGGGAAGCGCGGCGAGCAGGGCCTCGACTGCGTGAGAAGAGAGGTTCTCAATGGCTTGCAGATAGTGACGGAACAGGGATTCACTCTGAACAATCTGAAGCGCAGGCTGACAATCCGTTTCGATATAGAGCATATGATAACTGCGAGGCTGCCCATCCACCGGATTGCAGCTGTGCGGAGCATGTGCGGGAATGACGATCAGATCCCCCGGCGAGAGCAGATACGTTTCGCCGTTACAGACGCAGCGGGTCTGCCCCTCGACGATGGCACCGATCGACAGCTGAGCGTGGCTATGCGTCTTGTATGCCTGGCGGCTCTGCCAGGTGGAGCGTAACTCCACCCCTGGCAGCAGCGGCGAGCGCCAGAAGGTTTGCGGGATATCGCGGGTCACCGGGTTTTTAACTCAGCAAAGGCCGCTCGGATCTCCTCCTCCGGCAGCTGGACGCCGATAAACACCAGCGTGCTGTGCGGCGGCTCGTCGTCCCAGGGGCGGTCCCAGTCGGCGCTGTAGAGGCGCTGCACGCCCTGAAACAGCAGGCGGTTGGGTTCGCCGTCGATCCACAGCATGCCCTTGTAGCGCAGCAGCCTTTCCGCAAAGCTGAGCAGCAGGTTCTCCATCACCCGGGAGACCGCGCCAATCTCTACCGGATAGTCCAGCTCCACGACGATAGACGAAATATCGTTCTGCTTCTCCGCCATAAAGTGGAAGCGCGGCGTCGCCGGCACGACGTTCTCCTCCAGCATAAAGCCGTTGGTGTTAAACAGCAGCGCCAGGTCGATGTCGCCGTGGGTGACGGTGTAGATCGGTGCCCGGGCGTTGATGCGCTGTAGCCGCTCGCGCAAGGCGTCGGCGCTGCCCGCCACGTCGGTTTTGGTCAGCAGAATGCGATCGGCATAGCCTACCTGCGACTGGGCGAGAGTAAACTGGTTCATCTGCCCGTCGGCGTGCACCGCATCCACCAGGGCAATGACGCCGTCCAGCAGGTAGCGCTGGCAGAGGATTTCATGGGAGAAGAAAGTCTGGATAATCGGGCCGGGGTCGGCCATGCCGGTGCACTCGATCACCAGCCGGTCAAAGGCGATATCGCCCCGGTCAAGGCCGTCGAGCAGATCCAGTAGGGCGCTCTCCAGCTCGTTGGAGCGAGAGCAGCAGATGCAGCCGTTAGTCAGAGTTTTGATCTGCGTGGCACGATCGCCAATCAGCTGATCGTCAACGGAGACCTCGCCAAACTCATTCTCAATGACCGCAATTTTGTAGCCGTGCTGCTCGTTGAGGATGTGGCGCAGCAGGGTCGTTTTGCCTGCGCCAAGAAAACCGGTAAGAAGCGTTACTGCAATGGGTGTCATAGTGTCTCCTAACAGCAGCTGCTTCCGCCGCTGCCGTAGCGTGCTTCCTGTCGCTCGCGGAAGAACTCGTTATAGGTCATGTAGGGCTTATCCGGGTGATTGGTCTTCATATGATCGACGTAGTTATCATAGTCAGGAATTCCAATCAGCATTTTCGCGGCCTGGCCGAGATACTTTTTTGCTTCACCTAAGTTACCAAACATGTGGCGTTCCTGATATTGAAAAAGCCCGGCAAGGTTGCCGGGCCTACGTTAACGATTAGTGGTGTGAAGAGGTCTTCACGCCGCCTTCCGGCACTGGCACGTACGGCGTCTCTTTATCCGTACGGGCCGTGCTGTTGCGGGCCTTCATCCAGGTTTTGAACCCGTAGAAGATGATGCTGTAGACCACCACCAGGAAGAGGATGCTCAGTCCGGCGTTGGTGTAGTTGTTGACCACGATATGGTTCATGTTCGCCACTTCCTGGGCGGTCAGCTCGCTACCGGCGGCAATACGTGCTTTGTACTGGTTCGCCATGTAGAAGAAGCCTTCCATCTGCGGGTTGTCGCTGAACAGCTTCAGCCCCAGTGCCCAGGTGGTGCAGATCAGCAGCCAAACGGCTGGAACCACGGTCACCCAGATGTACTTAGTACGCTGCATCTTAACCAGCACCACGGTACCCAGCACCAGCGCCACAGCGGCCAGCATCTGGTTGGAGATGCCAAACAGCGGCCACAGGCTCTTCACGCCGCCCAGCGGATCGACCACGCCCTGATAGAGCAGGTAACCCCAGAGGCCAACGCAGCCTGCGGTACCGATAATACCCGCGACCAGAGAGTCGGTTTTCTTCAGGAACGGCACGAAGTTACCCAGCAGATCCTGAAGCATAAAGCGTCCGGAGCGGGTCCCGGCATCCAGCGCGGTAAGGATAAACAGCGCTTCGAACAGAATGCCGAAGTGGTACCAGAAGCCCATGTCCGCCCACGGCAGAATTTTGTGGAACACGTGGGCGATACCGACCGCCAGCGTCGGCGCACCGCCGGCGCGGTTCAGTACGGACGGCTCACCGATATCCTTCGCGGTTTGCAGGATCTGCTCTGGGGTGATGACAAAGCCCCAGGAGCTGACCGTAGCGGCCGCATGGGCAGTAACGTCTTGCAGCTGAGCCATGATCGCCGGGGCGTTCGCGCCGCCCAGCTCGTGCAGGTTCGGCATTACGATACCCAAACCGGCAGGCGGGGTGTTCATGGCAAAGTAGAGGCCCGGCTCGATAATCGAGGCCGCCACCAGCGCCATAATCGCTACGAAGGACTCCATCAGCATCGCGCCGTAGCCGATAAAGCGGGCGTCGGTTTCACAGGCCAGCAGCTTCGGCGTAGTACCAGAGGCGATCAGCGCGTGGAAGCCGGAGACGGCGCCACAGGCGATGGTGATAAACAGGAACGGGAACAGCGCGCCTTTCCACAGCGGACCAGTACCATCAATATACTGGGTCATGGCTGGCATCTTCAGCTCAGGGTTGAGGATCACAATACCAATCGCCAGGCCGACGATAACGCCGATCTTCAGGAAGGTCGCCAGGTAGTCACGCGGGGCGAGGATCAGCCATACCGGCAGCAGGGCGGAGACAAACGCATAGCCAATCAGGGTGAAGGTGATGGTGGTGTCTTTAAAGGTCAGCGCCGGGCCCCAGTACGGGTCGGCTGCAATCACGCCGCCGAAGTAGATAGACGCCACCAGCAGCACGATACCAATCACCGACACTTCGCCCACGCGGCCCGGGCGCAGGAATCGCATGTAGATCCCCATAAACAGCGCGATCGGCACGGTGGAGCAGACGGTGAAGACGCCCCACGGGCTTTCCGCCAGCGCCTTAACGACGATCAGCGCCAGCACGGCGAGGATGATGATCATGATCAGGAAACAGCCGAAGAGGGCGATAGTGCCCGGCACGGGACCCATCTCCTCTTTGATCATCTCCCCGAGCGAGGCCCCGTTACGGCGGGAGGAGATAAACAGCACCATAAAGTCCTGTACCGCACCGGCCAGCACTACGCCCGCCAGCAGCCAGAGTGTACCGGGCAGGTAGCCCATCTGCGCGGCCAGTACCGGACCGACCAGCGGCCCCGCCCCGGCGATAGCGGCAAAGTGGTGACCAAACAGCACGTTACGGTTGGTGGGCACGTAGTTCAGGCCGTCATTGTTGATGACTGCCGGGGTGGCGCGGGTCGGGTCGAGCTTCATGACCTTCTGCGCGATGTAGAGGCTGTAGTAGCGATAAGCAACGAGGTAAACGGAGACCGATGCGACAACGATCCACAGGGCGCTTACGTTTTCACCCCGCCGTAAGGCGACAACCGCCAGACAGAAAGCACCGATGATCCCGAGGATCATCCAGGGTACGTGCTTGAGTAGCTTTTTATTATCCATATCAGACCTGGCTATAGGAAAAAGATTACAGGAGTAGGAGGCGTTAAATTAATAAATTTTCCCTGAGGATCATGACAAACGGCGAGCAGAAAACGGGCAATAAGTGGCCGAGCGGTTGAATGTGAGGGGTAAGCGGTCGCAGGAGAGCGATAAGCGGTTTTAACGGGGCGTGAACAGGAAAAAGAGTGTGATGTGGATCACTGGCTAAACCGCAGACCGATGTCGATTTTGCTTAGTAAGACCCCAGTTCAAATGGGGCCTTATACATTTATGACTTAACAGCTATCGTTTTATCACCTACTTGTATATCTACACTGCCATCCCTGTTGCCTTCAATGCGCATCAGTAAATCTTTATCTATGCATTTACTGTCATCGTTATTGAAGCACTGCATATCCTGGGTGTCAGCGTTAAAAATTCTGATGTCGCCATTTGGCTTTGCTTTAAATCCGTCACCATAATCCCAGACGCTGATGTACCAGTCTCCGTTTTTAGCTGGAACAGGGATGCTGAACTTTTCCTTCAGAATCTGCTTATGGTCTTGCCACCAATCTACCTTCCCATTGTCAGTAAGGGGAAAGTGTTTAACCGCAACATTAGCAAAGTTTAATTCCCGATCGACGGCCATGATTTCACTTTCCCGAAAAAGGCTGATGTAGCCGACAACAACAGCCAACGCAACAATGATGAAAGCTGCTGATTTTTTCCCTAAACGCTGGCAGACAGAAGCCGTTCTGAGAAAAGTAGAATGTGTGACTGTTTCCATGTCATCAATCTCCTTTGCTGACTAATCGCTCAAGTCTAAACCACGACGAATAAAAAAAGCACTCCGAAAAATGGTCGTATGTGCCGTGCACAGGTTGCATGGCGATCAACGCAACACACAACTATTCGGTAAAGTTTTCCTGTTCCAGGCCGAAAAACTGTTATCCCTCTAAAGGAATGAGAAAACATGTTAAACCGTATCAAAATTGTGACCAGTTTACTTCTGGTCCTTGCACTATTTGGCTTGTTACAAATCACCTCCGGCGGACTGTTCTTCAGCGCGCTGAAACACGACAAAGATAACTTCACCGTTCTGCAAACCATCCGTGAGCAGCAGTCCACGCTTAACGGTAGCTGGGTTGCCCTGCTGCAGACCCGTAACACGCTTAACCGTGCCGGGATCCGCTACATGATGGATCAGAACAACATCGGCAGCGGCACCACCGTCGCCGAGCTGATGCAGATTGCCAGCGCCTCCCTGAAACAGGCGGAGCAGCGCTGGAACGAGTATCAGGCTCTGCCGCACGATCCGCGTCAGAACGAAGCCGTAACCCAGGAGATCAAGCGCCAGTACGATATCTATCACGGTGCGCTGGCTGAACTTATCCAGCTGCTGGGCGCAGGCAAAATCAACGAGTTCTTTGACCAGCCAACCCAGGGTTACCAGGATGGATTTGAGAAAGAGTACGTCGAGTTCCTGAAGCAGAATGACCAGCTGTACGATCTCGCCGTCGCGGACAACAACAGCTCCTACAGCATGGCTATCTGGATCATTATCGGCGTGCTGCTGGCAGTGCTGGCGGTGATCGTTGCCGTCTGGTTCGGCATCAAAAACGTGCTGATCTCTCCGCTCAACCGTCTGGTGGAGAGCATCCGCCATATCGCCGGTGGCGATCTGGTGCAGAAGATCGACGTGCACGGTGCTAACGAGATGGGCCAGCTGGCAGAAAGCCTGCGTCACATGCAGGGCGAGCTGATGCGTACCGTGGGTACGGTGCGTACCGGTGCGAATGAGATCTACAGCGGCGCAAGCGAAATCGCGATGGGCAACAACGATCTCTCCTCCCGTACCGAGCAGCAGGCTGCCTCTTTGGAAGAGACCGCTGCCAGCATGGAAGAGCTGACCGCGACCGTGAAGCAGAACGCCGAAAACGCCCGTCAGGCGAGCCATCTGGCACTTAGCGCCTCTGAGACCGCGCAGAAGGGCGGTAAAGTGGTGGATAACGTGGTGCAGACCATGCGTGACATCGCTGGCAGCTCGCAGAAAATCGCTGACATCATCAGCGTGATCGACGGCATCGCTTTCCAGACCAACATTCTGGCACTGAACGCGGCGGTAGAAGCGGCACGTGCCGGTGAGCAGGGTCGTGGATTTGCGGTGGTGGCAGGTGAAGTACGTAACCTGGCCCAGCGCAGCGCCCAGGCCGCTCGCGAAATTAAGAGCCTGATCGAAGACTCCGTAGGCCGCGTAGAGCTGGGCTCAACCCTGGTTGAGAGCGCCGGTGAGACCATGGACGAGATCGTTAATGCGGTAACCCGCGTAACAGACATCATGGGCGAAATCGCCTCTGCGTCCGACGAGCAGAGCCGCGGTATCGACCAGGTGGGTCTGGCGGTGGCCGAGATGGATCGCGTTACCCAGCAGAACGCCTCACTGGTACAGGAATCTGCCGCAGCCGCGGCGGCGCTGGAAGAGCAGGCGAGCCGTCTGACCCAGGCCGTAGCGGTGTTCCGCATTATGCAGGATCAGCGTAAAGAGGCCCGTGACCAGGCTATCATCGCCAAAGCCTCAGCGCCGCTGGCGACCCGCAAACCGGCCGTTGCCGACGCGGGCGATAACTGGGAAACCTTCTAAGTTGTCATAATCATAACGCCGGGTGGCGCTGCGCTTACCCGGCCTGCGTTACGATCCTACCCAACCGGGGGCCGCTAGCCCTCGGTTTTTACTACCTTAATCTCCACCATCCCAATCCCCAATCTGCGCGGCGAGTGGCCGAGAATATTCCCTTCGTTGGTGGACTGCGGATCCGGCGGCACAATAGTCAGCGTATTACTGTGCGACGGGTTATGGAACCGCAGCGTGGTGGTTGAGACATCGTTGCCTAAAGTTAGTATCTGCTCACTATCACCTATCCGCACTGGGATCGGTTTGTTAGCGTTCGGGCCATAGGCTTTAGCTGTGATCACCAGATCGAAATTCTCCGGCAGCGGCGCGTTGTACTCAATCTTCACCTCTTCACCAAGCTGCGCGTTGGACCAGCGCCCCCAGCTCTCCGGGCGAGAGATGCCGCTGAACTGCTTCACCTCTTCCGGCGCGCCCGCCACGTTGAAGATAAAGCTGTCTGCTTTGTAGCGAACGTCATTATCCACCACCTTGAGCATATCCACGTTGCGCTGATAGCGGGCGGTGTCGATGATCGTATCTTTAAACGCGGTTTTGCCTTGCCACTGGGCGCTGTCGACGTGCTGTACCCTTTGTTGACCGCCCAACTGGCCCTGCGAGACGCACCAGTCGGTGGAGAGCGCCAGCTGCTGGGCCCACATCTGGGCCATCTTGTAGCAGCGGTCGATCCAGACAAAATTATCCCGTGGCGCGAAGTCGGCGAGCTGGAAGCGCAGCGGCGCAGAGTACTCGCTCTCTGGCAGCGGCTCTACGCGCTGGTCCGAGACGCGAATCAGCAGCGGCAGGCGGAAACGGCTGCCGGAAAACGCAATCATCTCCTTGTCGCGATCAACGGTGAAGTCCTTCATCTCTTTGGGGAAGTTCCACAGGCGAATGATATCCGGCTTCCACGCCAGTACCTTCTCTTTCATGTTCAGGAACGACTGGGAGAGCGACTGGCCCGAGAGGCTGCTGCGTCCGAGGCCAAGGAAGTTATCCCCGCCGAGGATATCCAGCACGGTGGCACCGTTATCCATGGTATTGCGTTTCAGGCCCACGACGTCCTGGACAGGCTGGTCGCCGCGCAGCACAAAGAAGAGGTTGTTACGATCCTGCTTGCTGAGGTACTTCCACGCGGTGTTGTTCATCGCCAGATGATCGGAGGAGACCACAATCACCGTATCCTTAAACCACGGCGAGGCTTTGATCTTGTTGATCAGCGCGGCGATATGCTGCTGGCTGCAGGTGACTGCGCTAAAGGACTGGTTCGCTTTACCGTCGATGGCGTAGCTTTTCCGCTCGCAGCTGCGCGAGACAAAGCCGTCGGGATGATGGGTATCAACGGTCAGGGCAAACAGCGAGAAGCGTTTGCCGCTCTGGGAGAGCTGCTGATACTGCTGCCACACCTCGTCCAGCACGGTGTCATCGTAGAAACCCCAGTCGTTGCGGTAGGTCGGATCGGCAACGCGGCCTTTCAGCTCCTCCGCACCAATAAGATGGTCAAAGCCGTGGGATTTTAAAAAGACATCTTTCCCGGCAAAGCGCAGGTTTGCTCCCTGCACGAAGTGGTTCTCGTAGCCAGAGTTCTTCAGGATATCGCCGAGGCAGAGATTGTGCGGGAAGAAGCTCGACATAGAGGCCGAGGCGTTCCCCTCGAAGGGTGCAAACAGCGGAATGCCGCACTGGGAGGCGACCATCCCGGCAATGGTGTAGTCGGTGCCCGGCAGCTGCGCGGTATGGGTAAAATCCAGCCCCTCATCTTTCAGCGCGCCCAGCTCCGGCGTCAGGCCAGGAAAGGCCGCGCTGTCAAAGTAGGTACGCTCCAGGCTCTCGCCGTAGATATAGACCAGGTTGAGCGCCGGCTGCGGAATGCTTTTTGCGGGCTCTTTATACCAGACCGCGAAGTCCGGGTCCCCCGCCCGGGACTGGGACTTGACCAGCTCGGTAATCTGCCGAAAAGCCGGACTGGCATCGACCGAACCCAGGGCCAGCAGCAGCGCCAGCAGGCTGTAGCCGACGTGCAGCGGGTGATGGCGGCGACGGCGCAGGATCCAGCCGAGGGCAAAAAAGAGTGCCAGCAGGCCGATGATCAGCGCTGCGCCGGGCAGAATATACTTACTCACCCCCGCGCCGGTCAGGCTGTTGGTAATGGTGTAGAGCACCGCGTCGTTAATGCCGTCGCCGGTAAAGTAGTCGCTGGCGTAGAGGGCAATATTAAGCACCACAAAGCAACCCAGTACGGCAAGGATCGCGGTAAACCACCAGGTATTGCGGCCTGCCTTCAGAGAGTAGATGGCTATTGAGGCAATAAACAGCACAAGAGAGAGAAGTTCAGACAACGGTCAATCCTCAATAGCAGCAGCCGAATGTTGCAGGGAAAACACTTTAATGGCGAATTCACATAGCTGCAATTCTAGCGTCACACTCACTACATTCTATTAAGAAAAGGTTTAGAGAGCGGGGTTTTATGAGCGATGTCTCATTTTGTAAAGGAGACGCGCCTGCCGTGCAGGGTGGGCAGACGCGCTAAGGCGTGATAATCAGGAGAGGAAGTTCATACCCTGCTTCAGCACCAGGTCGCAGGCCTTGGTTTTCACCTTCTCTGCCAGCGGCGTGCTGCCGATATTATTCAGATTCAGCTGCTCACCGTCTTTGGTGTTGAGCATCCCCTGCAGGCCCTCAAGGAAGTTAGTATCTTCCTTCTGCTCCGGCGCGCTCAGGCCCAGCTTCTCCAGCACCTGGCTTTTGATATTCTCTGCGCTGGTCACCGAGGCCAGCTTGTTTTTGGCGCAGTATCCCATGATGCCCGCGGCGTTATTCATGGTGTCAGCGCTCAGCGCCTGGTTACCGCTATTCAGCAGGCCGCCAAGCGCAGAGAGCGAGGTCCCGCTCTGCTGCGTCGACGTGGCCGAACCCGCGTTCTGGCTCAGCTGGGTCGCTGCGCTGTTCAGCTGCTCCTGCCAGGTGGCAGCGTGAGAGAGGGAAGAGAGCAGGGCGCTCGCGATCGCGACGCTGCACAGTAAACGTTTGGCTGATTTCATGTGGCATAACCCGTTAGGATGGACCAGGGCAGTATATACCGGGAGACCCGCCAGACCGCGCCAGGAAAGCTCTTAATACTCTTTGCCGGTGACGCGGCTGCGGTAGCTATCCCAGTTAAAGTTAACCCACAGGCTGTTGCCGAGGCGCATGCGATCCATCACCCGTTCGCCAAGCAGTCGGGTCATGTCCGCCACGTTGTTGTTGGTCAGCATGCCGGTTGGGCGCTTGGAGGAGGAGCGACGATCGACAATCTGGTTGATGATCACCTTCTCGTAGCGTGACTCTGACTGGACGCCGATCTCGTCGATCACCAGCAGATCGACCATGCTGAGATCGTTGATCAGCTGCTCTTCGCTGGTCTCCCGGCTGCTGAAGGTCTCTTTCATCGCAGACATGATGTCGGCCACGGTAATGATCAACACCGACTTACCGCGCAGCAGCAGCTCGTTGCAGATCGCCGCCGCAAGGTGGTTTTTTCCCGTGCCGGGCTTGCCGGAGAAGACAAAGCTGGCAATGTTGCCGTCAAACTCCTCGACGTACTGGCGCGCCTTGCTCAGGGCGTTCATCTGCCCCTCGTTTTCAACCTTATAGTTATCAAAAGAGCAGTTCTGATGCAGAGGACGGATGCCGGAGCGGTTGAAGGTACGCTGCATCTTCATCGCCCGATTTTCCCGGGCAATCGACGCGGAGCGGATCTCGCCCTGCTCTTTTTGCCAGGCCAGCAGCTCTTCACCGGTGGTAAATGCCGGTTTCACGTGGGCAGGCATCATCTTTTGCAAACGCTTCATCATTTCGCCGACGTCTTTCATGATTAACCTCTGAAACCTGGTGGGACCTGGTTATCCGGCTCGGAAACCGCGTTGATATCGCGCTTAACGCTGCCTGTCAGGCTACCGCGGCCGATCTGCACGCTGCGGGCCAGCTTCTGCTGCCACTGCATATGGTGAAACACCTTGCCTTCGGCCTGCCAGTAGGTGACAAACGAGGCCAGCTCTTCATGGGTCACGGGCTGGTTCAGGGCAATGCCCCACAGCGCGGCCAGGCGCTGAAAATCGGGATCCGGCTGCCAGCCTGCGTACATGGCGAATTTTCCCATCGGCACGCTGGGCGGCGTCTCGGTCGGCTCGCTAAAAAACTGCTGATCGAGGGCGATATCGCTGGCCGGGCGCTGCAGTCGGGCTTCCAGTTCCAGCAGCTGCGCCAGACGCGCGGGCGTCAGGGCATAAAACGCCGGGGCGTTATCCGCAAAAACGGCCACCATCCCCTCACGGGACTGGGTCAGGACGCGGGCGTGATCGTGCATAAACGCGTCGATACCGATGACATTGGTGGAGAGGATTCTGGAAGACATAGCGCTATCTCAAGCTAAAAACAGAGCGGAAAGATCCGCGGGTGATATGTGCTCATAGTAGCACAGAGAGGGGGCGCTTTTATAGGCCAGGCAAGCGTCGCGCCGCCCGGCCTTGCGAACATATTAGGCGATAATGTTCAGCGTGACATCGATGTTGTTGCGGGTGGCGTTGGAGTAAGGGCAGACGATATGCGCCGCGTCGACCAGCTTCTGCGCTTCGGCCGCATCCATACCCGGCAGGTGAATATTCAGCTTCGCTTCGATACCAAAACCGGTTGGCAGCGGCCCGATGCCGACTTCACCTTCAACAAAGGCCTCTTTCGGCATGGCGATTTTGTCGCGGCCAGCAACAAATTTCATTGCGCCAAGGAAGCAGGCGGAGTAGCCCGCAGCAAACAGCTGCTCTGGGTTAGTGACGTTGCCGCCCATGCCGCCCATCTCTTTCGGTACGCCCAGCTGCACGTCCAGCACGCCGTCAGAGGAGGTCGCACGGCCGTCACGGCCACCGGTTGCTTTGGCTTTTGCGGTGTAGACTACTTTTTCTAAAGACATGGCAGGTTCCTTATTTTCGCTGTTATCACTATATGCACTATAAAATAGTGCGCTATTTATATGTTGTACATAAGGCCGTCAGGGACGGCGCTATGCGCGGTGAAGCTGATGGCGCAGCGTCTCCAGCTCGTGCTGAAGGGCGGCCAGTGAATCTGTATCGCAAGCGGCGGCGCAGCGTACCGATTCTGGAATAGTAAGCGCCTGCTCATGCAGCGCCCGTCCCGATTCGGTCAGCGTGACGGCGACCTGGCGTTCATCCTGACGTGAGCGCTGGCGAACAATCAGCCCGGCGCTCTCCAGGCGTTTCAGCAGCGGCGTCAGGGTGGCAGAGTCGAGAAACAGCTGCTCGCCAATCTCTGACACGGTAATGTCGTCCCGCTCCCACAATACCAGCATCACCAAATACTGCGGGTAGGTGAGGCCTAGCGGCGCTAAGAGCTGCCGATAGAGTTTATTCAGCGCCAGGTTTGCGGAGTAGAGCGCAAAGCAGAGCTGGTTATTCAGGGCCAGCGGCGCATCCGCCGGAGCCGTCGATTTCGTCTTCATGAAAAGAATATAGATAGCACACGATTTAATTGCAAGTTATATTTTTGTGGCAAGGCAAATCCATCACGGGCAGACATAGCGCAGCACCACCTGCACTGCCATCGCGCGGTAGTACGCCTGCTGGGCCTGGCTGTCCGCTCCCTCTTCAAACAGCAGCGTAAAGGTGTAGCTGTTCGCCACGTAGTGGAAGCTGAAGCTGCTCATCAGACGGTGCACGTCGCGGGCATTCACGCTGCGGCTGAAAAGCTGCTTTTGCTGGCCGCGCTGTAAGATATCCTCCAGCAGGATCAGCGCGCTGCGGTTTACCTTGCGCAGATACGCCGACTGCTGCATGTAGCGTCCGCGCTGCATGTTCTCCATACAGATAATGCGAATAAAATCGGGATGCGCAGCATGATAATCAAAGGTGCTCTCTACCAGCTCAACCATCGCCTCTACCGGCGGCAAGCGCGTTAGGTTAAGGCGCGTTTCGCTGGCGCGGATCTGGGTATAAACATACTCAAGCACCTGCAGATAGAGGGTCTCTTTGGTCTTAAAGTGGTAAACCACCATCCGCTTGGTGGTGCCCGCCTTTTCGGCGATCTGCTCCATACGCGCGCCGTTCAGGCCATACTCGGCAAATAGCGCAATGGCACTGGTGAAGATTTTGTCTTTCAGGCTAGACTCGTCCAGTTTCTCCGGTAAATAAACGCCTTCGTGCTTCACATCCGCCTCTTTTTGGCCGCAACAGGAACAGGGATTATTACCAGGGCGCAGGCAGAACACAAACCTCAAACGCGGGGGCGCTTACGGTAGATCCACAGTCCAGGTACTGACAGGCCGACAGAGAGCGCTGCGACAATGGAGGTTGCCTTGAGAAAGTTGGTCAGCAGCAGGATCATCAGCGTTTCGCTGTAGCCCAGATGGCCTATCTTCACTGCGGAGATCATCGCCGTATAGGCCGAGATCCCCGGAAACATCGGGATCACCGCCGCGACGGTAAAGACTTTAGGGTGGGCAAGATACCAGCGTGACCAGCGGATACCGATGCAGCCAACCAGCATGGCAGCGATAAAGGTCGACCATTCAACGTTGATGCCGCTGGTCATCATCACCATTCGCGCGCCGTGGCCGATGGCACCCAGCAGGGCGCACCAGGGCAGAGCACGCTGCGGCACGTTGAACACCATGGCAAAGCCAACGGCAGGAATCGCAGAGAGGATCATGTCCTGCGCCAGCGCCAGTAGAAAATCAATCATACCCATCCGCGTAGCCCCCATAGCGTCATGGCCATCACCACCCCGATACAGGTCGCCAACGTCAGCAGGCTGGCAATGGCCCAGCGTGCCAGTCCGGTGTTGATATGACCTTTAAACATGTCGGCAACGGCATTAATGAGCGGAAAGCCGGGAACCAGCAGCAGGACGCTGGCCGCCATCGCTACCGTTGACGTCTGTAAGAAGGCGGGCAGGGTAAGCATCAGCCCCGAGACGGTGGTAGCCACAAAGGCCGTCAGGCAGAAGTTGATCTGCGGATGCAGATGCCGCTGGGCTAGCGTCAGACGTACATACATGGCGACGCTGCTGGCACAGAAGGTGATGGCTGCGCCATCCCAGCCGCCGTTATTCAGTTTGCAGAAGCAGGCGCAGGAGAGGCCCACTGCCAGCGTGACCAGCCAGCGTGAATAGCGTAGCGGCTTGATCTGGTTAAAGCGCCGTTCGACGCCTCTCTCATCCAGCAGCTTATGTTCGGTCATAATGACGATGTGCTGCACCTCAGTGACCACGTGCATATTGATGCCGCGATCGCTGTTTTTACGCGTTGAGGTCAAACACTGGCCGTTCTGAATGGTGGTGAGCACAATAGCGTTCGCGGCGATGGCGCTCTCTACACCATCCATTCCCAGCGCGAGGCCAAGGCGGGTAGAGAGCTCTTCCACCAGCGCGCTCTCTGCGCCGTGCTGTAATAGAAGAAGGCCGCACTGAATGCACAGCCGCGTTACGGCCCGCTGTTGATCCCGATCTGCTTCCATGGTTTGCCCTGGCAACGTAGCGAAATAGCAATAGGGTGAAATAGAAAACCTATTTTTAACACAACGTGCTACCTGTCCGGCGCTGTGATAGATCAATATTTAGCTAATTAATCAATTTATCGCGATGCTTGCCATTCGATCCGCTCACCGTCTGCTACTGAGGCGGACAAAGCCAGATTAATATTCATATTATCTATATATTTAAATTTGCTTACTCTATATTGTACTTTTTTAACGTGTCAGCCATTATTTTTTTCAGTAAAGATGTGCAATATTAGGGTAGGGGTAGAAGAATTTTCCCTCTGATGACTGACGCCAGTCGACACGATAAAAAGGTTATAAGTAATCTTAATCCTGTGCGTTACCTACAGTACTAACGCTGTACAGACGATTCATTCGCTCATCGATTTATTCATGATTGTTATTTCGATGGGCGAATAAATAAATCCTGGTTTTTGAATGGAAGCGGAGGTGGTATGTTACCCGAAAAATATAGGTGTGCAGTGATCGTAAGCAAGGCGCCACTAATACAGCGTGGTTTCGTTGCCATTATGGACGATGCCTTTTCTGAGTATGAAGTTGTCTGCTGCTCAGCCCGGCAGGAGGTGACATTCTCCCTGCTCCAGCGCGCAAGCGTTGTGTTTGTCGATCTTACCAACGATCTGCATAAGGCGCGCAGCGCCTGCAGGGAATACGCCGCGATGATGCTGCATATTACTGAAACGCATTGGTTTTTTATGGTTCCCTTGCAGGTTTACCCTATGGCAGTAGAGCAGCTGTTACGATCGGAGAGCACGCTGCTTTCCAGTATGGAACCCCTCGAAGGTATTATTAATGCTATTCGCAGCGGTAGCCGACGCGCAGGAGAAATTAGCGAAGTACTTTTATCTCCTCATGATGGCGACCTCGCTGATGAAAACACACCCGCAGTATCTTTAACCTATTCAGAACGACAGGTATTACGACTTCTTGGTAAAGGATGGGGTATTAATCAGATTGCCGCCATGCTGAAAAAGAGTAATAAAACGGTTAGCGCACAGAAAAATAGTGCCATGCGCCGTCTCTGTTTGCGGAGCAATGCAGAGCTATTTGCATGGATTAACAGTAGTCAGGGTGCAAATGTATTAAATTTAAATACAAGCTATGGAGATGATGGACAATGGAAACAGATGGGAAAAGCAAACACGTTGCCATTATTGAGCGATGTGCCATAAGCGAGGCTGGACTAAGCCAGCTATTTCCAGCAGCAGCGCATTTCCACTTTCACTTTTTTAAAGATTATGCGACGTTCCTTAGTGCGATGGTATGGGCTCCCTGCATTTCACTTATCTATTCACTATCGGGGATCAGAACAGAGAGGTTAACCTGTCTCAGAGCGCTAAACCATATGGAGAAAAATTACCCCGACCGGCAGCGTATTGTTCTGGCTGGGAATCAGATGGAGAAGCGTCTGATAAGTGATTTTTCGCCTACAGCACTGCACGGTATTCTCAGTAAAACCATGCCGTTGGAGCTGGTGCGGCGGCAGCTGTGGACGTGGCTCAACGAGAACCATCAGCAGGACGATAACGTGCTCAACCTCTGGTATTACAGCTACGATCAGGTGCTGACCCAGACCGAGCGCGATATTGTTTTCTGTACCACGCAGGGCTACTCAATTGTGGATATTGCCCGCTACTTCAGACGGAATATTAAAACCATTCGTGCCTATAAGCTTACTCTTATGGCGAAATTGGGCGTACGTAACGATGCAGAGCTGCTCTATGCTGCGGACATTCTTATACATATGCGAAAAACGCTGAATGAGCCCGACGCACCTCAACGGCGGATAACGGCCTAACTGTGAGGTAAATCCTGGTTATACACAGGGTGGCAGGCCGATTATCGATCCTCTTCACAATCACGGAAACCGGTTACAGTAACCGGTTGCACAGTACAGATCGGAGACTGATACTCATTTTGCCATTCCATATTTCGCCTGACCGGAGAGCCAAAATGTCTGCCAACCACGCTGCGTTTAACCTGATCTTCCGTTTTGTTGAAAATTATGTCAGCCCCATCGCCGGACGCATCTCTGCTCAGCGTCATGTGATGGCAATTCGTGATGGTTTTATCTCGGCAATGCCCTTTATGATTGTCGGATCCTTCCTGCTTATTTTTGCCTATCCCCCGTTTTCACCGGATACCACCTGGGGCTTCGCGCGCGGTTGGCTCGATCTGGCCAAGCAGTATGAGGGGCGGATCCTCACCCCGTTCGATATGACCATGGGGATCATGTCGATCTACATCTGTGCCGCCATCGCTTACAACCTCGGCAAGCACTACGTGAAGTCTCACCAGCTCGACCCCTTCATGTGCGCCATGCTCTCGCTGATGGCGTTCTTGCTGGTAGCAGCGCCAAAAACCGACAGTGCCTTGCCGGTGCATAGCCTCGGCGGCACCGGGATCTTTACCGCTATCCTGGTCGCCATCTACTGTGTGGAGCTGATGCGCTTTTTAAAAGCGCACAACATCGGTATCCGCCTGCCGGACCAGGTTCCGCCGATGATCAAAAACTCGTTCGATCTGCTGATCCCGGTATTAGTGGTGGTGCTAACGCTCTACCCGCTGAGCCTGTTTATCCAGTCAGAGTTCTCGGTGCTGATCCCACAGGCGATTATGGCGCTGTTTAAACCCCTGGTGGCCGCCGCTGACTCGCTGCCTGCCATCCTGCTGGCGGTGTTGATTGGCCACCTGCTGTGGTTCGCGGGCATTCACGGGGCGGCTATCGTCTCCGGCATGCTGCAGATGTTTTGGTTAACCAACCTGGGGATGAACCAGACTGCCCTGGCGCAAGGCGCACCGCTGCCGCACATCTTTATGGAGGCGTTCTGGACGTTCTTTATTGTGGTCGGGGGCTCCGGAGCGACAATGGGGCTAGTGATCTGCTATCTGCGTAGCCGCTCCGTACACCTGCGCTCGATTGGGCGGCTCAGCATTGTCCCCAGTTTCTTTAACATCAACGAGCCCGTTATCTTCGGCACGCCTATCGTCATGAATCCGGTCTTTTTTATCCCCTTCCTGCTCGCACCGCTGGTTAACTCGGTGATTGCCTGGGGCGCAATGAAAATGGATCTGATTGGGCGGGTCATTGCCGTTGTACCCTGGACCGCACCGGCACCGATTGGGGCTGCGTGGGCGCTGGGCTGGGACTACCGGGCGGCCATCCTTGTGGTGCTGTTGGCCGTGGTCTCCGCCGTGATCTACTTCCCGTTCTTTAAAGTGTACGAGAAGCAGCTTCTGGAGCAGGAGGCGCAGGAGTCACAGCGCGCAGAGGGTGAGAGCCAGCAGGTTGCGTAGAGGTTATTTAAGCGTACAGTCGCCGCACTGCTGGACATCCGGCAGGCGGTAGCGCTGACAGCAGGTACGACGCGTCAGCACGCCTTCACGCAGCACAACGGTGCGCCAGAGGGGGTTATCCATGCCGCTCGCCAGCGTTTTGTCGAAAAAGCAGAGCTGGCGCAGGGCGCTCACTCTGGCATCGCCGAGCAGCGGCTTCATCTCATTCAGATACCAGTTGATAAGATAACCGGTATTGCTCCAGATAAGCTTGCCGTTGATCTCGCCGGTGGCTTCCAGGGCCTGCACGACCGGCAGCATCGCCGAGACAATGAGTTTCTCAATGCGACCCCGATCGTCTAGCAGCGTGGTGTAGCGATCGGCATGCACGTCGGCCCAGAAGCAGGCCGCGCGGCCCGTTTCATGGAATTCCACGTGGAAATGTTCGGGGGAGACATCCAGCGCAGTGTCGTGCGCCAGCAGGGCCAGCATCAGCGGCGGAACCAGCAGGCCCAGATACCACTGCGCCCACAGCGAGAGGAGCGGTTTCCCTTCGCGAGGCTGATTCGGCTGGTTGCGGTAGATATGATCGCCGTAGTCGGCCAGCAGCGTGCGCAGCGCGGCGGGGCGCTGCCACTGTGCCAGGGTCATCGCCTGATGCGGCGGCGGCTCGTCGAGACGGATAACCTCCAGCATATGCGGACGCTGGCTGGACATTGTTTCGCGTAAGGCACTGGCAAGCGTTGGCGCAGCGCTGTACAGCGGGGTTCGCCAAATCAGATCGTTTGCCAGCAGTTCGGAACGTTGCGCCATAGGAGGTTAGACCGGAATCTAAATGATAATGATTGCCAATCCTAACCACAGGCAAGCGCAAGCGCAACATTTTTGTCACTAAACGCGGGTCTGTTTGCGTTTATGCCATCTGCAGCTCACCGCTGACCAGAATAGAGTTGCGGCCTAAATGCTTCGCTTCGTACAGCGCCTTATCCGCTTTGCCCAGCGCGTCCTCAATATCTTCGTCCAGCAGAGGGGCGATACCGATGCTAACCGTGACGTTGGTTGCCACGCTCTCATTAAACATATGCGGGATTTTAAGATCGAAAACCTGCTGGCGAATGCGCTCGGCGGTAGTTCGGGCGTGCTCCAGATCGACGTTACTCAGCAGGATCATAAACTCCTCGCCACCGAAGCGGGCCACGATATCCCGGGAGCGCACGGCATCACGGATGGCAGCAGAAACGCGGATCAGCGCCTGGTCACCCATCATATGGCCGTAGTGATCGTTGTAAGCCTTGAAGTGGTCGATATCCAGCAGCAGCACGAACTGCCTGCCGTCATCATGGGCGAGCAGGTTATCGAGCTTATTTTGCAGGCCGCGGCGGTTATAGAGGCCGGTCAGCGGATCGAGCATGCTTAAATCGTTCAGCGTCTTGCGCTCATCCAGCAGCCTGTACATCAGATCCTGGGCAAAGCTTTCATTACGCCGCTGAATCACATGCTGGATGGTGATGCCGACTACCGGCAGGGCGAGGCAGTAGAGCACTCTTAGCCAGGCGTTACCGTCGCTAAGCCAGAGGCAGGTCAGGCTGACCGGCAGGGAGTGCAAGATAAACGCGCTGATATTGTTAGAGAAAGCGATAGTCCCAATGAATAATACGCTTAATAACGCAATTAAAAGATAAGCCGGATCCTGGTGACCGATAGCTGAATATTTCACGCTAACGTGCCACGCCCACAGAGTGCCAAATAAGATCGAAATGAGCGGAATATTTATTTTCTTCTCAGATTGCCATCTATG
Organism: Pseudescherichia sp. AS216; assembly: GCF_037152055.1. NCBI lineage: Bacteria > Pseudomonadati > Pseudomonadota > Gammaproteobacteria > Enterobacterales > Enterobacteriaceae > Pseudescherichia > Pseudescherichia sp. AS216. Next base: position 487,854 of record NZ_JBBCMV010000002.1, on the reverse strand, counting down.
CCAAAGCAGCAGCGCAACGCTGGCGGTGAAGAGCAGCCCGAGCGGCAGCGTCACGCCCCTGGCGCTGCTCAGCGGCAGCAGGTATGAGAAGAGGGCCGAAACGGCATTGAGAAACAAGAATAACCGCAGCGATAATTGATATTTCTTGTTACAGAGGTTATGCCAGGATTGTGCTGTCATGTGTAATGTCGTTATTTATCTGCAATATATGAAAAGTTATGGTTGGCAAAATGAGAAATAACGCGTGAATAAAAATTCGCGAAAAGAGTAATAAATTATTATGTATTTTCCGAGGCGCACAATTTATCACCTTCATGAATGTCTGTCATTAACAGATGTAGAAAATTACTGCACTGGTCGACCAGGTGACAGAAAGCGAATGGAGCAGGCTATTTTCGGCCGTAGTTGCCGTTGGGTATCGTGCGGGTGCGGGTAATGATGACGTTGGAAAAGCAGAGGAAGCGAGTAAAACCGGGAGAGCGTATTGGGGGAGAGCAAGATAAGTGGTGCGAGGGGGGGGACTCGAACCCCCACATCCAAAGGACACTAACACCTGAAGCTAGCGCGTCTACCAATTCCGCCACCTTCGCACAGCTATCTTACTTTTTTACTGTTTGATATCGCCTCGTTGGTGCGAGGGGGGGGACTCGAACCCCCACATCCTAAGGACACTAACACCTGAAGCTAGCGCGTCTACCAATTCCGCCACCTTCGCCCAGTGCGAGCAATATCAATCGTGATTTATGGTGCGAGGGGGGGGACTCGAACCCCCACATCCGTAAGGACACTAACACCTGAAGCTAGCGCGTCTACCAATTCCGCCACCTTCGCAGACCATCGATACTTTTAAAGTATCGTAACCACGGAGGCGCATTCTAGATGTTTTATACCGTTCGTCAACAGTTAATTATGGGGGTGAGGGCAACTGATGCAAAAAACGCCGGTTCGCCCGGCGTTCAGATGTTTAACGCTTCGCCTGGCGGGTCATTACCGTACGGTAAACCTTAAACCGCCCGGTCTGGGCCAGCACTTCGTGGAAGCCAAAGGTCTCATCCAGCACCTGGGGATAGGGCAGGAAGGCGTTGGCCACAATCCGCAGCTCGCCGCCGCTGTTCAGATGGCGTACCGCGCCGCGGATCAGCGTCTGCGCTGCCTCCAGGCTGGTCTGCAAACCATCGTGGAACGGCGGGTTAGAGATGATCATATCGTAACGTCCGGTCACCTCAGAGAAGACGTTGCTGGCAAAGACCTCGCCTTCAAAGCCGTTGGCTGCAAGCGTTGCACGGCTGGCTTCCACCGCCGGTGCGCTGACGTCACAGAGCGTCAGGCGGACCTTTGGTGAGTGGCTAGCCAGCACCGCAGAGAGCACGCCCGCGCCGCAGCCGATATCCAGCACCTTGCCTTTGGTGTGCGGCGTCAGGGTAGAGAGCAGCAGTTGGCTACCGCTGTCCAGACCATCACGGCTGAACACGCCCGGCAGCGTGTGGATAGTCAGATCGTCCAGCGTATAACTACCACCAAACGCGGCGGCATCAAACGCAGGCTGCTTCTCCAGACGGCCATGGTACAGGCCGCAGCGGCGCGCGCTGTCGACCTTGTTCAGCGGACAGTACTCCGCCAGCATCTGCTCGGCGCTGCGCACGCCGCTGCGGTTCTCGCCGACCACAAAAATATCGGTGCCCAGCGGCAGCAGGGAGAGAATGTTCATCAGCTGGAACTGGGCTTCCGGCTTGTTCTTCGGCCAGTAGTAGATCAGCGTATCGCTGTCGCCCACGTCGGCCTGCTCTGCCACAAGGCTAAAGCGGGCGTTGTCGCCCAGCTGGCGGCTCAGCACCTGCCAGTGGTGGAACTGTTGGGTATGGGCGCGGCTCTCAGCGGTATCCAGACGCGCGGGCAGATCGTCCTGCATATCTCCGGCAAACAGAACGCGGCTCTCTTCGAAATCATCACTGTGACGCAGCAAGACTTCACTTGCCGGGGTTAAAGCAGACATGAAACAGCTCCTTAATAAACTCAGCGCTGGATTATAGTTGTTTGTTGGCGCAGATACGACGAATTTGCTATATTTGCGCGCCTGACTTACAGGAGTGACCCGCTATGATTTCCCGACGCGACTGGCAGCTACAGCAGCTGGGCATTACCCAGTGGTCTTTGCGCCTGCCTACGGCGTTGCAGGGCGAAGTCGCTGTGTCACTGCCCGCGCATATCCGTCTGGTGATGGTGGCAAACACGCTTCCGGCGCTCAGCGAGCCGCTGGTGGGTGATATTCTGCGGGCGCTGACGATAACCCCGGATCAGGTGCTGCAGCTGACGCCCGACCGCGTGGCGATGCTGCCCCCGGAGAGCCGCTGTAACAGCTGGCTGCTGGGTACTCACGAGGCGCTGACGCTGGAAGGCGCCCGCGTCCACTCTCCCGCGCTCGATGAACTGCGGGCAAACCCGGCGGCACGAGCCGACCTATGGCGACAAATCTGCGAGTATGAACACGATTTCTTCCCTCAGCACGGCTGACCTCACGCACGCTTTTGCCATTGAGCAACGCGCCCATGCTTTTCCGTGGAGCGAAAAGACCTTCGCCAGTAATCAGGGTGAACGTTACCTGAACCTGGGCCTGACGGTTGACGAGACGCTGGCGGCGTTTGCCATTACCCAGGTCGTTCTTGACGAAGCCACGCTGTTTAATATCGCGGTCGATCCCGCGTTTCAGCGCCGGGGGCTGGGGCGTGCGCTGCTTGAGCATCTTATTAGCGAGCTGGAGAAGCGTGACGTACTGACGCTGTGGCTGGAGGTGCGGGCCTCAAACAGCGCGGCTATTGCCCTCTATGAAAGCCTGGGCTTTAACGAGGCGACAATTCGCCGCAACTACTATCCAACCGCTGACGGGCGCGAAGACGCCGTAATTATGGCTTTGCCGCTTTAATCAAAAAGGTAATGTAATGAACTGGGACTGGATCTTCTTTGACGCCGACGAAACGCTGTTTACCTTCGACTCATTCAGCGGACTACAGCGGATGTTTCTCGACTACAGCGTGACCTTTACCGCTGAAGATTTTCAGGACTACCAGGCCGTCAATAAGCCGCTGTGGGTGGATTACCAGAACGGCGCTATCACCTCTTTGCAGCTTCAGCATCAGCGTTTCCAGAGCTGGGCAGACCGCCTCAGCGTGCTGCCAGGCGATCTTAACAGCGCCTTTATTAACGCGATGGCCGAAATTTGCGCCCCGCTGCCGGGAGCGGTCTCGCTGCTGAACGCCCTGCAGGGCAAGTGCAAGATGGGCATTATTACCAACGGCTTTACCGCGCTACAGCAAATTCGCCTCGAGCGCACCGGCCTGCGCGACCATTTTGACCTGATTGTCATCTCCGAGCAGGTTGGCGTGGCGAAGCCGCACCCGCGCATCTTTGACTACGCCCTGGAGCAGGCGGGCAATCCCGCGCGTTCCCGCGTGCTGATGGTGGGCGATACCGCCGAGTCCGATATTCTGGGTGGCATGAATGCCGGATTAGCCACCTGCTGGCTCAATGCGCACAACCGCACGCTGCCGGAGGGGATCAACCCGACCTGGACCGTGACCTCGCTGAGCGAACTGGAGCAACTCCTGTGTAAACATTGATTGCCTGCCTCCCATTGCTGGGTAAAATAGCCGCATTTTCCTGTTTCATGATGCGCGGCCTGGTGCCGCGTTTATATAAGAAGATTTGATTATGACGTTGTCTCCTTATCTGCAAGAGGTGGCCAAGCGCCGTACTTTTGCCATTATCTCTCACCCGGACGCCGGTAAAACCACCATCACTGAAAAGGTGCTGCTGTTCGGACAGGCGATCCAGACCGCCGGTACGGTAAAAGGCCGTGGTTCGAGCCAGCACGCAAAATCCGACTGGATGGAGATGGAAAAGCAGCGTGGTATCTCCATTACCACCTCCGTGATGCAGTTCCCGTATCACGACTGCCTGGTGAACCTGCTGGACACCCCGGGGCACGAAGACTTCTCTGAAGATACCTACCGTACCCTGACGGCGGTGGACTGCTGCCTGATGGTTATCGACGCCGCGAAAGGGGTTGAGGATCGTACCCGCAAGCTGATGGAAGTGACCCGTCTGCGCGATACGCCGATCCTGACCTTTATGAACAAGCTCGACCGCGACATCCGCGACCCGATGGAAGTGATGGACGAGGTAGAGAGCGAGCTGAAGATTGCCTGCGCACCGATTACCTGGCCGATTGGCTGCGGCAAGCTGTTTAAAGGCGTTTACCATCTCTATAAAGATGAAACCTACCTTTACCAGACCGGTAAAGGGCACACCATCCAGGAGGTCCGTATTGTTAAGGGCCTGGATAACCCGGATCTCGACGTTGCGGTAGGTGAAGAGCTGGCCGCACAGCTGCGTGATGAGCTGGAGCTGGTGAAGGGCGCGTCTCACGAGTTCGACAAAGAGCTCTTCCTCGCCGGTGAAATTACCCCGGTGTTCTTTGGTACCGCGCTGGGTAACTTCGGCGTTGACCACATGCTGGACGGTCTGGTCGAGTGGGCACCCACGCCGATGCCGCGTAAAACCGATACCCGCGAAGTGGAAGCTAAAGAGGAGAAGTTCTCTGGCTTCGTCTTTAAAATTCAGGCCAACATGGATCCGAAACACCGTGACCGCGTGGCGTTCCTGCGCGTCGTTTCCGGGAAATATGAAAAGGGCATGAAGCTGCGCCAGGTGCGTATCGGTAAGGATGTGGTGATTTCCGACGCGCTGACCTTTATGGCGGGCGACCGTTCGCACGTTGAAGAGGCGTATCCGGGAGATATCATCGGCCTGCACAACCACGGTACGATCCAGATCGGCGACACCTTCACCCAGGGCGAAATGATGAAGTTCACCGGTATCCCGAACTTTGCCCCTGAGCTGTTCCGCCGCATCCGCCTGCGCGATCCGCTGAAGCAGAAGCAGCTGCTCAAAGGGCTGGTTCAGCTCTCGGAAGAGGGCGCAGTGCAGGTGTTCCGTCCGATTGCCAATAACGATCTGATCGTTGGCGCGGTTGGGGTGCTGCAGTTCGACGTGGTAGTTGCGCGCCTGAAGAGCGAATACAACGTGGAAGCGATCTACGAATCGGTTAACGTGGCGACCGCCCGCTGGGTAGAGTGCAGCGACGTGAAGAAATTCGAAGAGTTCAAACGTAAAAACGAGGTCCAGCTGGCGCTGGACGGCGGGGATAACCTGACCTACATCGCGCCGACCATGGTCAACCTGAACCTGACGCAGGAGCGTTACCCTGACGTTCAGTTCCGTAAAACGCGCGAACACTAATCTCCTCTCTTCTCCAGAGCACGGCAGCCGCCGTGCTCTGTCACTTTCCCTGTCTTATTAGTCCCTTGCGGAATGTTCTTAAATAGCCCGCTTTTTGCTTTTATCGCCTGTTTTTTATCTTCTCTCCCAAGCGCTTTTTAAATTGTTGGCTATATTTAACAAAGTGATTACCAGACGTGTGGATGAATGCACTGTTCAATGCGTGAATAAAAGCGTTTCATCCCACACTCTTTTTTAGTCACATGATTAATCGCTGTACGACAGGGTGTTACTCACCTTAGCAGCAAAGTGGCCTTGATGGCTGCTCAAAGCCCAAAACGTGGGCAAACTGAAAGGAATAGATCGATGACTATGACAAGACTGAAGATTTCTAAAACCCTGCTGGCTGTTGTATTAGGTTCTGTTGTTGCAAGCGGTTCTGCCATGGCAGAAACCAGCGCAACTGACAAAGCGCAATCTTCGGCGCACAGCGCAGGTGAAAAAATCGATAGCTCTATGAATAAAGTCGGTAACTTCATGGACGACAGCGCGATCACCGCCAAAGTTAAAGCAGCTCTGGTCGATCACGACAGCATTAAGAGCACCGACATCTCCGTCAAGACTGACAAAGCTGTTGTCACCCTGAGCGGTTTCGTTGAGAGCCAGGCGCAGGCTGAAGAAGCGGTAAAAGTTACTAAACAGGTTGAGGGCGTCAAGTCCGTTAGCGATAAGCTGCACGTACGCGATGGCAAAGACTCTTCTGTGAAGGGCTATGCAGGTGATACTGCGACCACCAGCGAAATTAAAGCTAAGCTGTTAGCTGATGACATCGTTCCGGCACGTAAAGTGAAAGTTGAAACCACCGATGGTGTGGTCCAGCTGTCCGGTACGGTTGATTCCCAGGCACAAATCGAACGTGCGGAGAGCATCTCCAAAGCGGTCGATGGTGTGAAAAGTGTGAAAAACGATCTTAAAGTTAACAAGTAATCTCAGAATGCGATCCCCCGCGTTGTAACGGGGGACGTGAGCATCACACCGAGTAAGTATCGCCGGTGAGTAGCCTGAGCGCTCACTAACAGCGGTAAAGTTAACTATGGTAAAGGAAAGGAGAATCTTATGTTTCGTTGGGGCATTATATTTCTGGTTATCGCGTTAATCGCCGCTGCTCTGGGCTTTGGTGGCCTGGCCGGTACGGCAGCAGGTGCAGCAAAAATTGTTTTTGTTGTCGGGATCATTCTGTTCCTGGTCAGCCTGTTCATGGGACGTCGGCGTCCATAGCGAGCCGTGAATTCCCGCTAATCGTAAAGCCAGTCCTTGTGACTGGCTTTCACGGTTTTAGAACGCAGGAAATTAGGATAAGCTATTAATAATTAAAACAATGAAAGGAAGGCAGGGTGGGGCAGCGAATTCCCGTTACGCTCGGCAATATAGCGCCGCTGGCGTTGAGATCCTTTCGCCCGGGACGGCTCGCCTTAGTGTGTGAAGGCGGCGGTCAACGAGGCATTTTTACTGCCGGCGTGCTGGACGAATTCATGCGCGCGAAATTCAATCCCTTTGAACTCTTCTTCGGCACCTCTGCCGGAGCACAAAATATCTCGGCCTACCTCTGTAATCAGCCCGGTTACGCGCGCAAGGTCATCATGCGCTACACCACTTCCCGTGAATTCTTCAATCCGGTGCGCTTTGTGCGCGGCGGCAACCTGATCGATCTCGACTGGCTGGTGGAGTCTACGGCCAGAGATATGCCGCTGGCGATGGATACCGCTGCCCGCCTGTTTGACGTCGGCAAGATGTTCTATATGTGCGCCTGCCGCGGCGATGACTACACCCCAGGCTACTTCTCGCCGACCAGTCAAACCTGGATGGATCTGATCCGCGCCACCAGCGCTATCCCCGGCTTTTACCGCAGCGGCGTGATGCTGGACGGAATTAACTATCTCGACGGCGGTATCAGCGACGCTATTCCGGTGCAGGAGGCAGCAAAGCGGGGGGCGAAAACCATCGTGGTGATCCGCACCGTGCCGTCGCAGATGTACTACACACCGCAGTGGTTCAAGCGCATGGAGCGCTGGCTGGGCGAGGGCAGCTTGCAGCCTTTCGTGAACCTGGTTCACCACCATGAGAACAGCTATCATGCGATCCAGCAGTTTATTGAGAAGCCCCCCGGCAAGCTGCGGATCTTTGAGATCTATCCGCCGCGCCTGCTAAAGAGCATGGCCCTCGGCAGTCGCCTGCCCGCGCTGCGTGATGATTACAAGATGGGGCGGCTGTGCGGTCGTTACTTCCTCGCCACCGTTGGCAAGCTGCTGGTAGACGAGCCGCCGCTGCTGCGCCATGCGCCAAGAATTATTACCCCGGCGACGGTAGTGGTGCCGCCTGCGGTAGTGGCAAACGATGCGCTGACCACTACGCTGGTCGACGCGCCGCAGGCCAACGATACGACCTTTAGCAACGAGAATTCGGCATGACGCAACGCTTTATCGATACCCACTGTCACTTTGACTTTCCGCCCTTTACCGGCGAGGAGGCGCAGAGCCTGGCTCAGGCCAGAGCAGCGGGCGTTGAGGCGATTATCGTGCCCGCCACCGAAGCGGCAAATTTTTCCCGCGTGCTGGCGCTGGCAGAGCGATTTGACGCCGTCTATGCCGCGCTGGGACTCCATCCGATCGTGATAGAAAACCATACGCCAGCCTGCATTGACAGACTGGCCGAGCAGCTGGCCGCCCGGCCTACCCGGCTGGTGGCGATAGGCGAGATTGGGCTGGATCTCTATCGGCAAGATCCGCAGTTTGATAAGCAGGAGCAGATCCTTGATGCGCAGCTGCGGCTGGCAAAGCAGTACGATCTGCCGGTGATCCTTCACTCCCGACGCACCCATGACAAGCTGGCGATGCACCTCAAGCGTCATAGCTTGCCGCGTACCGGCGTCGTACACGGCTTTGCGGGTAGCCTGCAACAGGCCCAGCGCTTTGTTGAGATGGGCTACCGAATTGGCGTCGGGGGCACGATCACCTATCCGCGGGCGAGTAAAACCCGCGACGTTATCGCTCGCCTGCCGCTCTCCTCTCTACTGCTGGAGACCGATGCGCCGGATATGCCGCTCAACGGTTTCCAGGGGCACCCCAACCGCCCCGAGCAGGCCGCCCGCGTCTTTAGCACACTCTGTGAGCTGCGTCCGGAATCCCCTGACGAGATAGCTGCTACGCTTCTTGATAATACGCATCAAGCGTTTATGTGAAAATTTTATCATTTCTCTCCCGCCTGGAGCGATATTACGCCGATATGTCGCGTTTAACGGCGCTGTTATGTTAGAATTCTAACATGCCAGCCGTTCCGGATATTGCCGCAATGAACGGCTTAAACAGTGACGTATCTCACATTGATATTGTGCAACCTTGCATGAAGTTTTCATTAAATGTGATGTGCATCGAAGTGTCGTGGCGGGAGGATGTTAGAATAGTAACAGACCCGCCCGGTTAAACAATGAACCGGCAAACGCCGTCTTCAGCTTCTGGAGAGTGTTATGACTGATTTAACTGCAAGCAGCCTGCGCGCATTGCAACTGATGGATTTGACCACCCTGAACGATGATGACACCGATGCGAAAGTCATCGCCCTGTGCCATCAGGCGAAAACCCCGGTAGGTAACACCGCCGCCATCTGCATCTACCCGCGTTTTATTCCGATTGCGCGTAAGACGCTGAAAGAGCAGGGTACGCCGGAGATCCGCATTGCCACGGTGACGAACTTCCCGCACGGCAATGACGATGTTGAGATCGCCCTGGCAGAGACGCGCGCGGCCATTGCCTACGGCGCGGACGAAGTGGACGTAGTGTTCCCGTATCGGGCGCTGATCGCCGGCAACGAGCAGATCGGTTTCGATCTGGTTCAGGCCTGTAAAGCCGCCTGTGCAGAAGCCAACGTGCTGCTGAAGGTTATTATCGAAACCGGCGAGCTGAAAGAGGAGGCCCTGATCCGTAAAGCTTCCGAAATCGCTATCAAAGCAGGCGCGGACTTTATTAAAACCTCCACCGGTAAGGTGCCGGTAAACGCTACCCCGGAGAGCGCGCGCATTATGCTGGAAACCATTCGCGACCTGGGCGTAGAGAAAACCGTGGGCTTTAAACCGGCGGGCGGCGTGCGTACGGCGGAAGACGCCGCGCAGTTCCTGGCCATTGCCGACCAGCTGTTCGGCGCAGAGTGGGCTGACTCACGCCACTACCGCTTTGGCGCGTCCAGCCTGCTGGCGAGCCTGCTGAAGGCCCTCGGCCACGGCGACGGCAAAAGCGCAAGCAGCTATTAATCAATACCGTTGGGTCTCCTCGTAGGCCCGATAAGCGGAGCGCCATCGGGCATATGCTGATGGCCTCCGCGCCAGCTCATCAAGGGGGTTACCTTGTTTCTCGCTCAAGAAATCATTCGAAAAAAACGCGATGGCCACGCCCTCAGCGACGAAGAGATCCGCTTTTTTATCAACGGCATTCGTGATAACACCATTTCAGAAGGTCAGATCGCCGCGCTGGCGATGACCATCTTTTTCCATGACATGACAATGCCGGAGCGCGTCTCTCTGACCATGGCGATGCGCGACTCGGGTACGGTGCTGGACTGGAAAAGCCTCAGCCTGAACGGCCCGATTGTCGATAAGCACTCTACCGGCGGCGTGGGCGATGTAACCTCCCTGATGCTCGGCCCGATGGTGGCAGCCTGTGGCGGCTACGTGCCAATGATCTCCGGACGCGGTCTGGGACACACCGGCGGCACCCTCGACAAGCTGGAAGCCATCCCCGGCTTTGACATCTTCCCAAGCGATAGCCGCTTCCGGGAGATTATTAAGGACGTCGGCGTCGCGATTATCGGCCAGACCAGCTCCCTTGCCCCGGCGGACAAGCGCTTTTACGCCACCCGCGATATTACCGCCACGGTTGACTCTATTCCGCTGATCACCGCCTCTATTCTGGCGAAAAAGCTGGCGGAAGGGCTGGATGCGCTGGTAATGGATGTGAAAGTGGGCAGTGGGGCGTTTATGCCGACCTATGAACTGTCTGAAGCACTGGCCGAAGCCATCGTTGGCGTTGCCAACGGCGCAGGCGTACGTACTACGGCTCTGCTGACCGATATGAACCAGGTCCTGGCCTCCAGCGCCGGTAACGCGGTGGAAGTGCGCGAGGCGGTGCAGTTCCTGACCGGTGAATACCGCAACCCGCGCCTGCTCGACGTCACCATGGCGCTGTGCGTGGAGATGCTGATCTCCGGCAAGCTTGCCCGCGACGACGCCGATGCCCGCCAGCAGCTGCAGGCGGTGCTGGACAACGGCAAAGCGGCAGAGATCTTTGGCCGGATGGTGGCTGCGCAAAAAGGCCCCGCTGACTTCGTAGAAAACTACGCAAAATACCTGCCGACGGCGACCCTCAGCAAGGCGGTCTACGCCGATACCGAAGGGTTTGTCTCGGCGATGGATACCCGTGCGCTGGGCATGGCGGTGGTGTCGATGGGCGGCGGTCGTCGCCAGGCTTCTGACAGCATCGACTATAGCGTCGGCTTTACCGATATGGCGCGTCTGGGAGATAGCATTGACGGCCAGCGACCGCTGGCGGTGATCCACGCCAAAGACGAGGCCAGCTGGCAGGAAGCGGCGAAAGCCGTGAAGTCCGCCGTCACGTTAGACGATCAAGCTCCCGAAACCACGCCAACCGTCTATCGTCGTATTACTGAATAGCTGTATACTGATCTGATCGACTTAATTTGAAGCACTAGTACGGAGAAAATATGAAACGTGCATTTATTATGGTGCTGGACTCTTTCGGCATCGGCGCTACCGAAGATGCGGACCGTTTTGGTGATGCAGGCTCTGATACGCTCGGCCATATTGCCGAAGCCTGTGCCAAAGGCGAAGCTAACACCGGCCGTCAGGGCCCGCTGAACCTGCCTAATTTAACCCGTCTGGGCCTGGCGAAGGCGCATGAAGGCTCAACCGGCACTATTCCTGCGGGGATGGACGGTAACGCAGAGATCGCTGGCGCTTACGCCTGGGCGCATGAGCTCTCTTCCGGGAAAGATACGCCGTCGGGCCACTGGGAGATTGCCGGCGTGCCGGTTCTCTTTGACTGGGGCTACTTTTCCGACACCGAGAACAGCTTCCCACAGGAGCTGCTCGACAAGCTGGTAGAGCGCGCCGGGCTGCCGGGCTATCTGGGCAACTGCCACTCCTCCGGGACGGTGATTCTGGATCAGCTCGGTGAAGAGCATATGAAAACCGGCAAGCCGATTTTCTACACCTCTGCGGACTCGGTGTTCCAGATCGCCTGCCATGAAGAGACCTATGGCCTGGATAAACTCTACGAGCTGTGCGAAATTGCCCGTGAAGAGCTGACCGAAGGCGGCTACAACATCGGCCGCGTGATTGCGCGTCCGTTTGTTGGCGACAAAGCAGGTCACTTCCAGCGTACCGGTAACCGTCACGATCTGGCGGTAGAGCCGCCGGCTCCGACCGTTCTGCAGAAGCTGGTAGAAGAGAAAGATGGCCAGGTGGTATCGGTAGGCAAAATCGCCGATATCTATGCCCACGTCGGTATCACTAAAAAAGTGAAAGCTACCGGCCTGGACGCGCTGTTTGACGCCACCGTGAAAGAGATGAAGGAAGCAGGGGATAACACCATCGTGTTTACCAACTTCGTTGACTTCGACTCCTCCTGGGGGCATCGCCGGGATGTATCAGGCTACGCGGGCGGCCTTGAGCTGTTCGACCGTCGCCTGCCGGAGCTGTTAGCGCTGGTGGAAGAGGGAGACATCATTATCTTCACCGCCGACCACGGCTGCGACCCGACCTGGACCGGTACGGACCACACCCGCGAGCATATCCCGGTGCTGATCTACGGCCCGAACGTCAAGCCTGGCTCGCTGGGCCACCGTGACACCTTCGCGGATATCGGCCAGACGCTGGCATCGTATTTCGGTACGTCGCCAATGGAATATGGCAAAAATATGCTGTAATGCTTTTGCCCGGCGGCGCTGCGCTTGCCGGGCGTACGTATCTTGTAGGCCGGATAAGGCGTAGCCGCCATCCGGTGCAAAAATGTAAAAAAAGGAATGAAAATGGCTACCCCACACATTAACGCCGAGATGGGCGATTTTGCTGACGTTGTGCTGATGCCGGGCGATCCGCTGCGTGCCAAACATATCGCGGAAACCTTCTTTGAAGACGTGCGCGAAGTAAACAACGTGCGCGGGATGCTGGGCTACACCGGCACCTACAAAGGCCGTAAAATCTCGGTGATGGGTCACGGGATGGGTATTCCGTCCTGCTCTATCTATACCAAAGAGCTGATCACCGATTTTGGCGTGAAAAAGATCATCCGCGTAGGCTCCTGCGGCGCGGTACGCGCTGACGTTAAGCTGCGTGACGTGGTGATCGGCATGGGTGCCTGCACCGACTCTAAGGTGAACCGTCTGCGCTTTAAGGATCATGACTTTGCGGCGATTGCCGACTTTGACATGGTGCGCAACGCGGTAGACGCGGCTAAAGCGCTGGGCGTTGACGCCCGCGTCGGCAACATCTTCTCTGCCGATCTCTTCTATACGCCGGATCCGACCATGTTCGACGTCATGGAAAAATATGGCATTCTCGGCGTGGAGATGGAAGCGGCAGGGATCTACGGCGTAGCGGCAGAGTTCGGTGCGAAAGCGCTGACTATCTGCACCGTCTCCGACCATATTCGTACTCACGAGCAGACTACCGCTGCCGAACGTCAGACGACCTTCAACGATATGATTAAGATCGCGCTGGAGTCCGTACTGCTGGGCGACAAAGAGTAAGTTTGTTCTCGCCCGGCGCGCTGTGCTGGACGGGCCTGCGAAACCTGTAGGCCCGGTAAGCGTAGCGCCACCGGGCGTTTCCGTTATCTGACCGCGTTACCCATCCATTCCGCTAGCTCCCGCAGCTCTCTCTCCTGCTCGGGAAAATCCCCTATTAGCGCATCGCATGCCTGCTGCAGCCTGGCCGCACGATAAGGGCAGCCCTGCAGGCTCGCCGCCAGCGCTTCCAGCGGTGCCGGGTTCAAGCTATCGGTAAAGATCTGCGCGCGCGTGATATGTCCTCGCTCGACGTCGAAATGCAGCTCAACCCCACCCCAGGTGAAGCGCTCATCCAGCAGATGGCTAAACGAGGGGGCCTGACCAAAGTTCCACTCCCAGCTGCTCTGGCGGGCAAAGGTGTCGGCAAAGTTCGGCAGATCCGGCGTCTTGTCCGGAGAGATAATCTCCGCAGCGACACGTTCGCCGTAGTGGGCAAAAAAGGCCTCAGTGACCGCGGCGCAGATCGCCTCATGGGTGATACCCGGCAGCAGATCGACCAGGTTCGCCACCCGCCCGCGCACCGAGGTAATGCCCTTGGCCTGGAGCTTTTTCTTATCAGGGTTAAGGTAGTTCGCCAGCCGGCTCAGATCGGCATTAAGCAGCAGCGTTCCGTGGTGGAAGCCACGATCCGGGGTCTCGCGATAGGCCGAACCGGAGACTTTGCGATCGCCCTCCGCCGTTTTGACCACCAGATCGTTACGTCCTGAGGCTTCCGCCGCTACGCCCAGGGCGTTGAGGGCGTTGAGCACAATGTGGGTAGAGATGGTTTTGTCATACTCCGGCTTCCCCGCCATAAAGGTAAAGCAGGTATTGCCAAGATCGTGAAACACCGCGCCGCCGCCGCTGCTGCGCCGGGCGAGGCGGACGTTATCCTCCTCCATGCGCCGGGTATTGCACTCTTTCCACGGGTTTTGCGCCCGGCCAATCACCACCGTATCGGCGTTGCGCCACAGAAAGAGCACGCGCTGGGTAGCGGGCATCTGACGGAAGATAGACTCCTCTACCGCCAGGTTAAACCAGGGATCGTACGAATCAGAGATAAGCAGACGTAATGTGGACATGGCAGCTTTCCTTTTCTTTATTTGTCCCCATATTAACGACAAAGCGGCGCGTATGCATACCCGGCCTACGGCTCGCGTTTCTCGCTCTCTTCCTCTTCCGGTACCGACCGGCTGGCGGTGAGCAGGAAGGGTGACTGCTGCCAGCGGGTTCGCTTGCCCTGCAGCAGCGTACGGGTCAGCACCACGCCAATCGCCAGCGACAGGAGCAGCATCAGGCGGAGGATATTTGTGGTATTATCGACCTGTTTTGCTTCGGTCGGTAGGGTATGGGTGTCGAGGGTCAGACGCAGGTAGCCGAGCGGGCCATTTTTCCCCTGTATGGGTTCAACAATCTGCTGGTTGAAGTAGCCGCCGGCTTTTTTTCCGTCCAGCGCCAAACGGTCGCGGACGTCGACGCTCTCTCCTGAACGTGCAATCAGATCGCCCTGCTCATCGTAGACGCCTGCGTCAAGAATGCGGCTCCCTTCGGTGAGCTGGCGCAGCAGCGCGCTAATCGGCTTCTCGTCCGGCGTTTCGCTGCGCATCAGCGGCGTGAGGTTCAGGGTCACCTGGTGCGCCAGGGTACGGGCCAGCTCTTCAAACTGCGGGTTACGCGCCCGCTGATGGCTCTGGCTAAACCACGATGCCCCCTGCATCAGCGCCACCAGCAGGGCGAGACAGATGAGCACAATTACAGCGCGATGCAGCCGGAATCTCAGTTTTGCGCGGGCCATATTCTTACCTGATGAAAATTTGAGGTTAGCATGTTGCCAGAAGCGATGATTACAGGGTAGCCTCATGCGTTATTTTTACCCGGATGCGTTTGGCCGCACGTGTTTTTACAGGAGCTTTAATGTCTAACAGTTTAACCTGGCGCGACCTGCCCGAAGCCGTTTCTCAGTGGCCTGGGCTGCCGCTCTCTTTAAGCGGCGACGAGGTGATGCCGCTCGATTATCACGCGGGTCGCAGCGGCTGGCTGCTCTATGGCCGCAGCCTGGATAAACAGCGGCTGACGGCGTATCAGCGCTCCCTTGGCGCGGCGATGGTGATCGTCGCGGCCTGGTGCGTCGAGGATTACCAGGTGATCCGCCTGGCCGGATCGCTGACGCCGCGGGCGACGCGTCTGGCGCACGAGGCCGGTCTGGACGTTGCGCCGCTGGGTAAGATCCCACACCTGCGCACGCCGGGCCTGCTGGTGATGGACATGGACTCCACCGCGATCCAGATCGAGTGCATCGATGAGATCGCCAAACTGGCGGGCACCGGTGAGAGGGTCGCCGAGGTGACCGAGCGGGCGATGCGCGGCGAGCTGGACTTTACCGCCAGCCTGCGCAGCCGCGTCGGCACTCTCCGGGGGGCCGATGCCAGCATCCTGCACCAGGTACGCGACGGCCTGCCGCTGATGCCGGGCCTGACCCAGCTGGTGCTGAAGCTGGAGACCCTGGGCTGGAAGGTGGCTATCGCCTCTGGCGGCTTTACCTTCTTTGCCGACTACCTGCGCGACAGGCTGCACCTGACCGCTGCCGTGGCGAACGAGCTGGAGATTGTCGATGGCAAGCTGACCGGCCACGTGGTGGGTGACATTGTGGATGCGCAGTACAAGGCGGCCACGCTGCTGCGCCTGGCGCAGGAGTACGATATCCCGCTGGCGCAAACCGTCGCGATCGGCGACGGGGCTAACGATCTGCCGATGATCAAAACGGCAGGGCTGGGGATCGCCTATCACGCGAAACCCAAAGTGAATGAGAAGACGGAAGTCACTATCCGTCACGCTGACCTGATGGGCGTTTTCTGTATCCTGTCGGGCAGCCTGAACCAGAACTAACGAGGTAAACGTGGCGAAAGCTCCAAAACGCGCATTTGTCTGTAATGAGTGCGGTGCGGATTATCCGCGCTGGCAGGGGCAGTGCAGCGCCTGTCAGGCATGGAACACCATCACCGAGGTGCGCGTTGCGGCGTCTCCGACGGTTGCGCGCAACGAACGACTGAGCGGCTATGCCGGTAACGCAGGCGTGTCGAAGGTGCAGAAGCTGTCAGAGATTAGCCTGGAAGAGCTGCCGCGCTTCTCCACCGGCTTTAAAGAGTTTGACCGCGTGCTGGGCGGCGGCGTCGTGCCGGGCAGCGCGATCCTGATCGGCGGTAACCCTGGGGCAGGCAAGTCGACGCTGCTGCTGCAAACCCTGTGCAAGCTCTCCGAAAACATGAAGACGCTGTACGTCACCGGGGAGGAGTCACTCCAGCAGGTGGCGATGCGCGCCCATCGGCTGGGGCTGCCGACCGCTAACCTGAACATGCTCTCTGAAACCAGCATCGAGCAGATCTGCATGATTGCTGACGAAGAGCTGCCGAAGCTGATGGTCATCGACTCGATCCAGGTGATGCACATGGCGGATATCCAGTCGTCGCCGGGCAGCGTGGCCCAGGTGCGTGAGACGGCGGCCTACCTGACGCGCTTCGCCAAGACGCGCGGCGTCGCCATCGTGATGGTGGGTCACGTTACCAAAGATGGCTCGCTGGCGGGGCCGAAGGTGCTGGAGCACTGTATCGACTGTTCGGTGCTGCTGGACGGCGACGCCGACTCGCGCTTCCGTACCCTGCGCAGCCACAAAAACCGCTTCGGTGCGGTGAACGAGCTGGGCGTCTTTGCCATGACCGAGCAGGGCCTGCGCGAGGTCAGCAACCCGTCGGCCATCTTCCTCAGCCGGGGCGACGAAGTCACCTCTGGCAGCTCGGTAATGGTAGTCTGGGAGGGCACCCGTCCGCTGCTGGTGGAGATCCAGGCCCTGGTGGATCAGTCGATGATGGCCAACCCGCGCCGCGTGGCGGTGGGTCTGGAGCAGAACCGGCTGGCGATCCTGCTGGCGGTGCTGCATCGCCACGGCGGGCTGCAAATGTCAGATCAGGATGTGTTTGTGAACGTCGTCGGCGGGGTGAAGGTCACCGAGACCAGCGCCGACCTGGCGCTGCTGCTGGCGATGGTCTCCAGCCTGCGCGACCGCCCGCTGCCGGACGATCTGGTGGTGTTTGGCGAAGTAGGGCTGGCCGGGGAGATCCGTCCGGTGCCGAGCGGCCAGGAGCGTATCGCCGAGGCGGCGAAGCACGGCTTCAAACGGGCTATCGTCCCTGCCGCCAACGTACCAAAAAAACCACCGGCCGGGATGCAGGTGTTTGGCGTGAAAAAATTGGCCGATGCGCTAAGCGTCTTTGACGACTTATAATTACCACTACGATTTTGCAGGAGGCACCGTAATTTATGTCGTCATTTGACTATCTGAAAACCGCCATCCGCCAGAAGGGCTGCACATTACAGCAGGTGGCGGAGGCGAGCGGCATGACCAAGGGCTACCTAAGCCAGCTGCTCAACGCCAAGATCAAAAGCCCCAGCGCACAGAAGCTGGAGGCGCTGCACCGCTTCCTCGGACTGGCGTTTCCCCGGCAGCAGAAAAATATCGGCGTGGTGTTTGGCAAGTTTTACCCGCTGCACACCGGCCATATCTATCTGCTGCAGCGTGCCTGCAGCCAGGTAGATGAGCTGCATGTCATCATGGGCTATGATGAGACCCGCGACCGGGCGCTGTTTGAGGAGAGCGCCATGTCCCAGCAGCCCACGGTGTCCGACCGCCTGCGCTGGCTGCTACAGACCTTCAAATATCAAAAGAATATCCGCATCCACGCCTTTAACGAAGAGGGGATGGAGCCCTACCCGCACGGCTGGGACGTGTGGAGTAAAGGAATCAAAGCCTTTATGGATGAGAAGGGGATCCAGCCCAACTGGATCTACACCTCCGAAGAGGCGGATGCCCAGCAGTATGAGAAACATCTCGACATCGAGACGGTGCTGATCGATCCCAAACGTACCTTTATGAATATCAGCGGCGGGCAGATCCGCGCTAACCCGTTCCGCTACTGGGAGTACATTCCCACCGAGGTGAAGCCGTTCTTTGTACGCACGGTGGCCATTCTCGGCGGCGAGTCGAGCGGCAAGTCGACGCTGGTGAATAAGCTCGCCAACATCTTCAATACCACCAGCGCATGGGAGTACGGGCGCGACTACGTCTTCTCCCACCTTGGCGGTGATGAGATGGCCCTCCAGTACTCCGACTACGACAAGATCGCCCTCGGCCAGGCCCAGTACATCGACTTTGCGGTGAAGTACGCCAATAAGGTGGCCTTTATCGATACCGATTTCGTGACCACTCAGGCGTTCTGCAAAAAGTATGAGGGGCGCGAGCACCCGTTCGTGCAGGCGCTGATCGACGAGTACCGCTTCGATCTGGTGATCCTGCTGGAGAACAATACCCCGTGGGTCGCCGACGGCCTGCGCAGTCTCGGCAGCTCGGTGGATCGCAAAACCTTCCAGAGCATGCTGGTCTCAATGCTTAACGACAATGGGATCGACTTTATCCACGTCGAAGAGTCAGACTACGACGGGCGTTTTCTGCGCTGCGTGGAGCTGGTGAAAGAGATGATGGGCGAGCAGGGATAAAAAAACGGCCTTCCGAGGAAGGCCGCTATCATTACTTGGCGATACGTTTGTACTTGATACGCTTCGGCTCCAGCGCATCTGCGCCGAGAGTGCGTTTCTTGTACTCTTCGTACTCGGTGAAGTTACCTTCGAAAAACTCCACTTTACCTTCGTCCTGGTAGTCCAGAATGTGGGTAGCGATACGGTCGAGGAACCAACGGTCGTGCGAGATCACCATCGCACAGCCCGGGAACTCCAGCATGGCGTTTTCCAGCGCGCGCAGGGTTTCGATATCCAGGTCGTTGGTCGGTTCATCGAGCAGCAGCACGTTACCGCCAACCTGCAGCAGCTTGGCCAGGTGCAGACGGCCACGCTCACCGCCGGACAGTTCGCCTACGCGTTTGCCCTGATCGACACCTTTGAAGTTAAAGCGGCCCACGTAGGCGCGGCTTGGCATCTCGGTGTTGCCGATCTTCATGATATCCAGCCCGCCGGACACTTCTTCCCACACGGTTTTGCTGTTATCCATGGCGTCACGGAACTGATCCACGGAGGCCAGCTTAACGGTTTCACCCAGGGTGATGGTGCCGCTGTCAGGCTGTTCCTGACCGGACATCATGCGGAACAGGGTAGATTTACCCGCGCCGTTCGGGCCGATGATGCCAACGATAGCCCCTTTCGGTACCGAGAAGCTCAGATCGTCGATCAGCACGCGGTCGCCGTAGGATTTACGCAGGTTGCTCACCTCAACGACTTTATCCCCCAGACGTGCGCCAGGCGGAATAAACAGTTCGTTGGTTTCGTTACGTTTCTGGTATTCGGTGTTGTTCAGCTCCTCAAAGCGGGCCAGACGGGCTTTGCCCTTGGACTGACGGCCTTTGGCACCCTGACGCACCCACTCCAGCTCTTTCTCAATGGATTTACGGCGGGCCGCTTCCTGAGAGGCTTCCTGGGCCAGACGCTGATCTTTCTGCTCCAGCCAGGAGGAGTAGTTACCCTCCCACGGAATGCCTTCACCACGGTCAAGCTCAAGGATCCAACCGGCAACGTTATCGAGGAAGTAACGGTCGTGGGTAATGGCCACCACGGTGCCTTCGAAGTCGTGCAGGAAGCGTTCCAGCCAGGCTACGGACTCGGCGTCCAGGTGGTTGGTCGGTTCGTCGAGCAGCAGCATGTCTGGTTTTTCCAGCAGCAGGCGGCACAGCGCCACGCGGCGGCGTTCACCCCCGGAGAGCTTCTCAACTTTTGCATCCCAATCCGGCAGACGCAGGGCATCAGCGGCGCGCTCCAGCTGCACGTTCAGGTTGTGGCCGTCGTGGGCCTGGATGATCTCTTCAAACTTGCCCTGCTGGGCCGCGAGCTTATCGAAGTCAGCGTCCGGCTCTGCGTACTTAGCGTATACCTCGTCGAGGCCTTTCAGGGCGTTAACCACCTCGGCCACGGCTTCTTCAATGGATTCGCGCACGGTGTGCTCTGGGTTCAGCTTCGGCTCCTGCGGCAGGTAGCCGATTTTCAGACCGGGCTGCGGGCGGGCTTCACCTTCGATGTCGGTATCGATGCCGGCCATAATGCGCAGCAGGGTGGACTTACCCGCACCGTTGAGACCGAGGACGCCAATTTTTGCGCCCGGAAAGAAGCTCAGCGAGATATTTTTCAGAATATGACGTTTCGGCGGAACCACTTTGCCGACACGATGCATGGTATAAACGAATTGAGCCACGTTGGACTTCGCCTCTTTTATCGTAATGTGAATGGTACTCAAGTGCGGAGTGTAGCGGTTTTTGGGGTGCAATCCCAGCCAGCTGCGTCACGAGTGTTAAATCAGGCCAAAAGTAAAAAAGTGTTCAGCGCGTGGCGAATTAGCTTATGCCTGGTTAGCATGAAGAGGTTATGCGCCAACAAATTTATTTCTAAGGAGAAAGTGCCTGTGAATGCTAAACCTGTCGCCTGGCGACTGCTGGTCGTCGGCTGCTGCATGCTGACGGTAAGCGGCCTGGCACGCGCTGACTCACTGGATGAGCAGCGAAACCGCTATGCACAAATCAAGCAGGCGTGGGACAACAAGCAGATGGACGTCGTGGCGCAGCTGATGCCCGAGCTCAAGGACTATCCTCTCTATCCTTATCTGGAGTACCGTCAGATCAACAGCGATCTGATGAACCAGCCGGCCGTTGCGGTGAGCAACTTTGTGCAGGCCAATCCGACGCTGCCCTCCGCCCGCAACCTGAAGTCGCGCTTTGTTAACGAGCTGGCGCGCCGGGAGGACTGGCGCGGCCTGCTGGCGTTTAGCCCGGACAAGCCCGCGACCACCGAAGCGCAGTGCAACTACTACTACGCCAAATGGAACACCGCCCAGCCGGACGCGGCGTGGGAGGGGGCAAAGACGCTCTGGCTGACCGGAAAGAGCCAGCCTGACGCCTGCGATCGGCTGTTTGGCGCGTGGCGCGCCTCCGGCACGCAGGATCCGCTGGCCTTCCTCGAACGCATCCGGCTGGCGATGAAAGCGGGCAATACCCGCCTCGTTCTCCTGCTGGCGAACCAGATGCCCAGCGAATACCAGACCATCTCCAGCGCCATTATCGATCTGGCAAACGATCCCAACAGCGTGTTGACCTTCGCGCGCACCACCGGCGCGACCGACTTTACCCGGCAGATGGTCCAGGAGGCGTTTGAGAGCGTTGCCCGTCAGGATGTCGAAAACGCGCGCCTGATGATCCCATCGCTGGCCTCGGCGCAGCAGCTCAACGAGGAGCAGACCCAGGCGCTGCGGGATATCGTTGTCTGGCGGCTGATGGGCAACGACATCACCGAGGAGCAGGCGCGCTGGCGCGACGATGCCATTATGCGCTCCCAGTCAACGGCGCTGGTAGAGCGCCGGGTACGACTGGCGTTAGGTACAGGCGATCGCCAGGGGCTCAATACCTGGCTGGCCCGCCTGCCCATGGAGGCTAAAGAGAAAGAGGAGTGGCGCTACTGGCAGGCCGATCTACTGCTGGAGCGCGGCCGGGAGGAGGAAGCCAATACCATCCTGCACGATCTGATGCAGAAGCGCGGCTTCTATCCTATGGTTGCCGCGCAGCGCCTTGGTGAAGAGTATCAGCTAAAGATCGACAAGGCGTCAGGCGAGCCGGATCCGCAGCTGGTGCAGAGTCCAGAGATGGCGCGGGTACGCGAGCTCATGTTCTGGGGCCTCGATAACACCGCACGCAGCGAGTGGGCCAACCTGGTCACCGGCCGCACGCCGCAGGAGCAGGCCCAGCTGGCGCGCTACGCCTACGATCGCCAGTGGTGGGATCTGGGCGTGCAGGCGACCATCGCTGGCAAGCTGTGGGATCAGCTGCAGGAGCGCTTCCCGCTGGCCTGGCGCGATCTCTTTGAGCGTTATACCAGCGGTAAGGATATTCCCCAGAGCTATGCGATGGCGATTGCTCGCCAGGAGAGCGCCTGGAATCCGAAGGCGCGCTCACCGGTTGGCGCCAGCGGTCTGATGCAGGTGATGCCGGGCACGGCAACGCATACGGTGCAGATGTTCAATATTGCGGGCTACAGCGATCCTGCCCAACTGCTGGATCCGCAAACCAATATTGATATCGGCACCAGCTACCTGCAATACGTCTATAACCAGTTTGGTAATAACCGCATCTTTGCATCGGCGGCCTATAACGCCGGGCCTGGACGGGTGCGGACCTGGCTTGGCAACAGCGCCGGACGCATTGACGCAGTAGCGTTTGTGGAGAGCATTCCCTTCTCAGAGACGCGGGGCTATGTGAAAAACGTGCTGGCCTATGATGCCTATTACCGCTACTTCCTGGGTGGGAAACCGACTCTGCTAACCGCCACGGAGTGGGGCCGCCGTTACTGATCCGGCGGTTTGTGTTATGCTGTTGTACTCGTCAACGAGTATGGCAGCCTAACATGACCCAGCAATCCCCTTATTCAGCAGAAGTAGCCGAACAGCGTCATCAGGAGTGGTTGCGCTTCGTCGAACTGCTTCAGCACGCCTATGACCAGGATCTGCACCTGCCGCTGCTTAATCTGATGCTGACCCCCGACGAGCGCGAAGCGCTGGGCACGCGGGTACGCATTATTGAGGAGCTTCTGCGCGGTGAAATGAGCCAGCGGGAGCTTAAAAACGAGCTGGGCACCGGCATCGCGACGATTACCCGTGGCTCTAACAGCCTGAAAGCCGCCCCGCCAGAGCTGCGTCTGTGGCTGGAGAAGGTGCTGCTGAAGGGCTAGCGGTACGCCGCATGGTGAAACGGGCTCAGGGCCAGGATCACCGCCTGATGGTAAACGCTGCTCCGCGTCAGCACGCCGTGGGTGAAGACACCTATCGCCCCCTCTTTACGTCCAATCTCATCAATACCGGTGACCTCTGACATCACCGGCCCGAGCGCCTCTCCGGCACGCACGCGGCTCAGTATGGCCGCCGGCAGTGGCAGGGTGGCGGAACGCGCTTCGCCGCGCTGCTTCCGGCTCTCTATCACCACCCAGCTAAAGGTGCTGTCCTCATCTATTCCTGCTTCAATGGCCACCCAGAAGTCGGCGTCGGGCCGCGCCTGACGGGCGTTCTCCACGCGGTTACGTGCGCCAGTCCGCGTTTCTGTGCTGCCAAGCGGCTGTTCTGGTACGCCGCTCTCGACGGCCACGGACTCGATATGGCAGGATCCTTCGCCGAAAATCTCGCTAAACGCGTGCAGAATCGCCTTAATTTTGGCGGGATTAGTGGTAGCTGAGATAACATGGTGCATAATCTAAACAACTCATATAAAAAATTTCATCGCAGTATAACGGATAAAAAGCATGTTACAGGTATACCTTGTTCGCCACGGTGAAACGCAGTGGAACGCCGAGCGTCGTATTCAGGGTCAGTCAGACAGTCCGCTGACGGCCAAAGGGGAGCAGCAGGCACGCCAGGTGGCCGAACGCGCAAAAGCGCTGGGGATCACCCACGTTATCGCCAGCGATCTGGGGCGCACGCAGCGCACGGCAGAGATCATTGCCGACTACTGCGGGTGTGAGATTTCGCTGGATGCCCGCCTGCGCGAGCTGGATATGGGCGTGCTGGAGCGGCGTCCTATCGAGTCGTTGACCGAGGAAGAGGAGCAGTGGCGTCGTCAACTGGTCAACGGCACCTCCGATGGTCGTATTCCCGACGGGGAGTCGATGCAGGAGCTGAGCGATCGTATGCATGCGGTGCTGGCCACCTGCCTCGACCTGCCGGAAGGGAGCCGCCCGCTGCTGGTTAGTCACGGTATGGCGCTAGGCTGTCTGGTCAGCACTATCCTTGGCCTGCCCGCCTGGGCGGAGCGTCGGCTGCGGCTGCGCAACTGCTCTATCTCGCGCATTGATTATCAGCAGAGCCCGTGGCTAGCCTCAGGATGGGTCGTGGAGACAGCGGGTGACGTTTCGCACCTGGATGCGCCCGCGCTGGACGAGCTACAGCGTTAACGCCGGACAGGGATCAGATATTCGCAGCGAAGATACAGCGGTGGTGTCTGGTTCCTGGCTTCATCACGTGGGAAGAAACGTTCGATATCCAGTCCCCTGCGCCGGGTGAGGTTGAGCATCGGCATACAGGTGCCGTAGACCGTTAAGATAAACTGCTGGAGCCCGGTGCCCGGTCCTTCATAGGTAAACATCACGTACTCGCCGCTCTGCAACAGCAGAGGAAAAGCACCTTGCAGATGGCCGTTTGCCATCTCGGGCGTGACGGCTGTGGTGTAGAGCACCTCCTGCTCGTCATCCTTCTCCAGGCTCGGACGCGGCTCATGCAGACCGTACAGCTCAGCGGGCAGGGCAGGCGAGTTGCCTAAAAACTCACGCCAGAACTGGATCCGCATCTCATGCCGGAAGGCGGAGATCTCTTCCAGCGAGCAGGTATAACTCTGGGTGATCCCCATCAACGGCGTTTCGGGTAGGGTAATAAACTCATGTTTGGGCAGAGAGAACTCACCCAGATGCAGCGGGGGACGAATGCCTGACGCACTCCAGTCAGGAGAGCGGCGATAGTGCGCGGGCGTCAGGCCAAACTGTTTCTTAAACGCACGGGTAAAGGTCTGCTGGGAGTCGAAACGGTACTGCAGGGCAATATCGAGGATCGGGCGGGCGGTCAGACGCAGCGCCACGGCGGCTTTCGACAGTCGCCGCGCGCGGATATAGGATCCAATTGCCCGGCCGGTGACATCCCTGAACATTCTTTGCAGATGCCACTTGGAATAACCTGCCTTGATCGCCACATTATTCAGAGTCAGCGGTTGATCGAGGTGATCCTCCAGCCAGTCAAGTAGATCGCGAATAATCCCAGCCTGATCCATACAGTATCCTCATCCTTAAAACGGTCATACTCAGCAGCGGAGCTGAGCGAATAATATCATTCCCTGCTATTTTAGCATTCAGTGTTTTTTTTGAGTAAGCGTGCGCTTTTAACGAGGAGCAGTGCAAAAAATCTTAACCAATTGAATTGCAAGTATTTAGCTGTACAGGAAAAATAGTAACATAACGTAATATTCAAATATGGTAACAATATGAAATACAAGTGCTTAGCAATACTCTTCGCGCTAGGTCTCGTAGGCCAGGCTGCGCAGGCTGAAGAGATTGGGTCGGTTGATACTGTCTTTAAAGTCTTCGGACCGGATCATAAAATTGTGGTTGAAGCCTTCGACGATCCCGATGTTAAAAACGTGACATGCTATATCAGCCGGGCGAAAACTGGCGGTATCAAGGGCGGATTAGGGCTGGCAGAGGATACCTCCGACGCCGCGATCTCCTGTCAGCAGGTAGGGCCGATTGAGCTGAGTGAGAAGGTGAAGGGCGGGAAAGCGCAGGGAGAGGTGGTGTTCCAGAAACGTACCTCACTGGTCTTCAAGAAGTTGCAGGTGGTACGTTTCTACGACGCGAAGCGCAACACGCTGGCCTACCTTGCCTACTCCGATAAGGTCGTAGAAGGGTCGCCGAAGAACGCGCTAAGCGCCGTGCCGATTATGCCGTGGCATTAATTTGTGACCGTAGGCCGGGCAGACGCAGTGCCGCCCGGCATTACAGTGACTGAGCCTTACTCCTGCAGATCGCCGCAGAAGCGGTAGCCTTCGCCGTGAATAGTGGCGATGATCTCCGGCGTATCCGGCGTCGATTCGAAATGTTTACGAATACGGCGGATAGTCACGTCAACGGTACGATCGTGCGGCTTCAGCTCGCGACCGGTCATCTTCTTCAGCAGATCGGCGCGGGTCTGGATCTTGCCTGGGTTTTCGCAGAAGTGCAGCATGGCGCGAAACTCACTGCGCGGCAGTTTGTACTGCTCGCCGTTCGGGCTAATCAGCGAGCGGCTGTTGATATCCAGCTCCCAGCCGTTGAATTTATAGCTGTCAACGCTGCGGCGCTCTTCGCTCACCGTGCCCAGGTTCATGGTACGGGAGAGGAGGTTGCGCGCGCGAATGGTTAATTCGCGGGGGTTAAACGGTTTGGTGATGTAATCATCCGCGCCAATCTCGAGGCCGAGGATCTTATCGACTTCGTTATCACGGCCTGTGAGGAACATCAGGGCGACGTCTGCCTGTTCGCGCAGTTCACGCGCCAGCAGCAGGCCGTTTTTGCCCGGCAGGTTGATATCCATGATCACCAGGTTGATATCGTTATCAGAAAGAATCTGATGCATTTCAGCGCCATCAGTCGCTTCAAAGACATCGTATCCTTCTGCTTCGAAAATGCTCTTCAGCGTGTTGCGAGTAACTAACTCGTCTTCAACAATAAGAATGTGCGGGGTCTGCATGTTTGCTACCTAAATTGCCAACTAAATCGAAACAGGAAGTACAAAAGTCCCTGACCTGCCTGATGCATGTCGCAAATTAACATGAACGGCGTAACATGACTAAAGTACGTAAATGGCGTTCTTGATGCACTTTCCATCAACGTCAACAACATCATTAGCTTGGTCGTGGGTACATACTCCCTTTGGACCCGACAGTGTCAAAAACGGTTGTCATCCTACCCATTTTAACAGCAACATAACAGGTTAAGACGCACCGGACACCCAATAAAACTACGGTTGGTTGACATATATCAAGTTCAATTGTAGCACGTTAACAGTTTGATGAAATCATCGCATCTTATTACTAGCGTTTATAACATCTTTTCAATAAACAGGTAGTTACAGCCTTTAATTAATAAGTTTGCTGAATCCACCAAGGGATTGTTCTCATCATGTAGATTACCATGCGTTACAGAGGGATAATCCTGTTCTGTTAACATACTGGCAGCTAATTAACCCAGTAAATAGTGTAGTAATTTTTAAGCTTTACCTGACACAAATTCAGTGATTTCTGTTACGTTTTTGTAAATTTGTGATGCGTAATAACTTGATGTTGATTGCCTTTTTAGCCCGTCCTCGGGCACACCAGAGAGTAACCCATGCATGTAGCAATAGTACTCGTTTCACCCGCCAGGCCCGAAAACGTTGGCGCGGCGGCCCGGGCCATGAAGACCATGGGCTTTAGCGATCTGCGTATCGTAGACAGCGAAGCCCACCGGCAGGAGAGCGCGCGCTGGGTGGCCCATGGCTCTGGCGATATTATTGATAACGCACGGTTTTTCCCGACGCTCGCCGATGCCCTGACCGATATCGATTTTACGGTGGCCACTACCGCCCGCAGCCGGGCAAAGTTTCACTACTACGCCACGCCCGCTGAACTGGTGCCGCTAATGCAGGAGAAGAGCCAGTGGATGGACCGCGCCGCGCTGGTGTTTGGCCGGGAGGATTCGGGTTTAACCAATGACGAGCTGGCCCTGGCTGACATTCTCACCGGGGTTCCCATGGTTGCCGATTATCCCTCGCTGAATCTTGGACAGGCCGTGATGGTTTACTGTTACCAGTTAGCATCGTTAATGCAACAGCGCAGCGAACCGGTAGTGGTCCAGCGTGAAGCGCAGCTCAAGGCGCTGCGTCTGCGGGCACGATCGCTACTGGGGACGCTGGGCGTTGCGGATGACGTCAAATTAGCCGACTGGCTGGAGCAGCGGCTGGGCCTGTTTGAGCAGCGGGACACGGCGATGCTGCACCGTTTGCTGCACGATATCGAAAAAAAACTTGCAGAGTAAAACGCTGTCATCGTTTTTTATTATGGTAAAAGATGCTGATATCGCTTTTTCATCCGGTGAGAGTGCGGAGGAAAGTGCGGTCAGCGCAGCGCGACCTGCGCAGGCGATGAAAAGGGCAAAAAGCAAAAATTCATTGACTCAGGCAGGGATATACTTTAACCGTATAGCTATACAAGACAGACAGATAAATATAACAGAGCACACAACATCCATGAATAGCATCAGCACGCTGACAATTATTACCACCACCATTACCACAGGTAACGGTGCGGGCTGACGCGTACAGGAAACACAGAAAAAAGCCCGCACCTGAACAGTGCGGGCTTTTTTTTCGAGCAAAAATCAAGGGGTAATACCATGCGAGTGTTGAAGTTCGGCGGTACGTCAGTGGCAAATGCAGAACGTTTTCTGCGTGTTGCCGAGATTCTGGAGAGCAATGCCAGGCAGGGGCAGGTTGCCACCGTGCTGTCTGCCCCGGCCAAAATTACCAACCACCTGGTGGCGATGATTGAGAAGACCATCGGGGGCCAGGATGCCGTACCCAACATCAGCGACGCAGAGCATATTTTTGCCGACCTGCTTGCAGGCCTGGCCGAGGTTCAGCCCGGTTTCCCCCTTGCCCGGCTGAAACAGCAGGTTGAGCACGAGTTCGCGCAAATCAAACACGTTCTGCATGGGATTGCTCTGCTGGGCCAGTGCCCGGACAGCATCAACGCCGCCATCATCTGCCGAGGGGAGAAGCTCTCGATTGCGATTATGGCCGGGCTACTGGAAGCCAGGGGGCATAAGGTCTCGGTGATCGATCCGGTAGAAAAACTGCTCGCCGTGGGCCACTATCTCGAATCTACCGTGGATATCGCCGAATCCACCCGTCGCATCGCCGCCAGCCAGATCCCCGCAGACCATATGATCCTGATGGCCGGCTTCACCGCAGGCAATGAGAAGGGCGAGCTGGTCGTGTTGGGGCGCAACGGCTCCGACTACTCTGCCGCCGTACTGGCCGCCTGCCTGCGCGCCGACTGCTGTGAGATCTGGACCGACGTTGACGGCGTCTACACCTGCGACCCACGTCAGGTGCCCGATGCCCGACTGCTGAAATCCATGTCCTACCAGGAGGCGATGGAGCTCTCCTACTTCGGCGCGAAGGTGCTGCATCCACGCACTATTACCCCTATCGCCCAGTTCCAGATCCCCTGCCTGATTAAAAATACCGGTAACCCGCAGGCGCCCGGTACGCTGATCGGCGCCACTTCCGATGACGACGGCCTGCCGGTTAAGGGGATTTCTAATCTCAATAACATGGCGATGTTCAGCGTCTCCGGCCCCGGGATGAAAGGGATGGTCGGGATGGCGGCGCGGGTATTTGCCACCATGTCACGGGCTGGGATCTCGGTGGTGCTGATTACCCAGTCCTCGTCCGAGTACAGCATTAGCTTCTGCGTGCCGCAGGCCGACTGCGCCCGTGCGCGCCGGACGCTGGGGGATGAGTTCTACCTTGAGCTGAAAGAGGGGCTGCTGGAGCCGCTGGCGGTCATGGAGCGGCTGGCGATTATCTCGGTGGTCGGCGACGGCATGCGTACCCTGCGCGGCATCTCGGCTAAATTCTTCGCCGCGCTGGCCCGCGCCAATATCAACATCGTGGCGATTGCTCAGGGCTCTTCTGAACGCTCTATCTCGGTGGTGGTCAGCAACGACGACGCCACAACCGGCGTACGCGTTACCCATCAGATGCTGTTCAACACCGACCAGGTGATTGAGGTGTTCGTGATTGGCGTCGGTGGCGTCGGCGGCGCGCTGCTGGAGCAGCTCAAGCGTCAGCAGAGCTGGCTGAAGGGCAAGCATATCGATCTGCGGGTCTGCGGCGTAGCGAACTCAAAGGCGCTGCTGACGAACGTGCACGGCCTGAACCTGGATAACTGGCAGGCGGAGCTGGCAGAAGCGAAAGAGCCGTTTAACCTCGGCAGGCTGATCCGCCTGGTTAAAGAGTACCATCTGCTCAATCCGGTGATCGTGGATTGTACGTCCAACCAGACAATGGCCGATCAGTACGCCGACTTCCTGCGCGAAGGCTTCCACGTGGTGACGCCGAACAAGAAAGCCAACACCTCGTCGATGGCCTACTACCACCAGCTGCGCCACGCCGCCGCCGGGTCGCGCCGCAAGTTCCTGTACGACACCAACGTTGGGGCAGGGCTGCCGGTGATTGAAAACCTGCAAAACCTGCTCAACGCGGGCGATGAGCTACAGCGTTTTTCCGGGATCCTTTCCGGATCGCTATCCTTTATTTTCGGTAAGCTGGACGAAGGTATGAGCCTCTCGCAAGCGACCGGGATCGCACGGGATCTGGGCTATACCGAGCCGGATCCGCGGGACGATCTCTCCGGCATGGATGTAGCGCGCAAGCTGCTGATCCTCGCCCGCGAGACGGGGCGCGAGCTGGAGCTGACGGATATCGTTATCGAGCCGGTGCTGCCGGCAGGCTTTGACGACAGCGGCGACGTAAACAGCTTTATGGCCCGTCTTCCACAGCTTGATGATGCCTTTGCTGCTCGGGTGGCAAAGGCGCACGATGAGGGTAACGTGCTGCGCTACGTAGGGAATATTGAAGAGGATGGCGTCTGCCGGGTGAAAATCGCCGAGGTAGACGGCAACGATCCGCTCTATAAAGTGAAAAACGGTGAGAACGCGCTGGCGTTCTACAGCCACTACTATCAACCGCTGCCGCTGGTGCTGCGCGGTTACGGTGCGGGCAACGATGTGACGGCGGCAGGCGTTTTTGCCGATCTGCTGCGCACCCTCTCATGGAAGTTAGGAGTTTAACATGGTGAAAGTGTATGCCCCGGCCTCCAGCGCCAATATGAGCGTTGGCTTCGACGTGCTTGGGGCGGCGGTAACGCCGGTGGATGGCGCCCTGCTGGGCGACGTCGTCACGGTGGAGGCGGCCGATGGTTTTAGCCTGCACAATGTGGGGCGCTTTGCGGATAAGCTCCCCCCGGAGCCGCGGGAAAATATTGTCTATCAGTGCTGGGAGCGTTTCTGCCAGGAGATGAATAAAACTATTCCGGTGACTATGACGCTGGAAAAAAATATGCCGATTGGCTCGGGGCTCGGCTCCAGCGCCTGCTCCGTGGTTGCCGCGCTAGTGGCGATGAACGAGCACTGTGGCAAGCCGCTGAACGATACGCGCCTGCTGGCGCTGATGGGCGAGCTGGAGGGACGCATCTCCGGCAGCATTCATTACGATAACGTAGCTCCCTGTTTCCTCGGCGGCATGCAGCTGATGATCGAAGAGAACGGCATTATCAGCCAGCAGGTGCCAGGCTTTGATGAGTGGCTGTGGGTGCTGGCCTACCCGGGGATCAAGGTCTCCACGGCAGAGGCTCGGGCGATTTTACCCGCGCAGTATCGCCGCCAGGACTGCATTGCCCACGGGCGACATCTGGCTGGGTTTATTCACGCCTGCTACTCTCGCCAGCCGCAGCTGGCCGCGAAGCTGATGAAAGACGTGATTGCCGAGCCGTACCGGGCCCGCCTGCTGCCGGGCTTTAAAGAGGCGCGTCAGGCGGTGGCAGAGATTGGCGCGCTGGCGAGCGGTATCTCTGGGTCGGGGCCGACGCTGTTCGCGCTCTGCGACCGGCCGGACACCGCGCAGCGCGTAGCAGACTGGTTGAGTAAACACTATCTGCAGAATCAGGAAGGCTTCGTTCATATTTGCCGGCTGGATACAGCGGGCGCACGCGTACTGGGATAATTAATGAAACTCTACAACCTTAAAGATCATAACGAGCAGGTCTCCTTTGCCCAGGCGGTAACGCAGGGGCTGGGTAAACAGCAGGGACTTTTCTTCCCTCACGATCTGCCCGAGTTCAACCTGACCGAAATCGACGAGATGCTGGAGCAGGATTTCGTTAGCCGTAGCGCAAAGATCCTCGCCGCCTTTATTGGCGATGAGATCCCTCAGGAGCTGCTGGAGGAGCGCGTGCGGGCGGCCTTTACCTTCCCCGCCCCGGTGAGCAAGGTTGAGGAGGACATCGGCTGTCTGGAGCTGTTCCACGGCCCGACGCTGGCGTTTAAAGACTTTGGCGGCCGCTTTATGGCGCAGATGCTGACCCACATTAGCGGCGATAAGCCCGTCACCATCCTGACCGCGACCTCCGGCGATACCGGCGCGGCGGTGGCGCACGCCTTCTATGGCCTGAAAAACGTCCGCGTGGTGATCCTCTACCCGCAGGGCAAAATCAGCCCGCTACAGGAGAAACTCTTCTGTACGCTGGGGGGCAACATCGAGACGGTGGCTATCGACGGCGACTTTGACGCTTGCCAGGCGCTGGTCAAGCAGGCCTTTGATGATGAAGAGCTGAAGCAGACCTTGGGGCTGAACTCGGCGAACTCTATCAACATCAGCCGCTTGCTGGCGCAGATCTGCTACTACTTCGAGGCGGTGGCGCAGCTGCCGCAGGAAGCGCGCAACCAGCTGGTGATCTCTGTACCCAGCGGAAACTTTGGCGATCTCACCGCAGGCCTGCTGGCGAAATCGCTGGGCCTGCCGGTGAAGCGCTTTATTGCTGCCACTAACGCCAACGACACCGTGCCGCGCTTCCTGAAAGCAGGGGAGTGGAGCCCGAATACGACCCAGGCGACGCTCTCCAACGCCATGGATGTTAGCCAGCCGAACAACTGGCCGCGCGTGGAGGAGCTGTTCCGCCGTAAGATCTGGCGTCTGAACGAGCTGGGCTATGCTGCCATCGATGACGAAGTGACCAAAGCCACCATGCTGGAGCTGAAAGAGAAGGGGTATCTCTCCGAGCCGCACGCGGCAGTGGCCTACCGCGCTCTGCGCGACCAGCTGCATCCGGGCGAGTACGGCCTGTTCCTCGGCACCGCGCATCC
Source organism: Pseudescherichia sp. AS216 (assembly GCF_037152055.1). NCBI lineage: Bacteria > Pseudomonadati > Pseudomonadota > Gammaproteobacteria > Enterobacterales > Enterobacteriaceae > Pseudescherichia > Pseudescherichia sp. AS216. The sequence continues at coordinate 455,235 of NZ_JBBCMV010000002.1, read as the reverse complement.
GGCGAAATTCAAAGAGAGCGTCGAGGCGATCCTTGGCGATACGCTGGATCTGCCTGCCGCGCTGGCTGAGCGCGCCGAGCTGCCGCTGCTCTCTCACAGCCTGCCTGCTGATTTTGCCGCCCTGCGCGCGCTGATGATGCAAAAAGCGTAAAGGTAACTGCTCTCTCCAGGCCCGGTAAGGCGTCGCCGCCTCCGGGCTTTCGGCGCGGCGTTTAACCTTCGCGACGCTTAAAGACCAGCTCGTTCTTTTTCGACATCTCTTCATCAAAGACGTAGCCGTCCACATCAAATGCCTTAAGCTGCTCCGGCGTCGTCAGACGGTTTTCAATGATGTAGCGGCTCATTAGCCCACGCGCTTTCTTGGCATAGAAGCTAATCACCTTAAAGACACCGTTTTTCTCATCAAGGAATACCGGTTTCACGATCTCGCCAGCCAGCAGCTTCGGCTTCACCGCCCGGAAGTACTCATCCGACGCCAGGTTAACGATGATGTTATCGCCCTGCGCCGCCAGCGCCTCGTTGAGCGTATGGGTGATGGTCTCCCCCCAGAATTGATACAGGTCGCTGCCTTTTGGGTTCTGCAGGCGAATGCCCATCTCAAGCCGGTAGGGCTGCATCAGATCGAGCGGGCGCAGCACGCCGTAGAGGCCGGATAGCATCCGCAGATGCTGCTGGGCAAAGGTAAAATCGTCGTCGCTGAAGGTCTCGGCCTGCATACCGGCATAGACATCGCCCTTAAAAGCCAGGATAGCCTGACGGGCGTTGTCCGGCGTGAAGTCCGGCTGCCAGTCGTGAAAGCGCGTAGCGTTGAGATCCGCCAGCTTATCGCTGATACCCATCAGGGTCTTGATTTGCGGCGCGGAGAGCTGGCGGGCAACGTCAATCAGCTGTTGGGCGTGATCCAGCAGCACCGGCTGCGTATAGCGCTGGGTGGCCAGCGGGCTTTGGTAATCCAGCGTCTTGGCCGGCGAGATCAGAATCAGCATGTCCACTCCTCAGGAAAATATGCGCAGACTGTCGCAAAAAACGGACTTTAGCAAAAAAAGCGCCTGTGTTGATCGATAGTTGCAATTGCTGCCCTAGCGGTCCGGCAGGTTGTCCCACGCACCGGGAGCGAGCTGGCGTTGGATCTCCGGGTAGCGCTGGGGAGTAAACACCGGGCGCACCCCCAGCCTGCGCTGGCGCAGGTAGTCATTGGCGATAATTCTCACCGCCGGCGACAGCAGCAGGATGGCGCTGAGGTTAACAATCGCTATTAGCGCCATCATCACGTCCGCCATCTGCCAGACCATCGGCAGGCTCAGTAGCGATCCGGTTATCACCATCAGCAGCGTGCCGCCGCGCATCAGCCAGAGGTTGCGTCTGCTGTGCAGGCGCAAAAAGATCAGGTTATTTTCGGCATAGATGTAGTTCACCACGATGGTGGTAAAAGCAAACAGCGCGGTAATCACCGCGACAAACCCGGCGGCCCAGCTGCCGGTCAGAGAGACCATAGCCTGCTGCACCAGCTCAATGCCATCGAGGGGAGTGTGCGGCGACGACGCGTTGGCAAGCAGGACAATGAGCGCGCTGGCGGTACAGACGATAAGGGTATCGGTAAAGACGCCGATCATCTGCACGATCCCCTGCGCGGCCGGATGGGGAGGCCACGATGCCGCTGCGGCCGCCGCATTAGGCGTGGTGCCCATTCCCGCCTCGTTCGACAGGATGCCCCGCTGAAAGCCGCTGGTCAGCGCCTGGCTGACGGTATAGCCGAGCGCGCCTGCCGCCGCTTCGTGCCAGCCGAAGGCGCCTCGGAAGATGGCGTTGACGATGCCGGGCAGCTGCTCAACATGCCATGCGCCGATCAGCAGGCTGGCAAGCACCCACACGAGCATCATGGCCGGGACCAGCCACTGCATAATGCGGGCGACACCGCGAATGCCGAGCCTTATCGCCAGCAGCGTGGCGGCAGCTAAAAGCACACCGCTGAGCAGCTCCGGTATCTCCCAGGCGTAGCGCAGAGCATGGGCCACGGTGTTGGACTGAACGGTATTGAAAATGAGTCCATATACCAGCAGAAAGAGGGCGAATATAATGCCCAGCCAGCGCATGCCGAGGCCGCGAGTGATATACCAGGCGGGGCCGCCGCGAAACTGGTTATGTTCGTCACGCTCTTTATAGAGCTGCGCCAGCGCGCATTCGGCAAAGGTTGTTGCCATACCGATCAGCGCAGAGACCCACATCCAGAACACGGCGCCCGGCCCACCGGCGGAGATGGCCAGCGCCACGCCCATCAGGTTGCCGTTGCCGGCGCGCGCCGCGAGGCTGGTGCAGAGCGCCTGGAATGAGGTCAGGCCGCCAGGCTGGGGCGTCACGCTGTTTTTCAGACTTTTGCCGACGTGGCGCAGGTAGCGAAACTGAATAAATCCACTGCGCACGGTAAACCAGATCCCTGCTCCGATAAGCAGGTAGATCATCACCGATTCCCAGAGTATTTCATTGATAAAAAGGAAAAAATCTGGCATTCACATTCCTCTTGTTCATGCCGATCGGCCAGTGTAAGCGCTGCCATTTTTGGCGCGGTGCAACGCGTCGTTGATTGAGTCTACCATACTCCAGGATAGGGCACTGTCTGCGGTTGCGCTGACAGTGCGTCGTGATATCATCAGGGAAGACCGGTTACATCCCCCTAACAAGCTGTTTAAAGAGAAACACGATTATGACGGATAAATTGACCTCCCTGCGTCAGTTCACCACCGTGGTGGCCGACACCGGAGATATCGCGGCAATGAAGCTGTATCAGCCGCAGGATGCTACAACCAACCCTTCTCTGATCCTCAACGCAGCCCAGATCCCTGAATACCGCAAGCTGATTGACGATGCCGTAAGCTGGGCCAAAAGCCAGAGCAGCGACCGCGCGCAGCAGATCGTTGACGCCTCTGACAAGCTGGCCGTGAACATCGGTCTGGAGATCCTGAAACTGGTGCCGGGCCGTATCTCTACTGAAGTAGACGCACGTCTCTCCTATGACACCGAAGGCTCCATTGCCAAAGCCAAGCGTCTGATCAAGCTCTACAACGACGCGGGTATCAGCAACGATCGCATCCTGATCAAGCTGGCCTCCACCTGGCAGGGCATCCGTGCCGCTGAGCAGCTGGAAAAAGAGGGCATCAACTGTAACCTGACCCTGCTGTTCTCCTTCGCTCAGGCACGCGCCTGTGCTGAAGCGGGCGTGTTCCTGATTTCACCGTTCGTTGGCCGTATTCTTGACTGGTACAAATCCAACACCGACAAGAAAGAGTACGCACCGGCAGAAGATCCGGGCGTGGTCTCCGTTACCGAAATCTACGAATACTACAAGCAGCACGGCTACGAGACCGTGGTAATGGGCGCAAGCTTCCGTAACGTTGGCGAAATCATTGAGCTGGCAGGCTGTGACCGTCTGACCATCGCCCCTGCGCTGCTGAAAGAGCTGGCAGAGAGCGAAGGTACCATTGAGCGTAAGCTCTCCTTCAGCGGTGAAGTGAAAGCGCGTCCGGAACGCATCACCGAAGCTGAGTTCCTGTGGGAACACAACCAGGATCCGATGGCGGTAGATAAGCTGGCGGACGGTATCCGCAAGTTTGCCGTGGACCAGGGTAAGCTGGAAGCCATGATCGGCGATCTGCTGTAATCCCGCTGCGTGGCCGGGTCTCCGGTCACGCTCCTGCTTTTCGAGCCTGTCTGTTATTCCCCTCTGCGTGTATCATTCCCGTATCGATATTGTTTGAACGGAAATACTATGAATACGTTACGCATCGGCTTAGTCTCTGTCTCTGACCGCGCCTCCAACGGGGTCTATCAGGATAAGGGTATTCCTGCCCTCGAAGCCTGGCTGGCCTCTGCCCTCGCAACCCCCTTTACTATTGAAACCCGTCTTATTCCGGACGAGCAAGCGATCATCGAGCAGACGCTGTGCGAGCTGGTGGATGAGATGAGCTGCCATCTGGTCCTGACCACCGGTGGCACGGGCCCCGCACGCCGGGATGTCACCCCCGACGCGACGCTTGCCGTTGCCGATCGCCAGATGCCAGGCTTTGGCGAACAGATGCGGCAGATCAGCCTGCACTTTGTTCCCACTGCGATCCTGTCGCGCCAGGTGGGGGTAATCCGCAAGCAGGCGCTGATCCTCAATCTTCCCGGCCAGCCGAAATCGATCCAGGAGACGCTGGAGGGGGTTAAAGAGAGTGACGGGAAGGTCGTTGTACCAGGTATTTTTGCCAGTGTACCTTATTGTTTACAGCTTCTGGAGGGGCCCTACGTGGAAACCCACCCAGAGGTGGTAGCAGCTTTTCGGCCCAAAAGCGCCAGACGCGAAACAATCTCCTGAACAGAGAGCTTTTCCGGGATAAGCGCTGCAATAGGGGCGCTAAAGAGTGGCGTGCTGATTTTTTTACGGTATAGTAATTTTAAGTTTACATATGCCGTAAATAATAAAATCATTCACCCCTCTTTGCACAGGGTTCGCTATGTCTGAAAACGCCCGCCCACTGAATCGCCAGGATTATAAAACGCTCTCGCTCGCTGCCCTTGGCGGCGCGCTGGAGTTTTATGATTTCATCATCTTCGTCTTTTTTGCTGCCGTCGTCGGCGCGCTCTTCTTCCCCGCGGATATTCCAGAGTGGCTGCGCCAGGTGCAGACCTTCGGTATCTTTGCCGCAGGCTATCTGGCGCGACCGCTGGGCGGCATTATCATGGCGCACTTTGGCGATCTGGTCGGGCGTAAAAAGATGTTTACCCTGAGCATCCTGCTGATGGCGGTACCGACCCTGGCGATTGGCCTGCTGCCCACCTACGCCTCTATCGGTATTGCCGCACCGCTGCTCCTACTGCTGATGCGTCTTTTACAGGGCGCGGCGATCGGCGGCGAAGTGCCGGGCGCATGGGTTTTTGTTGCTGAGCACGTGCCTGCCCGCCGGATCGGCATCGCCTGCGGTACCCTGACGGCGGGACTGACCGTGGGCATCCTGCTGGGGTCGGTGGTTGCCACGGTGGTGAACCGCACAATGACACCGGAGATGCTGCACGACTTTGGCTGGCGTATTCCGTTCCTGCTCGGCGGTGCCTTTGGCCTGGTGGCAATGTACCTGCGCCGCTGGCTGCAGGAGACGCCGATCTTCCTGGAGATGCAGCAGCGTAAGGCTCTGGCCCAGGAGCTGCCGGTGAAGGCGGTGGTGGTGAAGCATAAGAGGGCGGTGGCGATCTCAATGCTGCTCACCTGGCTGCTCTCCGCCTGCATCGTGGTGGTGATCCTGATGTCGCCGGTGTGGCTGCAAAAGCAGTACGGGCTTGCTCCGGCTCTGACTCTGCAGGCCAACAGCGTGGCGACCATTATGCTCTGCATTGGCTGTCTGCTGGCTGGGCTGGCGGCGGATCGCTTTGGGGCGAGCAGAACCTTTATCGTCGGCAGCATTCTGCTGGCCTGCACCAGCGGTATCTTCTATCACTTCGCCGGTACGCACCCGGAGCATCTCTCTCTGCTCTATGGCCTGGCAGGGCTGGGCGTCGGGGTCGTTGGCGCGGTGCCCTACGTCATGGTGCGGGCGTTTCCTGCTGAGGTGCGCTTTACCGGGATCTCCTTCTCCTACAACGTCTCTTACGCCATCTTTGGCGGACTGACGCCGATTGCGGTTACCCTACTGATGGGCGTCTCGCCGCTGGCTCCGGCCTGGTACGTGCTGGCGCTGGCGCTGGTGGGCTTAGCATTAGGGATCTGGCTGCGGCAGGATCTGAACTCGCAAGAAATTCCGCCGCGCGGTGAACTTAAGCAAACATCCTTATAGTTTTCCGCTAGCTGCGTTTTTTCCGGGCCTCTTCGCAAGGTATTCACCTCATTCTGACAAAAGCCAGAATGAGGTGAATACTCCGGGCAGGCTCAACGTACGGTCATCCCCGACGATAGCATCCTGACTCATCGCAGAGTGGCGCTCCTTGAGTTTTTACAGAAACATATTCGTGCGCGGGATCTCATGGTATTTCATGAGCATTTGGTTTCCCTACTTTTAGAGGGATACACTACCGGACAGCAGCTCAGAAGTGCTATTAACTATCTTGTTCAGGCTGGAAATAGTGTAGATCAGGGTGCGCTAATTCGTTTGCTGGCGAAAAAAGCCCCGCAACATAAGGGTATTTTAATGACTATTGCAGAACAACTTAGACAGGAAGGCCACGGAGAAGGCGTCCTTGAAGGACGTCAGGAGGCCACAATTCGCATTGCTCTGGCTATGCTGAACCAGGGGATGGAGCGCGCGCAGATCATACAGCTGACCGGCTTATCCGAAGAGGCGCTCGACGCGCTGGTACTCTCCTGAACAAATGAACGATGCTCCTGCGTTAACCGCTGGAGCATCGGATAGATTAGATCCTTTCGCCAATCGGCAGCACGGTACGGCCGTACTGCTCGTTCAGCACTTCACCCATTGCCAGATAGATCGCGCTTGCGCCGCAGACCAGACCAATCCAGCCTGCCACGTGCACGATGCTTTCGTTATCCACCAGGTGTCCCACGCACAGCAGCGCAAACAGCACCGTCAGGCTCAGGAACACGAACTGCAGCATACGTGCGCCTTTCAGCGTGCCGAAGAACATAAACAGGGTGAACACGCCCCATATCCCCAGGTAAACACCGAGGAAGTGCGCGTTGGCGGCATCCGCCAGGCCCATTTTTGGCATAATCAGGATCGCCACCAGGGTGAGCCAGAAAGAGCCGTAAGAGGTAAAGGCGGTTAAGCCAAAGGTGTTGCCTTTTTTATACTCCAGCAGCCCGGCAAAAATTTGCGCGATGCCGCCGTAGAAAATGCCCATAGCCAGGATAATGCCATCCAGCGGGAACATGCCAATATTGTGCAGATTAAGCAGAATAGTGGTCATGCCGAAGCCCATTAAGCCCAGCGGAGCCGGATTAGCCAACTTAGTGTCGCCCATAAATCCTCAAAAAAATCATCATAAAAATGGTGAAAGTAAAGGCCCCGCCACACGATAGTGGAGGCGGGGCGCGGCATCATAATGAGCGGCAATTACTCTGTCTATGATCTGAACAGGGTGAAATGAAATATATTTTTAACGGTGAGATCACTTCTGTACGACGGCGGTGATCCGGCGTAGGCAGGCGATGTGCAGTACAGCGGGAATGGTGACGCGATAGGCGCTGCCGCTGACGGCTTTAACACCGTTTAGCGCCGCCCCCAGCGGGCCGCCAAGGCCCACACCGCGCACCAGCCCGTGGCCGATGACGCTAACGGCGGCGTGGGTACGCAGGATGCGGGTGAGCTGGCTGGAGAGCAGATGAGAAACCCCTTTCGCTAACGCCGGATCCTTCATCAGCAACGGCAGCAGCTCCTCCAGCTCAGTGACTTTCGCCTCAACCTCCTGCAGAAACGCCTGCTGCTGCGCGGCATCCATCTTCTGCCAGGCGTTACGCAGAAAATGCGCCAGCAGATCCTGTTCAATCTCAAAGGTCGAGCTCTCTTTATCCGCCTTGAGCTTTAACCGTTTCGCCACGTCCAGCAAAATGGTCCGGTAAAGCTTGCCATGCCCCCGCAGCTTATTGGCAATGCTGTCGCCACCGTAATGCTGTAGCTCACCAGCAATCAGCTGCCAGTTGCAGCGGTGCTGCTCGGGGTGCCCCTCCATCGCTTTGAATAGCTCGTTATGCTGTAGGGCACTCGACAGCCTCGCCTTTCCCTTTTCGTTATGGGTAAGCAGGCGCGTCAGCTCAGCCAGCTGATCCTCGCGGCAATGCTGCAGAAAATCCAAATCTTCGTCGTTTAGGTATCTGACGTTCATGGTGCGTTATGTCCCATAAAAGAAGCAGCGAGGATTAGTCATCGCCAATGATTTTTAGCGTTGCCATATCAGAGGAGTTCACCGTATGGCCTGAGAAGGTGATCTTTGCCACGCAGCGCTTGTTGTCGTTATCGCTATTGATATTGATCCAGTCGGTGGTCTGCCCCTCTTTCAGTGAGGAGGGCACACTCAGACTCTGGCTGGCGCTTTTTGCGGTTTTGAAGTAGACGGATGCGCCGCTCAGGTCGATATCGCCGTGGTCAGCGGTGAGCTGAATGCGCTTCACCACGCGACAAACCGGCATTTTTAGCGCCAGATCGCTGGTTTCATTTCGTGGCATAGCAATCACGCCCATCACTTTATGATCGTTAGCCTGCGCCGTACTGGTCAGCAGCATGCCCAGTATCAGGGAAGCCGCCAGGGATAATCGGGTTTTCATCATGTTCTCTTACTCGGTTAAACCATTATTAGTCCGCCCCTATAATACCCCTGCAAATATAAAGGTTCATGCAACTAATCTTTTCTTTTTATTACAGTTTTTTGGTGAATGGTTTCTTGATTTTAATCACGGAGGTGAATGCATAATCGGGATGCGGGCAGGCGGGCAAAAAAATTTTCTCGCGCGCCCCTTGATGCGTTGCGTTACGTCCCCATCTTGTAGTCAACCGAAGTGGTGAGTCTGAAAAAAAACAGTTCTGGGCAGTTGAAACCGCAACATTTGCCCTTATTACAGATTCACAACCACATGATGAACAAATTTTTAGTGGAGACGTTTAGATGGGTAAAATTATTGGTATCGACCTGGGTACTACCAACTCTTGTGTAGCGATTATGGATGGCACCACCGCACGTGTGCTGGAGAACGCCGAAGGCGATCGCACCACGCCGTCAATCATTGCCTATACCCAGGATGGTGAAACTCTGGTAGGCCAGCCGGCTAAACGTCAGGCAGTGACAAACCCGCAAAACACCCTGTTTGCGATTAAACGCCTGATCGGTCGCCGCTTCCAGGACGAAGAAGTGCAGCGTGATGAAGCCATCATGCCGTACAAAATCATTGCAGCCGACAACGGCGACGCATGGATTGATGTAAAAGGCCAGAAAATGGCACCGCCGCAGATCTCTGCTGAAGTGCTGAAAAAAATGAAGAAAACGGCTGAAGACTACCTGGGCGAACCAGTGACCGAAGCGGTTATTACCGTTCCGGCTTACTTCAACGATGCTCAGCGCCAGGCGACCAAAGACGCTGGCCGTATCGCGGGTCTGGAAGTCAAACGTATCATCAACGAACCGACCGCAGCGGCACTGGCCTACGGTCTGGATAAAGAAGTTGGCAACCGCACTATCGCCGTATACGACCTCGGTGGCGGTACCTTCGATATCTCTATTATCGAAATCGACGAAGTTGACGGTGAGAAAACCTTCGAAGTGCTGGCAACCAACGGTGATACCCACCTGGGTGGTGAAGACTTCGACAGCCGTATGATCAACTACCTCGTTGAAGAGTTTAAGAAAGATCAGGGCATTGACCTGCGTAACGATCCGCTGGCGATGCAGCGCCTGAAAGAAGCCGCAGAGAAAGCGAAAATTGAGCTCTCCTCTGCGCAGCAGACCGACGTGAACCTGCCGTACATCACCGCAGACGCGACCGGTCCGAAACACATGAACATCAAAGTGACCCGTGCGAAACTGGAAAGCCTGGTAGAAGACCTGGTAAACCGTTCTATCGAGCCGCTGAAAGTTGCGCTGCAGGATGCGGGCCTCTCCGTCTCTGACGTGCAGGACGTGATCCTGGTCGGTGGCCAGACCCGTATGCCGATGGTGCAGAAGAAAGTTGCTGAGTTCTTTGGCAAAGAGCCGCGTAAAGACGTTAACCCGGACGAAGCCGTAGCTATTGGTGCTGCTGTTCAGGGCGGCGTGCTGACCGGTGATGTGAAAGACGTTCTGCTGCTCGACGTGACTCCGCTCTCCCTGGGTATCGAAACCATGGGCGGCGTGATGACTGCGCTGATCGGCAAAAACACCACTATCCCGACCAAGCACAGCCAGGTGTTCTCTACTGCGGAAGACAACCAGTCTGCGGTAACCATCCATGTGCTGCAGGGTGAGCGTAAACGTGCAGGCGATAACAAGTCGCTGGGCCAGTTCAACCTCGACGGTATTAACCCGGCACCGCGCGGCATGCCGCAGATCGAAGTTACCTTCGACATCGACGCCGACGGTATTCTGCACGTTTCCGCGAAAGACAAAAACAGCGGCAAAGAGCAGAAGATCACCATCAAAGCCTCTTCTGGCCTCAACGAAGATGAGATCCAGAAAATGGTTCAGGATGCGGAAGCTAACGCCGAGTCTGACCGTAAGTTCGAAGAGCTGGTACAGACCCGCAACCAGGGTGACCACCTGCTGCACAGCACCCGTAAGCAGGTTACCGAAGCAGGCGATCAGCTGCCGGCTGAAGACAAAACCGCTATCGAGTCTGCGCTGAGCGCGCTGGAAACCTCACTGAAAGGTGAAGACAAAGCCGATATCGAAGCGAAAATGCAGGCGCTGGCCCAGGTTTCCCAGAAGCTGATGGAGATTGCTCAGCAGCAGCACGCTCAGCAGCAGGCGGGTGGCGCTGACGCTTCTGCGAACAACGCGAAAGACGACGACGTGGTCGACGCTGAGTTCGAAGAAGTTAAAGACAAAAAATAATCGCCCTGATGTAGGGTAGAAAACCAGCACGGGCGTAGAGGTTTCCTCTCCGCCCGTGCTCGCATGTTAGGGGCAGATAAACAAATGGCAAAGCAAGACTATTACGAGATTTTAGGCGTTCCGAAAACAGCGGAAGAGCGTGAAATCAAAAAGGCCTATAAGCGTCTGGCAATGAAGTTCCACCCGGACCGCAACCAGGGCGATAAAGAGGCCGAAGCCAAATTTAAAGAGATTAAAGAAGCGTATGAGATCCTGACCGATGCGCAAAAACGTGCGGCCTACGATCAGTACGGTCACGCGGCGTTTGAGCAGGGCGGCATGGGCGGCGGCGGCGGTTTTGGCGGCGGCGGCGCTGACTTTAGCGATATCTTTGGCGACGTATTCGGCGACATCTTTGGCGGCGGTCGTGGTCGCCAGCGCGCGTCGCGCGGGGCTGACCTGCGCTACAATATGGAGCTGACGCTGGAAGAGGCCGTACGCGGCGTCACCAAAGAGATCCGTATCCCGACGCTGGAAGAGTGCGACATCTGTCACGGCAGCGGCGCGAAAGCCGGTACTCAGCCGCAGACCTGTCCGACCTGTCACGGCTCCGGCCAGGTGCAGATGCGCCAGGGCTTCTTTGCAGTACAGCAGACCTGTCCGCACTGTCAGGGCCGCGGTACGCTGATCAAAGATCCGTGCAACAAGTGCCACGGCCACGGTCGCGTGGAGAAGAGCAAAACCCTGTCCGTGAAGATCCCGGCAGGCGTCGATACCGGCGACCGTATTCGCCTCTCAGGCGAGGGCGAAGCTGGGGAGCATGGTGCACCGGCAGGCGATCTGTACGTTCAGGTTCAGGTGAAGCAGCACCCGATTTTCGAGCGTGAAGGCAACAACCTCTACTGTGAAGTACCGATCAACTTTGCCATGGCGGCGCTGGGCGGTGAGATTGAGGTCCCGACGCTGGACGGTCGCGTTAACCTGAAGGTGCCGAGCGAAACCCAGACCGGCAAGCTGTTCCGCATGCGCGGCAAGGGCGTGAAGTCGGTACGCGGCGGTGCGCAGGGCGATCTGCTGTGCCGCGTAGTGGTTGAGACGCCGGTGGGCCTCAGCGAGAAGCAGAAGCAGCTGCTGAAGGATCTTCAGGAGAGCTTCGGTGGCCCAACGGGTGAACATAACAGCCCACGCTCCAAAAGCTTCTTCGACGGCGTAAAGAAGTTCTTTGATGACCTGACGCGTTAAGCGTTAGCGTCTGCGTTCACGAAAGCCTGGGGTAACGCCCGGGCTTTTTCATTATTTCTGTCCCCTCGCAATCCAGACGGTTAAACTGTTTCAGACATTAAGTAAATTCTACAGAAGGAGCCATTGTGAAACATTTGCGCCGCTTTATTAACAGCGATGCGTCCGGGGGCGTGACGCTTATCATTGCCGCCGTGCTGGCTATGCTTTGCGCCAATCTGGGGGCGACTCAAGAGGCCTACCGTGCTTTTCTCGACCTGCCGGTGCAGTTCAGGGCGGGTCCGCTCGATATCAATAAGAACATGCTGCTGTTCATTAACGATGCGCTGATGGCCGTCTTCTTCCTGCTGATAGGGCTGGAAGTAAAGCGCGAGCTCATCCAGGGCGCATTGGCTAGTTTTCACCAGGCGATCTTCCCGGTCATCGCCGCGGTGGGGGGAATGGTTGTCCCGGCACTGATTTTCCTGCTGTTTAACGCTAACGACCCGGTGGTCAGCCACGGTTGGGCAATCCCTACCGCGACCGATATCGCCTTTGCGCTGGGCGTGCTGGCGCTGCTGGGCAGCCGTATTCCGCCCGCGCTAAAGATCTTCCTGATGGCGCTGGCAATTATCGATGACCTGGGTGCCATCGTGATTATTGCCCTGTTCTATACCAGCGATCTGTCAATGGTGTCGCTGGGCGTCGCTGCCCTGGCTGTCGTGGTGCTGGCCGTCATGAATGCCCTCAACGTGCGGCGTACCGGCCTCTATATACTGGTTGGGCTGGTTCTCTGGACGGCGGTACTGAAGTCGGGCGTGCATGCCACCATCGCCGGGGTGATCCTGGGGTTCTTTATCCCGCTAACGAAAGAAGAGGGGGTATCGCCCTCCCGCCAGCTGGAGCATGTGCTTCATCCGTGGGTAGGCTGGCTTATTCTGCCGCTGTTTGCCTTTGCAAATGCGGGAGTACCGTTACAGGATGTGACGCTGAGCGGGCTGGCCTCGATGCTGCCGCTGGGAATTATCGCCGGTCTGCTTATCGGCAAGCCGCTGGGCATTACGCTCTTTACCTGGCTGGCGCTGCGGATGAAGCTGGCAAAACTGCCTCATGGAACAGCCTTCAACCAGATAATGGCCGTCGGCGTGCTGTGCGGCATCGGCTTTACCATGTCTATCTTCATCACTAACCTGGCGTTTGACGGTATCGATCCTGAGCTGGTGGACTGGGCTAAGCTGGGTATTCTGACTGGCTCGCTGCTGTCGGCAGTGATTGGCTACTGCCTGCTGCGGGCGCGTTTTAAAGCGCCAGAGGCATAGTCCAGACGTAAAAAAACCCGCCTTGGCGGGTTTTTTAACAAAGCTCAGCAGACGGGCGATTAAGCCAGTTTGTTGATCTGCGCGGTCAGGTTAGCCTTATGGCGCGCTGCTTTGTTTTTGTGGACCAGACCTTTAGCGGCCTGACGATCCACGATCGGTTGCATTTCGTTAAATGCTTTCTGTGCAGCTGCTTTGTCGCCAGCTTCAATCGCTGCGTATACTTTCTTGATGAAAGTACGCATCATAGAGCGACGGCTTGCGTTGTGCTTGCGTGCCTTTTCAGACTGAACGGCGCGCTTCTTAGCTGATTTGATATTAGCCAAGGTCCAACTCCCAAATATGATCTATGTGGACAATTCAAAGGCCGAGGAATATGCCCTTTCAGCCTTCTTTTGTCAATGGATTTGTGCAAATAAGCGGCGCTACGTTGCGACGCTCGTTACGTGTGATGGGGCAAGATTCTATCAGCTTGCTGGTCATGAATACAGCCTTTCTACGACAAAAATCGCTGTGAAACACGACTTTTTCTTTAGGTAGGCAGGCAGCGCAATGAAATCCTTGGCGCTTTCTGTTTTACAAGGCCAATCGCCGGTTAACCTTAAACGCTGTACAAGGTATACTCGGACGATTTTCACTGTTTTGAGCCAGACATGAAGCTGATACGCGGCACACATAATCTCAGCCAGGCCCCGCAAGGGTGTGTGCTGACTATTGGTAATTTCGACGGCGTGCACCGGGGGCATCAGGCGCTGCTGCGCGGCCTGATCGCCGAAGGGCGTAAACGTAGCCTGCCGGTGGTGGTAATGATTTTTGAACCCCAGCCGCTGGAGCTGTTCGCTGGCGATAAAGCCCCGGCCCGTCTGACACGCCTGCGTGAAAAGCTGCGTTATCTGGCCGAATGCGGCGTCGACTACGTGCTCTGCGTGCGCTTCGATCGCCGCTTTGCTGCCCTGACGGCGCAAAACTTTGTCAGCGACCTGCTGGTGGATCGCCTGGGCGTGCGCTTTCTTGCCGTCGGCGACGATTTCCGCTTTGGTGCTGGTCGGCAGGGCGATTTCTTGTTATTACAGAAGGCTGGCCTGGAGTACGGCTTTGACGTCACCAGCACCCAAACCTTCTGCGAAGACGGCGTGCGCATCAGCAGCACGGCGGTACGCCAGGCGCTGGCGGATGACGATCTGCCGCTGGCCGAGAGCCTGCTAGGGCATCCGTTCTCTATCTCCGGCCGCGTCGTGCACGGCGACGCGCTGGGACGCACCATTGGCTTCCCAACGGCGAACGTGCCTCTACGCCGTCAGGTCTCCCCGGTAAAAGGGGTCTATGCGGTAGAAGTGATGGGTCTGGGCGATAAACCGCTGCCCGGCGTGGCCAATATTGGTACCCGCCCCACGGTCAAAGGCGTGCGCCAGCAGCTGGAAGTGCACCTGCTGGACGTTGTAATGGACCTCTATGGCCGCCATATAGAAGTAGTGCTGCGAAAAAAGATCCGCAGCGAAAAGCGATTTGCCTCGCTGGATGAGCTGAAGGCGCAAATTGCCAAAGATGAGTTAACCGCCCGCGAGTTATTTGGGTTATCAAACCTGGCGTAATGGCTAAACACGTTTTTAATTACGGAACCGAGAATCTGATGAGTGACTTTAAATCAACCCTGAATTTGCCGGAAACAGGGTTCCCGATGCGTGGCGATCTCGCCAAACGCGAACCGGGAATGCTGGCGCGTTGGAACGATGATGACCTGTACGGCATCATCCGTGCCGCGAAAAAAGGCAAAAAAACCTTCATTCTGCATGATGGCCCTCCTTATGCGAATGGCAGCATTCATATCGGTCACTCGGTTAACAAGATTCTGAAAGACATTATCGTTAAGTCCAAAGGACTGACGGGCTTCGATTCGCCTTACGTGCCGGGCTGGGACTGTCACGGTCTGCCGATCGAGCTGAAGGTGGAGCAGGAGTATGGCAAACCGGGTGAGAAGTTCACCGCCGCCGAGTTCCGCGCCAAGTGCCGCGAGTACGCTGCCGCACAGGTTGACGGTCAGCGTAAAGATTTTATCCGCCTGGGCGTGCTGGGCGACTGGTCTCGTCCTTACCTGACCATGGATTTCAAAACCGAAGCTAACATCATCCGTGCGCTGGGCAAGATCATCGGTAACGGCCACCTGCATAAAGGCGCGAAGCCGGTGCACTGGTGCGTTGACTGCCGCTCTGCGCTGGCAGAAGCGGAAGTGGAGTATTACGACAAAACCTCTCCGTCTATCGACGTGGCGTTCAATGCCGTCGATCAGGATGCGGTGAAAGCCAAATTTGGCGTAACGTCGGTAAATGGCCCAATCTCGCTGGTTATCTGGACCACCACCCCGTGGACGCTGCCAGCAGACCGCGCGATCTCGCTCTCTGCTGATTTCGACTATGCGCTGGTGCAGGTAGACGGTCAGGCGCTGATCCTGGCGAAAGATCTGGTGGAAAGCGTTCTGAAACGTGCCCACATCGATAACTTCACCGTGCTGGGCACCGTGAACGGCGCTGAGCTTGAGCTGATGCGCTTCAAACACCCGTTCCTGGATTTCGATGTTCCTGCGATTCTGGGCGATCACGTAACACTGGAAGCCGGTACCGGTGCGGTTCATACCGCCGGTGGTCACGGCCCTGACGACTACAACATCAGCCTGAAATACGGACTGGAAATCGCGAACCCGGTGGGTCCTGACGGCGCTTATC
Source organism: Pseudescherichia sp. AS216 (assembly GCF_037152055.1). Lineage (NCBI taxonomy): Bacteria > Pseudomonadati > Pseudomonadota > Gammaproteobacteria > Enterobacterales > Enterobacteriaceae > Pseudescherichia > Pseudescherichia sp. AS216. The sequence continues at coordinate 439,502 of NZ_JBBCMV010000002.1, read as the reverse complement.
TGCCTGGCACTTACCCAACGCTGGACGGTGTCAACGTCTTCAAAGCCAACGACATTATCGTTGATATGCTGCGCACCAGCGGCGCGCTGCTGCACGTAGAAAAAATGCAGCACAGCTACCCGTGCTGCTGGCGTCACAAAACACCGATCATCTTCCGTGCTACTCCGCAGTGGTTCATCAGCATGGATCAGAAAGGCCTGCGCGCGCAGTCTCTGAAAGAGATCAAAGGCGTGCAGTGGATCCCGGACTGGGGCCAGGCGCGTATTGAATCCATGGTCGCCAACCGTCCTGACTGGTGTATCTCCCGTCAGCGTACCTGGGGCGTGCCGATGTCTCTGTTTGTGCATAAAGAGACGCAGGAACTGCACCCGAACACGCTGGAGCTGATGGAAGAAGTCGCGAAACGTGTTGAAGTGGACGGCATTCAGGCATGGTGGGATCTCGATTCCCGCGACATCCTGGGCGCGGATGCTGACAGTTACGAGAAAGTGCCGGATACCCTGGACGTGTGGTTCGACTCCGGTTCAACGCACTCCTCCGTTGTAGACGTGCGCCCTGAGTTTGCCGGTCACGCTGCCGATATGTATCTGGAAGGTTCTGACCAACATCGCGGCTGGTTTATGTCCTCGCTGATGATCTCCACCGCCATGAAAGGCAAAGCGCCGTATCGTCAGGTGCTGACCCACGGCTTCACCGTGGACGGTCAGGGACGCAAGATGTCGAAATCCATCGGCAACACCGTCTCGCCGCAGGACGTCATGAACAAGCTGGGCGCGGATATTCTGCGTCTGTGGGTGGCCTCGACGGACTACACCGGCGAGATGGCGGTATCGGATGAGATCCTCAAACGTGCCGCCGACAGCTATCGTCGTATCCGTAACACCGCACGCTTCCTGCTGGCGAACCTCAACGGTTTCGATCCGGCAAAAGATATGGTGAAACCGGAAGAGATGGTGGTGCTGGATCGTTGGGCTGTAGGCTGTGCCCAGGCCGCGCAGGAGGATATCCTCAAGGCGTACGACTCTTACGACTTCCATGAGGTGGTGCAGCGCCTGATGCGCTTCTGCTCTATCGAGATGGGCTCGTTCTACCTCGACATCATCAAGGATCGTCAGTACACCGCGAAAGCCGATAGCGTTGCCCGTCGCAGCTGCCAGACCGCGCTGTATCACATTGCCGAAGCGCTGGTGCGCTGGATGGCACCGATCATGTCCTTTACGGCCGATGAGATCTGGGGCTACCTGCCGGGCGAGCGCGAGCAGTATGTCTTTACCGGTGAGTGGTATGAAGGCCTGTTTGGCCTGGCCGAAACGGAAGCCATGAACGATGCTTACTGGAGCGAGCTGCTGAAGGTCCGCGGCGAGGTAAACAAAGTTATCGAGCAGGCGCGCGCCGACAAGAAGGTAGGCGGCTCGCTGGAAGCGGCGGTGACGCTCTATGCCGAGCCCGAGCTGGCGGCGAAGCTGACGGCGTTAGGCGATGAATTGCGATTCATCCTGTTGACCTCGGGTGCTGGTGTTGAAGACTATACTAACGCGCCGGCCGAAGCCCAGCAGAGCGAGCTGCTCAAAGGGCTGAAGGTGACGCTGAGCAAAGCCGAAGGTGAGAAGTGTCAGCGCTGCTGGCACTACACGACCGACGTCGGTAAGGTGGCGGAACACGCAGAAATTTGCGGACGCTGTGTGGTTAACGTCGCCGGTGACGGCGAAAAACGTAAGTTTGCCTGATGAGTAAACCGATCTTTTCAACAGGGCTACGCTGGCTGTGGCTGGTGGTAGTCGTGCTGATTATCGATCTGGGCAGCAAGTTCCTGATCCTCCAGAATTTCAATCTGGGGGAGACGGTATCGCTGTTCCCGTCGCTTAATCTGCACTATGCGCGCAACTACGGCGCGGCGTTTAGCTTCCTCGCCGATAAAGGCGGCTGGCAGCGCTGGTTCTTCGCGGGGATCGCTATGGGTATCTGCGTAGTGCTGGCGGTGATGATGTATCGCGCCAGGGCCTCGCAGAAGCTGAACAATATTGCCTATGCGCTGATTATTGGCGGCGCGCTGGGCAATCTGTTTGACCGCCTGTGGCACGGCTTCGTGGTCGATATGATCGACTTCTACGTCGGCGACTGGCACTTCGCGACCTTTAACCTCGCCGATACGGCTATCTGTATTGGGGCGGCGTTGATCGTGCTGGAGGGCTTTTTGCCTTCGGCAGCGAAGAGAAAAGCGGCATAACCGTAGCGCAAAACCTGTAGGCCCGGTAAGCGTAGCGCCACCGGGCAAACACATTGGAAGGCTATATCTGCATGTCTAATTCTGTACAGAGCAACAGCGCGGTGCTGGTGCATTTCACGCTGAAGCTTGATGATGGCTCCGTTGCCGAATCTACCCGTAACAATGGCAAACCGGCGCTGTTTCGCCTTGGCGACGGCTCGCTGTCGGAAGGGCTGGAGCAGCATCTGCTGGGACTGAAAGCTGGCGAGAAGCGTGCCTTTTCGCTGGAGCCGGATGCCGCCTTTGGTATCAGCAGCCCGGATCTGATCCAGTACTTCTCGCGTCGTGAGTTTATGGAGGCGGGCGAACCGGAAATGGGTGCAATCATGCTGTTTACCGCAATGGATGGCAGCGAAATGCCAGGCGTGATCCGTGAGATTAACGGCGATTCGATCACCGTTGACTTCAACCATCCGCTGGCCGATCGAACCGTTCATTTTGATATTGAAGTGCTGGAAGTCGATCCGGCACTGGAGGCATAAGATGCAGATCCTGTTGGCCAACCCGCGCGGCTTCTGCGCCGGGGTAGACCGCGCTATCAGCATTGTTGAGAACGCGCTGGCAATCTACGGCGCGCCAATTTACGTGCGTCACGAAGTGGTGCATAACCGCTACGTTGTCGACAGCCTGCGCGAGCGCGGGGCGATCTTCATCGAGCAGATCAGCGAAGTGCCGGACGGTGCGATCCTGATCTTCTCCGCCCACGGCGTCTCCCAGGCGGTGCGTAACGAAGCGAAAAGCCGCGATCTGACGGTGTTTGACGCCACCTGTCCGCTGGTGACCAAGGTGCATATGGAAGTGGCACGCGCCAGCCGTCGCGGCGAAGAGTCGATTCTTATCGGTCACGCTGGCCATCCGGAAGTAGAGGGCACGATGGGCCAGTACAGCAACCCGAAAGGGGGCATGTACCTGGTAGAGTCGCCGGAGGATGTGCTGACGCTCAACGTCAAAGACGAAACCCGGCTGTCGTTTATGACCCAGACCACCCTGTCGGTGGATGATACCTCTGACGTCATCGACGCCCTGCGTAGCCGTTTCCCGAAGATCGTCGGGCCGCGTAAGGATGATATCTGCTACGCCACCACCAACCGTCAGGAGGCGGTGCGCGCGCTGGCCGAACAGGCTGATGTGGTGCTGGTAGTGGGATCGAAAAACTCCTCTAACTCCAACCGACTGGCGGAGCTTGCCCAGCGAATGGGGAAAGCAGCGTTTCTGATCGACGACGCGTCCGATATTCAGGAGAAGTGGGTGGCGAATGTCGCCTGCGTCGGCGTCACCGCCGGGGCCTCCGCGCCGGATATTCTGGTGCAGAACGTCATCGCCCGCCTGCAGGCGCTGGGCGGTGGGGAAGCCATTCCCCTTGAAGGCCGCGAAGAGAATATCGTCTTCGAGGTGCCGAAAGAGCTGCGTGTAGACGTGCGCGAAGTCGAGTAACCCTTAAACGATGCCGGTGGGCATCTTTTCGGTCAGATAGCTAATCAGTGCCCGCATTTTTGCGGGCATATGTTTATTCCGCGTCCACAGTAGCCACAGCTCTCCAGAATAGGTGCTGATAAATTCCCACTCGGGCAGCACCTGCACAATCTCCCCACTCTCCAGCGCTTCGCGGGCGGTAAACAGCGGCAGGCTGCCAATGCCAATATGCTGCTTAACCGCGTCCAGGCGCACGCCGGTATGGTTTGCCGCGTAGCGTCCCCGTGTCTGAACGGTCTCCAGCTTTTCCCGCAGACGAAATTTCCAGCGTGCGTCAGCAGGCGTTTCACCGAGAGAGATGCAGCTGTGACGACGCAGATCCTGTGGATGCGCGGGCGTTCCGTGCATGCATAAATACTCAGGCGTGGCGCAGATCGCGTGGGTTACCGGCATCAGGGATTTACCGTACAGCCCTGGTGAAGGGGTGTCGGTGATACGCAGCGCCAGATCCACCCCGTCGTTAATTAAATCCACATAGCGATCCTCCAACCGCAGGGTAACGTCTATCTGTGGATAGCGGGCAAGAAACTCGGGCATCAGGGGGTGGATAACGAAGCGCCCTACGGCTTTCGGTACGCTCAGAGTAAGTTTGCCCTGCGCAACGGTTTGCAGGCTGCCGCCAGAGTCTAGCGCCTGCCTGGCGGCCTCCAGCATCTCCTGGGCATGCTCATAAACGGTTCTGCCCGTCTCCGTCAGGGCCAGCTTGCGGGTAGTGCGATGCAGCAGCTTACAGCCCATCTCCTGTTCAAGTCGGGAGACGCAGCGGCTAATAGCCGAGGGCGTTGCCCCGCTCGCTCGCGCCGCAGCGGAGAAGCTACCCTGTTCAATGATGGTCACAAAGGTCGCAAGATCGGGAAGCAGAAGTGGGTTCATTTGTGCCTGGTATGCAAAAGTGCAGTGATTGAAAAGGGAATTATCGTCCCGGAGATTATGAATATACTGTTCTCAGACAGAGGAGAACAACCATGACTGAACGTCTTTATTACACCAGCGATGCGACTGAGGGTATTGCCCAGGTGCTCAGCTGTAGCCAGGAGCCTGATGGCCGCTACGCCATCGAGCTGGATAAGACGCTGTTTCATCCCCAGGGAGGAGGGCAGCCGGCCGACAGAGGAGAGATCGCTGGCATCCGCGTTGAGAGCGTCGTCCAGCGCGGAGAGAGCGTGATACACATCCTGGCGGAACCGCTTGCCGTAGGCGAAGCGACGCTGCGGGTGGATGCAGAAACCCGCAGGCTGCACTCGCGCTGGCACAGCGCGGGCCATCTGATCGGCTACGCGGCAGAGCGGCACGGCTGGCAGCCGATCAAGGCGCATCACTGGCCGGGCGAGGGGAAGGTCACGTTTACTGCTGGCGAGGGAGCCGCCGTACCGGAGAGCGACATGCTCCTGACAATTATTGAGGCATGGATAAGCGCCGGGCTGCTGCGCCACGTGGCGTTCGAAAGCGATCGACGTAAGGTACGCTTTGGCGATCTGCCTGCCTATCTGTGCGGCGGGACGCATGTTCCTGACCTGCAAGATATCGATAAGCTGGTCATTGGCAGCATTAAACAGAAGAAAGGCCAGCTTACCATCAGTTATCTCCTGCCTTAGCACCTTGCTGCCGCTCAGGCAGCAATCATGTCTTTTGCTGATACTTTCCGACGTTTATCATTAAATTCTAATTATCGGCGTTTTCGGCTGGCGGCCCGTTAGCGGGCTGGTTAATCTGAAGGCGATTTATAGCATTTCATTAACAAAAGAGCACAACTATGCACGAAGCACAAATACGCGTTGCCATTGCGGGCGCAGGTGGGCGCATGGGCCGCCAGCTGATCCAGGCGGCGCTAAACATGGATGGCGTAACGCTGGGCGCGGCGCTGGAGCGGGAGGGCTCGTCCCTGCTGGGCAGCGACGCCGGGGAGCTGGCGGGCGCGGGCAAATCAGGCGTGACGGTGCAGAGCAGCCTTGAGGCGGTAAAAGACGACTTTGATGTGTTTATCGATTTTACCCGCCCGGAAGGTACTCTGACCCATCTGGCCTTCTGCCGCCAGCATGGCAAAGGTATGGTCATTGGTACTACCGGCTTCGACGAGGCTGGCAAGCAGGCTATCAGCGACGCGGCAAAGACCATCGGCATTGTTTTTGCCGCTAACTTTAGCGTTGGGGTCAACGTCATGCTTAAGCTGCTGGAGAAAGCAGCCAAAGTGATGGGCGACTACACCGATATTGAAATTATTGAGGCGCATCATCGCCATAAAGTTGATGCTCCGTCAGGTACCGCCCTGGCCATGGGGGAAGCCATCGCCCATGCGCTGGATAAAGATTTGAAAGAGTGCGCCGTTTACAGTCGCGAAGGCTATACCGGTGAGCGTCAGCCGGGCACCATCGGTTTTGCCACCGTTCGCGCAGGTGACATCATTGGCGAGCATACCGCCATGTTTGCCGACGTGGGTGAGCGCATTGAGATTACACACAAAGCTTCCAGCCGTATGACATTTGCAAACGGTGCGGTTCGGGCTGCTTTGTGGCTTAAATCACAGAATAATGGCCTTTTTGATATGCGTGACGTGCTCGATCTCAACAATTTGTAGCGTTTATTACCCATCGTGATGTGGTTATTGTGATCGCAATGCTTTGATTGCATGGGGCAATATTTTATTGCCCCTTTATTTTGTCTGTTTGATCCATTTTGTGATTTTAAAGCGCTGTAACACTCTCTCTTCCTGCTGTTTTTGATAAAAAAAAGCAGATTCTCACCCTCCAATCCTGTTTTTATCGTTACGTATAAAAAACTGAAATCCTTACATGTACGCAAGCGTTTTCCTGTGCAATTTATCTGGCTTTTTTGCATCTTAAGGTGCAGGTTATCCCTCAGGGTTGCAAAAAAGTAAGAAAAAGTGGTCTGGATGGTAGACTTTTATCAGGGTTGTCTCTAGAATGCCGCCGTTTGCCAAAAATACACCGGTAAGCAGATTTGCATTGATTTGTGGCTTCAATATGAATTAATATGCAAATAAAGTGAGTGAATATTCTCTGGAGGGTGTTTTGATTAAGTCAGCGCTATTGGTTCTGGAAGACGGAACCCAGTTTCACGGTCGGGCCATAGGGGCAACAGGTTCGGCGGTTGGGGAAGTCGTTTTCAATACTTCAATGACCGGTTATCAAGAAATCCTTACTGATCCCTCCTATTCCCGCCAAATCGTCACTCTTACTTATCCCCATATTGGTAATGTCGGCACTAACGAAGCCGATGAAGAAGCGTCCCAGGTTCATGCTCAAGGCCTGATTATTCGTGACCTGCCACTGATTGCCAGCAACTACCGCAATACCGAAGACCTCTCTTCTTACCTCAAGCGCCATAACATCGTGGCCATTGCCGATATCGATACCCGTAAACTGACCCGTCTGCTGCGCGAGAAGGGCGCTCAGAACGGCTGCATCATCGCGGGCGACAGCCCGGATGCCGCGCTGGCCCTGGAGAAGGCGAAAGCGTTCCCCGGTCTGAACGGGATGGATCTGGCGAAAGAGGTCACCACCGCAGAGTCCTACAGCTGGACCCAGGGAAGCTGGACGCTGGCCGGTGAGCTGCCAGAAGCGAAAAAAGAAGAGGAGCTGCCGTTCCACGTGGTGGCTTACGACTACGGTGCGAAGCGCAACATCCTGCGTATGCTGGTCGACAGAGGCTGCCGCCTGACGGTAGTCACGGCGCAGACCCCGGCGGAAGAGGTCCTGAAGATGAACCCGGACGGTATTTTCCTCTCCAACGGCCCCGGTGACCCGGCCCCGTGCGACTACGCCATCGACGCTATCCAGGCCTTCCTGGCAACCGATATTCCGGTGTTTGGTATCTGCCTTGGCCATCAGCTGCTGGCTCTGGCGAGCGGTGCCAAAACCGTGAAGATGAAGTTTGGTCACCACGGCGGCAACCATCCGGTTAAAGATATTGATAACAACACGGTGATGATCACCGCGCAAAACCACGGCTTTGCGGTGGATGAGGCGACGATGCCAGCTAACCTGCGCGTAACGCATACGTCGCTGTTCGACGGTACCCTGCAGGGTATTCATCGTACCGATAAGCCAGCGTTCAGCTTCCAGGGGCACCCGGAAGCGAGCCCAGGCCCGCACGATGCTGCACCGCTGTTCGATCACTTTATCGAATTGATTAAGCACTACCGTTCTACCGCCAAATAATCAGGAGCCGAGAAGACCATGCCAAAACGTACAGACATTAAAAGCATCCTGATCCTTGGCGCTGGCCCGATCGTTATCGGCCAGGCCTGCGAATTTGACTACTCCGGTGCCCAGGCGTGTAAAGCCCTGCGTGAAGAGGGTTACCGCGTCATCCTGGTTAACTCCAACCCGGCGACCATCATGACCGACCCGGAGATGGCGGACGCCACCTACATTGAGCCTATCCACTGGGAAGTGGTGCGCAAGATCATCGAAAAAGAGCGTCCGGATGCGGTGCTGCCAACCATGGGCGGCCAGACGGCGCTGAACTGTGCGCTGGAGCTGGAGCGCCAGGGTGTGCTAGCCGAGTTCGGCGTGACCATGATTGGCGCAACCGCCGACGCGATTGATAAAGCCGAAGATCGCCGCCGTTTCGACGTTGCAATGAAGAAAATCGGCCTTGATACCGCCCGTTCCGGCATTGCGCATAACATGGAAGAGGCGCTGGCAGTTGCCGCTGACGTCGGCTATCCGTGCATTATTCGTCCCTCATTCACCATGGGCGGTACCGGCGGCGGCATCGCCTATAACCGCGAAGAGTTCGAAGAGATCTGCGCCCGCGGGCTGGATCTCTCCCCGACCAACGAGCTGCTGATTGACGAGTCGCTGATCGGCTGGAAAGAGTATGAGATGGAGGTGGTGCGCGATAAGAACGATAACTGCATCATCGTCTGCTCTATCGAAAACTTTGACGCCATGGGTATTCACACCGGTGACTCCATCACCGTGGCCCCGGCGCAGACCCTGACCGACAAAGAGTATCAGATCATGCGTAACGCCTCGATGGCGGTGCTGCGTGAAATCGGCGTGGAAACCGGCGGCTCTAACGTTCAGTTCTCGGTGAACCCGAAAAACGGTCGTCTGATTGTTATCGAGATGAACCCGCGCGTCTCCCGCTCCTCGGCGCTGGCGTCAAAAGCCACCGGCTTCCCGATTGCGAAAGTGGCGGCCAAGCTGGCGGTGGGCTACACCCTCGACGAGCTGATGAACGATATCACCGGCGGCCGTACGCCAGCGTCGTTTGAGCCCTCTATCGACTACGTCGTTACGAAAATTCCGCGCTTCAACTTTGAGAAATTCGTCGGTGCCAACGACCGCCTGACCACCCAGATGAAGTCCGTGGGCGAAGTGATGGCCATTGGTCGCACCCAGCAGGAGTCGCTGCAAAAAGCGCTGCGCGGGCTGGAAGTGGGCGCGACCGGTTTTGACCCGAAGGTGAGCCTGGACGATCCGGAAGCGCTGACCAAAATTCGCCGCGAGCTGAAAGACGCGGGCGCAGAGCGTATCTGGTACATCGCGGATGCATTCCGTGCAGGCCTGTCGGTTGACGGCGTCTTTAACCTGACCAACGTTGACCGCTGGTTCCTGGTGCAAATTGAAGAGCTGGTGCGCCTGGAAGAGAAGGTGGCGGAAGTGGGCATCAACGGCCTCGACGCTGACTTCCTGCGCCAGCTGAAGCGCAAGGGCTTTGCCGATGCGCGTCTGGCCAAGCTGGCGGGCGTGCGTGAAGCAGAAGTCCGCAAGCTGCGTGAACAGTATAATCTGCACCCGGTCTACAAGCGTGTGGATACCTGTGCCGCAGAGTTCTCTACCGATACCGCCTACATGTACTCCACCTATGAGGAGGAGTGCGAGGCGAACCCGACTCAGGATCGTGACAAAATCATGGTGCTGGGCGGCGGGCCAAACCGTATCGGCCAGGGCATTGAGTTCGACTACTGCTGCGTGCACGCCTCGCTGGCGCTACGCGAAGACGGCTACGAGACCATCATGGTCAACTGTAACCCGGAAACCGTCTCCACCGACTACGATACCTCGGATCGCCTCTACTTCGAGCCGGTCACGCTGGAAGACGTGCTGGAGATTGTGCGCATCGAGAAGCCGAAGGGCGTTATCGTCCAGTACGGCGGCCAGACCCCGCTGAAGCTGGCGCGTGCCCTGGAAGCCGCAGGCGTACCGGTTATCGGTACCAGCCCGGATGCTATCGACCGTGCCGAAGACCGCGAGCGCTTCCAGCAGGCGGTTGACCGTCTGAAGCTGAAGCAGCCGGCCAACGCCACCGTGACCGCGATTGAAATGGCGGTTGAGAAGGCGAAAGAGATTGGCTACCCGCTGGTGGTGCGTCCCTCCTACGTGCTGGGCGGCCGGGCGATGGAGATTGTCTACGACGAGATCGACCTGCGTCGCTACTTTATGACGGCGGTAAGCGTCTCCAACGACGCGCCGGTGCTGCTGGATCGCTTCCTCGACGATGCGGTAGAGGTGGACGTAGATGCCATCTGCGACGGCGAGATGGTGCTGATCGGCGGCATCATGGAGCATATCGAGCAGGCGGGCGTACACTCCGGTGACTCGGCCTGTTCACTTCCGGCCTATACCCTGAGCCAGGAGATCCAGGACGTGATGCGCCAGCAGGTGCAGAAGCTGGCCTTTGAGCTGCAGGTGCGTGGCCTGATGAACGTGCAGTTCGCGGTGAAGGACAACGAAGTCTACCTGATTGAGGTGAACCCACGCGCGGCGCGTACCGTGCCGTTCGTCTCCAAGGCCACCGGCGTGCCGCTGGCGAAGGTGGCTGCGCGAGTGATGGCAGGGAAATCCCTGACCGAGCAGGGCGTCACCAAAGAGATTATCCCGCCGTACTACTCGGTGAAAGAGGTGGTGCTGCCGTTTAACAAGTTCCCGGGCGTGGATCCGCTGTTAGGGCCAGAGATGCGCTCTACCGGTGAAGTGATGGGCGTGGGCCGCACCTTTGCCGAGGCGTTTGCCAAAGCGCAGCTGGGCAGTAACTCGACCATGAAGAAACAGGGCCGTGCGCTGCTCTCCGTACGCGAAGGCGACAAAGAGCGCGTCGTTGACCTGGCCGCCAAGCTGCTGAAGTTCGGCTTTGAGCTGGACGCCACTCACGGTACGGCGATTGTACTGGGTGAAGCCGGTATCAACCCGCGTCTGGTGAACAAGGTGCATGAGGGGCGTCCGCACATTCAGGATCGTATCAAGAATGGCGAGTACACCTACATCATCAACACCACCGCAGGCCGTCAGGCGATTGAGGACTCCAAGCTGATCCGTCGCAGCGCTCTGCAGTATAAGGTGCACTACGACACCACGCTGAACGGCGGCTTCGCCACGGCGATGGCGCTAAATGCGGATGCCACCGAGAAAGTCACCTCGGTGCAGGAGATGCACGCGCAGATCGTTAAATAAGCGCTGGCAAATGTTACCCAAACCCGCTTCGGCGGGTTTTTTCATTTTACGCGTCGCGAGTGGCTATGAGGCATGGAATAATGTTCGCTGCCTAAGAGTGTTCTGTATTTCCCTGATACATCAGGCAAATAGTCTACAGTTAGTCAGGAAGACAACTGAAATTCACCTAAAAGCAGGGAGAACACCATGCAAAAGCGCATTCTCATTACATCTATTTTGGCCGCAGCAACGTTATTTACCGTAGCGGGTTGTTCCTCTAATCAGGCTGTAAAAACCACCGACGGCAAAACCATTGTGACTGACGGAAAACCGAAGGTAGACAGTGACACCGGTATGGTGTCGTACAAAAATGCCACAACAGGCCAGACAGAACAGATCAATCGCGACCAGCTGAAAAATATGAGCGAACTCGATAACTAATTCTGCACCGTCAGCGATATCGATCGTAGCCCGGCAGCATAATAGTGCCGGGCTTTTTTATTATTACTGTCTGAATCATCACCCAGATGAATATATTTCTAATCGCTTCGTCGTTAGCATTTTAATATATTTTTGCGATATTAAATAATATATCGCTTCGCTACACTCCTCTCTCCACGATTAAAGGAGAGTGTTATGAAGAGGATTGCTGCTGTTCTGTTGCTGGGGGCCGTATCGCTTTCGCTGGTAGGCTGCTCCAGCGACTACATTATGTCGACCAAAACCGGCGAGATGATTGTTACCCAAGGCAAGCCTGAAATTGATAAAGATACCGGCATGACCCGCTACGTTGACCAGCAGGGCTATAGCCGCCAGATTAAAACCTCCGATGTCTCCCAGCTGATCGAAAAAGAGTAAGCAAAGCGGATCTTTCTTCTGTAAGCGCACCGATTAACTGTCTAAACTCACTGCAATTACAACAGTGCAGTTTAGACAGGTTAATGAATGATTCTAATTATTTATGCTCATCCCTATCCGCGGCATTCACACGCGAATAAGCGGATGCTTGAGCAGGCAAGAACCCTGGATGGCGTAGAAGTCCGTTCGCTTTACCAACTCTATCCCGACTTCAATATTGATATCGCCGCCGAACAGGAGGCTATATCGCGTGCCGATCTGGTGGTCTGGCAGCATCCTCTTCAGTGGTATAGCGTTCCGCCACTGCTCAAGCTGTGGATGGATAAAGTGCTCACGCACGGCTGGGCCTACGGCGAGGGCGGTACCGCCCTGCACGGCAAACATCTGCTCTGGGCGGTGACCACCGGCGGCGGCGAGCACCACTTCGATATTGGATCGCATCCCGGCTTTGAGGCGCTGGCGCAGCCCCTGCAGGCCACGGCGATCTATTGCGGCATGAAGTGGCTGGCCCCTTTCTCGATGCATAACACCTTCGTAAACGATGATGAAACCCTGAACGCCAAGGCGCGTCACTACAAGCAGCGGCTGATGGAGTGGCAGGAGGTCAATCATGGATAGCCATACCCTGATACAAGCGCTGATCTATCTGGGATCGGCGGCGCTGATCGTGCCGATTGCGGTGCGGCTGGGCCTCGGCTCAGTGCTCGGCTATCTGATCGCGGGCTGTATTATCGGCCCATGGGGGCTGCGGCTGGTCACCGATGCCGAGTCAATTCTGCACTTTGCTGAAATCGGCGTGGTGCTAATGCTGTTCGTCATCGGTCTTGAGCTGGATCCTCAGCGGCTATGGAAGCTGCGGGCCTCGGTGTTTGGTGGCGGTGCATTGCAGATGCTGGTCTGCGGTCTGCTGCTGGGCGCGTTCTGTATGGCATTGGGCTTGCGCTGGCAGGTGGCGGTGCTGATCGGCCTGACATTGGGGCTCTCCTCGACGGCAATCGCAATGCAGGCAATGAACGAGCGTAACCTGATGGTCTCCCAGATGGGACGCAGCGCCTTTGCCGTTCTGCTGTTCCAGGATATCGCCGCCATTCCGCTGGTGGCGATGATCCCCCTGCTGGCGGCCAGCGGCGGAGCCACGACCCTGGGGGCCTTTGCCCTCTCAGCGCTGAAGGTAGTCGCCGCGCTGGCAATCGTCGTGCTGATTGGCCGCTACGTTGCGCGTCCGGCGCTGCGCTTTGTCGCCCGCTCTGGCCTGCGGGAAGTTTTCAGCGCCGTGGCGCTGTTCCTGGTCTTTGGCTTCGGGCTATTGCTGGAGGAGGCCGGGCTGTCGATGGCGATGGGGGCATTCCTGGCCGGGGTACTGCTGGCGAGCTCCGAGTACCGCCACGCGCTGGAGAGCGATATCGAGCCGTTTAAAGGCCTGCTGCTGGGGCTGTTCTTTATCGGCGTCGGCATGTCTATCGACTTCGGTACCCTCGTCACCCACCCGCTGCGCATTATCATTCTGCTGGTGGGCTTCCTGGTGATTAAAATCCTGATGCTGTGGCTGATTGCCCGCCCGTTAAAGGTGCCGAGCAAGCAGCGGCGCTGGTTCGCGGTTCTGCTGGGGCAGGGGAGCGAATTTGCCTTCGTGGTGTTCGGCACGGCGCAAAGCGCTAACGTGCTGGATCCCGAGTGGGCCAAAGCGTTGACCCTGGCGGTGGCGCTCTCAATGGCCGCGACGCCGCTGCTGCTGGTGCTCCTGACCCGGCTTGATAACAAAACCACCGGTCAGCAACAAGAAGCAGATGAGATTGATGAAGAGCAGCCGCGGGTCATTATTGCGGGCTTCGGCCGTTTTGGTCAGATTGCCGGCCGTCTGCTGCTCTCCAGCGGAGTGAAAATGGTCGTTCTCGATCACGATCCCGATCATATTGAAACCCTGCGCAAGTTTGGCATGAAGGTCTTCTATGGCGATGCGACCCGCGTGGATCTGCTGGAGTCCGCCGGAGCAGGCAAGGCCGAGGTGCTGATCAACGCCATTGACGATCCCAAAGCCAACCTGCAGCTGACCGAGCTGGCTAAAGAGCACTTCCCGCATCTGCATATCGTTGCCCGCGCCCGCGACGTCGATCACTTTATCCGCCTGCGTCAGGCGGGCGTCGAGCGTCCGGAGCGTGAAACCTTTGAAGGCGCGCTGCGTACTGGCCGGCTGGCGCTGGAGGGGTTGGGGCTGGGAGAGTATGAGGCCCGGGAGCGCGCCGATCTGTTTCGCCGCTATAATTCAGACATGATAGAGGAGATGGCGCAGGGTGAAGATGATACCCAGGCGCGGGCGGCGGTGTTCAAACGCACCAGCGCCATGCTGACGGAGATCATCACCGAGGATCGGGCACACCTCTCTCATACTCAGCGGCACGGCTGGCAGGGCACGGAGGAGGGTAAACACTCCGGCGATGTCAGCGACGAGCCGCAGGCTAAGCCGACGGTTTAATCATCTCCGCTGGCGGCCCCCAGGCAACTGCGGGCCCGCCAGCAGAATGAAAAATTTTCGTTCTCTTTACCTTTCCGCCAGTCGACGAGCGTGAGTGCTTTCCGTATAGTGGCGACAATTTTTAGCTCCGGGATATATACAATGATCAGTCTGATTGCGGCGTTAGCGGTCGATCGCGTAATTGGTATGGAAAATGCCATGCCGTGGAATTTGCCTGCCGATCTCGCCTGGTTTAAACGCAATACCTTAAACAAGCCGGTGGTGATGGGTCGCCTGACCTGGGAGTCCATCGGGCGTCCGCTGCCGGGGCGTAAAAACATCGTCATTAGCAGCCAGCCGGGCAGTGACGATCGCGTTCAATGGGTTAGCTCCATTGAGGACGCCATTGCCGCCTGCGGCGATGCAGAAGAGATTATGGTGATCGGTGGCGGGCGCATCTACGAGCAGTTTTTGCCCAAGGCCCAGCGTCTCTACCTGACGCATATCGATGCGGAAGTGGAAGGCGATACCCATTTCCCGGACTACGAGCCGGACGACTGGGAGTCGACCTTTAGCGAGTTTCACGATGCCGACGCGCAGAACTCCCACAGCTACTGCTTTGAGATCCTGGAGCGCCGTTAACGTTTAGCTGATGGAAACGCCTGATGGCGCTTCGCTTATCAGGCCTACGAAAGGTGTAGCATTGTAGGCCGGGCAAACGCAGTGCCGCCCGGCGTTGTAAACTCAGCTCATCAGGAGGCAACCACCTCGCCTTCACCCAGATCCAGGTGGCGGCTCGACGCCTGGGTAAAGTAGGCTTTATCTTCCCAACGCAGGCAGGTCAGAACGCCACCCCAGCAGCAGCCGGTATCCAGGGCGTAAACGCCTTCCGGTGTGCCTTTCCCCTCCAGCGATGCCCAGTGACCAAACACCACGCTGTACTCCTGCGTCACCGGACCGGGGATCACAAACCACGGTTTCAGCGGGGCAGGGGCGTTATCAGGCATGTCTTTGCAGTACATGTCGAGCTGGCCATTCGGGAAACAGTAGCGCATCCGCGTAAAGGCGTTGGTGATGAAACGCAGGCGTGCAAGACCGCTCAGCTCCTGGCTCCAGTTATTGGGCAGATCGCCATACATCGCATCTAAAAACAGCGGATAGGAGTCGCTGGCCAGCACCGCTTCGGCATCCCGTGCGCAGGCCAGAGCCGTCGGCAGATCCCACTGGGGGGTGATCCCTGCATGGGCCATCACCAGCTTTTTCTCTTCGTCCACCTGCAGCAGCGGCTGGCGACGCAGCCAGTTCAGCAGCTCATCGGCATCCGGCGCCTCCAGCAGCGGCGTAATACGATCCTTTGGCTTGTTTTTACTGATGCCGGCAAACACGGCCAGCAGATGCAGGTCATGGTTGCCCAGCACAACGCGTACGCTATCGCCCAATGATTTCACGAAACGCAGCACCTGCAGGGATGCCGGGCCGCGTGCAACCAGATCGCCCGTTAGCCAGAGGGTGTCGGTTTTAGGGTCAAACGCGACCTGTTTTAACAATGCGATCAGTTCATCGTAGCAACCGTGAACGTCGCCAATAAGATATGTCGACATGGATTAATGGATGAGTGTTGAAACGGCAAGTCGGAAGACCGGTATGTCGATGCGGAACGGATTGCCCTCAGCATCGATCATCTCATAGTGGCCCTGCATGGTACCCAGCGGCGTTTCGATAACGGCCCCGCTGGTGTATTGGTACTCTTCGCCGGGCGCAATGTGCGGCTGGACGCCAACCACACCTTCGCCCTGTACCTCGGTTTCACGGCCGTTGCCGTTGGTGATAAGCCAGTAGCGCCCCAGCAGCTGCACGGGCGCGCGTCCCAGATTGCGGATGGTCACCGTATAGGCGAAAACATAGCGCTGTTCATCAGGTGCCGACTGCGATTCGATATAGACACTCTGTACGTGAACACATACCCGGGGCGAATTGATCATGGCTTAACTCTCCTTCGGCGGCGCGTTATCCGTCAGGTAGTTTGCCAGCTGGCAGTACTGGGCGACAGAGACGTTCTCTGCCCGCACCGCCGGGTCAATACCTAACGACGTGAGAACCTCCGGCGTAAACAGATTGCCGAGGCTGTTGCGGATGGTTTTACGGCGCTGGTTAAACGCTTCGGTGGTGATGCGGCTCAGCACGCGAACCTCTTTAACCGGGTGCGGCATCGTGGTATGCGGTACCAGGCGCACCACCGCAGAGTCGACTTTAGGCGGCGGGGTAAAGGCCGTCGGCGGCACTTCCAGCACCGGGATCACCTGACAATAGTATTGTGCCATCACGCTTAAACGACCATACGCTTTGCTGTTCGGGCCTGCAACCAGACGATTTACCACCTCTTTTTGCAGCATGAAGTGCATATCGGCGATGGCATCAGTATAGCTAAACAGGTGGAACATCAGCGGTGTGGAGATGTTATAGGGCAGGTTACCAAAGACACGCAGCGGCTGGCCCAGGGTCAGGGAGAGCTCGCCAAAGTTCATGGTCATGGCATCCTGCTGATAGATGGTCAGTTTTGGCCCGAGGAACGGATGCGTTTGCAGGCGCGCGGCCAGATCGCGGTCCAGCTCGATGACGGTCAGCTCGTCCAGGCGCTCACCCACCGGCTCGGTCAGCGCGGCGAGGCCGGGGCCGATTTCGACCATGGCCTGGCCTTTCTGTGGGTTAATGGCTGAAACAATGCTGTCGATGACAAATTTATCGTTAAGGAAGTTTTGCCCGAAACGTTTACGGGCCAGGTGCCCCTGATGGACTCTGCTATTCATTGAGTATTAATAATCATTTTGATGGCGAGATTAAGCGCCGTAATAAAACTGCCGACATCGGCTTTCCCCTGGCCCGCGAGTTCTAGCGCGGTGCCGTGGTCTACGGATGTGCGAATAAAGGGTAAACCGAGCGTAATGTTCACACCGCGGCCAAAGCCCTGGTATTTTAGCACGGGCAGGCCCTGATCGTGATACATCGCCAGCACCGCATCGGCCCGATCGAGATATTTAGGCTGGAACAGGGTATCGGCAGGCAGCGGACCGCTGAGGTTCATGCCCTCGGCGCGCAGCGCTTCAAGCAGCGGAATGATGATATCAATCTCTTCGCTGCCCATATGGCCACCTTCGCCCGCGTGTGGGTTCAGGCCGCAAACCAGCACGTGCGGATGGGCAATACCAAATTTGTTTTGCAGATCGTGATACAGAATGGTGATGACATCGCGCAGCAGCGCCGGGGTAATGGCGTCGGCCACCTCCCGCAGCGGCAGGTGCGTGGTCGCCAGCGCCACGCGCAGCGCCTCGGTTGCCAGCATCATCACCACTTTGGCGGTGCCGGAGCGCGCTTCAAAAAACTCGGTGTGCCCGGTAAAGGGCACGCCAGCATCGTTAATCACCCCTTTGTGCACCGGGCCAGTCACCAGCGCAGCAAATTCGCCGCTCAGGCAGCCGTCGCAGGCGCGGGCCAAGGTATCAACAACGTAGCTACCGTTAGCCACGCTAAGCTGGCCTGGAACAACCTGCGCGTGCAGAGCAACGGGCAGCACCGTTAGGGTGCGGGCCTGCTGCGGCTGCGCGGGCAGGTTGGCATCGTAGGGGAGGAGCGTCAGCGGCAGACCGAGCATTAACGCCCGGTCGGCTAAAAGCTGCGGGTCGGCGCAGATCACCAGCTCCATTGGCCAGTCGCGCTGGGCCAGCTGGACGACCAGCTCCGGACCAATCCCGGCGGGTTCGCCGGGAGTGATAACGATGCGCTGAACGTTCATTAGTTGCTCAGGATCTTCACGTAGGCGCTGGCGCGCTGCTCCTGCATCCAGCTGGCCGCTTCTTCAGAGAATTTGCGGTTCATCAGCATGCGGTAGGCACGATCCTTCTGCGCGGCGTCGGTTTTATCGACGTTACGCGTGTCCAGCAGTTCAATCAGGTGCCAGCCAAACGAGGAGTGAACCGGCGCGCTCATCTGGCCTTTGTTCAGCTTCATCAGCGCATCGCGGAAAGCCGGATCGAAGATATCTGCTGCTGCCCAGCCGAGATCGCCGCCCTGGTTAGCCGAGCCGGGATCCTGGGAGAAGGACTTCGCTGCCGCGGCAAAGCTGGTTTTGCCACTCTTAATGTCCGCTGCAATTTGCTCCAGCTTCAGGCGAGCCTGATCATCGGTCATGATCGGCGACGGCTTCAGCAGAATATGGCGAGCGTGAACTTCCGTCACGGAGACGCTTTTGCTCTGGCCGCGCAGATCGTTAACCTTCAGAATGTGGAAGCCTACACCGGAACGGATCGGCCCAACGATGTCGCCTTTTTTCGCCGTGCTCAGCGCTTGAGCAAAGATAGACGGCAGCTCCTGAATGCGGCCCCAGCCCATCTCGCCGCCTTTCAGCGCCTGTGGATCGGCCGAGTAGGTGATCGCCAGCTTGCCAAAGTCATCTCCGCCGCGGGCCTGCTCAACGATCGAGCGTGCCTGGCTCTCCGCCTCGTTAACCTGATCGGAGGTAGGATTTTCCGGCAGCGGAATAAGAATGTGGCTCAGATTCAGCTCAGTGCTGGCGTCGTTCTGGTTACCTACCTGCTGGGCAAGCGAGTCAACCTCCTGCGGCAGAACGGTGATGCGACGACGCACCTCGTTGTTACGCACCTCGGAAATCAGCATCTCCTTGCGGATCTGGCTGCGGTAGGTGTTGTAATCCATACCGTCATAGGCCAGACGGCTACGCATCTGATCCAGCGACATGTTGTTCTGCTTGGCGATATTGGCGATAGCCTGATCGAGCTGCTCATCGGTGACTTTGACACCCATTTTGGTGCCCATCTGCAGAATGATTTGATCCATGATCAGCCGCTCCAGGATCTGATGACGCAGCGTGGCGTCATCAGGAAGCTGCTGGCCCGCCTGTCCGGCGTTAAGCTTTACGGATTTCATCAAACCATCAACGTCGCTTTCCAGTACAACGCCGTTATTCACGACGGCAGCGACCTTATCGACAACCTGCGGCGCGGCGAAACTGGTATTCGCAACCATGGCGATACCGAGAAGCAGCGTTTTCCAGTTCTTCATACTTTTTCCATTTCAATTAACCGCAATGCGGATTACGTGGCAAATCAACTTCATAACTCATCTACTTCACAAATAAGCGACTACATTATAAAGAGCTACTGTAAGGCAGAATATTCGAACGCAGCATCTGCTGAGTGCCCAGCCCGTAGTTCGAGCTCAGACCACGCAGCTCGATGTTAAAGCCGACGACGTTGTCGTAGATGCTTTGGTTGTTCTGGTCTTCCCACCCGTTAAGCTTACGTTCGTAACCGAAGCGGATAGCGTAGCAGCAAGAGTTGTACTGCAAACCAAGCATCTGGTCCGCAGGTTTGTTCTGCTTGGTGTCGTAATAGTAGGCACCCACAATCGACCAGCGATCTGCGATTGGCCAGCTTGCAACACCGCCCACCTGCGAGATGCCGTCCTTGCTCTGATCGGCATACGCGTAGTTAGGCAATGTGGCCTGGATATATTCCGCACTGGCGTAGCGGTAGCTCAACTGCACCATTCTGTCCGCATCACGGCGGTACTCCAGCGTGCCATTACCGTTTGCTACGCTATCAAGGCGGTTATCGTACTGAACACCGCCGCGCAGGCCCCAGCGCTCGCTCATGCGCCAATAGGTATCGCCTGCCCATACAACTGAACCTGTTTGGTCGTTATTTTCCCAGGTCATGTTTTTATCACCGGTGTGAGACTCGGTGAAGTAGTAGATTTGACCCACGGAAATGTTAAAACGTTCAACCGATTGTTGATCATAAACGCGTGACGTGATCCCGGTTGTGACCTGGTTCGCTGATGCGATACGGTCGAGGCCGCCGTAGGTTCTGTCGCGGAACAGGCCGCCGTAATCAAACTGTAGCAGGGATGAGTCGTAGTTATTGATATGGCTCTGGTCGCGGTAGGGAACGTAGAGATACTGCGCGCGCGGTTCCAGCGTCTGGCTGTAACCTTCCATCCAGTTCATATCACGCTCAAATACCAGTTTACCGTCAACCTTAAATTGGGGCATCACACGGCTCACCGACTCTTTATAGTCGGTGTTGCTCACCTGGTTAAAGTAGTCGAGCTTTTTCTGCTGGTAGTGAGTCGCCAGCAGTTTTGCTTCAGTATTGATGCTGCCCCATTGGTTAGAGAGCGGCAGATCAATTGTCGGCTCCAGATGTAAGCGCGTTGCTTCCGGCAGATCCGAGTTGGTATTAACAAAGTGAACCGCCTGGGCATAAACGTGGGTATCAAACGGCCCAACGTCGTTGTGATAGTAGTTCACATCCAGCTGCGGTTCTGCAGCATAAGAGTTACTGTTTCGCGTATCAAATACCTGGAACTGCTTGGTGGTCACCGTGGCATCAAAGTTTTCCAGTGCGTAGCCAACGCTAAATTTCTGCGTGGCGTAACCGTCGGTGCTGGAGCCGTAGGTCGACGTAAAATCGTTAAAATAGTGCGGATCGCTGACCTTGGTATAGTCGACGTTGAAGCGCCATACCTGATCCATCACCCCACCATGCTGCCAGTAGAAGAGCCAGCGGTGCTTATCGGTTTCGGTTGGATAATCGTTTTGATAAACATCATCCGACGGCAGGTAGTCGAACTCCATCAGGCCTGCGCCTGCCTGGGTCAGGTAGCGGAATTCGTTCTGCCACTGAATGCTGCCCCGTTTGTCCATATAGTGCGGCGTAATGGTGGCATCGAAGTTCGGCGCAATGTTCCAGTAGTACGGCAGCGTAAACTCAAAGTAGTTCTTGGAGCTGTATCTGGCGTTCGGGATCAGGAAGCCTGAGCGGCGCTTGTCGCCAATTGGCAGCTGCAGATAGGGGCTGTAGAACACCGGTACCGGACCCAGCTTAAAGCGTGCGTTCCAGATCTCGGCGACCTGCTCCTCGCGATCCTGAATCACTTCGCTACCCACCACGCTCCAGGTGTTTGACCCCGGCAGACAGGAGGTAAAGGTTCCGTTATCCAGAATGGTATAGCGGTTCTCACCGCGCTGCTTCATCAGGTCAGCGGTGCCGCGGCCCTGGCGTCCGACCAACTGGTAGTCGCCGTTCCAGACGTTGGTGTCTTTGGTATTCAGGTTAGCCCAGGCTTTTGGCCCTTTCAGGATCACCTGGTTATCATCATAGTGCACGTTGCCCAGCGCATCGACGGTACGGACCGGCGCGGTCTGGCCCTCCGGCTGCTGCTGGTGAAGCTGCATCTCGTCCGCCTGCAGACGGCTATTACCCTGTTGAACATCGACGTTGCCGGTAAATACGGCATCTTCAGGATAGTCACCCTTCGCGTTATCGGCGTTAATGGTGACGGGCAGCTTATTCGTTTCGCCCTCTACCAGAGGACGGTTATAGCTCGGGACGCCCAGCAGACATTGCGAGGCGAGATCGGCCGCCAGCCCCTGCTGACTGTACAGGGCTGAGCCAATCATTGTGGCCAGAAGGGTGGGAATACGTTTTTTCATACGTTGTATTTGTTGTTCCGTCATCAGTGGCTTTTCAGCTTGCAAGCGCTCAGAGACTAACTTACTCACCTGCACAGCGCTAGTGTTAATCCTGCCCGCTTTCGAGCCTGGTAGAGAAGGCTGTGCCTGTGCACGGCATAGAATGACGGGTATGATAATGCAAATCTTAGCCGACGGCATGACCATTTGGGGAGTATATGCAGTATTGGGGAAAAGTGATTGGCGTCGCCATCGCATTAATGATGGGCGGCGGTTTCTGGGGCGTGGTCCTCGGCTTACTCATTGGGCACATGTTTGACAAGGCGCGCGGCCGTAAAATGGCGTTTTTTGCCAACCAGCGCGAGCGTCAGACGCTCTTTTTCGCCACCACCTTTGAGGTGATGGGGCATCTAACCAAATCCAAGGGGCGCGTTACCGAGGCGGATATTCAGGTGGCAAGCCTGTTTATGGACCGGCTCAACCTGCACGGCGATTCACGTGCCTTAGCCCAGCAGGCGTTTCGCGTCGGCAAAACCGATAACTATCCGCTGCGGGAAAAGATGCGTCAGTTCCGCAGCGTCTGTTTTGGCCGCTTTGATCTGATTAGGATGTTTCTGGAAATTCAGATCCAGGCGGCGTTCGCTGACGGTTCGCTGCATCCAAATGAGCGTGCGGTGCTGTACGTCATTGCCGAGGAGCTGGGGATCTCCCGCGTCCAGTTCGACCAGTTCCTGCGCATGATGCAGGGTGGGGCGCAGTTTGGCGGCGGCTTTAACGGACAGCAGCAGTCAAACGGCGGCTGGCAGCAGGCTCAACGCGGGCCGACCCTCGAGGATGCCTGCAACGTGCTGGGCGTGAAGCCCACCGATGACGCTACCACCATCAAGCGCGCCTACCGCAAGCTGATGAGCGAGCACCATCCGGATAAGCTGGTGGCAAAAGGGTTACCGCCGGAGATGATGGAAGTTGCGAAGCAGAAAGCGCAGGATATTCAGAAAGCGTACGAGCTGATCAAAGAGCAGAAGGGTTTTAAGTAACCCGGCTCGCCGGTGAGCTCGTGCTGATGTCAGTACGAGCTCACACAGGCTATTCAGCGAGAAACAGCTCCAGCAGCGAGTTCAAAAACAGCTTGCCGTGCTCTGTTATCTGCCACGCCTCAGCGGACTCGGTTACGTAGTTGAGCGCCAGGGCACGTTCGATCTGCGGGCGGATCGCAGACTCATCCAGCCCGGTATAGCGGGTAAACTCCGCCCGTGGCGCAGCCTCCAGCAGACGGAAGCGGTTCATAAAGAACTCAAACGGCTTGTCAGCGGTCTCGACCTCATGCTGCCGGTCGCGATAGGTTCCCTGCATATAACCCCGCGGATGGCGCGTTTTGGCGGTGCGCAGGATCCGCCCATTCGGGAAGGTCACCTTGCCGTGTGCGCCGCAGCCAATACCGAGATAGTCCCCGAAGCGCCAGTAGTTCAGGTTATGCTGACACTGGTAGCCCGGCTTCGCATAGGCCGAGGTCTCATACTGCTGATAGCCTGCCGCCGTCAGCAGCTGGTGTCCTTGCTCGAAGATCTCCCACAGCGAGTCGTCATCCGGCAGCACCGGCGGCCGGGAGCCAAACAGCGTGCCCGGCTCAATGGTCAGCTGATACCAGGAGAGATGCGGCGGGTTCAGATCGATAGCCTGACGCAGATCGTCCAGCGCCTCTTCCAGCGTCTGATCCGGCAGGCCGTGCATCAGATCGAGGTTAAAACTGCGCAGCCCCAGACCCGTTGCCAGCCGGGCAGCGCGCTTCGCCTCCTCCGGACCGTGGATACGCCCCAGCCGCGTCAGCTTGGCTTCGCTAAAGCTCTGCACACCAATGGAGATGCGGTTAACGCCCGCCCGCTGGTAGTCGACAAAGCGGTCGGCCTCCACTGTACCGGGGTTGGCCTCCATGGTGATCTCGGCGTCAGCGGCCAGATTGAGACGCGCCCGCACGCCGTCGAGCAGGGTTTGCATTGCCGGGCCTGAGAGCAGGCTCGGCGTCCCGCCGCCGATAAAGATCGTCTTCACCTCACGCCCCTGCGCCCAGGGCGCATCAGCGTCAAGATCGCTCAGCAGATGCTGAACGTAGTCATCATGGGGAACTTCGCCCTTTAGCGCGTGCGAGTTGAAGTCGCAGTAGGGACACTTCTGCACGCACCAGGGGATATGGATGTAAAGGCTCAGAGGTGGCAAATCAGCCATTACGCAGGGCTTCCAGTAACAGTTTCAGCGCCTGTCCCCGGTGAGAGACGGCGCGCTTCTCGTCAGCGCTCAGCTCGGCAGCGGTTTTACCTGCCTCTGGCACAACGAAGATAGGATCGTAGCCAAAGCCGCCGCTGCCCGCAGGCGCACGGGCGATGGTGCCCTGCCAGCTGCCGTGGCACACCAGCGGGGTCGGATCGTCGGCGTGGCGCATATAGACTAGCACACAGTGAAACTGGGCCTGGCGCTCACCGTCCGGCACGTCCTGCAGCTCGACCAGCAGCTTCTCCAGATTCTGCTGGTCGGTTGCATCTACGCCAGCAAAGC
The DNA here is from genome assembly GCF_037152055.1 of Pseudescherichia sp. AS216. Lineage (NCBI taxonomy): Bacteria > Pseudomonadati > Pseudomonadota > Gammaproteobacteria > Enterobacterales > Enterobacteriaceae > Pseudescherichia > Pseudescherichia sp. AS216. Next base: position 415,014 of record NZ_JBBCMV010000002.1, on the reverse strand, counting down.
GCGCGGAGTAGATCCCCGGCGCGCCACCGAGGGCGTCAACCGCCAGCCCGGAGTCGTCGGCAATCGCCGGCAGGCCGGTAACCTGCGCAGCATGGCGCGCTTTAATAATGGCGTTCTCGATAAAGGTCAGGCCGGTTTCGTCGGCGGACTCCACGCCCAGCTCGGTTTGCGCCACCACGTCGAGACCAAAATCGTTGAGCAGCGAGGCCAGCTCGCGCACTTTACCGGCGTTGCCGGTGGCAAGAACAACTTTTTGCATAGTTACATCCTGATTCGTGTAAACCGCGACCGCTGGCGCTTACAGCGCCATCCACAGCCCCGGCAGCAGCATATTTCCGGTACCCTGCAACAGCTCGGCAATGCCCATGTTGATGACATAGAGCAGCAGTACCAGGATCATCGGCGAGAAGTCGATCCCGCCCATGGACGGCAGCAGTCGGCGGATAGGGCGCAGCAGCGGCTCGGCGAGCTGCATCAGCACAAACTCAACCGGGCTGCGGCCCTGGCTGACCCAGCTCATGATGGCCATCAGCAGCAGCACCCAGAAGATCAGCTGGCCGATGGTTTTCAGCAGGATCAGTACGGCAGCAATCCAGATAATCGGCTGGAAGGTCACCACCATAAACAGCACGATAGCCTTAAGCACGCACAGCACAAACGTCAGCAGCAGCGAGGCGCTGTCGAGGGGGCCCATCGCCGGGATAATGCGGCGCAGCGGCCCTACCACCGGCTGGGTGATCTTCACGATAAACTGTGAGAACGGGTTATAAAAATCTACGCGGGCCCACTGCATCCAGACCCGTAACAGCAGCACCATCGTATAAAGCTCAATTACCGTTGAGAGCAGGAAAGTCAACGTCTTCATGGCGTTCCTCAGTTTTCCTTAATTTTTTGTATAGTCACGGGCACCAAATATGGCGGTGCCGATGCGTACCAGGGTGCTGCCCGCCGCGATGGCGGCTTCCATATCGTCGCTCATCCCCAGAGAGAGCGTATCTACCGTTGGGTAGCGCAATTTAAGCGCGTCAAATGCTACAGCCATTTGCTGTGCCACCGCAAACTGCCTTTCATAATTTGACACAGGGGCGGGGATTGCCATCAGCCCGCGCAGGCAGACGCCCGGCAGGTCAGCGACCTGGGCGGCGAGGGCATCCAGCTCAGCAAGGGGAATACCGGACTTGCTCTCTTCATCGCTAATATTGATTTGAATCAGGATGTTAAGCGGCGGCATTCCTGCGGGGCGCTGGTCGCTCAGACGGCTGGCGATACGCAGGCGATCGACGGTATGGCACCAGTCAAAATGCTCTGCCACGAGGCGGCTTTTGTTGGACTGCAAGGGACCAATAAAGTGCCATTGCAGCCCCGTTACGCCCTGCTCCTGGAAGTGGCGAATTTTATCCACCCCCTCCTGAACATAGTTTTCACCAAACGCGCGCTGTCCGGCGTCGATAGCCTCTGCGACGGCGCTCGCAGGTTTGGTTTTGCTGACTGCAAGCAGAGCAACATCTTCTGAAGCACGGCCGCAGCGCAGCGCAGCGGCTGAGATTTTGTCCCGGACCTGTGCCAGGTTATGCGCGATATCGTTCATCTTTTCCGGAGGCTTAATCATGGATATGGAAGACATAGTGGCCCTTAGTGTAAAGCATAACGTTTCGGATCTACACCTGTGCAGCGCCTGGCCGCCGCGCTGGCGCAGGCAGGGTAAGCTTGAAGATGCCCCGTTTCCGCCGCCGGATATCGAGGCGATCCTCCGCGACACCCTGACGGACGAGCAGCAGGGGGAGTGGTGGGCCAACCGGCAGGTAGACTTTGCCCTTGCGCTGGCGAGTCAGCAGCGGCTGCGGGCCAGCGCCTTTATGCACCATCACGGTATTTCCCTGGCGCTGCGCCTGCTGCCCACTACGTGTCCGAAGCTCTACGCTTTGGATACGCCGCCAGCGCTGGAGCAGATCCTGGCCTGTGACAGCGGGCTGGTGCTGGTCACCGGCGCAACCGGCAGCGGTAAATCCACGACCCTTGCGGGGATGGTAGACTATCTCAACCACCGCCTGGCAGGGCACATTCTCACCCTGGAGGATCCGGTGGAGTTTGTTCATCAGGGGGCGCAGTGCCTGATCGAGCAGCGGGAGATAGGCCAGCACTGCCCGTCGTTTGCTGACGGCCTGCGCGCCGCGCTGCGTGAAGATCCGGACGTCATTTTAATCGGCGAGCTGCGGGACAGCGAGACCATTCGTCTGGCGCTGACCGCTGCCGAGACCGGGCATCTGGTGTTGGCTACGCTGCACACTCGGGGGGCGGCCCAGGCGGTAGAGCGGCTGATCGATACTTTCCCGGCGGAGGAGAAAGCCTGGGTGCGTAGCCAGCTGGCGGGCAGCCTGCAGGCGGTGCTGGCGCAAAAGCTGGAAGTCGATAAGCAGGGCGGACGCGTAGCGCTGTTTGAGCTGCTGGTCAACACCCCGGCGGTGGCGAACCTGATCCGCGATGGCAAAACCCACCAGCTTCCGGGCCTGATGCAGACCGGACAGCTGGCGGGGATGCAGACCTTCAGCCAGAGCCACCAGCAGCGGGTCGCCGCCGGGCGGCTGGCAGAGAAGGGCTGAGATCAGACGTGCTGTTCGAAGTAGCTTTCGAGAATGATCACCGCCGAGGCGGAGTCAACGCTGCCTTTGTTCAGCGCCCGGAAGCCACCGTGGGCGAAGAGTCCTGAACGCGCCTCAACGGTGCTCAGGCGCTCGTCGTGCAGGGCAACGCGGACCCCGAAGCGGCCGTGGATCTTATTGGCAAAGTTGCGCGCCCGGGCGGTCAGGAGCTGTTCGCTGCCGTCCATGTTCAGCGGCAGACCGACCACGACTTCATCCGGCTGCCACTCTTTAAGCAGACGCTCAATCAGGTTCCAGTCCGGGGTGCCGTTTTGCGCCTTCAGCGCCGTCAGCGGACGGGCGGTGCCGGTAATGCGTTGGCCGATCGCCACGCCGATGCTTTTGGTGCCGAAATCAAAGGCTAACAGAGTCCCGCTCATCAGGCGTGTCCCGCCACGCCGGGCATGGTGGAGATATCAATGCCGATCAGCTTTGCCGCATCGCGCCAGCGGTCGGCGATAGGCGTTTTGAACAGGATATTCTGGTCTGCCGGAGCGGTGAGCCAGGCGTTGTCGAGGATCTCCTGCTCAAGCTGGCCTTTCTCCCACGAGGAGTAGCCGAGGGCCACCAGCACGTCGGCGGGCTGCTCGTCGGTGCCGAGTGTCTCCAGCACGTCCCGGGAGGTGGTGATCACCGTGTTATCCGAGATGCGAATACTTGAGGAGAATTTTGCCGGCGGCGTATGCAGGATAAAGCCGCGATCTTCTGCCAGCGGGCCGCCAAGCAGCACCGGCTTATCCAGACGGATCGCCGGATTACGCCCTTCGGGCTTGATTTTGAGCTTGTCCAGTACCCCTTCGACCTTCAGGTTCTCCAGCGGCTTATTGATGATGATCCCCATCGCGCCATCTTCGTTATATTCGCAGATATAGACCACGGCACGGCGGAAAAAGGGATCCTGGAGAGCAGGCATGGCAATCAGAAAGTGATGCTGTAAATTCATTGTCAGAGGTTCTGTTCCTGGTTCAAAAAGCAACAAGTACCCAGTATGCGGTGAAAGCCCCCGCTTTGCTATCCCTGCGGATCGCAAATCCGGGTCTTTCACCTGCAAACAGGCCGTTACGGGCGGGCTGAATTTAGTTGCCGAGACGCTTTTCAATCGCGTCCATCAGCATACCGGTAATGGAGACCGGGAACTCTGCTTCGATTTCACGAATGCAGGTCGGGCTGGTGACGTTAATCTCCGTCAGGCGATCGCCGATGATATCCAGACCTACAAAGATCAGCCCTTTGGCTTTCAGGGTAGGGGCAACGCGGCGGGCGATATCCCAGTCGCTGTCGGTTAATGGACGTGGTTCACCGCGTCCCCCGGCGGCCAGATTGCCACGGGTTTCGCCGCCCTGCGGAATACGCGCCAGGCAGTAGGGAACGGGTTCGCCGTCGACAACCAGCACGCGCTTGTCGCCGTCTTTGATCGCCGGCAGATAGTTCTGCGCCATGCAGTAGCGGGTGCCGTGCTCGGTCAGCGTTTCAGCGATCACGCCGAGGTTAGGATCGCCCTCTTTCACGCGGAAAATCGACGCGCCGCCCATGCCGTCCAGCGGTTTCAGAATGATGTCGCTGTGCTTCTGCCAGAACGCCTTAAGCTGCGCCTTGTTGCGGGTCACCAGCGTTTCCGGAGTCAGCTCCGGGAACCAGGCGGTGAACAGCTTCTCGTTGCAGTCGCGCAGGCTCTGAGGCTTGTTGACAATCAGCGTGCCTTTCTCTTCCGCGCGCTCCAGAATATAGGTGGCGTAGACAAATTCGGTATCAAACGGCGGATCCTTACGCATCAGCACGACGTCAAGATCGGCCAGCTCGATATCCTGCTCGCCGTTGAACGTATACCACTGGTCATAGTTCTGCTCTACGCTCAGGGTGCGCGTGCGAGCCCGGGCCTGGCCGTTGATCAGATAGAGATCCGCCATCTCCATATAGTGCAGCTCATAGCCACGACGCTGGGCTTCCAGCAGCATGGCAAAGCTGGAGTCTTTTTTGATGTTAATGCCTGCGATGGGATCCATCACAATGCCGAGCTTAATCATTCGCTTTCTCCGTTTAAACCTGTAGCCAGTCTTACCCCAAGTCACCGAAACGCACCTGAAGTGCGGTAATGGCGGTGAGCGCGGTGGTTTCAGTGCGCAAAACGCGTGGTCCTAACAGGATATCAGTAAACTGATAGTCTGCGGTCATGGCGATCTCGTTCGCCGTCAGGCCGCCTTCCGGGCCAATCAGCAGCCGCACGCGCTCAACCGGCAGCGGCAGCGTATTGATGCTGGCGCTGGCGCGCGGATGCAGATTCAGCTTTAGCCCCTCATCAGGCTCGGCGCACCAGGCTTCCAGATCCATAGCCGGACGTATCTCCGGGATCCGGTTGCGGCCACACTGCTCGCAGGCAGCAATAGCAATTTTCTGCCACTGCTGGATCTTCTTGTTCAGGCGTTCAGGATCCAGTTTAACCCCGCAGCGCTCAGAAAAAAGTGGCGTAATGAGGCTTACACCCAGTTCGATCGATTTCTGGATGGTGAATTCCATCTTTTCGCCCCGGGACATCACTTGGCCGAGATGAATATGCAGCGGCGACTCGCGATCGTCGGTTTCACCGGCGATGAGGCTCACCACCACGCTTTTCTTATCGGCGCGCACGATCTCCGCCTCAAAAAGCTGGTTGCTGCCGTCAAAGAGCTGCAGAGGCTGGCCTGCGCCCATGCGCAGCACGCGACCGACGTGATTGGCCGCATCGTCGCTTAGCGCAACCTGCTGGCCAACGGTGAGGAGTTCAGGGTGATAAATGCGGGGTTTACGCATGAAAACATCGTCCGGGATAGAGAGTGCGGCAAGGCTGCCGCACGGTTAACAAGATGCCGCTAGTGTAGGTTAGCTCTTTCACCCCTGACAAGCGCGCTGCACGTAGGGATTCGCATTACCCTGCACCTTGTTGATTCGCCTGTCGCGCTCGCACTCCCAGGGCGTGACGGGATAGATCTTGTTCCAGGCCTCAAACAGCTGCGTTTGCTGGCGGGAGAGCGACAGCGAATAGCGATCGCGCATATAGAAGTAGATGCGGGCGATGGCCCCGCGAGCGCGAGCAGGCGGTTCAGCCAGCTTCTCTTTGAAGTCGACCTTCATGTCGCACTGGCCGTACTGTCCCTCGCCGCCGTTCCACTGGCTGTACATAAAGTTGCCGCGATCGCCGTTGACCTCGCCGACGGCGGGCTGCAGGTTATGCATGTCGCTCTCCATCTGGCGATAGACCGGATCTTTCGCACAGTTTTTACGTCCGCCGTCCTGCCAGCACTGGCGCTGGTGGCCGAACTGCCAGGCGGGCACGACGTGCTCCCACTCAATACGGCTGGCGCGGTTGGCATTTTTACGCACCTTATAGCCGCAGGAGGCGAGATCGACCACGCCTTTCTTGCCTTGCCAGATAATGGTGCAGCCGCAGTAGAAGTCCCCCGGCGCGTCGGCGTTGATTTTTACGCCTGCCGCCTTGGCTTGGGCGAAACTGTGAATACCCTCAGCCAGCGCAGAGTGGGAGAGGCTCGCTGCCAGCAGGGTAAGGGTGAGAAGATAGGGGCGGGACATGACAAACTCCATTACAAAAGATCGTCGCACCCTAGCGAATGCGGTTCTCAGATGCAATCAGTCAGTTCACAAAAGCGTTTGCTTGTTCAGGCTGAGGCCGGTTCGGCAACCAGCGGCTCGCCGCAGTGGACGCAGCGGTAGACCGCTTCACCGCGCAGGATGCGGTTGTGGCGGCGCACGGTCAGCTGATGCTGCTGGCAGGCGCAGCGGTAGGGCCACGTATTACGCTGTACCGAGGCCAGCTCAAACTGATGGGTGCGGCGGGCGGGGACGCCGAGCACGCTCTCCATCATCCACTTCCACTCTTTGCCGTGTGGCGCAACGCGGCCAAAATGCTTCCACACCAGCAGGTGTGCCAGCTCGTGCGGGACAACTTCGTCAATAAACGCCTGCTGGTTCTCCAGCAGCAGCACCGGATTCAGGCGGATCTCATAGCTGGCAAGCCAGGCCGTACCCGCCGCCGCGCCGCGCTGCTGATAGACCAGCGTGGGTTCCGGATAGTGACGTTCAAGGTAGCGGTTGGCCTGGGCAAGCTTGTCCCGCAGGCTGCGCATAACAGCCTGCTGGAGGGCGATGGGGATGCGGGGTGTTTTCATAACGTCAGAGGATAATCGCTAAAAAAAGCGGCTGCAACAGCACCCGCTGCTCAGACAGGAAAACGCAGGGAGAAGATATGCTCTCCATCGGCAAAGCGGTAGTCTGCTGAGCCTCCGTGCAACTCCATAATCGCTTTCACCATGGATAACCCCAATCCATAGCCGGAGGAGTGCCGGGCGTTATCGCCTCGCCAGAAACGGTTAAATAGCTTGTCGGGTGCCTCCAGCTCGGCGCCTGGATTAATCACTTCAATAACCGTTTCGCCGTTTTTCATCCACGTATTTATGTGGATCAGCGCATTTTCCGGGGAGTACCTTACCGCATTGCTGAGCAGGTTTAACAGTACGCGCTGGAGCAGGATCCGATCGGCCTGAAGCGTGCCCTCGCATGCGGTGACGAAGGTGATATTTTTTTCGTCGGCCTCATACTCCAGGAAATCGATCAGATTACCTATCGCCTCAGCAGACGAAACCGCCTCTTTTTTGAGCAGGATATTATTATGCTCGGCGCGGGCGAGGAAAAGAATATTTTCAGTTAAGCGGGAAAGCCCCTCCAGCTCTTCAATATTATTCGCCAGCGCCTGCTGGTATTCATCAATGGTGCGCTCTTTGTTCAGGACGACCTGGTTATGGCCAAGCAGAATATTGACCGGCGTACGTAATTCATGGGCCAGATCGTCAGCAAACTGATTGAGCCGGGTAAAATCATCATCCAGCTTCTGACGCATAATATTTAACGCGCTACCCAAGGGTTTCAGTTCAATGGGCAGGGTTTTTTCATCCAGAGGCTGGCTAAGTCCGCGACTGTCTATATTCGCCGTTAACCGGCTCAGCGCGTGAATAGCTTTCAGACCGTTCCTGATCAAGAGCGGGCTTAATGCCGAGCAGAGCAGAATAGCGATGATGCAAATCATGATGCTGTTATCGCGATACTGTTCAAGCATATATTGACGCTCTGACGCGAGCCTGGCGACGGTAATGGTCACGGGCTGGTCATAGCTGAGCGCGGCGATCCGCACCGCTGAAAGCTGCGTGCCGGCGATATCGCGTTTGGCGATCGTCGCTAAATCAGGCTTGTTCAGCGAGGGTAGGGCGTCCAGCAGGGACGGATCCACGCCCGTATGATTGACGGAAATACTCCGCGCGTCGGGGGAGTGGATGAGCAGAATATCCTGACGGGTATCCATCATCCGGTTAAAATAGAGCGGTAGATTTTCGGCTTTGGCACCATCCAATAACAGCTGCCTGATCTGCTCGGCGCGGTTAACCAGCGTGATATCATCCCGCCACGTTAATTCGTGGCTTAACGCCCGATATAACGTCCAGCTTACGCCGGTGCAGGCTAACGCCATCACCAGTACAAATGACAACGTCAGGCGTAACGTCATTGATAACTCAGGTTTCACTGTTTTCATCTGCCCCGAATCTATAGCCCATACCTCTGACGGTGCTGATCAATTTAGTCGCAAAAGGATCGTCAACTTTTGCCCGCAGGCGGCGAATCGCGACATCAACCGTGTTGGTTTCACTGTCAAAATTAATTCCCCATACCTCGCTGGCAATCACCGCGCGGGGAATAATTTCGCCGGCCCTGGAGACCAGCAGCCATAGCAGGAGAAACTCCTTGCGGGTCAGGACGATCGTTTTTCCATCACGGGAGACGCTTTGCTTAACGGAGTCCATCTCCAGCCCGTTTGATTTCAAATGCGTATGGGCAACGGGATTATTTCGCAGCTGGGCACGCACCCTGGCTAACAGCTCAGCAAAGGAGAAGGGTTTAACCAGATAATCATTGGCTCCCAACTCCAGCCCTTTGACTCTGTCCTCGACCGCATCCCGCGCGGTAAGGCAAATAACCGGGGTTTGATGCGCCGTTCTTATCGCTTTAAGAACCTGCCAGCCATCCAGGCCCGGCAGCATAATATCCAGAATAATCAGCGAATAGGGCTCATGCAGCGCGAGGCGTAACCCATCTCTGCCGTCGCTTACCGTATCCACGACATAGCCCGCCTCGGTCAGTCCCTGACTGACCCAGTCGCTGGTTTTTTGATTATCTTCAATAAGTAGAATCTTCATGGATTCACTATGTCATAAGCGGCCGTCAGCGGGTAAAAATATCATCAAAGATGACGGAAATGTAATCCTGGTGTCAGGTTAACCGCGCGCGGGTCATATACATTTCAGGTACCTACTTGAACTGGAGCAACACATGAAAAAGTATATCCTGAGCGCAGCGCTGCTCGCTGTTATTTCCGCATCCCCTCTTGCAATGGCAGCGGCCAGCAATATTCTGAGCGTGCACATTCTCGATGAGCAAAGCGGTAAACCTGCCTCTAACGTTGAGGTGGTACTGGAGCAGAAAAACAGCGACGGGTGGCAAAAGCTTAATAGCGGCTATACCGACAAAGATGGTCGAATTAAAGCGCTGTGGCCGGAGCAGGAAGCGAAACCGGGTGATTACCGCGTGACGTTTAAAACCAAGCCCTGGTTTGACAGCAAAAAGCAGGAGAGTTTTTTCCCGGAGATCCCGGTTGAATTCCACATCAGCAAAACAGATGAGCACTACCACGTTCCGTTGCTGTTAAGCCCGTATGGCTACTCAACGTATCGGGGAAGTTAATAACGGCGGGTGAGGTAAAAAAGCTTCCTCTCAGGCGAGAGGAAGCTCATCAGGTTAGTTGCTTGCGCCAATCTCGCGCAGCTTACGTCCTTTCATCAAGTTACGCTCGATGTGTTCCAGCGAGACGTGCTTGGTTTCAGGTACCAGCCACAGGGTCAGGATAATGAACAGTACGTTCAGTCCACCGTAGACCCAGAAGGTGTTGGCGTTGCCCAGCGAATTAAGCATGGTCAGGAAGGTCGCGCCGACGATCATGTTGGCAATCCAGTTGGTCGCGGTAGAGCAGGTGATACCGAAATCACGCCCTTTCAGCGGCTGGATCTCAGAGCACAGTACCCAGATCAGCGGACCGGCGCTCATGGCGAAACCAATGATAAACATCAGCAGCATCGCGACGGCAAAGTACTGTGCCGTAGGCGAGTGAATACCGATGTGCATCATGGTGCCCAGAATACCCATACCGGCAGCCATCACCAGGAAGCCCAGCACCAGCGTCGGCTTACGGCCCCAGCGGTCCACCAGTCCGATAGCGATAAAGGTCGCCAGCACGTTGGTCAGGCCAACGATAACCGTACCCCACATCTGCTCGGTGGTATTGGTGTAACCCGCCAGCTCAAAGATCTTCGGCGCGTAATACATGATGACGTTCATCCCGGTGAACTGCTGCATCACCTGCAACAGCACGCCAAGGAATACTGCGCGGCGGAAGTTGCTGTTCTCTTTAAACAGCGCCCAGCCACTCTGTTTTACCTTTAAGCTTTCGCGGATCTCATCCAGCTCGTGCCTGGCTTCAGCGCTGGTATCACGCAGGCGCAGCAGCACGCGCTCGGCATCGTGGAAGCGGCGTTTGGCAGCAAACCAGCGCGGGCTATCCGGCAGGAAGAAGACGCCAATCAGCAGCAGAATGGCCGGAATGATGATCACGCCGAGCATCCAGCGCCATGCGCCGCTGTAGCTAAAGGCGGTATCAGAGAGGTAGGCACCCAGGATACCGATGGTGATCATCAGCTGGTACATCGAAATCATACTGCCGCGGATCTTCTCCGGGGCGATTTCAGAGAGATAGAGCGGAGCAGTGTAGGAAGCCACGCCGACCGCCAGACCCAGCAGTACGCGGGAGAGGATCAGCACTTCAACGTTGGGTGCAGCCGCTGAGAAGAGCGAGCCGAGCACAAAGAGGATCGCGCCAATCATCAGGCTCTTTTTACGGCCCAGCTTGAAGGAGAGCCAGCCACTACCGACGGCACCGACAGCGGCACCAAACATCATGGAGCTCACTACCCACTCTTGCATATGTGAACTAATTTGGAACTCGTCAGCGATAAAGGGCAGCGCGCCCGCAATAACGCCGATATCAAGGCCGAAAAGCAGTCCAGCCAGCGCGGCGAGAAAACAGACAAAGAAGGTCATTGCCTTGTTTGAGCGCCCCGATTTTTTATTGTCAGGCATATCGCCCTCCAGTTGGGTTATCAATTTTAACGGTATAAAGGTTAGGTTAGAGCTGCGTAAAAAGATGTGAACTCAATCACACCAGTGTAATCGGTTACACTAGGCTCAAAGATTGTCACCAGAAAGTAACAAGACAAATCATAGAGTTAATGAATAGTAGCGTAATCTTGTGTAAAGGGAGTCAGACTATACCGAAATATAATGTAACAAACACGCTGCGAAGCGCATTTTGCCTGATATGGGCAAATGGACCCGCAATGAGTGCGTGTAATCGTTATCAACAGAGCGGTATAAAAAAGGCCAGCGCGAGGCTGGCCTGAGGGAGAGAGGGAGCGCGTCTGGCTTATTTCAGGCCAGCGGCCTCACGCAGTACGGCAGCTTTGTCGGTTTTTTCCCATGGGAAGTGTTCACGACCAAAGTGACCATAAGCGGCCGTCTCTTTGTAGATCGGGTGCAGCAGGTCCAGCATCTGGATCAGACCATACGGACGCAGATCGAAGAACTCGCGTACCAGCAGAGTCAGCTGCTCAGAGGCGATCTTCTCGGTGCCGAAGGTTTCCACCATGATAGAGGTCGGCTCGGCCACGCCGATGGCGTAGGAGACCTGAATTTCACAGCGGTCCGCCAGGCCAGCAGCAACGATGTTTTTCGCTACGTAGCGCGCCGCGTAGGCCGCAGAGCGGTCAACCTTTGACGGATCTTTACCAGAGAACGCACCGCCGCCGTGACGGGCCATGCCGCCGTAGGTATCCACGATGATTTTACGGCCGGTCAGGCCGCAGTCACCCATCGGGCCGCCGATAACAAAGCGGCCGGTCGGGTTGATAAAGAATTTGGTTGAGGTGTTCAGCCACTCTGCCGGCAGGATCGGCTTGATGATCTCTTCCATCACGCCTTCCTGCAGCGATTTCTGGTCGATATCTTCAGCGTGCTGGGTAGAGAGCACCACCGCGTCGATGCCAACGATCTTGCCGTCATCGTACTGGAAGGTGACCTGGCTCTTCGCATCCGGGCGCAGCCACGGCAGGGTACCGTTTTTACGCACTTCAGCCTGGCGCTGTACCAGACGGTGCGCGTAGGTGATCGGCGCTGGCATCAGCACGTCGGTTTCGTTAGTGGCATAGCCAAACATCAGGCCCTGGTCGCCTGCACCCTGCTCCAGCGGATCGGCACGGTCAACGCCCTGGTTGATATCCGGAGACTGCTTACCGATAGCGCTCAGTACCGCACAGGAGTTCGCGTCAAAGCCCATATCCGAGTGGACATAGCCAATGTCACGCACGGTGTTGCGGGTGATCTCTTCGATATCAACCCATGCGCTGGTGGTGATCTCACCGCCGACTAAAACCATGCCGGTTTTAACGTAGGTTTCACACGCCACGCGTGCTTTTGGATCCTGTTCAAGAATTGCATCCAGAACCGCGTCGGAAATCTGGTCAGCAATTTTGTCGGGATGCCCTTCGGAAACGGACTCGGACGTAAAAAGGTGTTTTGCCATGTTCTCTTCACCCTGGGGGAAATTTTGTTAGCTCAGACGCCGTGCCTGTATGGGCCTTTATGAGGCGTGCAGGTTAGTGACACAGGAAGTCTGAGGGTTAATCGGTATGGATGGATTAACATCTGGACGGCTATTTTAGGTCACTTCTTGACCCCGTTTCCAGCATTTTTTGATATTCATCGCACTATGAGTGAAAACGATGCTGTCACTTTCTCTGCACACGCGGCAAAAGGGGCTTTTTTATTTTGCTTTTTCACCCCGTTATCGGTATAAAACGCCGCACGCGGCTTGTATGCCTTGACCAGCCGCTAACCAGCTGGTTGGCGTGGAGGTGATACCAAATAATGAACCGTTGTTTATCGCTTAGTTTACTGCTTAGCTTGCCGCTAAATCTGCCGCGCCGTTCTGGCGTGCATGCATTTCCCGCTACCCGCAAATCTACTCTGCAAACCTGCCGATGTTATACCCATTTCGGCGCTTCTCAGGACTCCAGGGCCGGTTACGCCTGGTGACACCTGAACAAGGGCGCTCTTGTTAATTCAGGAGTTTTCTCGTGGTTTCGCCGAACCTTGTCATACAGAGTTCGGATACGTGTTTTACAATGATATGAACAAGAAACCGGTCGCACGGTCCACGCTTCAGCATAATACGCTGGATAACCGGGCTGTTTATGGGTTGTTATCGCCTCTACGGAACGCGATAGTAGTCAACTGTTTTACACTTACTAATACAATTTGAGGTTCGCTATGTCTGACGACATCTCTTCAGTTTCGCCTTCGTCAGCGGGCGAACAAGGTGTACTACGTTCCATGCAGGAGGTAGCGATGAGCTCCCAGGAAGCCAGTAAAATGCTGCGCACATACAATATTGCCTGGTGGGGCAATAACTACTACGACGTCAACGAGCTGGGCCACATCACCGTCTGCCCGGATCCTGACGTACCGGACGCGCGCGTTGACCTCGCTCAGCTGGTGAAAGCCCGCGAGGCCCAGGGGCAACGTCTGCCTGCGCTGTTCTGCTTCCCACAGATCCTACAGCACCGTCTGCGCTCAATTAACGCCGCGTTCAAGCGCGCCCGTGAGTCCTACGGCTACAAAGGCGACTACTTTCTGGTCTATCCGATTAAGGTTAACCAGCACCGCCGCGTCATTGAGTCCCTGATCCACTCCGGCGAGCCGCTGGGCCTGGAGGCCGGTTCGAAGGCTGAGCTGATGGCGGTCTTGGCGCACGCCGGCATGACCCGCAGCGTTATCGTCTGTAACGGCTATAAAGACCGGGAATACATTCGCCTGGCGCTGATCGGCGAGAAGATGGGCCACAAGGTCTATCTGGTCATTGAGAAGATGTCGGAAGTGGCTATCGTGCTGGAAGAGGCCGAGCGTCTGAACGTGGTGCCGCGTCTCGGCGTGCGTGCGCGTCTGGCGTCCCAGGGCTCTGGCAAGTGGCAGTCCTCCGGTGGCGAAAAATCCAAATTCGGCCTTGCGGCCACGCAGGTGCTACAGCTGGTGGAGATCCTCCGCGAGCGCGGACGCCTCGACAGCATTCAGCTTCTGCACTTCCACCTTGGTTCGCAGATGGCGAACATTCGCGATATCGCCACCGGCGTACGTGAATCGGCCCGTTTCTACGTTGAGCTGCACAAGCTGGGCGTGAATATCGAGTGCTTTGACGTGGGTGGCGGCCTGGGCGTGGACTATGAGGGCACCCGCTCCCAGTCTGACTGCTCGGTCAACTACGGCCTGAACGAGTATGCGAATAACATCATCTGGGCCATTGGTGACGCCTGCGAAGAGAACGGCTTGCCGCATCCGACGGTGATCACCGAGTCCGGCCGCGCCGTGACCGCGCACCATACCGTGCTGGTGTCGAACATTATCGGCGTAGAGCGTAACGAATATACCGAAGCGACGCCGCCTGCTGAGAATGCGCCACGTGCCCTGCAAAGCATGTGGGAGACCTGGCAGGAGATGCACGAGCCGGGCACCCGCCGTTCGCTGCGCGAGTGGCTGCACGACAGCCAGATGGATCTGCACGATATTCATATCGGCTACTCCTCTGGCGCATTCAGTTTGCAAGAGCGCGCCTGGGCAGAGCAGCTCTATCTGAACATGTGCCACGAGGTGCAGAAGCAGCTGGATCCGAGCAACCGCGCGCACCGTCCGATTATCGATGAGCTACAGGAGCGGATGGCGGACAAAATGTACGTCAACTTCTCGCTGTTCCAGTCGATGCCGGATGCATGGGGTATTGACCAGCTCTTCCCGGTGATGCCCTTGGAAGGGCTGGATCAGATCCCGGAGCGTCGTGCTGTGCTGCTGGACATCACCTGCGACTCCGATGGCGCTATCGATCACTACGTAGACGGGGACGGGATCGCCACCACCATGCCGATGCCGGAGTACGATCCTGACAACCCGCCGCTGCTGGGCTTCTTTATGGTGGGCGCATACCAGGAGATCCTCGGCAACATGCATAACCTGTTTGGCGATACCGAAGCGGTTGACGTATTTGTCTTCCCGGACGGCAGCGTCGAGGTGGAGCTCTCCGACGAAGGGGATACGGTGGCGGATATGCTGGAGTACGTGCAGCTCGATCCGAACACGCTGCTGACCCACTTCCGCGATCAGGTGAAGCAGACTGGGCTGGACGATGCGCTGCAACAGCAGTTCCTCGAAGAGTTTGAAGCGGGACTTTACGGCTACACCTATCTCGAAGACGAGTAATCTCGTTCGCCCGGCGGCCTTCTGCTGCCGGGCATCTCCTGCCTGTTTTTCTACTCCTGATTAGCTTTCATCTTTAGTAATGCATATGCATTGCAATGCACTTGCATTGCTTTTGTCGATGAGCTACGCTTTGCAACACGGGAAACCGTCAATGCTCGCTATCCTTTATTGTTGTAGTAGCTATGTAAACTTGACTCGTTAGAGCGGAGCAAACCCAAATGAACCTTTTAACTCAAGCCGGAGTGTCTCTGCGTGCGTCTTCGAAACTCACCGCCCGCAGCCAGACGACTATCCCTGCTTCAGTTAGAGACGCGATGAAGTTAAAACCTGGGGAAGAGATCGAATATGCCGTGCTTCCCGATGGTCAGGTGCTTATGTGTCGCAAAAATTCTGCGGAAAATGAAGATCCGGTAATAGGCTCTTTCCTGCGATTTCTTGAGAACGATATGCAAGAAAATCCAGGCCGCATTAAACCGTTACGCGCTTCACTTCTGGCGCGCGCGGAGTCTTTAACTGCTGATATGGATATCGACCTCGACGCTCCGCTTACCGATGAAGAGTAAGTGGACAAATGAACGGAAAGACGACCGAAATTAATGGTTGGAAGTTGTATACCCACCCCTGCTTTGATTCACAATTTGAAGCGCTGGTGGCGCAGGTAGAAGAGCTTAAGCAAAAGAACCCGGATAACTATCAAAAGAGAGCCGCCACGAAATTGCTCGCCGCGATTTTGAAGGTTATCAAACTGGAAATCTGCGGCAACCCAATGGATGCCAGGTTCAGGCAAGGAGAGACGCTGGGGGAAGAAAATAAACACTGGTTTCGTGCCAAGTTTCTTGGCCAGTACCGGTTGTTTTTTCGATTCAGTGAGCAGCATAGAACCATTATTCTGGCGTGGGTAAACGATGAATCTACCAAACGCGCCTACGATCACAAACGTGATGCGTATAAGGTATTCAGCGCAATGTTATCCAGCGGCCACCCACCGAGCGACTGGGATCGGCTGATTGCGGAGGCCGGGCCGCTCATTTCCCGTCTGCGTGGGCTATAATCGTCGATACGGATGTAAACGCAGGGGTCGTGGGCAGATTATTTTGGACTTACTTGAACCCGTACAGATTAACGGCGATAATCCGCGTCAGACAAGCACTCCCCCCATTCAAACCCTTCCTCGTCGGGCTAACGACGCGGAGGGGTTTTTTTATCGACGAAAAAGAGGTCATAGCCATGAGCACCTTAGGTCATCAATACGATAACTCTCTGGTATCTAACGCATTTGGTTTTTTACGCCTGCCGCTGAACTTCCAGCCGTACGACAGCGATGCTGACTGGGTTATTACCGGTGTGCCGTTTGATATGGCGACGTCCGGACGCTCCGGTAGCCGTCAGGGCCCGGGCGCTATCCGTCAGATTTCTACCAACCTGGCGTGGGAGCACTGCCGCTTCCCGTGGGACTTCGACATGCGCGAGCGCCTGAACGTGGTTGACTGCGGTGACCTGGTCTACGCCTTCGGTGATGCCCGTGAGATGAGCGAGAAGCTGCAGGCCCACGCCGAGCGTCTGCTGGCGGCTGGCAAGCGCATGCTCTCCTTTGGCGGGGACCACTTTGTCACGCTGCCGCTGCTGCGTGCCCACGCAAAACACTTTGGTAAGATGGCGCTGGTGCACTTCGATGCCCACACTGACACCTACTCCAACGGCTGCGAGTTCGATCACGGCACCATGTTCTATACCGCGCCGAAAGAGGGCCTGATCGATCCAAACCACTCGGTGCAGATCGGGATCCGTACCGAATTCGATAAAGACAACGGTTTCACCGTGCTTGATGCTTGCCAGGTTAACGATCGTTCCGTTGACGACATCATCGCTCAGGTGAAGCAGATCGTCGGCGACATGCCGGTCTATCTGACGTTTGATATCGACTGTCTGGATCCGGCCTTTGCTCCGGGTACCGGTACGCCAGTGATTGGTGGCTTGACCTCCGATCGCGCGATTAAGCTGGTACGCGGCCTGAAAGATCTGAATATCGTGGGAATGGATCTGGTGGAAGTCGCCCCGGCGTACGACCAGTCGGATATTACTGCCCTGGCCGCAGCGACCCTGGCGTTAGAGATGCTCTACATCCAGGCTGCTAAGAAAGAAGCGTAAGTGATTCAGGCCGGGTAGGGCGTAGCCACTACCCGACCTGGGGAGATTTACTTAATCCCGTCCGCCGCCATACGTTCGCGAATGTGCTGTGCACGGGCCTCGGAGGCCGGGTGATCGTCAAACATTGTGCTTTGACGGCCCGCTTCCTGCTGGGCCAGCTTCTCGAAGCTGGTGGCTAAGCCTGACGGATTGATGCCGCGCTTGCGCAGCAGATCGTAGGAGTAGTCATCCGCTTCTGCCTCCTGGCGCTGGGAGAACTGTGCGTTCACCAGCTTCTCGCCAAGATCGCCGAGCTGCGACTGGGAGAGGCTACCCACCACGCCACCCGCCGAGGCGGCGGCAACGCGTACGGCGTTAGTACCCAACGCAACCTGCATACCGCGCTTCACGTGACCGAGCGCAACGTGGCCCATCTCGTGGCCGATCACCGCTTCGACCTCGTTGTCATTCATCATATCCATCAGTCCGCTGTAGACACGGATACAGCCGTTGGCCATTGCAAAGGCGTTAACGTCTTTGGTGATATAGACGTTGTAGTTCACCGCCTGGCCGTTGATGTTGTCGCCCAGCGCAGAGGCAATCTTAGCCAGCCGCTGGCGATAGGGGCTGTTGGCAGGCGCAAGCGTTGCTTTGCTGTCCAGCTCTTTACAGGATTCGTCGCTCAGCGCTTTTACCTGTGCATCCGAAAGTGAATAGGCCTGGAATGCCTCAGCGCCCGAGCTTAATAAACCGTTTGAATCCATGTTCTGACAGCCGGTTAATGCCGCTGCCACACCCAGAGCGAGCAATGCTTGCCGAATTTTCATTGGTTATCTTCCGCATCAATATATTGATAATTTTAATGGTCTTCCCGACGCAGGGAGGCGGGAACCTTCTCTGAGTATAAAGAAAATAGCAAGCCGTGGGCGAGTGTTTGCGCAACCTGCGAGCGGCTTCCAGAGATTTCTGAAGTGGCAAAAGGATGGTCCATGTACATGGCTAGCCGCTTGGGTTACATTGTTGGCACTTTTTTCCGGCGTAGCCCATATTGCGCTGTAGTCAAGTCGCTACGGGCATGGCCTTTAACAGTCCGATCTGGAGTCAAAATGTCCTCACGTAAAGAGCTTGCCAATGCTATTCGTGCGCTGAGCATGGACGCGGTACAGAAAGCCAAATCCGGTCACCCCGGTGCCCCGATGGGTATGGCAGACATCGCCGAAGTCCTGTGGCGTGATTTCCTGAACCACAACCCGGCCAACCCGGCCTGGGCCAACCGCGACCGTTTTGTGCTCTCCAACGGCCACGGCTCCATGCTGATTTACAGCCTGCTGCACCTCTCTGGCTATGACCTGCCGATTGAAGAGCTGAAGAACTTCCGCCAGCTGCACTCAAAAACCCCGGGCCACCCGGAAGTGGGCTACACCGCTGGCGTTGAAACCACCACCGGTCCGCTGGGCCAGGGCATTGCCAACGCCGTAGGCATGGCAATTGCCGAGAAAACGCTGGCAGCGCAGTTCAACCGTCCTGGTCACGATATCGTTGACCACTTCACCTACGCATTCATGGGCGACGGCTGCATGATGGAAGGCATTTCTCACGAAGTGTGCTCCCTGGCCGGTACCCTGAAGCTCGGCAAGCTGGTGGCGTTCTATGACGACAACGGCATCTCTATCGACGGCCACGTTGAAGGCTGGTTCACCGACGATACCGCAGCACGCTTTGAGGCTTACGGCTGGCACGTAGTGCGCGGCGTAGACGGCCACGATGCCGACGCGATCAAACGCGCCGTTGAAGAAGCACAGTCCGTTACCGACAAGCCGTCCCTGCTGATGTGCAAAACCGTCATCGGCTTCGGCTCCCCGAACAAAGCGGGCACCCACGACTCCCACGGCGCACCGCTGGGCGACGCGGAAATCGTTCTGACCCGCGAGCAGCTGGGCTGGAAACACGAGCCGTTTGTTATCCCGTCTGACATCTACGCTCAGTGGGATGCGAAAGAAGTGGGCACCGCGAAAGAGAACGCGTGGAACGAGAAGTTCGCCGCCTATGCCAACGCCTTCCCGCAGGAAGCCGCCGAGTTTACCCGCCGCATGAAAGGCGACATGCCGGCTGACTTCAGCGCGAAAGCAGATGCGTTCATCGCTAAGCTGCAGGCTAACCCGTCCAAAATTGCCAGCCGTAAAGCGTCTCAGAACGCCATCGAAGCCTTTGGCCCGCTGCTGCCGGAATTCCTCGGCGGCTCCGCTGACCTGGCACCGTCTAACCTGACCATCTGGTCTGGCTCTAAAGCCATCAACGAAGATGCAGCAGGAAACTACATTCACTACGGCGTGCGCGAGTTCGGCATGACCGCCATTGCCAACGGTATCGCCCTGCACGGCGGTTTCGTGCCGTACACCTCCACCTTCCTGATGTTTGTGGAATATGCCCGTAACGCGGTGCGTATGGCTGCGCTGATGAAGCAGCGCCAGGTGCTGGTCTATACCCACGACTCCATCGGTCTGGGCGAAGATGGCCCGACCCACCAGCCGGTAGAGCAGGTGGCCTCCCTGCGTCTGACGCCGAACATGAGCACATGGCGTCCGTGTGACCAGGTTGAGTCTGCAGTGGCGTGGAAGTACGGCGTAGAGCGTCACGACGGCCCGACCGCGCTGATCCTCTCTCGTCAGAACCTGGCTCAGCAGGAGCGTACCGAGCAGCAGCTGGCCGACATCGCCCGCGGCGGCTACGTGCTGAAGGACAGCGACGGTCAGCCACAGCTGATTTTCATCGCCACCGGTTCTGAAGTTGAGCTGGCTGTTGCCGCATGGGAGCAGCTGACTGCGGAAGGCGTGAAGGCGCGCGTGGTCTCCATGCCGTCTACCGACGCGTTCGATAAACAGGATGCGGCGTACCGTGAATCCGTATTGCCGAAAGCCGTTTCTGCCCGTGTTGCCATCGAAGCGGGTATCGCCGACTTCTGGTTCAAGTACACCGGCCTGAACGGCGCTATCGTCGGGATGACCACCTTCGGTGAATCTGCTCCGGCAGAGCAGCTGTTCGAAGAGTTCGGCTTCACCGTGGAAAACGTGGTGGCGAAGGCGAAAGCGCTGCTGTAATCCGCTAATGCCCGCTGGCGCTGTGCTTAGCGGGCCTACAAGCAGTTACAGGCTACAGTGGTCTTCGGCTATGCCGCCGTCGGCCAGACGCACGATCCGCGGGAAGTTACGGCGGAGAAAATCGTAGTCATGGCTGATGGCGAGCACCGTGGTGCCACGCTGGCGGCAAAGTGCCAGCCAGTTTTCGAAGATACCCAGCCAGCGATCGTCAAAATCGCGGCTGGGTTCATCAAGCAGCAGCAGCGGCGGCGACAGCGCCTCCAGGCTTGCCACGGCGACCATCCGGCGTTGGGCAACATGGAGATCGAGTGGATGCGCCAGGGCTACCTCTTCAAGATGGCACAGCGTTAACGCCTCTTCGACTCTTCGTTGGATCTCATCCTGAGGCAGCTTCTGCAACCGCAGGCCATACGCCACCTCGGCAAAGACTTCGCTCTGCACGATCTGATTTTCCGCCTCCTGAAACAGCACGCCAGCAAGCCTTGCACGCTCCTGTGCCTTGAGGCGCGTTAGCGCGTGGCTTTGGATCGACACGCTTCCCGCATCAGGGGCAAGCAGCCCGGCCATAATGCGTAGCAGCGTCGATTTACCCGCGCCGTTATCGCCAATCAGGGCCACGGACTCGCCTGGCGTCAGGTGGAGCGACACGTCGTGCAGACAGCGCTGCTCCGCCTTCGGCCAGCGAAAATCGATGTGTTCTACTTTCAGCATAACGGCTCCAGCCCCCCGGTCGTGAGCTGCCAGGCCTGCTGGCAGAGAGGACGCACAGGCTCAAGCCTGCGTTCAAACAGCACGATCAGCGCCTGCTGTGCCGTGGCCCAATCGGCGAGCCGTTCAAGCATGCGCTGCGTAGCCTGGGGCGTCAGGCGGCTGAACGCCTCATCCAGCAGCAGGATTTTGGGCTGCATCGCCAGCGCACAGGCAATCACCACGCGCTGCGTCTCACCGCCGGAGAGCGTAGCCGGGTGGCGGTGGCGCAGCGGCTGGCAGTCGGTCAGGGTCAGCGCCGCGTCAATGCGAGCAAGGATCGCCTCCTCGCTCAGGCAGAGGTTCTCCGGACCAAAGGCAATCTCCTCTTCCACGCTAAAAGTACAGCCTGAGAGCTGAAGATAGGGCGACTGCTGCACCAGCTGAATGGTCTGCGCCTGCGCGGCAAGCGAAAGCGTGCCAATCGGCTGCCCAAGCAGGCTGCCGGATCCGCTAACGGTGCCGGGAAGAAAGTCCGGGTACCAGCCCGCCATCAGCTGCGCCAGCGTGCTTTTCCCGCTGCCGTTGCCACCAATAATCGCCACTATGCCGGGCAGCGCGTAATGAAAATCGTACGCTCGCGGGGCGGCGCTGGCGTGCAGCGGCTGATAGCAGAACCCCTCTAACGTAACCATAGCCATACGCCTGCCTCCACGACCATCAGCGCCACCATGCCGTAGCGCACGGCACGCTGAAGGGCGCTGTCCTTCGGGGCCCACAGCGTGGTGCGGGTACGGTGCAGGCGAAAGGCCCGCATATCCAACGCCGCGCCGCGCACGGCGAGATCGTTAAGCGCGCCCTGGGTCAGGGGCAGCACCAGAGCCGGGATCGCCCGCAGCCGTTGATACCAGCGTCCGTCCAGCGGCACGCCCCGGGCGCGCTGGGCTTCATGAATGCTGGCTAGCCGATGCTTAAGTTGCTCGACGATCAGCAGCGGGCCTGAAAGCAGGTAGGCGAGACCCGGTGGCAGGCGGCTGGCAAACAGCGCGCGAATAAACTGCCGGACCGGCACACAGTGCATCCAGAGCTGGGCAGTCGAGACGACTGCCAGAATACGCAGCCAGAGCGTAACGGCCTGTGCCCAGCGTCGGGGATCGCGCGGCTGTCCGCTAAGCCATTCTGTCAGCCAGCCGCCGTGCACCAGCCAGAGCCCCGCACCCAGGGAGAACATCAGCCAGCCGACGTAGCGTGCTCGCCTACGGGTGGCGTGAAAAAACAGCAGGCTGGCAAAGGCGGCGGTGCTCCAGGCGGTTAGCGCCGCGCCTGCTGGTATCAGCAGCGTAGAGAATGCGGCGAGCCCCCACAGCGTGAGCGACGTAAAGGGGTGCATTTAACGCACGGCGGCCATGGTGGGGAAGTGACGCGTGGTGCGCAGCGGCAGCCGGCGCAGCAGGATCCAGACCACAATCGCCGTGAGGATCTTATCCACGAGGTTGGCCCCGAGCACGGTGATCGCCACGGACTCAAGCAGATCCTGGCCCATAGAGTGCATCCAGGCGACAAAGAGATCGGCTCCGCTGCCGGTAACCCCGCCGAAGAGGGCGGTACGAAGCGGTACGGCCACCACCGTGACCGCGAGCGTAATGATGCCGCCGCTGACGATCACCTTCGGCAGGGTACGGAACCAGCCCAGCCGGGCCAGCCAACCGGCCACCAGACCAATCACCATGGCCACCGGGGCAAAGGCGGCGGCGATGGGATCGGTGAGCAGCCCCCAGAGCAGATTGGTCAGCAGGCCGGTAAGCATGCCGATAAACGGCCCCAGCAGCACGGCGCTCATCAGCGTGCCGATAGAGTCGAGAAAGATCGGCAGCTTCAGCAGGCTAATCAGCTGGCCACCGATCATATTGATGGCGATAGAGATAACGATCAGTGCCAGCGTCTGGCTGGCGAATTGGCGACGTGCCATAGCGACCTCATAAGGTTGGGAAAATTAGCGTACGTTAATAACCAGCTCGTCATAGCCCGAAACAGCACAGGGCTGGCGGCTGAAGGCGAGGGTGGTCAGCTCGCCGATCACCAGTTCAAGGGTGGTGCGAACCGTACAGCCAGGCATGACGTGCCCGCCGGTCATCACGCCATTCTCATCGGCCACGCTGAGGTGCAGATGCTCACCGGCCAGCTCCAGCGTGCCGCCGAGGGAGATCGCTTCGAAGGTGCCATGCAGATAAGTGGTCTCGTCGCGGGCGGCGAAGCGCAGCGCCACGTCCGTCAGGCTGCCGGTGCAGCCTGCAATCCAGGCGGCGTGGAGTGCGTGACGCTGGGTAAACGCACGCAGGGCAGTGAGCAGCTCATCGCCGGGAAGCAGACGCAGGGCATAGAAGCGTGCGCTGGATGGAGAAGTGCCGGGGGTCATGGTCATAGGCCTCGTAAACGCCAAAGTGGCAGCGATCATAAGAGCGACAGCAATTCGTTTTAATGATGTATATCAGGAAAAGACCGCGACCGAAGGCTGATTTGCGGATAAAGGAATACGGATTCCGGCAATGGAATAATTCCGCCGTCGGTTTGCGGTAAAGTGTGACGTAGATCAGATAACTGGTTTAACCCCGCGGCGACAGATTCCCTTTATTCCGCGTTTCGCTTACCCTAGCTGAAGCGTTTCAGTCGAAATTCCGTTCGACATTTAACCACTTAGTCACAGTTTGTGACAGGCGAGGTTTCCCTGACTATGCCGCTGCATTACTCTGTCAGCCATCGACTCAGGGATAGCTTTGCAGGAGACTTATGACCCTACGCATCGCGATAAATGGTTTTGGTCGCATCGGGCGTAACGTGGTTCGTGCTTTGTATGAATCCGGACGCCGGGCGGAGATCGCCGTAGTGGCCATTAACGAGCTGGCGGATGACGCAGGCATTGCGCATCTGTTGAAGTATGACACCAGCCACGGCCGCTTTAGCCAGCGTGTTCATCACGAGGGCGGGCAGCTATTTGTCGGCCATGACGCGATCCGACTCCTGCACGAGCCAACCATTGATGCGCTGCCCTGGCGCGAGCTTGAGGTCGACGTGGTGCTGGACTGCACCGGCGTGTATGGCAACCGTGAGCACGGTGAAGCACATTTGAACGCCGGCGCGAAAAAGGTGCTCTTTTCCCATCCAGGCAGCAGCGATCTCGACGCCACCGTGGTCTTCGGCGTCAATCAGGACGATCTGCGTCCGGACGATCGCATCGTCTCTAACGCCTCCTGCACCACAAACTGCATTATTCCCGTCATCAAGCTGCTTGATGATGCTTTTGGCATCGAGTCGGGGACGGTCACTACCATCCACTCGGCGATGCACGATCAGCAGGTCATTGACGCTTACCATCCGGATCTGCGGCGTACGCGTGCAGCCAGCCAGTCGATCATTCCGGTGGATACCAAGCTTGCGGCAGGCATTACGCGCTTCTTTCCAAAATTTAACGATAAATTTGAAGCCATTGCCGTACGCGTACCGACAATCAATGTCACGGCAATCGACCTCAGCGTGACGGTAGGCAGCCCGGTAAATGCCTGTCAAGTCAACCAGTTGCTGCAAAAGGCGTCACGGGAAGCATTTCATGGTATAGTTGACTATACGGAATTACCGTTGGTCTCAACTGATTTTAACCACGATCCGCACAGTGCCATTGTCGATGGCACACAGACGCGGGTCAGCGGTGCACATCTGATCAAAACGCTGGTCTGGTGTGATAATGAATGGGGTTTCGCTAACCGAATGCTCGACACGACGTTAGCGATGGCCGCGAAAGGTTTTAGGTAGGACGCGTCTTGCGTCTGCAAAACTTTAAGAATCAACGAGAGGATTCACCATGTCTGTAATTAAGATGACCGATCTGGATCTAGCTGGGAAACGCGTTTTTATCCGTGCGGATCTGAACGTACCGGTTAAAGATGGTAAAGTAACCAGCGATGCGCGTATTCGTGCCTCCCTGCCGACTATCGAACTGGCCCTGAAACAGGGTGCAAAAGTGATGGTCACCTCTCACCTGGGTCGTCCGACCGAAGGCGAGTACAACGAAGAATTCTCTCTGCTGCCGGTTGTTAACTACCTGAAAGACAAACTCTCTAACCCGGTACGTCTGGTCAAAGACTACCTGGACGGCGTGGAAGTGGCTGAGGGTGAGCTGGTCGTTCTGGAAAACGTTCGCTTCAACAAAGGCGAAAAGAAAGATGACGAAACCCTGGCGAAAAAATATGCTGCCCTGTGCGACATCTTCGTGATGGACGCATTTGGTACGGCACACCGTGCGCAGGCGTCTACCCACGGCGTAGGCAAGTTTGCTGACGTAGCGTGCGCAGGCCCGCTGCTGGCAGAAGAACTGGACGCGCTGGGTAAAGCGCTGAAAGAGCCAGCTCGTCCGATGGTGGCTATCGTTGGTGGCTCTAAAGTCTCTACCAAGCTGACCGTGCTCGACTCCCTGTCTAAAATTGCTGACCAGCTGATCGTCGGTGGTGGCATCGCCAACACCTTCGTTGCTGCGCAGGGCCACAACGTGGGCAAATCCCTGTACGAAGCGGACCTGGTTGACGAAGCGAAACGTCTGCTGCAGACCTGCGACATTCCGGTCCCGACTGACGTGCGCGTTGCCACTGAGTTCTCCGAAACCGCGACCGCGACCCTGAAATCTGTTAGCGACATCAAAGATGAAGAGCAGATTCTGGATCTGGGTGATGTTTCCGCTGAGAAACTGGCTGAAATCCTGAAAAACGCCAAAACTATTCTGTGGAACGGCCCGGTTGGCGTTTTTGAGTTCCCGAACTTCCGTAAAGGGACTGAGATCGTAGCCAACGCTATCGCTGACAGCGACGCGTTCTCTATCGCAGGTGGCGGTGATACCCTGGCAGCGATCGACCTGTTCGGCATCGCTGACAAAATCTCCTACATCTCCACCGGTGGCGGCGCGTTCCTTGAATTCGTGGAAGGCAAAGTGCTGCCAGCCGTAGCGATGCTCGAAGAGCGCGCTAAGAAGTAATGCCTGAGCAGGCGGATCGCTCCGCCTGATTTCAGACCCGTTTTCTGTAAATACAGGATTTACACCATGTCTAAAATTTTTGATTTCGTAAAACCAGGCGTGATCACCGGTGATGACGTTCAGAAAGTATTCCAGGTTGCTAAAGAGAACAACTTTGCGCTGCCAGCCGTTAACTGCGTAGGTACCGACTCCATCAACGCCGTTCTGGAAACCGCTGCGAAGGTAAAAGCGCCGGTTATCGTTCAGTTCTCTAACGGCGGTGCTGCGTTTATCGCTGGTAAAGGCTTCAAAGGCGAAGGCCAGCAGGCGGCTATTCTGGGTGCGATCTCTGGTGCGCACCACGTTCACCAGATGGCTGAACACTACGGCGTGCCGGTGATCCTGCACACTGACCACTGCGCGAAGAAACTGCTGCCGTGGATCGACGGTCTGCTGGACGCGGGTGAAAAACACTTTGCCGCTACCGGTAAACCGCTGTTCTCTTCCCACATGATCGATCTCTCTGAAGAGTCCCTGGAAGAGAACATCGAGATCTGCTCTAAATACCTGGAGCGCATGTCCAAAATGGGCATGACCCTGGAGATCGAACTGGGCTGCACCGGCGGTGAAGAAGATGGCGTGGACAACAGCCATATGGACGCATCTGCACTGTACACCCAGCCGGAAGACGTTGACTACGCGTACACCAAGCTGAACGCGATCAGCCCGCGCTTCACCATTGCGGCCTCCTTCGGTAACGTGCACGGCGTGTACAAGCCGGGTAACGTTAAGCTGACCCCGACCATCCTGCGCGACTCTCAGGAGTATGTTTCTAAGAAACATAACCTGCCGCACAACAGCCTGAACTTCGTGTTCCATGGCGGTTCCGGCTCTTCCGCGCAGGAGATCAAAGATTCCGTAAGCTACGGCGTGATCAAAATGAACATCGATACCGATACTCAGTGGGCTAACTGGGAAGGTATCCTGAAGTACTACAAAGAGAACGAAGCTTACCTGCAGTCTCAGCTGGGCAACCCGAAAGGCGAAGACCAGCCGAACAAGAAATACTACGATCCGCGCGTATGGCTGCGTGCCGCACAGGCCAGCATGGTGACGCGTCTGGAGCAGGCATTTAAAGAGCTGAACGCGATCGACGTTCTGTAATTTAAAGCGTGTAAAAGTGAATGGCTCCCTACGGGGGGCCATTTTTTTTGCCTGTATAGGGTGAACACAGTCTGAAAAGTCACCCTTATCGCAGATGTTTTGTGCGACCGGTGCGTTTAGGGTTTGGCATAGGTGTCGTTTTTTGTTTACGCTTTGCTGACCTGCTTCACGTTTTACGTGATTTTTAACCCATCTAGGTAAGCATAAGGAACAGTGAATGGACGATCTTAATGTGCTGGGTAGCATAAACAACGCCGGCGGCTGGCTGGTACGCAACCAGGCGCTGCTGCTGAGCTATGCCGTCAACATCGTTGCTGCGATTGTCATCCTCACTATCGGGATGGTGGTGGCCAGGGCCATTGCTAAGACTCTCAATCGGGTGATGGTCGCCAGGCATATCGATCCTACGGTGGCTGACTTTCTCTCTGCGCTGGTGCGCTACGGCATTATTGCCTTTACCCTGATCGCCGCGCTGGGCCGGGTAGGGGTGCAAACCGCATCGGTGATTGCCGTGCTGGGTGCCGCGGGTCTGGCCATTGGCCTTGCGCTTCAGGGCTCGCTCTCTAACCTGGCCGCAGGCGTGCTGCTGGTGACCTTCCGTCCTTTCCGCGCCGGTGAGTATGTGGATTTAGGCGGTGTGGCGGGGACCGTTTTGCATGTGCAGATCTTCTCTACCACCATGCGTTCCGCCGATGGCCGCTACATTGTCATCCCCAACGGTAAGATCATTGCTGGCAACATCATTAACTTCTCCCGCGAGCCGGTGCGCCGTAACGAATTCATTATCGGCGTTGATTACGATGCGGATATCGATCTGGTGAAACAGCTGCTGACCGAAATTATCGAGTCTGACGATCGTATTCTGAAAGATCGCGAAAGAACCGTCCGCATGAACGAGCTGGGCGCATCCTCAGTTAACTTTGTGATCCGTACCTGGAGCAACAGCGGCGATCTGCAAAACGTTTACTGGGACGTGCTGGAGCGCATCAAGAAGACATTCGATGCCCACGGCATTGGTTTCCCCTATCCGCAGATGGATGTGCACTTCAAGCGTGAGAGAGCCGCTCAGCCTGCCGAGCAGCAATAATCTCCCCAGGGCCAGCACTGCTGGCCCTATTTAGTATTAGCCCTACTGATTACTGATTAGAATTTTAAATTTCCGCTTATAATAAGGGCACGGTATAGTCTCCGCCATGAACGAACAGGTAGAGGCTATGATGGTGTTAAGTTATTATTTTCAAGGGCTTGCGTTAGGCTCAGCGATGATCCTGCCGCTGGGCCCACAAAATGCGTTTGTGATGAATCAGGGCATCCGCCGCCAGTATCCATTGATGGTGGCTGGATTATGCGCTCTTAGCGATCTGATTCTGATCTGTGCCGGGATCTTCGGCGGCAGCGCGGTGCTAATGCAGTCGCCGTGGCTGATGGCGCTGGTCACCTGGGGCGGCGTAGCGTTCCTGCTCTGGTATGGCTTTGGCGCCCTAAAAACGGCCTTTAGCCAGCAGCTTGAGCTGGCGAATGCTGAGGTGTTAAAACAGGGGCGCTGGCGAATAATCGCCACTATGCTGGCGGTAACCTGGCTCAACCCTCACGTCTATCTTGACACCTTTGTGGTGCTCGGCAGTTTGGGTGGGCAGCTGGCGGCAGAGCCGAAGCGTTGGTTTGCGCTCGGGACGATTAGCGCCTCATTTATCTGGTTTTTCGGCCTGGCGCTGCTGGCAGCATGGCTTGCGCCACGCCTGCGCACCGCTAAGGCGCAGCGTATTATCAACGTCGTCGTGGGCGTGATCATGTGGTTTATCGCGTTTCAGCTGGCGAAGGAAGGTATTCATCATTTACAGGTGCTGTAGCGCAGCGTTACCAGGCTAAGTCCGATGGACAACCGCGCCGAAAACGTTAAGCTTGCAGCCAAACGTCCGCGTCCGCGGCGAATATTCAGACAAGGAGAAGCTACGGTGAAGTTCAAAGTGATGGCCCTTGCGGCATTAGTTGGATTAGGTGCGCTGTCGGTTCAGGCAAATGAGCTGCCAAACGGCCCGCATATTGTGACCTCGGGTACGGCGAGCGTTGATGCCGTGCCGGATATCGCTACCCTGGCGATTGAAGTTAACGTTGCAGCAAAAGATGCGGCATCGGCGAAGAAGCAGGCCGACGATCGCGTTGCGCAATACCTGAGCTTCCTTGAGCAGAACGGCGTGGCGAAGAAGGATATTAACTCCGCTAACCTGCGTACCCAACCGGACTATGACTATCAGAATGGCAAAAGCATTCTGAAAGGTTACCGGGCGGTACGTACGGTAGAAGTGACGCTGCGCGAGCTGGATAAGCTTAACTCGCTGCTGGACGGCGCGCTGAAAGCCGGGCTGAACGAGATCCGTGCGGTTACCCTCGGCGTTGCGCAACCAGAAGCCTATAAAGACAAGGCGCGTAAAGCAGCAATCGATGACGCCGTGCGTCAGGCCGGGCAGCTGGCTGCGGGCTTTAAGTCTACCCTGGGGCCGGTGTACAGCGTGCGTTACCACGTCTCTAACTATCAGCCTACCCCGATGGTACGCATGATGAAGGCAGACGCGGCACCAACGTCGGCGCAGGAGACCTACGAGCAGCCAACGATCCAGTTTGACGATCAGGTTGACGTGGTGTTTGAACTGCAGCCGCAGGCGGGAAGCACCGCTCAACCTGCGCCTGCGCAGTCGGCACCAGCCCAGTCAACTCAGCCAGCCCAGCAGTAATCCGCTCTTATCCGGCCGGGGTCAAACCTGGCCGGATACTCTCCCGTTTTAGTCCTGACGCAGTACGCGGCGACCGTGGGCCAGCAACGCTTCGGTAACGTTGCGCATCATGCGGCTCTCCGGCGCGAAACGGTGCCAGAAAAGCATCCGCCGCTGGAACAGGCCCGGCGTCAGGTCAATCAGCTCGCCGCTGTCTAACTCGCGCTCAATCTGCAGGTGCGGGATCATGCAGCAGGTCGTACCCTGGCGCGCCAGCTGCACAAAGGCTTCGGACGAGTTAACGATATGGCACGGTACGCTGCCCGGCGGCAGATCGAAGTTCTGCTGCAAAAAGGCCTGATGCATATCGTCGAGATGGTCAAACGCCACCGCCGGGGCCTTTAGCAGCGCCGAGCGGGTCACGCCGTTGGGGAAGTAGCGTTCGGCGAAGGCTTTTGAGCCTACAAACAGGTAGTCGAGCGCGCCGAGCCGATCCACGAGGCAGCTTGGCAGCGCCTGGGACTGGATACTGACCGCGCCGACCACTTCCCCCCGACGCAGACGCTCCTGGGTACGGGTCTCATCTTCCACCTGCAGATTAAGGCGGATCGGTGAGTCAACCAGCACCGGTGCCAGGGCGGGTAACAGCCAGGTCGCCAGGCTGTCGGCGTTGACCGCTAGCGAGAGCAGCAGCGGCGTAGAGCCGGTCTGCTCATCCCCCAGCCACTCATCCTCTAGCAGCTCAACCTGACGCAGCAGTGCCAGCAGCTTCTGACCCTGCTCGGTAGGACGCGGCGGCACGGTACGAACCAGCAGCGGCTGACCAAACATATTTTCCAGCTGTTTAATACGTTGTGAGACGGCGGACTGGGTAATACACAGCTTTTGCGCGGCGCGCTCAAACCCGCGTTCACGAATGACCGCATCAAGCGCCTGTAATGTTCTGTAGTCCGGACGTTTCATTGCTAAGAGGTGCTCCAAAGTGTGATTAACAGCACTATGACATAAATTTTCGTTCGATACAGACGAAATGCGCGCCTCTGTTTTTCACTAAGAGTTGCGACATTGATCACAGGGACATTTTAACGATCGATGCCTTATAATGCGCGCTCAGTCACCACACCACAGGCAAACGATCATGACGCAGGATGAACTAAAAAAAGCAGTAGGCTGGGCGGCGCTAAACTACGTTGAGCCAGGCACCATTGTCGGCGTTGGCACCGGTTCAACGGCTGCACACTTTATCGATGCGCTGGGCACGATGAAGGGGCAGATTGAAGGGGCCGTTTCCAGCTCTGACGCCTCTACCGAAAAGCTGAAATCCCTTGGCATCACCGTGTTCGATCTCAACGAGGTCGATCGTCTGGGCGTTTACGTTGACGGTGCTGACGAGATCAACGGTCAGATGCAGATGATCAAAGGCGGCGGCGCGGCGCTGACTCGCGAAAAGATCATCGCCTCCGTGGCGGATAAGTTTATCTGTATTGCCGATGCGTCAAAAGAGGTGGCTATTCTGGGAGGCTTCCCGCTGCCGGTAGAGGTGATCCCCATGGCCCGCAGCGCCGTTGCCCGTCAGTTAGTGAAGCTGGGCGGTCGTCCTGAATATCGTCAGGGCGTGGTGACCGACAACGGTAACGTCATTCTCGACGTGCACGGTCTGGAGATTATCGATCCTGTGGCGCTGGAAAATGCGATTAACGCCATTCCAGGGGTGGTCACCGTCGGCCTGTTCGCCAACCGTGGTGCGGACGTGGCGCTGATCGGTACCGCCGACGGCGTAAAAACCATCGTAAAATGATCTGACGGCGAGAGGCTCTCGCCGGAGAAAAAATTTCCCCTGGCTGAATTCGGTGACTTGTGTCACGTTTTCAGCCAGCGACTGACGATCCTGTTGCCGTTTAGCCGCTTTGCTAGCATTTTCCTCTGTCAAACTTCACTGCGTGACTTTTCTTCATACCGCCGACGCAAACGTTCATATTGCCGCAATAGTTTTTTTTGATATGTTGGCTAAAGCGAACACACACTGATTTAGAAAATAACAGGGTCGGGGAAATGGCAAAAGTATCACTGGAAAAAGACAAAATTAAGTTTTTGCTGGTTGAAGGCGTTCATCAGAAAGCAATAGATAGCCTTCGTGCAGCGGGTTACACCAACATTGAGTACCACAAAGGTGCGCTGGACAGCGCCCAGCTGAAAGAGTCGATCCGTGATGCCCATTTCATCGGCCTGCGCTCCCGTACGCATCTGACAGAAGAGATTTTCGCTGCCGCAGAGAAGCTGGTTGCCGTCGGCTGCTTCTGCATCGGCACCAATCAGGTTGACCTCAACGCGGCTGCTAAGCGTGGCGTACCGGTATTCAACGCGCCGTTCTCTAATACCCGCTCGGTGGCGGAACTGGTGATCGGCGAGCTGCTGCTGCTGATGCGCGGTATTCCGGAAGCCAACGCCAAGGCGCACCGTGGCGTCTGGAACAAGCTTGCCGCAGGCTCCTATGAAGCACGTGGCAAGAAGCTGGGTATTATCGGCTACGGCCACATCGGTACCCAGCTGGGCATTCTGGCGGAGTCGCTGGGGATGCACGTCTTCTTCTACGATATTGAAAGCAAGCTGCCACTGGGCAACGCTACTCAGGTTCAGCACCTCTCTGACCTGCTGAACATGAGCGACGTCGTGAGCCTGCACGTGCCGGAAAACGCCTCGACGAAGAACATGATCGGCGTCGAAGAGCTGGCGCTGATGAAGCCGGGCTCGCTGCTGATCAACGCCGCACGCGGCACGGTTGTCGATATTCCGGCCCTGTGCGACGCGCTGCGTAACAAACACCTGGCCGGCGCGGCTATTGACGTCTTCCCGACTGAACCGGCGACCAACAGCGATCCGTTTGACTCCCCGCTGTGTGAGTTCGACAACGTCATACTGACCCCGCACATCGGCGGCTCTACGCAGGAAGCACAGGAGAACATTGGCCTTGAAGTGGCAGGCAAGCTGGCGAAATATTCAGACAACGGCTCCACGCTCTCTGCCGTGAACTTCCCGGAAGTCTCACTGCCGCTGCACGGCGGTCGTCGCCTGCTGCACATCCATGAGAACCGCCCTGGCGTGCTGACCGCCATCAACCAGATCTTTGCCGAGCAGGGGGTCAACATTGCCGCCCAGTATCTGCAAACGACACCGCAGATGGGTTACGTGGTGATCGATATCGAAGCGGAAGAAGAGGTGGCGCAGAAGGCGCTGCAGAGCATGAAAGGCATTGCCGGAACTATCCGCGCACGTCTGCTCTACTGATCCGTGTTGCCCGGCGTGCCAGCCGGGCCTACCACTGCCATGTCTGCGATGGCGTCACCACCGCAGGCAAGGGAATATCCCACTCTTCTACCGGCAGGGCATCGACCTGCTGGCAGTCATGGGCGTAGCCTACCGGCGTAAAACCATGCTGCTGCCACTTCTGTAGCGTGCGATCGTAAAAGCCGCCGCCCATCCCCAGCCGTTGTCCCTGATTGTCAAAGGCCACCAGCGGCGTGATCAACACGTCCAGCGTGTCGAGCGGCGTGACGTCGCGCAGATCGAGCCTGGGTTCATAAATTTTCAGATGATTTACCACCAGTTCGCTCTCAGGGTGGTAGTGCAGAAACAGCAGATTACCGGGGCTGAAGGGGTGCAAAACCGGCAGGCAGACGCGTTTGCCGCTGCGCCAGAGCTGCTCGATCAGCGGACGGGTATCAAGCTCACCGTCAAAAGAGAGAAACAGCGCCACGGTGTGGGCCAGCACCATCGGCGGAAACGCCATCATGCGGTTAGCGGCCTGCTGGGCGTAGCTACGCTGCTCGTCGTTGCTTAGGGCACGGCGACGCTGGCGGATCTGCTGGCGAATGAGCTGTCGGGGTGAAACGGATAGCGCGAGTGATGTCATGGTATCAGGTAGAGGAAGGGGAATCTCCGAGATGCCGCCGCAGGCTGTAACCCTTGAACCCTTGGTTCAAGGTGAATATGTCGTCATAGTTTTAAGGCTTCTCGGACGAACCGAGCATGCTCACCAACCATGGAGCGCCACATTCTTGTGGTATGAAATATCGGCTCAGGGGACTGGCCCGCTTGCGAACATCTCAGAGAAATTTTTTCTTCACTGTCACTCTACCATAGTCGACATTGAAGTGTTATTCAAACTTAGGCCCCGGTCTTTCGTTAGTGCGACCCTGATCAAGCAATGCCTGTTCGATGGTCTGCTGTAACAGTCGAATACGCTGCTCCATGCTGGATGCGTAGTCGCGGGTTTTCGCCTTTTCCTGAGCCAGTTCGTAGCTAATGTTCAACGCGGCGATGAAAACCAGCTGCTCAGTATTTGTGACTCTAGTGCGAACTTTCAGATCTTGCAACCGCTCATTCAGATCATCTGCAGCCTGATTGAGAGCGTCCCGCTGTTCAGGCGGACAGTTCACGCGCAGTGAACGGCCAAAAATTTGGATATCGACGGGTTGTGCAGACATGACACCTTCCTGCTGTTTGACTGCGCTCTACCTTGGCAACCGAGTCCTGGCTGCGAAGGGGCGACACTATAGCTACCCTGGTTAGAGGATTCAAGCAGATTCTCATAACCTGAACTCTTAGCCTATTCTCTTAACATAGCCGTAAAAAGAAACCTATACGTAAAGGTCGCAAACGCATGTTTGGC
Organism: Pseudescherichia sp. AS216; assembly: GCF_037152055.1. NCBI lineage: Bacteria > Pseudomonadati > Pseudomonadota > Gammaproteobacteria > Enterobacterales > Enterobacteriaceae > Pseudescherichia > Pseudescherichia sp. AS216. The sequence goes on along the minus strand of NZ_JBBCMV010000002.1, from coordinate 380,470 downwards.
GAAAGCTGACGGCTATATCACCAGGGTCCAAAGTGGTAGCATACCATGAATCTTTCTCCCAACGACGACGAATGCGCATGTCAATACAGAACGAAATGCCTGGTTACAATGAATTGAACCAGTTACTCACCCAACAGGGTGTTGGCTTAACGCCAGCCGAGATGCACGGTCTGATCGGCGGGATGCTTTGCGGCGGCAATAACGACAGCTCGTGGCAGCCGCTGTTACACGATCTCACCAACGAAGGTCTGGCGTTTGGCCATGAGCTGGCCGAGGCGCTGCGTAAGATGCACGCCGCCACCAGCGACGCACTGGAAGACGATGGCTTCCAGTTCCAGCTCTTTCTGCCGGACGGCGATGAGGTCAGCGTGTTTGACCGGGCCGACGCCATGGCGGGCTGGGTGAACCACTTCCTGCTGGGGCTGGGCGTCACGCAGCCGAAGCTCGATAAGGTCACCGGTGATACCGGCGAGGCCATCGACGATCTGCGCAACATCGCGCAGCTGGGCTACGAGGAGGACGAAGATCAGGAAGAGCTGGAGATGTCGCTCGAAGAGATCGTGGAGTACGTCCGCGTGGCGGCGCTGCTCTGCCATGATACGTTTACCCGTCCACAGCCGACCGCACCGGAAGTGCGTAAGCCAACGCTACATTAAGCGTCGTACTGAATGCTAAAAAGGAGGTGTCATGACCCAGTCTGAGTTTCTTCGCCGCCGCCAGGCGCTGCTTGCGCAGATGGCCCCGGCCAGCGCGGCGCTGATCTTCTCCGCTCCGGAGGCGACCCGCAGCGCCGACAGTGAATATCCCTACCGTCAAAACAGCGACTTCTGGTACTTCACCGGCTTTAACGAGCCCGAAGCGGTGCTGGTGCTGATCAAGAGCGATGACACCCACAATCACAGCGTACTGTTTAACCGCCTGCGGGATAAAACCGCAGAGATCTGGTTTGGCCGTCGGCTGGGCCAGGAGGCCGCGCCGGAGAAGCTGGGCGTGGATCGGGCGCTGGCGTTCAGTGAAATCGACGAGCAGCTCTACCAGCTGCTTAACGGACTCGACGTGGTCTACCACGCGCAGGGCGAATATAGCTATGCGGATGCGATCCTCTTCACCGCGCTGGACAAGCTGCGCAAAGGGTCCCGGCAGAATCTCACCGCGCCCGCCTCGATGACTGACTGGCGGCCCATCGTCCATGAGATGCGCCTGTTTAAATCCCCGGAAGAGATTGACGTCCTGCGCCGCGCAGGTGAGATCAGCGCGCTGGCCCACACGCGGGCGATGCAGGTCTGCCGTCCGGGCATGTTCGAATACCAGCTCGAAGGCGAGATCCTGCACGAGTTCAACCGCCACGGGGCGCGCTTTGCGTCGTATAACACCATTGTTGGCGGTGGGGAAAACGGCTGCATCCTGCACTACACCGAGAACGAAAGCGAGCTGCGTGACGGTGAGCTGGTGCTGATTGACGCCGGGTGCGAGTATCGGGGCTACGCGGGGGATATCACCCGTACCTTCCCGATTAACGGCAAGTTTACCCCGGCCCAGCGCGAGATCTATGACATCGTGCTGGCCTCGCTCGACGCCGCGCTGACCCTGTTCCGTCCGGGCACCTCCATTCAAGACGTTACCAGCGACGTTGTGCGGATCATGATTACCGGGCTGGTGAAGCTCGATATCCTGAAAGGTGACGTTGACCAGCTGCTGGCCGACAACGCCCACCGCGCCTTCTTCATGCACGGCCTGAGCCACTGGCTGGGGCTGGACGTTCATGACGTCGGCGTCTACGGGCCTGACCGCTCGCGCACGCTTGAGCCGGGCATGGTGCTGACCGTCGAACCGGGTCTCTATATCGCTCCGGATGCCGACGTGCCGCCTCAGTATCGTGGCATTGGGATCCGCATCGAGGATGACATCCTCATCACCGAAAACGGCAACGAGAACCTGACCGCCAGCGTAGTGAAGAGGGCCGATGAGATCGAGGCGCTGATGGCGGCGGCGAAGCATTCATGAGTGTAATAATCGTCGGCGGCGGGATGACCGGCGCTACGCTTGCGCTGGCTATTTCGCGCCTGACGCACGGCACGCTGCCGGTGCACCTTATCGAAGCCACTGCTCCGGAAGAGCAGGCGCATCCAGGCTTTGATGCGCGTGCCATTGCGCTGGCCGAAGGCACCTGCCAGCATCTGGCGCGGATCGGCATCTGGCAGCATATTGCCCCGTGCGCCACGCCCATCACCAGCGTTCACGTAAGCGATCGCGGTCATGCGGGCTTCGTGACGCTGGAAGCACAGGACTATCGCGTCGACGCGCTCGGGCACGTTGTAGAGCTGCACGAGGTGGGGCAGCGGCTATTTTCGCTGCTACGCCGTGCCCCCGGCGTCACGCTGCACTGTCCTGACCGGGTCAACGACTTTACCCGCAGCGAAGAGGGCGTCAGCGTGACCCTGGAGAGCGGTAAAACGCTGCAGGGAAGCCTGCTGGTGGCGGCGGACGGTTCCCGCTCGGCGCTGGCAGCGCAGTGCGGTATCGGCTGGCAGCAGACGCCGTATCATCAGGTGGCGCTGATCGCCAACGTGACTACCTCGCTTGCCGGCCAGGGGAGAGCCTTCGAGCGCTTCACCGAACACGGCCCGCTGGCGCTGCTGCCTATGTCGCAGGGGCGCTACTCGCTGGTGTGGTGTCATCCACTGGAGAAGCGCGATGAGGTGATGGCCTGGTCCGATGAGCGCTTCTGCCACGAGCTGCAAAGCGCGTTTGGCTGGCGGCTTGGGCGCATTGTCCACGCGGGCACCCGCAATGCCTATCCGCTGACGTTAACCACCGCTTCATCGCCGGTATCGCACCGCGTGGTGCTGGTGGGCAACGCTGCCCAGACGCTGCATCCTATCGCCGGGCAGGGGTTCAACCTCGGCATGCGCGATGTGATGAGCCTGGCCGAGACGCTAGCTGATGCGCGGGCGGAGAACGGCGACATTGGCGCTTATCCGGTGCTGCGCGGCTATCAGCAGCGCCGTCAGAGTGACAAAGAGGCGACAATCGGCGTTACCGACGGGCTGGTGCAGCTGTTTGCTAACCGCTGGTCACCGCTGGTTGCGGGTCGCAACGCCGGCCTGATGGCAATGGAACTTTTTACCCCGGCACGCGACGTGCTGGCGCAGCGAACCCTTGGATGGGTCGCACGATAAATAAAGCCTTGGGAGCGAATTTTGCAGAGTGTAGATGTAGCAATTGTCGGCGGCGGTATGGTTGGTCTGGCGGTAGCCTGCGGATTGCAGGGGAGCGGCCTGCGCGTAGCGGTGCTGGAGCAAAACCCGCCTCAGCCGCTGCCGGAGAGTGCGCCGCCTGCGCTTCGTGTTTCGGCCATCAACGCCGCCAGTGAAAAGCTGCTGACGCGTCTTGGCGTCTGGTCATCTATCGTGGCGAACCGCGCCAGCTGCTATCACGGTATGGAAGTGTGGGACAAAGACAGCTTTGGACGCATCGCTTTTGACGACCGCAGCATGGGCTATAGCCACCTGGGCCATATTATTGAGAACGATGTGATCCATCAGGCGCTGTGGCAGAGAGCGCAGCAGTGTCAGGATGTTACGCTTATGGCACCCGCTGGCGTACAACAGGTCGCCTGGGGTGAAAATGAAGCCTTTTTAACCCTGAAAGATGGCGGCATGCTGACGGCACGGCTGGTGGTTGGCGCGGACGGGGCTAACTCCTGGCTGCGTGAAAAAGCCGATATTGCGCTTACCTCATGGGACTATCGTCATCATGCGCTGGTTGCCACTATCCGCACCGATGAGCCTCACGAGGCGGTAGCGCGTCAGGTCTTCCACGGCGACGGCATCTTAGCCTTCCTGCCGCTGAGCGATCCGCATCTCTGCTCCATTGTCTGGTCGTTGCCGCCGCTGGAGGCGGCAAGCATGCAGGATACGACAGAGGAGGCCTTCAACCAGGCGCTGGACATGGCGTTCGATAACCGCCTTGGCCTTTGTCACCTTGAGAGCGAGCGACTGGTGTTTCCGCTCACGGGCCGCTATGCACGCCAGTTTGCCGCCCACCGGCTGGCGCTGGTGGGCGATGCCGCGCACACCATCCATCCGCTGGCGGGGCAGGGGGTAAACCTTGGCTTTATGGATGCCGCCGAGATGGTCAACGAGCTGAAACGCCTGCACGGCGCAGGCAAAGATATCGGTCAGCATCTCTACCTGCGCCGCTATGAGCGCAGCCGTAAACACAGCGCCGGGGTGATGCTGGCGAGTATGCAGGGCTTTCGCGAGCTGTTTGCCGGCACGCACCCGGCGAAAAAGCTGCTGCGCGATCTCGGCCTGAAGCTGGCCGACACGCTGCCGGGGGTTAAGCCGCAGCTTATTCGCCAGGCGATGGGCCTGAACGATCTGCCCGAGTGGTTACGTTAACTCGATCACACTTTCCCTCTCCGGCTCTGGAGAGGGACGCATTCTCTCATTTGAAATATTCTAATTTCACCCCGGTTTTCGGATTACTTTTTCTCATCTACCAAAATTTTCCCATCTTGAAATCTGCGTGCTTTGCCGCGTAATACGCTGGCTTATCGGGTCTTCATCGTCTGTTTTATGATGTTTATCGCAAACTCACCGGCCTGTACCAGTGTAATATCCTGCCGCCTGCTTCAGCGTTTTAGGTCATAAGCTAATGTGATGGAACATTTTTGCTTATGGTTATGCCCGCTGTTCGATGATAAGTTCAGGCGAAAGGTAACGTTTGCGTCGCCGTCTGGAACCGAGGCTTACGTGCTTACGACTTCGCCTTATTTATCCTGGCCCCGCTTATTCAATGAGGAAAAGATGGCTCAGCAAACCCCTTTATACGAACAACACACGCTGTGCGGCGCCCGCATGGTGGATTTCCACGGCTGGATGATGCCTCTGCACTACGGCTCGCAGATCGATGAGCACCACGCGGTGCGCACCGATGCCGGTATGTTTGATGTCTCGCATATGACCATCGTCGATCTGCGCGGCAGCCTCTGCCGGGCGTTTCTCCGCCATCTGCTGGCCAACGACGTTGCTAAACTGACCCAGCCGGGCAAGGCGCTCTACAGCGGCATGCTCAACGCCTCCGGCGGCGTTATTGACGATCTGATCGTCTACTTCTTTACCGAAGATCATTTCCGCCTCGTGGTGAACTCTGCCACCCGCGAAAAAGATCTCGCGTGGATCACCCAGCACGCGGCTCCCTTTGATATCGAGATTACCGTTCGTGACGATCTGGCGCTGATCGCCGTTCAGGGGCCGAACGCCCAGGCGAAAGCGGCAGGTCTGTTTACCGATGCCCAACGTCAGGCCGTGGCAGGCATGAAGCCCTTCTTTGGCGTGGAGTCGGACGGCTGGTTTATCGCTACCACCGGCTACACAGGTGAAGCGGGCTATGAGATTGCGCTGCCGAGTGAGCAGGCAGCGGATTTCTGGCAGGCGCTAATTGGCGCAGGCGTGAAGCCCTGCGGTCTGGGCGCGCGCGACACGCTGCGTCTGGAAGCGGGCATGAACCTCTATGGCCAGGAGATGGACGAAGGCGTTTCGCCGCTGGCGGCGAATATGGGCTGGACCATTGCCTGGGAGCCTGCCGATCGTGATTTTATTGGCCGTGAAGCGCTGGAACTACAGCGTGAAAGAGGCACCGAGCAGCTGGTTGGCCTGATCATGACCGAAAAAGGCGTCCTGCGTAACGAACTGCCGGTGCGTTTCACCGATGCCAGCGGCAACTCGCAGGAGGGCATTATCACCAGCGGCACCTTCTCGCCGACGCTGGGCTACAGCATCGCGCTGGCCCGCGTACCGGCCGGGATTGGCGACACGGCTATCGTGCAGATCCGCAACCGTGAAATGCCGGTGAAGGTAACGAAACCTGTTTTTGTGCGCGCTGGCAAAGCCGTCGCGTAACCTAATCTATCGTGGAGAAATGTGAATGAGCAATGTACCTGGCGACCTGAAATACAGTAAAGAACACGAATGGCTGCGCAAAGAGGCAGACGGCTCCTACACCGTTGGCATCACCGAACATGCGCAGGAGCTGCTGGGCGATATGGTGTTCGTTGACCTGCCGGACGTGGGCGCTACCGTCAGCGCGGGCGATGACTGTGCCGTTGCAGAATCCGTTAAGGCGGCCTCCGACATCTATGCTCCGGTGAGCGGCGAGATCGTGGCAGTCAACGACGCGCTCAGCGACAACCCAGAGCTGGTCAACAGCGAGCCATACGCTGGCGGCTGGATCTTTAAAATCAAGGCCAGCGACGAAGCAGAGGTTGAAGCCCTGCTGGGCGCGACCGCATACGAATCTCTGCTAGAAGACGAGTAATACGCTTCATACTTCACGTTGCAGGTGTGTTGGCTTCCTCGCTCACCCCAGTCACTTACTTATGTAAGCTCCTGAGGATTCACTGCGTCGCCGCCTTCCTGCAACGCGAATTATTTTGCGTATGTGAGAAAGAACAACCACGATTCACCGCACGTTTCAGGAACCATCGCTCATGACCCAGACTTTAAGCCAGCTTGAACACCGCGACGCTTTTATCGATCGCCACATCGGGCCGGACGCTGCTCAGCAGCAAGAGATGCTGAAAACCGTTGGCGCAGATTCACTTAACGCCCTGATTGGCCAGATTGTCCCGCAAGACATTCAGCTGGCAACGCCGCCGCAGATTGGCGAAGCGACCACGGAGTTTGCCGCGCTGGCCGAGCTGAAAGCCATCGCCGCGCGCAACAAGCGCTTTAAGTCTTACATCGGCATGGGCTACACCGCCGTGCAGCTGCCGCCGGTGATCCTGCGCAATATGCTGGAAAACCCGGGCTGGTACACCGCCTATACCCCTTATCAGCCGGAAGTCTCTCAGGGCCGCCTTGAGGCACTGCTCAACTTCCAGCAGGTCACGCTGGATCTCACCGGTCTCGATATCGCCTCCGCGTCGCTGCTTGATGAAGCAACCGCAGGAGCCGAAGCGATGGCTATGGCCAAACGCGTGAGCAAGCTGAAAGGGGCAAACCGCTTCTTTGTCGCCGCCGATGTGCATCCGCAGACCCTGGACGTGGTGCGCACCCGCGCGGAAACCTTCGGCTTTGAGATTGTGGTCGACGACGCCGACAAGGCGCTGGATCATCAGGATCTCTTCGGCGTGCTGCTTCAGCAGGTAGGCACTACAGGTGAAGTGCATGACTACAGCGCGCTGATTAGCGAGCTGAAAGCACGCAAGGTTGTTGTAAGCGTCGCGGCAGACTTTATGGCGCTGGTGCTGCTGACCGCACCAGGCAAGCAGGGGGCGGATATCGTCTTCGGCTCTGCCCAGCGCTTCGGCGTGCCGATGGGCTACGGCGGCCCGCACGCGGCCTTCTTTGCTGCCAAAGATGAATTCAAACGCTCCATGCCAGGCCGTATTATCGGCGTATCGAAAGACGCTGCCGGTAACACCGCGCTGCGCATGGCGATGCAGACTCGCGAGCAGCATATTCGTCGCGAGAAAGCGAACTCCAACATCTGTACCTCGCAGGTGCTGCTGGCGAATATCGCCAGCCTCTACGCCGTATTCCACGGCCCGGTTGGGCTGAAGCGCATTGCGGGTCGTATCCACCGCCTGGCCGATATCCTCGCCACCGGCCTGCAGCAGAAAGGGTTGAAGCTGCGCCATGCGCACTTCTTTGACACCCTCTGCGTTGAAATTGCCGATAAAGCGGCGGTGCTGACGCGTGCCGAAGCGGCAGAGATCAACCTGCGCAGCGACATCCATAACGCCGTGGGCATTACGCTTGATGAAACCACCACCCGCGAAGACGTGGCGACGCTGTTTGACGTCATTGTCGGCGATGGTCATGGTCTCAATATCGATGCGCTGGACAAAGAAGTGGCTCACGACAGCCGCTCAATTCAGCCGGGTATGCTGCGTGATGATGCTATTCTGAGCCATCCGGTATTCAACCGCTACCATAGCGAAACCGAGATGATGCGCTACATGCACTCGCTGGAGCGTAAGGATCTGGCCCTGAACCAGGCGATGATCCCGCTTGGCTCCTGCACCATGAAGCTGAACGCCGCCGCAGAGATGATCCCTATCACCTGGCCTGAGTTCTCCGAGCTGCATCCGTTCTGTCCGGCAGACCAGGCGGAAGGGTATCATCAGATGATCAACCAGCTCTCTGAGTGGCTGGTGAAGCTGACCGGCTACGACGCCCTCTGCATGCAGCCGAACTCCGGCGCGCAGGGCGAGTACGCGGGCCTGCTGGCGATCCGCCACTACCATGAGAGCCGCAACGACGGCCATCGCGATATCTGCCTGATCCCCAGCTCCGCCCACGGCACCAACCCGGCGTCGGCGCAGATGGCCGGCATGCAGGTGGTGGTGGTTGCCTGTGATAAAAACGGTAACATCGACCTGGCCGATCTGCGTGTCAAGGCCGAGCAGGCGGGGGATAACCTCTCCTGCATCATGGTGACCTATCCGTCTACCCACGGGGTTTATGAAGAGACGATCCGCGAGGTGTGCGAAATCGTCCATCAGTACGGCGGTCAGGTCTACCTCGACGGCGCGAACATGAACGCTCAGGTAGGGATCACCTCCCCTGGCTTTATCGGCGCGGACGTGTCGCACCTCAACCTGCATAAAACCTTCTGTATTCCGCACGGCGGCGGCGGTCCGGGCATGGGGCCTATCGGCGTGAAAGCGCACCTGGCACCGTTTGTACCAGGCCACAGCGTAGTACAGATTGAAGGGATGCTGACCCGTCAGGGCGCGGTCTCTGCCGCCCCGTTCGGCAGCGCCTCTATTCTGCCAATCAGCTGGATGTATATCCGCATGATGGGCGCAGAAGGGCTGAAGAAAGCCAGCCAGGTGGCGATCCTCAATGCTAACTACATTGCTACCCGCCTGCAGTCGGCTTTCCCGGTACTCTATACCGGTCGCGATGGTCGCGTAGCGCACGAGTGCATTCTGGATATTCGTCCGCTGAAAGAGCAGAGCGGCATTAGCGAGCTGGATATCGCCAAGCGTCTAATCGACTACGGCTTCCACGCGCCAACCATGTCCTTCCCGGTGGCGGGTACGCTGATGGTGGAACCAACGGAGTCCGAAAGCAAAGCCGAGCTGGACCGCTTTATTGATGCGATGCTGTCTATCCGCATGGAGATCGGTCGCGTGCAGGACGGCGAGTGGACGCTAGAGGACAACCCGTTGGTTAACGCTCCGCATATTCAGCACGAGCTGGTAGCGGAATGGAACCACGCCTACAGCCGCGAGCTGGCGGTCTTCCCGGCAGGGGCAGCGAACAAGTACTGGCCGACCGTGAAGCGTCTTGATGACGTCTACGGTGACCGCAACCTGTTCTGCTCCTGCGTGCCGATGAGCGAATACCAGTAATAGTGTTGGTGTAGTAACGTAAGCCGGGTAAGGCGAAGCCGCTACCCGGCTTTTTTATTGGGAGAATGGAATGGGTATTGCACTGGTAACCGGCGCAAGCCGGGGCATTGGCAGGGCCACGGCGCTGGAGCTGGCGCGTGAAGGCTACGGCGTGGCGGTTAACTATCATCACAACGTGGATGCGGCAACCGAGGTGGTGAACACGATTGTCGCTGCGGGCGGTAGGGCTTTCGCGGTACAGGCAGATATCAGCGATGAAGCGCAGGTGCTGGCGATGTTCGCTCGTCTCGACGAGGAGAACGAGCCGCTGACCGCGCTGGTCAATAACGCAGGCATTTTGTTTGAGCAATCGACCATCGAAAACCTGTCGGCCGAACGCATCAACCGCGTGCTGGCTACCAACGTGACGGGCTACTTTCTCTGCTGTCGCGAAGCGGTAAAGCGCATGTCGTTTAAACATGGCGGCAAGGGTGGGGCGATAGTGAATGTCTCCTCCGCGGCTTCACGCCTCGGCGCGCCGGGTGAATATGTGGATTACGCGGCTTCCAAAGGGGCGGTGGATTCGCTGACCACCGGTTTATCACTCGAGGTGGCGGCGCAGGGCATTCGCGTCAACTGCGTACGCCCTGGCCTGATTTATACCGACATTCACGCCTCTGGCGGCGAGCCGGGACGCGTGGATCGGATCAAGTCCATGCTGCCGATGCAGCGCGGCGGTCAGCCGGAAGAGGTGGCGCAGGCGATAGTCTGGCTGCTGAGCGAGAAGGCATCGTACGTGACGTGCAGTTTTATTGAGTTAGCGGGCGGCAAGTAGCCGCCCGGCAATGCGTAGTTACAGGTTCTCACCGTTGCTGGCGATCACGGCTTTGTACCACTCAAAGCTCTTCTTACGGGAGCGGGACATATCCCCGGTACCGTCGTCATGCTTGTTCACATAGATAAAGCCATAGCGTTTGCTGTACTGGCCGGTAGTGAAGGAGACGCAGTCGATGCAGCCCCACGGGGTGTAGCCCATCAGATCGACGCCGTCGTAGGTCACGGCTTTGATCATCTCTTCCACGTGGGCGCGCAGGTAATCAATGCGGTAGTCGTCATTGATGCTGCCATCCTCTTCCACTTTATCGTACGCGCCAAAGCCGTTTTCCACGATAAACAGCGGCTTCTGGTAGCGCTCGTACAGCTCGCACAGAGCATAGCGCAGGCCGACCGGGTCAATCTGCCAGCCCCAGTCAGAGGCTTTAACGTGCGGGTTTGGCACGCTGCCTTCAAAGCCAGAGATCGCGTCACCGCTGCCGCCTTCCGCTTTCACCGCGTTGGTCATGTAGTAGCTGAAGCCGAGATAGGCGCAGGTACCCTCGCGCAGGATCTGCTCGTCGTTGGCTTCCATTTTGATATCAAAGCCGCGACGTTCCCACTCGTTCAGAACGTAGGAGGGGTAGTAGCCGCGCAGCTGCACGTCGGTAAAGACCCAGCGCTCGCGCATTGACTCCTGAGCATACATGACGTCTTCTGGCTTACAGGAGAACGGATAGAGCGGCACCATGGCCAGCATGCAGCCAACCTGCATCTCAGGATTGATCTCCCGCGCGGCCTTCACTGCCAGCGCGCTGGCAACGAACTGGTGGTGCAGCACCTGGTACATGGTCTCTTCCGGATTTTCATGCTCGGTATAGACCACGCCGGAGCAGCAGTAGCCAAACAGCGGCGCGCGCCAGTTACGCTGGTTGTTGATCTCGTTAAAGGTCATCCAGTATTTGACCTTGCTCTTATAGCGCTCGAAGACCACTTCGGCGAAGCGCACAAAGAAATCTACTACTTTACGGTTGGTCCAGCCGCCGTAGGCCTGTACCAGATGCAGGGGCATCTCAAAGTGGGAGAGGGTGATCACCGGCTCGATATTATATTTCAGCAGCTCATCGAACATATCGTCATAGAACTTCAGACCCTCTTCGTTCGGCGTCTGCTCGTCGCCGTTTGGGAAGATACGGGTCCAGGCGATAGAGGTACGGAAACACTTAAAGCCCATCTCGGCAAACAGCTTGATGTCTTCTTTGTAGTGGCTGTAGAACTCAATGGCTTCGTGGTTGGGATAGTATTTGCCGGGCACAACGTCCTGGGTGATCTCACGCGGTACGCCGTGCGCGCCGCCGGTCAGCACGTCGCAGATGCTCGGGCCTTTACCGCCTTTGTTCCAGCCGCCTTCAACTTGATGCGCAGCGACCGCGCCGCCCCATAAAAAGTCTTTTGGTAAGGTGATCTTTTTCATGCTTATTTATCCCGCTGTAACCGACAGAAAATAGGTTTACGCCGAGTCTAGCAAAGCCCAATCGAAAGTCACGATATAACACGTTGCCGCCTCGGTAATATGTTACAGAGAAAAAACAGCCTGTTTTTTTAGGCTAATTTTTTCGCCAGCTTGCGGCCCAGGGTTTCAAGAATATAGATCACGGGAATTTGGGTGGTCAGATCGTAGCCCCCTGAAATGCGCGTCTGGGGAATATGCCAGGAGAGATTAAAATCTGCCAGCTTAGCCAGCGCCGAGTGCTCGTGGCTGGTAATCGACATCACCTTACAGCGATGCAGGCTGAACTGGCTGGCGAAGCGCAGGATCTCCTCTGTCTCGCCGGAGACGGAGAGGACAATTGCCAGCGCATTTTTCGCCATATCGTTGGTGACGGGAAAATAGGGGTCGTCAACGTGATTGCTGAATTTACCCACGTTAGAAAAGAAACGTGCGCCATATTTTGCTAACGATCCGGAGGTGCCGACGCCGACAAATATAATTCGTTCAGAAGCTAAAATAATATCGGTTGCCTGATCCAGCAGGCGGTCGAATTCATCGTTATTGACGCTTTTAAAAAAGCTAATAATTTCGCTGGCACCAAAATTAGCGGGCTGCGGTTCGCTTTGTGCTAAATATAATTTAAAGCGCACGCGAAACTCTGAGTAGCCTTCGCACTCCAGCTTGCGGCAGAAGCGGAGAACAGTAGTGGTAGAGACGCCTGCGGCATCGGCCAGCTCGCGAATGGTCATGTACATCACCTTGTCGCGATTTTTAATGACCACGTTGTAGACCATCATCTCAAGGTTGTTGAGGCTGGCAACAGCGGAGTGGTTAAACAGGGTCACGAGGCTTCCTTTTTCAGATGGTTATCTGCACGGTGCGGCACCTCTCTATGCTGCCACATTTTGCCCGAAACGGGAAACGGCGGCGCGGCGCGGTCTGCTCTGAAAACCGGAACAGCTGTAGCCTGAGCGAAGCGTGAGTTTATTGCATTTTTTTGACGATAATATTTATTTTAGCTAACAGGTGTGCACTGGAATCATTCTCAGTTACTCTATACTGGTTATCATTCAGGCAGCTATCGGCTACTGAGTGACCCGGCGCAAGCCTCGGTTTTCTGGAGTAAGCTATGGTTGATAAACCATTAAAAAAACAGGGATATTCACTGGCTGAGGAGATAGCCAACAGCATAAGTCACGGTATTGGGCTGATATTCGGTGTGGTGGGACTGGTACTCTTACTGATGCAAGCAATGGATAATCATGCCAGCCCACTGGCCATTACCAGCTACAGCCTTTACGGTGGCAGCATGATCCTGCTGTTTCTGGCCTCAACGCTCTATCACGCTATTCCCCATCCGCGCGCAAAGCCGTGGCTAAAAAAATTCGACCACTGTGCTATCTATCTGCTGATAGCCGGTACCTATACGCCTTTTTTACTGGTAGGGCTGGATTCACCTCTTGCACGCGGCCTGATGGTTGTTATCTGGAGTCTGGCGCTGCTCGGGATCCTGTTCAAATTAACCATTGCTCACCGTTTTAAGGTGCTCTCGCTCGTGACCTACCTGGCGATGGGTTGGCTGTCGCTGGTGGTGATCTATGAGCTGGCCGTCAGACTCTCTGCTGGCGGGCTCATATTGCTGGCTGCGGGGGGCATTGTCTACTCGCTGGGGGTGATCTTCTACGTGTGCAGACGCATCCCTTACAACCACGCGATCTGGCACGGCTTTGTGCTGGGCGGCAGCCTGTGCCACTTCCTCGCCATCTACTTCTACGTTGGCCAGGCTTGAATTTTGCCTGGCGGCGCAAGGCTTGCCGGGCCTACAAAACCGTAGGCCGGGTAAGGCGAAGCCGCCACCCGGCGCACCAACTCACTCTTCTAACGAATAGGGCAGCGGCTCGATGCTGAGCGTATTGGCATCGTCGCGCACGCGGAAGACGCTGTCCGGCTCCATATCGTTGTTCATCACTGCCTGTACCAGCAGGCGGCCATCATCAAGCTGTACCGCCGCCAGGATTGTCCCGGTGCGACGCCAGTTTTCACCCATCTTCAGCTCAAGATCTTCTCCCGCCTCCGGCAGGCGGCTCGCTTTGCCCGCCAGATACCACAGGGCGCGCTTGTTGGCACCGCGGAACTTCGCCCGGGCGACCATCTCCTGGCCGGTATAGCACCCTTTCTTAAAGCTGATGCCACCGAGCGCCTGCAGGTTGGTGGCCTGAGGGATGAACTGGGCGCTGTTGGCGGCGTCGATCACCGGCAGGCCCGCTTCAATGTTCAGCGCCAGCCACTGCTGGCTGTTGTTCAGCTGCGCTTCACCGCGTAGCTTCTCGCTAAGCAGCTCCGCCGTGGCCACGTCAGTGACCAGCAGGAAACGCTCTGCCGGGTGCGTGAACCACAGAATAGAGGTCGCCCCCTCCTGTACGACCTGCTTTTCAGCGTCGGGCAGGGTGGTAAATACATTCGCCAGCGCGGCGCGGGCCTGAAAACCGGCCACGCCCAGCAGCACGTGCTCGTCATCCGGCACGATAGTGACCTTAGAGAAGACCGCGTATTTTTTTAACTCGGTCAGCTGAGCATCACGGATGCTGCGGCGCTCAATCAAGGCAAAGCCGCCGTCGCGGCGAAACAGGCGCAGGTTGCTCCACATTTTGCCTTTGGCATCGCAGTGCGCCGCCAGCAGATGCTGGTGCTCGGTCAGAGCGGCAACGTCAGCGGTGACCTGGCCCTGCAGATACTTTTCGCTATCTGCGCCGGTCAGGGTTGCCAGCGCCCAATCGTCGAGCGTCATAAGCGTCAGCGGCAGACGCGCAGAGGCGGAAGGCTGGCGCGGAGGAAAAGGAGTAAAGGCCATAATAGTGTCCTGGTTTGCTTAACGCTGTTAGATGCTTAATGGTAAAAGAGCCGCCGACCAATGCAAGCGGTAAAAGCATACGATTTGTGCTCACTTCACCGGGATGCGTAGCGCTACGCAATAAAATGCAAAACGTACGTCCGGGATGTTTTATGTTGGAAGCACCCTTCCTAATTATCAACTTTCCAGTAAAGGATGAACAAAAAACACGATACACTGTCTGCACTATCGATACTTATATAGCGTAATGCAGGGAGAAGACATGGACATAAATAATAAAGCCCGCATCCATTGGGCCTGCCGCCGGGGAATGCGCGAGCTGGATATCTCCATCATGCCTTTTTTTGAACACGAGTACGATACGCTGAGCGATGACGACAAACGGCTCTTCGTTCGCCTGCTGGAAAGTGACGATCCGGATCTGTTTAACTGGTTAATGAATCACGGTGAACCTGCCGACACGGAGTTGCAGAGAATGGTGCAGTTAATTCAGACACGGAATCGGGAACGTGGTCCTGTGGCAATCTGATCTACGCGTCTCGTGGCGCGCTCAGTGGCTCTCTCTTCTGCTTCACGGCCTGGTGGCGGCAATAATCCTGCTGGCTCCCTGGCCGCTGCGCTATACGCCGCTGTGGCTGATACTGCTGTCGCTGGTGGTGTTTGACTGCGTACGCAGCCAGCGGCGCATAAATGCTTGCCACGGTGAAATCAAGCTGCTGATGGATTCCCGGCTGCGCTGGCAGGACGCGGAGTGGGATATTATCGGCACGCCCTGGATGCTGACCAGCGGCATGATGCTGCGCCTGCGTAAAAAGCAGGGCGGACGCGTGCATCACCTGTGGTTGGCGTCGGACAGTATGGATGAACGTGAGTGGCGAGACCTGCGCCGGATGCTGCTACAGCAGCCAGCGACAGGGGAGCACTGACAAAACTCAGGCGAACTGCTCGGCCATTTCGCTGAGGATCTGTTCGCACCAGCTCTGGATGCGCTCTTCGCTCTGATCGTACTGGTTGGTTTCATCCAGCGCCAGGCCAACGAAGAGCTGACCATCGGCAATCACCGGCTTAGGGCTGGTAAACTCATAGCCCTCTGTCGGCCAGTAGCCAACAAAGGTGACGGCTTTGGCGGCCAGCTTGTCGTGCAGCATGCCGAGCGCGTCAAGGAACCACTCGCCGTAGCCGAGCTGATCGCCCATGCCGTACAGTGCAATGATTTTACCGTCAAGGTTGAGGCCGTCGAGCTGGTCCCAAACGGCTTCCCAGTCCTCCTGAAGCTCGCCAAAATCCCAGGTGGGAATGCCGAGGATGAGGACATCGTACTGCTCCATTAAGGAGACAGCGTCGTCTTTCAGGTTATGTAGCGTAACCAGTTCCGGGCCGATAACGTCGCGGATCTTCTCCGCCGCCATTTCGGTGTAGCAGGTACTGGAACCATAGAAAAGACCAATGTTCATAGCGTAAACGTCTCAATTCCTGATGGGGCTTTACGCACAGTGTACCAGAATCAGTGGGCAATCAGGCATAATGGAGAGCCGCAGACCCCAAGAGGCTCAAATGGATCAGGATCTCGCACGCATAGAACAGTTTCTTGATGCGCTCTGGCTGGAGCGTAATCTGGCGGAGAATACGCTAAGCGCCTACCGCCGCGATCTCAGCATGGTGGCGGAGTGGCTGCACCATCGCGGTCTCTCGTTACAGAGCGCGCAAAGCGACGACCTGCAGGCGCTGCTGGCGGAGCGCATTGAAGGCGGATATAAAGCTACCAGCTCTGCGCGCCTGCTGAGCGCCATACGGCGACTCTTTCAGCATCTGTACCGCGAGAAGCTGCGCCCGGACGATCCCAGCGCGCTGCTGGCGTCGCCTAAGCTGCCGCAGCGGCTGCCAAAAGATCTCAGTGAAGCCCAGGTTGAACGCCTGCTGCAGGCTCCACTGGTGGATCAGCCGCTGGAGCTGCGCGATAAGGCCATGCTGGAGGTGCTCTATGCCACCGGCCTGCGCGTTTCAGAGCTGGTAGGGCTGACCATGAGCGATATCAGCCTGCGTCAGGGCGTCGTGCGGGTTATTGGTAAAGGTAATAAAGAGCGTCTGGTGCCGCTGGGAGAAGAGGCCGTCTACTGGCTGGAGAACTATCTTGAGCATGGGCGGCCGTGGTTGCTGAACGGCACCTCAATCGATACGCTCTTCCCAAGCCAGCGCGCCCAGCAGATGACCCGGCAGACCTTTTGGCACCGGATCAAGCACTATGCTCTGCTGGCGGGCATTGACAGTGAAAAGCTTTCGCCGCACGTTTTGCGCCACGCGTTTGCCACGCATCTGTTAAACCACGGCGCTGACCTGCGCGTGGTGCAGATGCTGCTTGGACACAGCGATCTCTCTACGACCCAGATCTACACCCATGTGGCCACAGAGCGCTTGCGACAACTTCATCAACAGCATCACCCCCGGGCATGATGCTGAACAGTTAAGGACGGTTATGAAAAAGAGTTTAATGATGTTTACCCTGCTGGCGGCAACGCTCTCCGGGATGGCCCACGCTGATGACGCGGCCATCAAACAGTCGCTGGCGAAGCTGGGCGTACAGAGCACCGAGATCCAGCCTGCGCCAGTGAGCGGCATGAAAACCGTTATGACCAACAGCGGCGTGCTCTACGTCACCGACGACGGTAAGCATATTATTCAGGGGCCGATGTACGACGTCAGCGGTGCGCAGCCGGTTAACGTCACTAACCAGATGCTGATGACCCATCTCAACGCGCTGGAAAAAGAGATGATTGTCTACAAGGCCGCACAGGAGAAGCACGTCATTACCGTGTTTACCGATATCACCTGTGGCTACTGTCATAAACTGCATGAAGAGATGGCGGACTATAACGCGCTGGGCATCACCGTGCGCTACCTGGCCTTCCCGCGCCAGGGTATCCAGAGCGATGCGGCAAAAGATATGAAGTCGGTCTGGTGTGCGAAAGATCGTAACAAGGCTTTCGACAATGCGATGAACGGCAAAGGCGTGCAGCCAGCCAGCTGCGATATCGACATTGCTAACCACTATGCGCTGGGCGTGCAGTTTGGCGTTAGCGGCACCCCGGCTATTGTCCTGAGCAACGGCTATGTCGTGCCGGGCTATCAGGGCCCGCAGGAGCTGAAGGCGTTCCTCGACCAGCAGAAATCTATGAGCGGTAAATAATTTACGTGAAACATCAGAGACAACTTCGCCGCCGAACAGTGGATGAGGCGGCGGATCTACCGGCGAACCTGCCCCCGCTGCTGCGGCGCTTATATGCCAGCCGCGGCGTCAGTTCGGCCGGGGAGCTGGAGCGCAGCGTCAGAGGGATGCTCCCATGGCAGCAGCTCAGCGGCATCGATAAAGCCGTGGCGCTGCTCTATCGCGCCCTGCAAGAGGAGCTGCGCATTGTCGTCGTCGGCGATTTTGACGCCGACGGTGCCACCAGTACCGCCCTTAGCGTGCTGGCCCTGCGTGCGCTGGGCTGTGGGAACGTCACCTGTCTGGTACCGAACCGCTTCGACGACGGCTACGGGCTAAGCCCGGAGGTGGTTGATCAGGCGCATGCCCGCGGTGCGCAGATGATCCTGACCGTGGATAACGGTATCTCCTCCCATACCGGCGTCGATCGCGCCCATGAGCTGGGGATCCCGGTGCTGGTGACCGATCACCACCTACCAGGAGAGACGCTGCCGGACGCCGAGGCGATTGTTAACCCGAACCTGCGCGACTGCACCTTCCCGTCGAAGTCGCTGGCAGGGGTAGGGGTTGCATTCTATTTGATGCTGGCCCTGCGCGCCCATCTGCGTGACCAGGGCTGGTTTGCCGCCCGTGGTCTGGCCGAGCCTAACCTGGCGGAGCTGCTGGATCTCGTTGCCCTTGGCACAGTGGCCGACGTGGTGCCGCTGGATGCCAACAACCGTATTTTGACCTGGCAGGGGCTGAGCCGCATTCGTGCGGGCAAGTGCCGTCCGGGTATTAAAGCGCTGCTGGAGATCGCCAACCGCGATCCTCAGAAGCTGGCGGCCAGCGATCTCGGTTTTGCCCTTGGTCCCCGGCTTAACGCCGCCGGGCGGCTCGACGATATGTCGGTGGGCGTGGCGCTGCTGCTCTGCGACAACGTCGGTGAAGCCCGGGTGTTGGCCAGCGAGCTGGACGCCCTCAACCAGACGCGTAAAGAGATTGAGCAGGGGATGCAGGCCGAGGCGCTGGCGCTGTGCGAGAAGCTGGAGCGCAGCAGCGAGACGCTGCCCGGCGGACTGGCGATGTATCACCCTGAGTGGCACCAGGGCGTGGTCGGTATTCTCGCCTCGCGCATCAAAGAGCGCTTCCACCGCCCGGTCATAGCCTTCGCCCCGGCGGGGGACGGTCTGCTGAAAGGCTCCGGCCGTTCGATCCAGGGCCTGCATATGCGCGACGCCCTTGAGCGTCTCGATACGCTCTATCCGGGCATGATGCTGAAGTTCGGTGGTCACGCTATGGCGGCGGGGCTGTCGCTGGAGGCATCGCGCTTTGAGGAGTTTCAGCAGCGCTTTGGCGATTTGGTTACCGAGTGGCTGGATCCTTCCCTGTTACAGGGGGAGGTCGTCTCGGACGGCCCGCTTTCCCCTGCGGAAATGACGCTGGAAGTTGCAGAGATGCTGCGCGACGCCGGGCCGTGGGGACAGATGTTCCCGGAGCCGCTGTTCGATGGGCGTTTTCGCCTGTTGCAGCAGCGTATCGTCGGCGAGCGCCACCTGAAGGTCATGGTTGAACCGGTCGGCGGTGGCCCGCTGCTGGACGGCATCGCCTTTAACGTCGATACCACTATCTGGCCGGATAACGGCGTGCGTGAAGTGAGCCTTGCCTATAAACTTGATGTTAACGAGTTCCGAGGCAACCGCAGCGTGCAGCTGATCATCGACGATATCTGGCCGATTTAGCATCACTTTCACTGTAAAAAAGGGCGCGAATCCGCTAAGATCCCGCCCTTATAACCGCATTTTGACAAGCGCAGAAAAGAATACAGCCATGTTTGAAATCAATCCTGTAAAAAACCGCATTCAGGACCTCACAGAGCGCTCAGACGTTCTTAGGGGGTATCTTTGACTACGATGCCAAGAAAGAGCGTCTTGAAGAAGTAAACGCCGAGCTGGAACAGCCGGACGTCTGGAACGAACCCGAACGCGCGCAGGCGCTGGGTAAAGAGCGCTCCTCGCTGGAAGCCATCGTCGACACGCTGGATCAGATGCGCCAGGGCCTGGAAGATGTCTCCGGCCTGCTGGAGCTGGCCGTGGAAGCCGACGACGAAGAGACCTTTAACGAGGCCGTTGCCGAGCTTGACGTGCTGGAAGAGAAGCTGGCGCAGCTTGAGTTCCGCCGCATGTTCTCTGGTGAATACGACAGCGCCGACTGCTACCTGGATATCCAGGCTGGCTCCGGTGGTACCGAAGCCCAGGACTGGGCCAGCATGCTGACACGTATGTATCTGCGCTGGGCCGAAGCGCGCGGCTTCAAAACCGAGATTATCGAAGAGTCCGAAGGTGAAGTTGCTGGCCTGAAATCGGTGACCATCAAGATCATTGGCGATTACGCCTACGGCTGGCTGCGTACTGAAACCGGCGTACACCGTCTGGTGCGTAAGAGCCCGTTCGACTCCGGTGGCCGTCGTCATACCTCCTTTAGTTCGGCGTTTGTCTATCCAGAAGTGGAAGACGATATCGATATCGAAATCAACCCGGCGGATCTGCGTATCGACGTCTACCGTGCCTCCGGCGCGGGCGGTCAGCACGTTAACCGTACGGAATCGGCGGTGCGTATTACCCACATTCCGACCAACACCGTGACGCAGTGTCAGAACGACCGTTCCCAGCATAAGAACAAAGACCAGGCCATGAAGCAGATGAAAGCGAAGCTTTATGAGCTGGAGATGCAGAAGAAAAATGCTGAGAAGCAGGCGATGGAAGATAACAAATCCGACATCGGCTGGGGCAGCCAGATCCGTTCTTACGTACTGGACGACTCCCGTATCAAAGATCTGCGCACCGGGGTTGAAACCCGTAATACGCAGGCGGTGCTGGACGGCAGTCTGGACCAGTTTATTGAAGCAAGTTTGAAAGCAGGGCTATGAGGAACCAACATGTCTGAACAACAAGCACAGGGCGCTGACGCGGCGGTCGATCTTAATAACGAACTAAAAACCCGCCGCGAGAAGCTGGCGCAGCTGCGTGAGCAGGGCGTTGCGTTCCCGAACGACTTCCGCCGCGACCACACCTCCGATGCGCTGCACGCCGGGTTCGACGCGAAAGAGAACGACGAGCTGGAAGCGCTGAACGTCGAAGTGAGCGTGGCCGGTCGTATGATGACCCGCCGTATTATGGGCAAGGCATCCTTCATCACCCTGCAGGACGTTGGCGGCCGTATTCAGCTCTACGTCTCCCGTGACGACCTGCCGGAAGGCATCTACAACGAGCAGTTCAAGAAGTGGGACCTGGGCGATATCCTCGGCGCGAAAGGTAAGCTGTTCAAAACCAAGACCGGCGAGCTCTCCATCCACTGCACAGAGCTGCGTCTGCTGACCAAGGCCCTGCGCCCGCTGCCGGACAAGTTCCACGGCCTGCAGGATCAGGAGGCGCGTTACCGTCAGCGCTACCTGGATCTCATCTCCAACGATGAGTCCCGCAAGACCTTTAAAATTCGCTCCCAGATCATGGCCGGTATTCGCCAGTTCATGGTTAACCGCGACTTTATGGAAGTGGAAACCCCGATGATGCAGGTGATCCCGGGCGGTGCCTCCGCGCGTCCGTTCATCACCCATCATAACGCGCTGGATCTGGACATGTACCTGCGTATCGCCCCGGAGCTGTACCTCAAGCGTCTGGTGGTCGGTGGTTTTGATCGCGTGTTTGAGATCAACCGTAACTTCCGTAATGAAGGCATCTCTGTTCGTCATAACCCTGAGTTCACCATGATGGAACTCTATATGGCCTACGCGGATTATAAAGATCTGATCGAGCTGACCGAATCCCTGTTCCGGACTCTGGCGCAGGACATTCTGGGTACCACCGAGGTGCCTTACGGCGATGAAACCTTCGACTTTGGTAAGCCATTCGAGAAGCTGACCATGCGCGAGGCGATCAAGAAGTACCGTCCGGAGACCAATATGGCGGATCTGGACAATTTCGACGCGGCGAAAGCCATTGCCGAAAGCCTTGGCCTCAAGGTTGAGAAGAGCTGGGGTCTGGGCCGTATCGTGACCGAGATCTTCGAAGAGACCGCTGAAGCACATCTGATCCAGCCGACCTTTATCACCGAGTACCCGGCAGAAGTCTCCCCGCTGGCGCGTCGTAATGACGAGAACCCGGAGATCACCGACCGCTTTGAGTTCTTTATCGGCGGACGTGAGATCGGTAACGGCTTCAGCGAGCTGAACGACGCGGAAGACCAGGCCCAACGTTTCCAGGACCAGGTGGATGCGAAAGCCGCCGGTGATGACGAAGCGATGTTCTTCGACGAAGACTACGTGACCGCGCTGGAGCACGGCCTGCCGCCGACCGCAGGTCTGGGCATTGGTATCGACCGTATGGTGATGCTGTTTACCAACAGCCACACCATTCGTGACGTGATCCTGTTCCCGGCAATGCGTCCGGTTAAGTAACTCCTGCAAAAAAGCCGGATGGCGCTGCGCTTATCCGGCCTACAAAACCGCACTGAGCGTAGGCCCGGTAAGCGTAGCGCTACCGGGCATCCATTCCCCTGAAATGTAAATCACCGTGAAGAGATTTAGCCTCCGGCGGATGACTGCTATCATAAACAACCCCCATAACAATTACCTGAGGATCCGTTTTGAGCGCAGGACGCCCGATGAGAAAACCGTTTCGCCTTATTATCTGCCTGATGCTGGGCATGCTGCTGGCTGCCTGTTCATCGAACAAGCTGTCGGATGAAGATGTCTACGTCGTTAAACGGGGCGATACGCTGTCGCGTATTTCGCGCCTGACCGGCACTAGCGTCAGGGATCTGGCGCGCCTTAACGGTATCTCTCCACCGTATACCATTGAGATCGGCCAGCGGCTGCGGACCAACGGTTCCGGTAAAAAGACTTCCGGTAAGAGCAGCAGCGGTTCCTCCTCACGCGTCGTCACCGTGCCGCCAGCTTCCTGGCCACCGGTAGGGCAGCGCTGCTGGCGCTGGCCGACAAGCGGCACCGTGGTGCTGCCATACTCCTCCGCCGACGGTGGCAACAAAGGTATCGACATTGCAGGCTCACGCGGGCAGGCGATCTACGCTGCCGGGTCAGGGAAGGTGGTCTACGTGGGTAACCAGCTGCGCGGCTACGGCAACCTCATTATGATCAAGCACAGTGAGGACTACATCACTGCCTATGCCCACAACGACACGCTGCTGGTGAACAACGGCCAGAGCGTAAAAATAGGGCAGAAGATTGCCACGATGGGCAGCTCTGATACCGACTCGGTGAAGCTGCACTTCCAGCTGCGCTACCGTGCTACCGCCATCGATCCGATCCGCTACCTGCCGCCGCAGGGCACGCCGCCGAAGTGCTAACTGATTAATTAACCATCGGTTAGCGTTCTTCCGCCTTGCCAGACGGTGCGTAAGGTTTATAATGCCTTACGCACCTCAAAGCGGGCGTAGTTCAATGGTAGAACGAGAGCTTCCCAAGCTCTATACGAGGGTTCGATTCCCTTCGCCCGCTCCAAGTCTCTCTCTGTGGTCACAAAACTTACCTAAGCTATTGTTTACGAAACCAGTTTCTGACCTCGTATAGATTGTCAGTCTCATGTTCTACCACTTTAAACTACACTGATAGTTGTCACGAATAGTTAATATGGAAATGAGAGTACAACTATTCGTCGGCGGCAGTTCCAATCTTCACACCGCGACAGCACAACGTGAAGGCAAAGCCTGATCCGGGCATTGATTCTCATAACAGATTGATCACATGCATTTAAGCCCAATGTGCGGCCTTGTGGCTGCGTAAACAGGAAGGTACTTGCACACCAAATGCAAGCTCTATCAGCGGCTCAGCCACGCTCCCGGCAAGGGTACACGGTTATCCTGATAAGGCGCGATCTCTCTGACAGATTGTCGAAGTCGCTACGCTCCGCTTGTTGCTGTATCACCAACGGGGCTTTATGGCTCCTATTGTCTAAACTTACCAATACCAATCACACGAGAGCAGACAAATGAGCGTAACGTATAAAATCACTTATGAGCATAGAAATGGAAAAGAAACGAGAGCTGAAGAGGTATTGATTCAGTCCGATCACGAACCTACACAAGATGAAGTCCAAGATGCTGTAAGAAAGGATACAGCAAAGTTTAATACCCCATCACAGGGGGATACATCAGTTGCTGGGTTCTCAATTATATCAGTTGTACCAGTGCCATAATAAATAAGACAGGGGGTGATGCCCCCCTTTTTTATGGTCACGGCTTATTCTTTTTCTATTATCGTTTTATTTTTTATTTATTATTTATTATTTATTATTGCTATCCTTATCAAGGAAAGTTTCAATGTTAGTGAGTTCTGGTTTAACTAAATGTGCATACTTAGCGAAATTATTGATGTTATCACTTGTCAAACTTTTAAGAGCTTCTGATGTCTGTGAAGATAATGAAGATAATTGTGGGTATTGGTCTTTAAGAGCCGAGATTTGACGGCTTAGCTCCCCAATTTCCTTAAAGTTTGGATTGCTAAAAGCCATCAAAGAACTTGCAGCCAACTGTGCTAAATCTGGATGAGGAGATAATGATTGTTGAATCTGCTCATATGCTTTTTTGTATTGCATTTCAGAAAAAGGATTCTGGAGGCTCAAACCTGCAAGTGATGCTTTAGTTATATTCTCTAATGCAATTTTTGCATCATCAGCTGATGTGGACTTTGAAGGAGAAGGGTGGCTGTCTTCTATCTTTTTGAAAATAATAGATATTTCAGAAATAAAATTTTTTATTTCTTCATGATTGCTGGGTGCATTATATTTTCGAAATATATTAATTATTTCATTTGCTTTGCTCTTTAGTTCGTCTACTTCAGATGATAATTTTTCTTTCAGATTAACATGGTTATTTAATTCTTCATTGATGGATTTTATTTTTTTGCTTAGATTTGCATGTTCTTTCAGAAGGAATTCGGTTTTTAGAGGTAACTGTTTCTGTTCTTCTTCAATTTCTATAAGTCTTTTTTGTTCTTTAGCTTCCGCCTTGCGTGAGGTGAAATTACGTTCGGCGGTTTTCTCGATAATGTCAATTTCTATTTGTAAACTGTTTAGAGACCTATCACGCTCAACATTAGTTAACTGTTGTTCTGCTTTTTTATGAACTATAGAAAGCAATGCCTTAAAGTATGGTGATAATGCAGCCAGCACTCCACCAACAAAAATGGGGAGAAGTAAATAATGGCTGTAAAACCAATTTTGAGATGTAATGAGTTCAATTCTTTTTTCAACATCCTGTTTACTCATGAAAAGCCATGCGAAATTCTGCCAATTGAATCCGAGCCAAGAAAGAATAATATAGCCCCATAAAGGGCTAGTGAATCGCTCTTTTAAGGCTTGTGAAACTGAGTCTTTTAAACTATCCATTCTGATCCCTGATCAATAACCTCAAATATATAACCTTCTTAAGGAGGCCAAAAGGCCTCCTTATGCTAGATTAAGTATCAAATAGCTTTGCTATATGAATCACGGATTCCATCACGATAGCCATCAGCAAATGCTGCTTGAGGGCTTTTATGACGAACCGTTCCCGCTTGGCTATCGGGAAGAGCAGATAAATCAACCCAAGGCTGTCCTGTACGGGCTAAACCAGCGCGGTAGCCCTGATCATAAGCACACCCACAGCATTTATGGCGACCCTCACCGCCTTGATCGTGAGGTAGGCTAATGAAAAGTGTATTGTAACGATGCGACTGTTTACAAATGGTCATGCAATGCTCCTATTGAGCGTTCATTTTAAGATTTACATGATCCTCTTTGCCTGGCACAATCAAGCTGCTAGAAATGAAGGCAAGGCTAAGATTCATACGAGTTTGGCGACTCCTATTGGTCATGCTTCTTTGACCGGGTTCATGAAAATGAATCCGGTTTTTTATGCCTGTTATTCATACATCGACACTACATATAGGGGGTGTGAGCAAATGCTGCCCTATATGTTCTACATTTTAATAAGGATTCTTTTCAGTACAAGAGTTGATTTTGAGGTTAAGTTGCGGTTGCGGAAAGGTAATAGTGGCTAAGTCCGTGAACGACAAGGGCTACATGAAAGTCAACGCATGTGAAAAAAAATGAAAACTTGACCAAACGCTGATTATTAGCTGCTAATTCACAGCCTATGCTTCGCAAGTCAAAGGGATTTTCGAGCAATGAAGAGTGACTCAGCGTGGAGTTTTGCCTGCTTTTCCTGTCTTTGACCTACTTCCCACCCCGACAAGTAAAAATCTTTGATTAGCGCTGTTGCCGATCTGGTTGAGAGAATCAAAAAAGATGTCTCGCAAATCACGGCAGTGCGTACCTGGTATAACAATCTCGTGTACGGAAAGAGCGACGATCCGGCTGACGTCCTGCCCCGTATGACCGGCCTCGACCGGTTAAGCGAGCATGTCGGTATGATGCTTAAAGCCAGCCAGCGCCAGATTAAAGCTGATGATAAACAGGCCGCCTGATCATGCCGGGGATGAGGTAGTAATCCAGTGACTAAAGTTATGGCAACCA
Source organism: Pseudescherichia sp. AS216 (assembly GCF_037152055.1). NCBI lineage: Bacteria > Pseudomonadati > Pseudomonadota > Gammaproteobacteria > Enterobacterales > Enterobacteriaceae > Pseudescherichia > Pseudescherichia sp. AS216. Next base: position 354,256 of record NZ_JBBCMV010000002.1, on the reverse strand, counting down.
TGCTGGAAGTGCTGGAGAACCTTTGCCTCTAGCACCCCGACACATATATCGCGATAGAAATTAACGTAAAGAGCGACGATGGTGGGATCCTTTATATGTGAAATCCCTTAATTTACTTTGTATGTCCTCCAGAAGAGTCATTGAGCATTGTTGATACAAAATTGTTTTGTGGTTTCTGATTTGAACGGCTGGGATCTCTGCTCCATGCAACTCTCAAAGGTTTTTATGCATTAAGTATTACGGTTGTACTCGATGCGTGCGCATAACCCTCTACAAGCCGCATTCTATGAACAACACGCGGACCGAGCGCAGGACAACAAGCATGCTAAAACTGAATAGAAGTATAACCGTAAGCCTAAGGACGAGAGCGTCCGCGTTATGCTTGCCATTGGGAAAAATCAAAGCACATCATGAAGATTGTTAGGATAAGCGGGGCGACTGACGGATGGCCTATCAACGAGGCAACTGCTACGTTCCGCACCTCGTTTTACATGAACGAGTAACAAAGCATTAGTGTCCGAAAATAAGGAGTTTTTAGGAAACTATGTTTACTCTATCTGATTGCCAGGAGTACGATTGCTATTCACTTAGTAATTGAGGGGTTAACATGGCAGTTATACCTTTGCTTCCACCGCAGGGAATACCATTGATTTTAGCTCATATGCGCACAGCTCGTATTCATGGTATGCCTCGTGACATGGCAACACCTTTAACTTATGCATGGTTTTACATGCAAGTTAGAAACCGTGGCCCATGGGACTACAAGCAGCATCACCCAGAGCTAGAAAACTTTGGTAATTTTCATTATGGTGCAATCAGCTACGCCGCAGGAATACCAGCAGAAATCCTGCAAATGGGCGGTGGTTTTGCGCAGGAGATGGCGAAAACTTCCAGAAAAAACTGGGGACATTGGTACCAAAAGCCGCCGTATGGCGACGATCCACATGACCAGTATTGGATTAAGCAAGGGATAGACTATGCTCGCAAGCTCGGTTACTAAAAAGCTACACGGTATGCTTACCGTGGTGTTGTTACTGCTCGTAGGCGGTTACGCGGCCTATTACTCTTTTTTTAACTCCCCGCCTCACGATACCTTTGTGGGTAAACAAAAACTGTCAGACAGCGTCTGGTTATACGTCACGAAATACGATGAGGGAAACGCAACTGTTTCAAATATTTATCGTTTTTATCTCGATAAAGACCTTGGAAACAGTGACGTAACTAACGCTCTGAAGGATAGATCGCCTTTCCTTGAAACGAACACGGATGCAGTGACAGCGACTGCCTATGGAAATACGGTAAATGTGAAAATGACCGGGAAGATCTATAACTTCACTAACTCAGATCTGTTTTATGAAAATGACGTTGCAGTGATGCCTGTTATTAATATAACTGCTAACGGAGTAAGAGATTAACACTCCTGGATTTTACGAAATGGGCGCTAAGACAGAGGAAGGTCAATGTACAAAAATTATTCAGTAATAGTCGCGGCATTTTTACTTTCCGGTTGCCCGGGGCCTGGCGATAGAATTCCGCCTAAAGAGCCCGCTAATGTAACATTAAAAGATAACCAGGTTTGTATTACTGCGCCTGTCTATCCTGGAGAGTTCGTTTCTTCAGCCCAGTTCTCTGACGGAGAAAACAATAATCTTCTCAAGATATTAGGAAATGACCCTGTTTATGTCGCTAACGGGCAGTGTCTGCCAACATTTGGTTATGATTTCCAAAAAGGCCATACCTATACCGTGTTTTATACCATTGAAAAAAACGCTACTGATAGCGGTCGTTACCTCTCAGCTGAGTTTTCTACAAAAGATGGTCTTCAGCAGACAGGCCCGTAAGCCGGGCCTGCAGGCAAATCATTATCAGAGTACCGGCATGCCACGAGGGCATAACCGGTTCCTTTAGGGATTTACTTTACCAGCAGTGAAATCAGCGGGCTGCCCTCACGAATAAAGAGTGGAATCGTCTCAAGTTCGGCAGAAACCGTAATACGCTGCCCACCCTGATAGCACTCTCCCTGTAAATTGACCCACTGATGTTCGCCCGGCAGCCAGACATCACGCTGACGTTGACCGGCGTGCATAACCGGCGCAACCAGTAAATCACGACCAAACAGATATTGGTCTTCAACCTGCCAGCTTTGCGCTTCGTCGGGATAGTGCCAGAAGAGCGGACGCATGAGCGGATCGCCGTGGTGATGCGCATTAGCGTAAAGTTCATCGATATAGGGACGGAGCGCCTCGCGGACGCCCAGCCAGCGCTGCATAATGGCAAAATTCTCCTCGCCATAGCTCCACAGCTCGTTGGGTGAACCGCTATCGCATTGCGGAATACCGTGGCGATAGCTTTCCGGCGGCTGGATCCGCGGCTCGCGGTAGCCGTGCATACGCAGCACCGGACAGAACACCGCCCACTGGAACCAGCGGATCAGCAGCTCGTGAAATGCTGGATCGTGGATGTTGCCGCCCTGGAAACCGCCGATATCGGTAGTCCACCATGGAATACCCGCCAGTCCCATGTTAAGCCCGGCAGCCAGCTGATTGCGGAACGAATGGAAGGAGGAGTGAACGTCTCCAGACCATGCGAGTACGCCATAGCGTTGGCTGCCTGCCCAGCTACAGCGCACCAGGTTGACTATCTCGTTTTCGCCTTCTGCACGCAGGCCGTCGTAAAAGCCCTGAGCGAAATCGCGCGGATAGCGGTTGCCTACTTCCAGTACTGGTCCCGCATGGTAGCGATAGTTATCGAAGTCATAGGCACGATACTCCGGCTCGGCTTCATCCAGCCAGAAGAGCTTGATCCCGTAATCAAAATAGTTTTTCTTCACCGTATCCCAGACAAACTGCCGCGCCTGCGGGTGGGTGGCGTCAAAGAAAGTGGTGTTGCCCATAAAATCGAGGTTGACCTGCACGCCGCGATCGCTGGTCACCAGCCAGCCTTTGGCTTTCATCTGCGGAAAGAGCGGGCTACGCGCTTCCACGGTCGGCCAGACCGACACCATGAGCCTGATGCCCATGGATTCCAGCTCTTCTACCATCGCCCGCGGATCCGGCCAGTCGACAGGATCGAAACACCAGGTTCCCTGATTGGGCCAATGGAAGAAATCGATAACCATCACTGACAGCGGCAGGTTGCGGCGATGATATTCGCGCGCGACGTCCAATACCTCCTGCTGGGTGCGGTAGCGCAATTTACACTGCCACAGGCCGCTGATAAATTCCGGCGCGGCGGGCGGCGTACCGGTGGCTTTGGCATACTGGCGGGTTATCTCCATCACGCTATCACCCGCAGTGATCCAATAGTCCATCTCCTGGGTGACGCGTGAGGTCCACTGGCTGTGGTTTTTCGCAAAGCTAGCTTCGCCAATGGCCGGGTTATTCCACAACAGGCCGTAGCCGAGGCTGGACTGGACAAAGGGCACGCTGGCCTGCGAGTTACGCTGCGCCAGCTCCAGAGAGCAGCCTTTCAGATCCAGCCAGGGCTGCTGGTACTGCCCCATGCCATACAACTTTTCTCCCTGGCGGGCTTCAAAACGGACTGTCAGCTGATATTTACCGCCGGGCAGCGGTTTAAATTCTCGGCCATCCAGCTTCAGTGCACTGACGTACTTGTCCTGGCTTTTTTCGCTGGCGCCGATGCCAACCGTAGAACGCTGTCGCCACATCTCTTCCAGCAGCAGCTCGCCGCGCTGATTGTAAAACGCCAGCTGGCCCTTAAGGTTCAATACCGCGCTGATGTTGCCGTTGCGCAGAGTCAGGGTTTCTGCATCTCGCAAAATTTCAGCCTGGCATGATTCTGGCGTCAGCAGAGCATGAAGGGCGGAAGTAAACTCCGGCGCGCAGGTGGCGCGTACCCGCAGGCTGTTCTTGCCCCAGGGCTCGAGACGTAAAATCTGTCGTTCGAAGCGCCATTCGATGGCGTTAGCGTGCTCAATTAATTCGCTCATGGAGAGGTCATCCTTTCACAATGGATTGCATTTTAGCCAAATTGATTTCCTGCATGGTCTGGTCATCAAGCTTGTACCAGCGCAGCGTGGCGAAAGCCGCCAGAGAGAGCAGTCCGGGGACGACGGTGAAAAGGGCGACGATGCAGTGCATTGCCAGCGACGTCTGTTCCGGCGCGTTGGCGACGTAGCCGCTGAAGCCCAACGTCCAACCGACGATGGCACCGCTGAGCGCCATGCCCAGCTTGAGGACGGCGAGGAAGGTGGAGAAAATGATGCCATCCATACGTTTGCCCTGGCTCCATTCGCCGTAGTCGGCGACGTCGGCCATCATCACCCACATCAGGGTGGTGGTCGCCTGATAGAGCGTCGAGATAATAAACGTTAGCGGAACCAGGACGAAAACGGATTTCGGTGCAAAGAACAGGGCGATGCTGAGCACACCCGCCAGTACGGCACAGTAGCCGAATATCTGCACTTTATTGAAGTTGCGGGTCAGACGCTTGGCCAGCAGACTACCAGCGGCTTTGCCAAGGATATGCGCGGCGAGCATCCACATGAAGTAACTGGCGCTGCCGAGGTAATAGGTGACGAAGTACATCATCGCCCCGAGGCGGATCACGCCAAAGCCAATGTTGGTTATCACCAGCACCGCGACGACTCGCCATTGATCGTTACGCAGCAGATCCCGTAGTTCGGCCAGGTAATTGTTGTGCGTGGCGGGCGCTTTAATACGCTCCCGGGTATTGGCAAAGCAGATCCAGAACATGATCACCGCCGCGCTGGCCATAATCGCCATCGCCCAGCGGTAACCTGCCAGCTTATCCGCGCCGCCCAGGTACTCCGCCAGCGGCATCATGAAAAATGTCGACATTGCGCCGCCAAGCGTGGCAAGGAAGAAGCGCCAGGACTGAAGGGAGATGCGCTCGTCGTTGTCAGGAGTAATCACCGCGCCCATTGAGCAGTAGGGGATATTGATGGCGGTATACATCAGCATCATGAAGGTATAGCTGATGCTGGCGAAAATCATTTTACCGGTCATATCCAGCGATTGTGGTACGGCATAGGTCAGGAGGCAGCTCAGGCCAAAGGGTAGGGCCAGCCACAGCATCCACGGGCGGAATTTTCCCCAACGGGAACGGGTACGGTCGGCCATATAGCCCATCGCGGGGTCGATAATGGCGTCGGCGGTGCGGGCAAGCAGGAACATGGTTCCGACGAATGCGGCCGGCAGGCCCACCACATCGGTATAGTAAAACGTGAGGAAAATAATCACGTTATCCAGACCAATATGGCTCGCCATATCCCCAAGGCCATAACTGATCTTTTCTTTACGGGTAACTTTAGTTGTCATTGATGTCACCAGGTGTCGTTAAGGTACAGGTTCTCTAATCAGGACAATAGTGTGGTTGAAGATGGAGGGTTAACAATTGCGGGATTTAACATCTGGGTTACGTAAAGTGCTTTCCGTGATACCGGTAACAAGATTGCTCTCATCGAATGCAACGCTATCTGGGCAGGTTCAGCAGCGTTACACCGGGATGAGTTGAAGGTAGAGTGTGATTCAGGAGAGAATGTCATAACGTTTAAAAATTTTCTCTCACCTTAGCGAAGGAAGATATCGATCCGGCGCTATTGAGGCAGTGGCTAATGGCAGTAAAAGATAAATTTAACCCGATTATAAAAATTGCATTATTCATTTTAATTATGTTTCTTGTGGCTAAATGGGTGCCCTACGGTGGGTTTGTGAGTGCAATTACGGATAAGTTTGACTATCAAAGCGCACAGCGATTTACCGCCGCAATTGAGGGGGAGCCAAATCCCGAGGCATGGGAGGCAGTGTCCGATTACTTCAGCCTTTTAATCAATACGCTAATCAGCATCCCGTTACTGAGTGCAGTAATAACGACATACCGTATTGCCGTTAAACGCAGCACGACTGGCCATCATGCGAAAGAGTGGATGACGTCTACAGTCCGGCGATTCCTGAAGGTGTTCTTGTATACCTGGCTGTTCTGGATCGTTTTTCGGGTTATGCCTTATGAGTCGCTGGTTAACGGTTCGCAAAGCACGGCTCTTTACCTCGCAATCGCTATTATCAACATTGCTATTACTATTGCTGCGTATGTCTTGATTGTAGGACTCTTAAAAAAAGAGAAGTTAACAGTGAGGTAACCGGATGAAGCTTCTTCAATCTGCTTTCGCTCATCCTTACGGCGTAGAAAATTTCTTTTTTAATCAGTTAGCTTATGGCCGTATGGCATTTCGCTTGCTACCTGTATTACTAATAGGGTTCAGATCCTCTATAACATAAAATTCAGACACAAAATTATAGACTATCTCAACTAATGGTCTTAGGATTCAAAATAAGAATTTAAGGAGGAAAGCATTATGAGTGAACAATCTGCGGAAGGAACGCTCCGACGTATGACTCTAGGCGAGATTACAATGGCTCGTCGGCTATACGGTGACTCTATAGTTTACAGTCGCGTCTGGATTCATTGTGATAGCTATTTACCGTTCGGATTACAGAAGCAAAACTACGCTATGACTCCTAATGGTGAGTTATGGTATAGAAAGTCAATGTATAAGGCTGATTTCTCAGATAATTTAGTGCTCATTGAGGACAAATACACTTTTATCCACGAGTTAGGGCATGTATGGCAACATCAGCATGGACAATGGGTGAGGCTACGGGGTGCTTTTAGCTGGGCTGCAAAATATACTTATAAATTGGATAAGGATAAGCTGACAGATTACTCTCTTGAGCAGCAGGCAGCAATCTTAGCCGATTATTGGTTGTTACTAGTGTATGGTATTGATAGATGGTTTTACTATCAGACACCAGAGCGAATGGGAAAATATAGAGGAAAAGATAGTATGCGTAATATTCCCTCGCTATATAAGAAAATCGTTACCGGAAAAGGAATGTGATTATTATGAAAAAATATATATTCGTGACTATTGTATTCCTGTTGACTGGATGCCCTGGGCCGGGCGATCGGATGGTCTCTCGAGAGTCCGCAACAGCAATAATTAAAGATAATCGTGTTTGCGTGGTATCTCCACTTCAGCCGGAAGAGTATGTTACCGCTATTCAAATAAATAGTGCCAGGGGTGATAGTCTACATAAGATCTTCGAGGATAGTCCTGTTAGTGTAGGTAAAGGTCAATGTTTACCGCTGTTTGGTTATGCCTTTATACCCAATGAGCGATATTCTATTGCTTACGATATTAAATCTGGTAAAAATCAGTCTCATTTGGTTGTAGCTGAGTTTTCTACAGTGCAAGGTGCTGGTGGAGCTATTGAAATATTATAATTTACCAAAACTTTTTGATTGAAAAAGAGGCTGGTGCCTCTTTTTTATGAACTCATTGAGGTTTTCTATGTATATATTAACTTAAGCGAGACAATCAAACACCGTCACCTTCCCCTTAGCCCATACTGCTCAAACTCAATTACTTCCCGCACCTTTACCAGCGCGCTGCGCAGGTTATCAATAGACACCGAGCCTAGCGCGATGCGAATTGCCTGCGGCACGCTCGCTGAAACCGAGAAGGGTTCGGCGGTGGATACGGAAATATGACTCTCCAGCAACGCTTTTACCACCCGGTCGGCTCTGGCCCCTTCCGCCAGCGGCAGCCAAATAAAATAGGCGTCGGGATGCGAAATAGAGGGGAGAGGGCCCAGACTCTCTCTTGCTATGGACTGGCGCAGCCGGGCATCGCGTCGCTTAAGCGTCTCGAACCGTGAAACCGTCCCGTCCTCTATCCAGCTACAGACCAGGGCTGTCATCAGCGAAGGCGTATTCCAGGCCGTGGCCCTGATTGCCCGCTCCAGCGCAGGTCGATAGTGAGCAGGGCAGATGGCAACGCCTACCCGCAGTCCGGTGGCGACATTTTTGGAAAAGCCGGTGATATAGACCGTTCTTTCTGGCGCAAAGAATGCGAGGGGCGGGGGCGGACGTCGAATCAAATACGCGTAGGCGGCATCTTCAATAATAAGCAGATCATGCTGCCGGGCGATATCGGCAATCGCTTTTCGTTTCTGACGATCCAGCACCCAGCCCAGAGGGTTATGCAGCGTCGGCATAGTGTAAATGGCCCGCACCTGCCGCCGGGTACAGAGCTGGCGCAGCACCTCTAAATCCGGCCCTTCGGCAGTACAGGGAATGGCAACCAGTTCAAGATGGCAGAGCGCCGCTAAGGCTTTAAAACCGGAATAGGTTAGTGCATCCACGGCGACGACATCGCCAGGTTTGAGCAGGGCCATCGCGGTGATGGTCAGCCCGTGCTGGGCACCGTTAACGATAAGCAGGTTCTCTACTTCAGGGCGAAAACCGCTCCGGGTCAGATGGCGGGCAATAATTTCCCGTTCAGCGAGCCGCCCCGCATGGGGCTGATAGCGAAGATGGGATTCGATATCTCCGCCTGCCGCCATCTGCCTGAGCGCATCGCGCAGCAATTCCCCCTGACCCGGCAGGGAGGGGTAGTTGAAGTTCAGATCCAGTATATCCGGCGCCACGACGAGCTGATCCACGCCGTGTCCGGGCGGCAGAGAGATATCCCTGACAAAGGTCCCGCGTCCAGTTTCACCGCTGACCAGCCCCATCGTTTCCAGCTCGTTATAGACTCGAGTCGCCGTTGCCAGCGAGATATGCTCAGCGGATGCAAGCTGCCGGTGCGTCGGTAGACGGCTTCCGGCGGTGCGTTTTCCGCAACGTATAGCCTCAGCAAAATTATCTACGATAGATTTATAGCGCGCCTTCATGAGATGTATCTATGACAATTTTTTGATTGTACTGTGTCAGGCAAATTACCATCCCGTCATTCATGACTCAAGCTGATCGAAGGTGGCGTTAAGATGGTTAATGCAGATGTGCATAAGGCGGAACCGGGAGCGCTCTCCGGATGGCTCAACGGTTTGCTTGGAGTAGTTATCTTCAGCGGTTCGCTGCCCGCGACTCGCATTGCCGTCCTCGATATGGATCCCTTTTTTCTGACGTTCCTGCGCGCTTCGATTGCCGGTCTTTTAGCTGCCGCACTGATCGCTGGCTTTCGTGAAGAGCGCCCGCATCGGTCGCAGCTCGTGCCGCTGGTTATCGTTGCTTTGGGCGTAGTGGTTGGCTTTCCGCTGCTGACGGCGCTGGCGTTGCAGCACGTTACCTCCGCGCACTCCATTGTCTTTCTGGGCCTGCTGCCGCTTACTACGGCGATTTTCGGCGTGCTGCGCGGCGGCGAGCGGCCGCGTCCTGCCTTCTGGATCTTCTCCGTGCTGGGCAGCCTGCTGGTGGTCGGCTTTGCCCTGTCGCAACATGCCTCTGCTTCGCTGACGGGAGATCTCCTGATGTTCGCGGCCATTATTGTCTGCGGACTGGGCTATGCCGAAGGGGCAAAGCTGACAAGGGAGCTGGGAGGCTGGCAGGTCATCAGCTGGGCGCTGATCGTTGCGCTGCCCTTCATGCTGATCGCCTCGTTTACCACGCGGCCAGAATCGTTTAGTGCCTTCTCTACCTCAGCCTGGATTGCGCTGGGCTACGTATCGCTGTTCAGCATGCTTATTGGGTTTATCTTCTGGTACAAAGGGTTGGCCCTTGGCGGCATCGCGACTGTAGGACAGCTGCAACTATTGCAGCCGTTCTTTGGGCTTGGCTTATCCGCCGCGCTGTTGCACGAAACCGTCGATCCGCTGATGCTGGTTAGCACGCTGGGTGTTATTCTTTGCGTGGCCGGAACGCGAAAGTTTTCCGGGTAATCAGGGTGTTAACATACTGAGGTTTCTCGATGATAACGATAACGACAGCCAGGCTTCTTTGCACGCAGATTACGGAGAGCGACTGGGACTTTTTCCACGCGCTACAGACAGACCCGCAGGTGATGTATTACGTGGCGGATATGCCGCAGCAAGAAGAGATTCGCGCCGCGTTTACCTCAAGGCTGCCGCTCTGGTCACCCCAAAGTCCCCATTGGCTGTGCCTCGTGGTTTCTGACAGGGCCAGTGGGAAAAGGCTCGGCGTTACGGGCTATATCCATCGCGCTAGCGGCTGCGCCGAAGTGGGCTTTTTATTCGCGCCCGACGCCCAGGGGCAGGGCTACGGCACAGAATCTCTGCGGGCCGTCTGCGGTTACGCTTTCCGCGAGGGTGGGATTAAACGACTTATTGCCACCGTCACCGCAGGTAATCTCGCTTCCCGCAGCCTGCTGGAAAAAGTCGGTTTCACCCTCGAGCAGGAGCTACACGAAAGCTATCGGCTGAGGGGTAAGTTGCATAACGACTGGCTGTTTGGCCTGATGCGTAACGCCTGAGACCGTTACGCATCAGGTCTTTTACCCTTGCTCTGACCCTTTCCCCGCACAAAACGACAAATTTGCAACGACACCAACCCTATATTTTTTTTGTGATCGTTGTAACATTGTTTCGAAATTGTTGTAAAACGACGTTTCAATTGTACATTTGTCTATGTCAGGGGAATCATGCTTAACAAAATAACAAGTATTGTCATCGCGCTCATTGGGCTCGCGATGCTCTATATGGGGGCGAAGCTGCTGCTGGTCGGCGGCTCGCCATTCTACGCCGTGATGGCCGTGGGGCTGATTGCCACCGCCGTAACGCTCTACCTGAACAAACGCATTGCGCTTAGCCTCTACGCGGTGCTGATGTGGATTGTTCTGGCCTGGATCATCTACGAGGTCGGCTTTGATAAGTGGCAGTGGATCCCGCGTGGCGATCTGATTGGCGTCATTGGCCTCTGGCTGGCGATGCCGTGGGTAGTGCGTCCGCTTTTCCGCGCCAATGGTGCCGGGGAGCGTCGCTTCCATCCTTTCCTCGGCGGTACCGTCGCGGTGATGATCGCCCTGGTGATCGGCCTCTGCTTCTACGATCCATACCCGCAGGAGGGCACCATTACGACTGCACGTAATGCCTCCAGCGCTGACGTTGCGGAAAACAACTGGACCGCCTACGGTGGCACCACCAACGGCCTGCGTTTCTCTAAGCTTAACCAGATCAATAAAGACAATGCCAGCGATCTGGAAGTAGCCTGGACCTACCACACCGGCGACCTGCGCGACGGCAACAAAGACGCGACGGAATACACCTTCGAGGCAACGCCGCTGAAGGTCAACAACGCGCTCTACTTCTGTACGCCGCACAACGAAGTACACGCTCTCGACCCGCAGACCGGGGCGCTGAAGTGGAAATATGTTCCTGAGAAGGATCGATCTTACCTCCAGCAGCACCAGACCTGTCGTGGCGTAAGCTACTACGACGGCAGCGCAGCCGCGCAGAGCAGCAGCCCGGCCCAGCCGGCAGCCACTAACGCTGCACCGGCGGCCTGTACTCGCCGTATCTTCAATGCCACTACCGATGCAAAACTGATCGCGCTGGATGCCGATACCGGTAAACTGTGCGCCGATTTTGGTACTAACGGCATTGTCGATCTGCATGACAACATGGGCACCGTTCGTCCGCACGCGCTGATGCAGACCGCTGCCCCGCTGGTCGCGGGTAAGCTGGTGATCCTCGGCGGCTCCGTGATGGATAACGGCTATAACAGCGGTAACCCGTCTGGCGTGATCCGCGCTTTTGACGCCGAAACCGGTCGTCTGGTCTGGAACTTCGATCCGGCAAATCCTGAGAATACCCAGCCGATTGCCGCCGGGCAGACCTTCCCGCAGGATACCCCTGTGGCCTGGGCTACCCTGAGCGCCGATCTGAAAAACGGTCTGGTCTACGTGCCGTTTGGCAACGCCTCGCCGGATGAAGTCGGTACTCAGCGCGACCCGCAGAGCAACACCGAGAAGTTCCGCGACACGCTGGTGGCGCTGGATCTCAACACCGGCGCGTTCAAATGGCGTTTCCAGTCCTCGAAGCATGACCTGTGGGACCGCGATAACCCGTCCCAGCCGTCGCTGCTGGATATCGACTACCAGGGCAAAAAACAGCCGGTCGTTATCCTGCCGACCAAAACCGGCAACCTGTTTGTGCTTAACCGTCTGACCGGGGAGCCTGTCTACCCGATCAACCAGCAGAAAGTGTCGACCGAAGGCGGCATCACCGGGGAGAACTTCTCGCCGACCCAGCCGGTCTCCGCGCTGAACTTTATTCCCGATCCGCTGAGCGAAAAAGCGATGTGGGGGATCACGCCGTTCGATCAGATGGCCTGCCGTATCGATTTCAAATCGCTGCGCTACGACGGTAACCCGTGGACGCCAGCCACCGAAGGCGGCTCTATTGTCTTCCCGGGTAACATCGGCGTGTTTAACTGGGGTTCAGTGGCTATCGACCCGGAGCGTCAGATCCTGATCGCTTCGCCGGTACGTCTGGCCTACAAATACAACCTGATCAAACGTACCCCACAGACAGAAGAAGAGCGTCTGTTTACCAAAGAGAACTCGCCGTACTGGAATGAGAACTTCCAGGGCACCTACGCGATCCACATCCAGCAGCTCTCCTCCGATCTGGGCATTCCTTGTATCGCTCCGCCGTGGGGCCGGATGGTGGGTGTCGATCTGACCACCGGTAAAACGGAGTGGATGCGTCGGGTCGGCACGACCAAGAACCTCAACACCTCCTTCCTGCCAGGGCGCTTCCCAATCGGCTTCCCGATGGGGATGGTTGCTCACGGCGGTCCGCTGGTGACGGCGGGTGACGTGGTGTTCCATGGCGCAACGGCAGATAACTTCTTCCGTGCCTATGACATCAACACCGGTAAGCTGCTGTGGCAAACCGAGCTGCCAGCAGGCGGCCAGGCGACCCCGGCAACCTACCTGGGCAGCGATAATAAGCAGTACGTCGTTATTGCCGCAGGCGGTCACGGCTCGCTGGGCACCAAAGGCGGCGACGCCGTTGTTGCGTATCGTCTGAAGTAATCTTTACCCTCTCTGCTACGGGTCAGCCGACCCGTAGCATTTTCCCTCTTAGTGACGATAGCGAACCAAAATCGCCATCACCAGCGTCAGCGATGTAAACGACACCGTATATAACGCCTGAGCCGCTCCCCATTGCGCCGCCACGATGGCCGCGATACCCGTTGTTAACGCAGCGCTCACCGCCTGCCACCGCCACGCTTTACCACTCGCGACCGACACCGTTTCCGCAGTGAAGTCGTTCAGGACGCTAAAGGTGCCCAGCGCAAAGACCATGTTAGATGCCAGGTGTGCCAGAAATATCATCAGTAGCGCGACGCTCCTGTAGGCTGAAAAGCCAGGTAACAGAGCGTAAGCAGCAAGGAAAATCAGCAGGCAGCCCAGCAGGTAGCGGTTGCTGCGGGCATACTCGCCGAGCCGGTCAGCGTTGAGCAGAAGCGGGCCACAGAGCTGACCCAGGCTGCGGGCAAAGATCAGCGGCAGCGCCAGCCCGGTGGTTTCATCCGGTCTGATCTGCTGCGCCAGAGCGGGCAGCAGCGCCATGGCCGGTGCGCCGACCGCAGCCAGCGCCGGAAGCAGGAGCAGGCTCCGTTTTTGCCGGCAGGATAGCGCGTGCCAGCGCAGCGCCATTTGTGTAGCAAATTGCTTATCAGGCTGCTCATCAATCGGCCCGAGGCAACGCATGGCAAGCAGCAGAAAAACGGCAGAAAGCAAAAAGCTTATCGCGTCGGCGCAGAGTAGCGTCGCGGGGGAGACGCGATCAAAAAGCAGCACACCGATACCGGTTCCCAGCAGCACCTGCGAGGCAAAAATCACTGTCTCCATTGCGGTTGCGGCAGGCAGCTCTGAAGTGCTTAAGCCCCGCTTAAACAGCAGGCTCATCGCTGGCCATGACAGCCCCGCCAGCAGCGCCTCTATCGACTGCAGGGCAAGCAGCGAAGGAGTGCTGTGCGCCATCAGACCATATGCCGGGAGCAGCAGCGACACCATGCCAGCCAGTTCGCTGAGCAGCAGCAGGCGCAGCGGAGAGACGCGTCGGCATAGCCTCTCCCCGAGGTAGCTGCCGATAAAGCCAGGCAGGGTAGCCAGCATATAGGTCAGCGTCAGGGTTGAGGGCGGCGCATGCCAGCGCAGGAGCTGGCCGAGGATCAGGGTTTGGGTCAGTCCATTACCCACTGAAGAAAAAATATAGGCGACGCCAAACAGGCATAGCCAGCGATGCTGGCGTAGCGCCTGCACCAGAACCATCAAAAGGTTATTCATTGTTAACATACTCAATCAAACAGAAGTCCTCATGCAGCAGGTGCCGCACGATCGTGAAAGCTGTCAGAGTTGAGATGTCGTTACATTGGCTGGTCCGGGCGTTGAGAGCGAACCGATAACGTAGCATCTATTTCGGCTCTGGAAAAGAGAGGTACAAGATTGCTTATGCATCGCTGCTAAGCGCCTGGAAGCATTTTACATTCAGTACATGCTGGCAGCCTATATTACTGGACATGGCTTATTAGAATAGTTGATTAGCTATAAGCTACATTTTTTTACTAACCGTTTTAAAACGTAGAATAAGATGACCATTATAAGCGTAAAGCTCCAACGGCCAATTAAAAAACCATAAGCATAACTATTTGCAGTCTCATTAAAAGCTAACGAAAGCATGAGCATAACATTTAACGCTGCTGATACAACGCCAAGTATCGCTGATAGAGTGATACCTGACCATAGTAAAAAAAGTATTGCTTTCTTCATTGTCTGGATACTTCTTAATGTGAACAAAGTGACAAAGAAACCTTAAACTTTTCTCACCAATAAGTAAAATAAACCACTGTTGCTTAGCGGAATTAATTTATAAGGTAAGTATATCTAACAAGCATAGAGCTTCATTGTCACATTTAATGCGGTTTTGCCTGATTCTGATAATCATACGCGAAAGATTGCTTATGCATCGCCGTGTTTTGTCTACCCTTGCCTATACCGTAACTCAAAAAAGGGGTATTGCGCATGGCTTTACGTTCATTAGGCACGACGGGATTACACATTCCACCGCTGGTTTTTGGCGGTAACGTCTTTGGCTGGACCGTTGATGAGCAGCAGAGCTTCAGCCTGCTGGATGCGCTGCTGGAGCGCGGCCTGAACGCTATCGACACCGCCGACGTCTACTCTGCCTGGGCACCAGGTAACAAAGGTGGCGAATCCGAAACGATCCTTGGCAAGTGGTTCGCTGCCCACCCTGGCGCACGGGAAAAGATCACCCTGTTTACCAAAGTAGGCTCAGATCTTGGCGAGCCGGGGAAAAAGGGGCTCTCCGCCCGCTGGATCGAACAGGCGGTAGATGACTCCCTCAAGCGCCTGCAAACGGACTACATCGATCTCTACTTCTCCCACTGGCCGGACGACAGTACCCCCTATGAGGAGACCCTCGGCGCGTATGAGAAGCTGCTGAAGGCAGGCAAGATCCGCGCCGTTGGTGCATCCAACCTCAATGTGGCGCAGCTGGAAGCCTCGCTTAAGGCGGCCGACGCCAACGGCCTGCCGCGCTACCAGGTGCTACAGCCGGAGTACAACCTCTACGATCGCGACGGCTTTGAAGGCGAACTGCAAGAGCTGGTGGTGCGGGAGAATATTGGCGTGGTGACCTACTTCAGCCTGGCCTCAGGCTTCCTCTCCGGGAAGTACCGCAGCGAGAAGGATTTGGGTCAAAGTCAGCGCGGCGAGGGCGTGGGTAAATACCTTAATCCGCGCGGCTACGCCATTCTGGCAGCGCTGGACAGCGTGGCAGAGAGGCACGACGTCAAGCCCGCGCAGGTGGCGCTTGCCTGGCTGATTAGCCGTCCCGGCGTTACCGCACCTATCGCCAGCGCCACCAAAATTGAGCACGTAGACGGCTTTGTTGAGGCCATCAACCTTCAGCTCACGCCGGAAGATATACTCACCCTGGATAAAGCCGGCGCATAATCCCTCTCCTCTGCCCGGTGGTTATCACCGGGCGCTCTATCCTGCGGTGGATTATTGCCGCGCCTCGCAAAAGCTAAGCCATTTAAATTCTTTGTCATTACCGCCTTTTTCTCACATCGTTTGCGCTATCTGACAAGCAAGCCGAGTAGGGGAAAACAATGGCGAAAAGCACCGCTGGCTGGCTACACGAGCAGCAGCGCGACTGGGTCCGACAGCACGGCCGCTCCTGGCTTTGGCGCAGCGAGCTGCCAACCTGGATGTTGATCGTCGCGATCTACGGCGGCTGGTTTGCGACGCTGGCCTTCTGGCAGATGCTGGGGCTGCTGCCCGCTACGCTGCTGCTGATCTGGTTCACCACCTGGTACATGTCGCTTCAGCATGAGCTGATCCACGGCCATCCAACGCGCTCTCCACGGGTGAACCAGCTGCTGGGACTGATGCCGCTGGCGGTCTGGTATCCCTATGGCCTCTATCGGGACGCGCATCTGGCGCATCATCGCACCCATCTGCTCACGCAGCCGGAGGACGATCCCGAGTCCTACTATATTCCCGAGTGGCGCTGGCGGCGCTATGCGCCCTGGCAGCGTAAGCTTATAACCCTGCGCAACACCTTTCCCGGTCGCCTGCTGCTGGCCCCGGCGCTGGATATCGTCCAACTGCTGGTCGGGATGCTGACCGCGTTTCGCCAGCTGGATTGGCGGGCGATGGCGATGTGGATTGTGCACGGTATCCTGCTGGCGGTAACCTTTGCCTGGCTGGTGCACTGTGGGTTTTCAATTCTCTATTTCGTGCTGGCGATCAGCTATCCGGCGCTAGCGTTGACGAAAGTGCGATCGTTTCTGGAGCATCGGGCGGATAACGATCCGCTTGCGCGCTCGGTAATCAACGAGGCCTCGCTGCCGTGGCGGGTGCTGTTCCTGAATCTGAACTACCATTCTGTCCATCACGATCTGCCGGGCGTACCCTGGTACGCATTACGCAAGATCTATCTGCGCGATCGGGCGAGCTATCAGCAGCGCAACGGTGGTTTTCTGGTGCGCGGCTACGGCGAGTGGCTGCGGCACTTTTTATGCCGCTCGGTGAACGTCAATGTCCATCCCGGCTTTAGCAAGGCAAACGGTAATGAGCACTAAGATTGCGTTTCCGATGTATGACCTGCACCGCCCGGATAGCGAGGCGCTGATTCAGGCTGTGCAGGATCTGCTGGCGGCAAGGGGCATTGCCGTCACGCCGATTTGGCCGCAGGCGGATCTGCTTACCCACTGGCAGGATGACGATCTGCTGCTCAGTCAGGCCTGTGGTTATCCGCTGGTCACGCAGCTACCGGAGGTGCAGACGGTAGGCTGCTTTCACTACTCTGCTCCGGGTTGCGAAGGGATCTATTATCGCAGCCTGCTGGTGGTGCGCCAGAGCGACAGGCATAAAACGCTGGCGGATTTTCGCGGCAGCCGCGCGGTCTGCAACGCACCCGACTCCCAGTCGGGTTACAACGTATTGATGCAGATGGTTGCCCCGCTGGCGCAGCAGGGGACCTTCTTTAATAGCGTTACTTTCAGCGGTAGCCACTGCCAGTCGCTGGTTGAGATCGGCGAGGGCAGGGCGGACATTGCTGCCATCGACTGCGTCACCTTCGCGCTGCTCCAGCGCCATGCACCCATGCTCGTTGCCGAGCTGGCGGTGATTGGCGCAGGCCCTGCCGCGCCGGGCCTGCCGTTGATTACGAGTAGAAGCACATCGTCGGCATGCATAGCCCTTCTGCGTGATGCATTGACCCAGCTAGTGAGCGATCCGGCGTACTGCACCCCGTGTACAGCGCTGTTCATCAGCGGCTTTAGCGAGGTTTCACGCCAGGATTATGCGCCCATCCTCTCTGGTGATTATCCACACCGGTAAATAGTGCTTTCTATTTTCCACTATTTTTCCCTAATGCAATGCGCAGTAGAGTTCATCCATGCCCTGACGATGCGGTGACGGGCACTCCCGATACTCACTATTAAGCAGGTAAGGAATAATAAGATGAACAAACAACTCGACGGTAAAATTGCATTAGTTACTGGTGGCACAAGCGGCATTGGTCTGGCAACCGCACAGGTGCTGGCGGCGCAGGGCGCGCAGGTGTTTATTACCGGGCGTCGCCAGGCCGAGCTGGACGCAGCGGTTGAGTCCATCGGCGCGGCGGCAACCGGCATTCGTGCCGATGCCTCTAAGCTGGCGGATCTGGACGCGGTCTATGCCCAGATTGCGAAACAGGTCGGGCGGCTGGACATTCTGTTTGCCAATGCCGGAGGCGGCGACATGCAGCCGCTGGGGGCCATCAGCGAAGAGCATTTTGATCGCATCTTTGGCACCAACGTGCGCGGCGTGGTGTTCACGGTGCAGAAGGCGCTGCCGCTGCTGGTGGATGGCGCATCGGTGATTTTAACCGGCTCGACCACCTCCGTTATGGGCACCGCCAGCTTCAGCGTTTATAGCGCCAGCAAGGCCGCCGTGCGCAACTTTGCCCGCTCGTGGGCGCTGGATCTGAAAGATCGCGGCATTCGCGTCAACGTGGTCAGCCCCGGCCCGGTTCGTACGCCAGGCCTCAGCGAGCTGGTGCCGGATGAGCATCGGCAGGGGCTGTTTGACGCCCTCGCCGCACAGGTGCCGCTGGGCCGCCTCGGTGAGCCGGAGGAGATCGGTAAAGTGGTCGCATTTCTTGGCTCCGATGCGGCCAGCTTTATCAACGGCGTAGAGCTGTTCGTTGATGGCGGCATGGCGCAGATCTAAAGGCACAGCGTCTCATGCTTCGCACAATGTAAAACTGCTTCAGAACCTGGCGAGAGCTATCCGCGCGGTCTACGGTTAACTGATACTAAAAGACAATTCAGCGGGTAACCTTGCAATGGTGAGTGGCAGTAAAGCGGGCGTTTCGCCTCATCGCGAAATAGAAGTAATGAGACAATCCATTGACGATCACCTGGCTGGCCTGTTACCTGAAACCGACAGCCAGGATATCGTCAGCCTTGCGATGCGTGAAGGCGTCATGGCGCCCGGTAAACGGATCCGTCCGCTGCTGATGCTGCTGGCCGCCCGCGACCTCCGCTACCAGGGCAGTATGCCTACGCTGCTCGATCTCGCCTGCGCCGTTGAACTGACCCATACCGCGTCGCTGATGCTCGACGACATGCCCTGCATGGACAACGCCGAGCTGCGCCGCGGTCAGCCCACTACCCACAAAAAATTTGGTGAGAGCGTGGCGATCCTTGCCTCCGTTGGGCTGCTCTCTAAAGCCTTTGGCCTGATCGCCGCCACCGGCGATCTGCCGGGGGAGAGGCGTGCCCAGGCGGTCAACGAGCTCTCTACTGCCGTGGGCGTGCAGGGCCTGGTGCTGGGGCAGTTTCGCGATCTTAACGATGCCGCCCTCGACCGTACCCCTGACGCTATCCTCAGCACCAACCACCTCAAGACCGGCATTCTGTTCAGCGCGATGCTGCAGATCGTCGCCATTGCTTCCGCCTCGTCGCCGAGCACGCGAGAGACGCTGCACGCCTTCGCCCTCGACTTCGGCCAGGCGTTTCAACTGCTGGACGATCTGCGTGACGATCACCCGGAAACCGGTAAAGATCGCAATAAGGACGCGGGAAAATCGACGCTGGTCAACCGGCTGGGCGCAGACGCGGCCCGGCAAAAGCTGCGCGAGCATATTGATTCCGCCGACAAACACCTCACTTTTGCCTGTCCGCAGGGCAACGCCATCCGACAGTTTATGCATCTGTGGTTTGGCCATCACCTTGCCGACTGGTCACCGGTCATGAAAATCGCCTGATACCGCCCTTTTGGGTTCAAGCAGTACATAACGATGGAACCACATTACAGGAGTAGTGATGAATGAAGGACGAGCGCCTTGTTCAGCGTAAGAACGATCATCTGGATATCGTTCTCGACCCCCGTCGCGCCGTAACTCAGGCTAGCGCAGGTTTTGAGCGCTGGCGCTTTACCCACTGCGCCCTGCCAGAGCTGAATTTTAGCGACATCACGCTGGAAACCACCTTCCTTAATCGGCAGCTACAGGCTCCGCTGCTGATCAGCTCCATGACCGGCGGCGTTGAGCGCTCGCGCCATATCAACCGCCACCTCGCCGAGGCGGCGCAGGTGCTAAAAATTGCGATGGGGGTGGGCTCCCAGCGCGTCGCCATTGAGAGCGACGCGGGCTTAGGGCTGGATAAAACCCTGCGGCAGCTGGCCCCGGACGTGCCGCTGCTGGCGAACCTCGGCGCGGCGCAGCTGACCGGCAGAAAAGGTATTGATTACGCCCGACGGGCCGTGGAGATGATCGAGGCGGATGCGCTGATTGTGCACCTAAACCCGCTGCAGGAGGCGCTACAGCCCGGCGGCGATCGCGACTGGCGCGGACGGCTGGCGGCTATTGAAACTCTGGTCCGCGAGCTGCCCGTTCCGCTGGTGGTGAAAGAGGTGGGAGCCGGTATCTCCCGAACCGTGGCCGGGCAGCTGATCGATGCCGGCGTTACCGTGATTGACGTCGCGGGCGCGGGCGGCACCAGCTGGGCCGCCGTTGAAGGCGAGCGGGCGGCCACCGAGCAGCAGCGCAGCGTGGCCAACGTCTTTGCCGACTGGGGGATCCCCACCGCTGAGGCGCTGGTTGACATTGCCGAGGCCTGGCCGCAGATGCCCCTTATTGCCTCGGGCGGGATTAAAAACGGCGTCGACGCGGCGAAAGCGCTGCGGCTCGGCGCGTGCATGGTAGGGCAGGCCGCCGCCGTGCTCGGCAGCGCAGGCGTCTCCACGGAGAAGGTGATCGATCACTTCAACGTGATTATTGAGCAGCTGCGGGTGGCCTGCTTCTGCACCGGCAGCCGCAGCCTGAGCGAGCTAAAGCAGGCGGATATCCGCTATGTGCGGGATACGCCATGAGCCATTTTGCCATTGTGGCACCGCCGCTCTACAGTCATGCGGTGGCGCTGCATGCCCTGGCTCTGGAGATGGCCCAACGCGGCCACCGGGTGACCTTTCTCACCGGCAACGTCGCCTCGCTGGCAGAGCAGGAAACGGAGCGGGTGGCGTTCTATCCACTTCCCGCCAGCGTGCAACAGGCCCAGCGCAACGTCCAGCAGCAGAGCAACGGCAACCTGCTGCGGCTGATTGCGGCCATGTCATCCCTGACCGATGTGCTCTGCCAGCAGCTGCCCGCTATTCTACAGCGGCTGGCGGTGGACGCGCTGATTGTCGATGAGATGGAGCCCGCCGGAAGCCTGGTCGCCGAGGCGCTGGGACTACCATTTATCTCTATTGCCTGCGCGCTGCCGGTCAACCGCGAGCCGGGTCTGCCGCTGCCGGTGATGCCGTTTCACTACGCCGAGGATAAGAGAGCCCTGCGGCGTTTTCAGGTCAGCGAACGGATCTACGATGCGCTGATGTACCCGCACGGGCAGACGATCCTGCGCCACGCCCAGCGCTTTGGTTTGCCGGAGCGCAGGCGTCTCGACGAGTGTCTCTCGCCGCTGGCGCAGATTAGCCAGTCCGTTCCGGCCCTCGACTTCCCACGCCGGGCGCTGCCGAACTGTTTTCACTACGTGGGAGCACTGCGCTATCAGCCGCCGCCGCAGGTTGAACGCTCGCCACGCAGCACGCCGCGGATCTTTGCCTCGCTGGGCACCCTTCAGGGCCACCGTCTACGCCTGTTTCAGAAGATCGCCCGCGCCTGTGCCAGCGTGGGGGCGGAGGTGACCATTGCCCACTGCGATGGCCTGACGCCCGCCCAGGCCGACTCGCTCTACGCCTGCGGCGCGACGGAGGTGGTCAGCTTTGTCGACCAGCCGCGCTACGTTGCCGAAGCCAATCTGGTGATCACCCACGGCGGTCTCAATACCGTACTGGATGCGCTGGCTGCCGCGGCGCCGGTGCTGGCGGTGCCACTCTCTTTCGACCAGCCCGCCGTGGCTGCCCGGCTGGTCTATAACGGGCTGGGCCGCCGGGTATCGCGCTTTGCCAGACAGCAGACGCTGGCGGATGAGATTGCCCAACTGCTGGGGGATGAGACGCTGCATCAGCGTCTGGCGACGGCCCGCCAGCAGCTTAACGACGCCGGGGGCACGCCCCGTGCGGCGACCCTGATTGAACAGGCCATAGCAGGGAGTGAGAGCGTATCGTGAGGGATCTGATTTTAGTCGGCGGCGGCCTGGCCAACGGGCTGATCGCCTGGCGTCTGCGCCAGCGCTACCCGCAGCTTAACCTGCTGCTGATCGAGGCCGGGGAGCAGCCCGGCGGGAACCATACCTGGTCATTCCATGAAGACGATCTGACTCCCGAGCAGCACGCCTGGCTGGCCCCGCTGGTGGCCCACGCCTGGCCGGGCTATGAGGTGCAGTTTCCCGATCTTCGCCGTCGCCTCGCGCGCGGCTACTACTCCATTACCTCAGAACGCTTTGCCGAGGCCCTGCATCAGGCGCTGGGGGAGAACATCTGGCTAAACTGTTCGGTGAGCGAGGTGTTACCCAATAGCGTGCGCCTTGCCAACGGTGAGGCGCTGCTTGCCGGAGCGGTGATTGACGGACGCGGCGTGACCGCCAATTCGGCGATGCAAACCGGCTATCAGCTCTTTCTTGGTCAGCAGTGGCGGCTGACACAGCCCCACGGCCTGACCGTACCGATCCTGATGGATGCCACGGTGGCGCAGCAGCAGGGCTATCGCTTTGTCTACACGCTGCCGCTCTCCGCCGACACGCTGCTGATCGAGGATACGCGCTACGCCAATGTCCCGCAGCGTGATGATAATGCCCTGCGCCAGACGGTTACCGACTATGCTCACAGCAAAGGGTGGCAGCTGGCCCAGCTTGAACGCGAGGAGACCGGCTGTCTGCCGATTACCCTGGCGGGTGACATCCAGGCTCTGTGGGCCGATGCGCCGGGCGTGCCGCGCTCGGGAATGCGGGCCGGGCTATTTCACCCTACCACTGGCTATTCGCTGCCGCTGGCGGTGGCCCTCGCCGACGCGATTGCCGACAGCCCGCGGCTGGGCAGCGTTCCGCTCTATCAGCTCACCCGGCAGTTTGCCGAACGCCACTGGCGCAGGCAGGGATTCTTCCGCCTGCTGAACCGGATGCTTTTCCTGGCCGGGCGCGAGGAGAACCGCTGGCGGGTGATGCAGCGCTTTTATGGGCTGCCGGAGCCCACCGTAGAGCGCTTTTACGCCGGTCGGCTCTCTCTCTTCGATAAGGCCCGCATTTTGACGGGCAAGCCACCGGTTCCACTGGGCGAAGCCTGGCGGGCGGCGCTGAACCATTTTCCTGACAGACGAGATAAAGGATGAAAAAAACCGTTGTGATTGGCGCAGGCTTTGGTGGCCTGGCGCTGGCGATTCGCCTGCAGGCGGCAGGGATCCCAACCGTACTGCTGGAGCAGCGGGACAAGCCCGGCGGTCGCGCCTACGTCTGGCATGACCAGGGCTTTACCTTTGACGCCGGGCCGACGGTGATCACCGATCCCACCGCGCTTGAGGCGCTGTTCACCCTGGCCGGCAGGCGCATGGAGGATTACGTCAGGCTGCTGCCGGTAAAACCCTTCTACCGACTCTGCTGGGAGTCCGGGAAGACCCTCGACTATGCTAACGACAGCGCCGAGCTTGAGGCGCAGATTACCCAGTTCAACCCCCGCGACGTCGAGGGCTACCGGCGCTTTCTGGCTTACTCCCAGGCGGTATTCCAGGAGGGGTATCTGCGCCTCGGCAGCGTGCCGTTCCTCTCTTTTCGCGACATGCTGCGCGCCGGGCCGCAGCTGCTTAAGCTCCAGGCGTGGCAGAGCGTCTACCAGTCGGTTTCGCGCTTTATTGAGGATGAGCATCTGCGGCAGGCCTTCTCGTTCCACTCCCTGCTGGTAGGCGGCAACCCCTTCACCACCTCGTCCATCTACACCCTGATCCACGCCCTTGAGCGGGAGTGGGGGGTCTGGTTCCCTGAGGGCGGCACCGGGGCGCTGGTGAACGGCATGGTGAAGCTGTTTACCGATCTGGGCGGGGAGATCGAACTCAACGCCCGGGTCGAAGAGCTGGTGGTGACTGATAACCGCGTAAGCCAGGTCCGGCTGGCGGATGGTCGGATCTTTGACACCGACGCCGTAGCCTCGAACGCTGACGTGGTGAACACCTATAAAAAGCTGCTCGGCCACCATCCGGTGGGGCAGAAGCGGGCGGCAGCGCTGGAGCGCAAGAGCATGAGCAACTCGCTGTTTGTGCTCTACTTCGGCCTGAACCAGCCTCATTCCCAGCTGGCGCACCATACCATCTGTTTTGGTCCCCGCTACCGGGAGCTGATCGACGAGATCTTTACCGGCAGCGCGCTGGCGGATGACTTCTCGCTCTACCTGCACTCGCCCTGCGTGACCGATCCCTCGCTCGCGCCTCCCGGCTGCGCCAGCTTCTACGTGCTGGCCCCGGTGCCGCATCTTGGCAACGCGCCGCTGGACTGGACGCAGGAGGGGCCGAAGCTGCGCGACCGCATCTTTGACTACCTTGAAGAGCGCTATATGCCCGGCCTGCGTAGCCAGCTGGTGACCCAGCGGATCTTTACCCCGGCAGACTTCCACGACACGCTGGATGCGCATCTGGGATCGGCCTTCTCCATCGAGCCGCTGCTGACCCAAAGCGCCTGGTTCCGCCCGCACAACCGCGACAGCGACATTGCCAACCTCTACCTGGTGGGCGCAGGTACTCACCCTGGGGCGGGTATTCCTGGCGTAGTGGCCTCGGCGAAAGCCACCGCCAGCCTGATGATTGAGGATCTGCAATGAGCCAACCGCCGCTGCTTGACCACGCCACGCAGACCATGGCCAACGGCTCGAAAAGTTTTGCCACCGCTGCGAAGCTGTTCGACCCGGCCACCCGCCGTAGCGTGCTGATGCTCTACACCTGGTGCCGCCACTGCGATGACGTCATTGACGACCAGACCCACGGCTTCGCCAGCGAGGCCGCGGCGGAGGAGGAGGCCACCCAGCGCCTGGCCCGGCTGCGCACGCTGACCCTGGCGGCATTTGAAGGGGCCGAGATGCAGGATCCGGCCTTCGCTGCCTTTCAGGAGGTGGCGCTGACCCACGGTATTACGCCCCGCATGGCGCTCGATCACCTCGACGGCTTTGCGATGGACGTGGCTCAGACCCGCTATGTCACCTTTGAGGATACGCTGCGCTACTGCTATCACGTGGCGGGCGTGGTGGGTCTGATGATGGCCAGGGTGATGGGCGTGCGGGATGAGCGGGTGCTGGATCGCGCCTGCGATCTGGGGCTGGCCTTCCAGCTGACGAATATCGCCCGGGATATTATTGACGATGCGGCTATTGACCGCTGCTATCTGCCCGCCGAGTGGCTGCAGGATGCCGGGCTGACCCCGGAGAACTATGCCGCGCGGGAGAATCGGGCCGCGCTGGCGCGGGTGGCGGAGCGGCTTATTGATGCCGCAGAGCCGTACTACATCTCCTCCCAGGCCGGGCTACACGATCTGCCGCCGCGCTGCGCCTGGGCGATCGCCACCGCCCGCAGCGTCTACCGGGAGATCGGTATTAAGGTAAAAGCGGCGGGAGGCAGCGCCTGGGATTGCCGCCAGCACACCAGCAAAGGTGAAAAAATTGCCATGCTGATGGCGGCACCGGGGCAGGTTATTCGGGCGAAGACGACGAGGGTGACGCCGCGTCCGGCCGGTCTTTGGCAGCGTCCCGTTTAGGCGGGCGGCCATGACGTTCACGCAGGATCGCCTGTAGGTCGGCAGGCTTGCGGGCGTAAATAAAACCGAAGGAGACGCAGCCCTCCCGGCCGCGCACCGCGTGGTGCAGGCGGTGGGCGACGTAGAGCCGCTTCAGGTAGCCCCGGCGCGGGATCCAGTGGAAGGGCCAGCGCTGATGCACCAGACCGTCGTGCACCAGGAAGTAGAGCAGGCCATAGACCGTCATGCCGCAGCCAATCCACTGCAGGGGCCAAACGCCCGCCGTGCCCACGGCAATCAGCGCGATAGCTACCCCGGCAAACACTACCGCAAAGAGATCGTTTAACTCAAATACGCCCTTGCGCGGGGTATGGTGTGACTCATGCCAGCGCCATCCCCAGCCGTGCATAATGTAGCGGTGGGTAAACGCGGCGATGCCCTCCATCGCAATAACGCTCAAGATGACGATCAAACTATTTACTAGCATAGCGGTGCGCGCTCCTGCGACTCAGACTGGCTTAATCAAAACCCTTAGCCTCTAAGCATAGTCGCAATCGCAGGCGGCGCGCATCGGTATCAGGCCAGAGCCTGCTTTAGATCCGCCAGCAGATCTTTCTCATCCTCAATGCCCACCGACAGGCGGATCAGCTGCGGCGTAATGCCGTTCGCCAGGCGCTGCGCCAGCGGGATCGAGGCGTGGGTCATACTGAACGGCTGGCTAACCAGACTCTCAACGCCGCCCAGGCTCTCGGCGAGGGTGAACAGCTTCAGTTTACTGATCACCTCTGCCGCACGCTGGTCGTCGCCTTTGATCACGATGGAGATCATGCCGCCCGGCTGAGCCATCTGCTGGCGCGCGAGGGCATACTGCGGGTGGGATGTCAGCCACGGGAACCAGACTTTCTCGACCTGCGGCTGCTGCTCAAGCCAGCGGGCCAGCGCCAGGGCGTTGCTGCTGTGGCGCTCGATGCGCAGGGCGAGGGTGCGGATCCCGCGCAGGGTCAGGAAGCTGCTGAACGGATCGAGCACGCCGCCCACCGCATTTTGCAGGTAGCCCAGCTTCTCCGCCAGCGCTGGGCGATCGCCCACCACCGCCAGCCCGGCGACCACGTCGGAGTGGCCGTTGAGGTATTTGGTGGCCGAGTGCACCACGATATCAAAGCCCAGCGTCAGTGGGCGGTGGATCAGCGGCGAGGCAAAGGTATTATCTGCCACGCTAATCACGTTATGACGGCGGGCGATCTCAGCGATAGCCGCCAGGTCCGCCAGCTTCAACAGCGGGTTGGTGGGGGTCTCTACCCAGATCATCCGCGTGTCGGGACGGATGGCGGTCTCCAGTCCGGCGAGATCGTCCGGCTTCACCCAGCTCACCTGTAGTCCGGTACTGCGGCGGCGTACGTTCTCAATCAGGCGGTAGGTGCCACCGTAGACGTCGTCAATGGCGACGATATGACTATCTTTATCCAGCAGCTCCAGCACGGTCGAGATCGCCGCCAGGCCGGAGGCAAAAGCGTAGCCGCGTGTGCCGCCCTCCAGCTCGGCGATAGCGCTCTCCAGGGCGTGGCGGGTTGGGTTGCCGCTGCGGGAGTATTCATAGCCGGTGTGCTGGCCCGGTGCAGGCTGGGCAAAGGTTGAGGTGGCATAGATAGGCGGCATCACTGCCCCGTGCTGGTCATTAAAGGCCCCGCTATGCACGCTGAGGGTTGCCAGAGCAGGCGCGGCGGGCGCGGGCCGATCATCATCCTGCAAGCCCTGCTGGCGCAGCCACTCGTCGTTAAACATGCGGGAGAGATATTTATTGCCGCTGTCGCAGGCGAAGGTCACCACCCGCTTCGGCGTCGTCTGGGCCTGACAGTAGCGTAGCGCGGCGGCCAGCAGGGTGCCTGTAGAGGAGCCGGCCAGCACCCCCTCCGTCTGTAACAGCTGACGAGCAGTGGCAAAGGCCTCTGCATCCGTGACCCGATACGCCTGGCGGACATTCTCCAGCTGGGCGAGGGGAGGGATAAAGTCCTCCCCAATCCCTTCGACGCGCCAGGATCCCGCTTCGCCGTGCTGTCCGGTCTCAACCTGATCCGCCAGAATCGAGCCAACGGGATCGGCCAGCACAAATTCGGTATGCGGCGAGTGTTTGGCAAACCATGCCTGCAAGCCACCCAGCGTGCCGCCGGAGCCAACGCCTACTACTACGGCATCAACCCTGCCTGCCAGCTGGTCAAACAGCTCTGGCGCAGTGGTGGTAGCGTGCGCCAGTGGGTTGGCCGGGTTAGAGAACTGATCGATATAGTAAGCACCCGGCGTCTCCTCTGCCAGGCGGCGGGCATAGTCCTGATAGTACTCCGGGTGGCCCTTTGTCACGTCGGAGCGGGTCAGGCGCACGTCAACACCCAGCGCACGCAGGTGGTAGATCTTCTCATGGCTCATCTTGTCCGGCACTACCAGCACCAGCTTATAGCCCTTCTGCGCAGCTATCAGCGCCAGCCCGAGCCCGGTATTACCTGCGGTGGCTTCAATAATGGTGCCGCCGGGAACAAGCAAACCCTGGCGCTCGGCCTCGTTGATCATCGACAGCGCCACCCGGTCTTTGATAGAGCCGCCGGGGTTCTGGTTCTCCAGCTTGAGAAAAAGCGCGCATGGACCCGCGTCCAGTTTATGCAGCTGAAGCACCGGGGTCTGACCGATTAGGTCAGTAATAGAGTGGAATACGGACATGTTTTGTACCTGTTATGAGATGCGATAGCAGGAGGATAGGGCGGCAAAAAAGAGGTTTTAAAGAATGATTCTCTGCTAAATAGAACAAAATAGCATATCTATGCTGTTTAGCCGTCAGGATGGAAAGCCGTCTATTGTTAACGTTGCACTGCGTGGTATTTATTATGTTTATAAAACAAAGGGTTAATCTCTACTAGTGGCGTTGCCGCTGGGGACCGTAGCCGGGCCTATATGCACGCTTTAGCAAAGCATTGCTGAATTTATCCTATCTCTTTCAGGCCACTGGAATCGCCATATAGAGCGATAAATTATTTCATATCTCTTTTTTATCATTTGCAAAGGTAGTAACGGCTGTTTATCATCATTCAGACATCCATACTGCTAAACTGCCATAACGGATACACCAACGAAATGATCGTCCTGAGGAATATCTCTAAGATTTTTGACCACGGAAAGGTCCCTATTACCGCCGTGGATAATGTGAACTTGACGGTCGAGCAGGGACAAATTTACGGCATCATCGGCTACAGCGGGGCAGGGAAAAGTACCCTGATCCGCCTGCTTAACGGCCTGGAGAAGCCCACCGAGGGCAGCGTGACCATCAACGGCCAGGATATCTCTGCCGCGCGCGGCGAGAGCCTGCGCCAGGCGCGGCTGA
The DNA here is from genome assembly GCF_037152055.1 of Pseudescherichia sp. AS216. Taxonomy (NCBI): domain Bacteria; kingdom Pseudomonadati; phylum Pseudomonadota; class Gammaproteobacteria; order Enterobacterales; family Enterobacteriaceae; genus Pseudescherichia; species Pseudescherichia sp. AS216. Next base: position 325,437 of record NZ_JBBCMV010000002.1, on the reverse strand, counting down.
AGATCAGCATGGTCTTTCAGCACTTTAACCTGCTCTGGTCGCGTACGGTAAATGAAAACATCGCCTTCTCGATGCAGATCGCGGGCGTGCCGAAAGCAAAAATCACCGCCCGGGTGGCGGAGCTGGTTGAGCTGGTGGGTCTGACCGGGCGTGAACACGCCTATCCGTCCCAGCTGAGCGGCGGGCAGAAGCAGCGCGTCGGCATTGCCCGTGCGCTGGCGAACAGCCCGGACGTGCTGCTGTGCGATGAAGCGACCTCGGCGCTCGACCCGCAGACCACCGATCAGATCCTCGATCTGCTGCTGGATATCAACCGCCGCTTTAAGCTGACCATCGTGCTGATCACCCATGAGATGCACGTGGTGCGCAAGATTTGCGACCGCGTAGCGGTAATGGAGAACGGCAGAGTGGTGGAAGAGGGCGATGTGCTGGATCTCTTTACCCGCCCGCAACAGCCCATCACTCGCCAGTTTGTGCGTCAGGTGAGCCAGTATGCAGAGGAGGAGGCCTTCAACCCGGAGCTGGCTAACGATCTGGACGGCAGCGTGATCAAGCTGACCTTTACCGGCCACAGCACGCACAGGCCAATCGTCGGCGAACTGACCCTACGCTACGGCCTGCCGTTCAATATTCTGCACGGCAAAATGACCCAGACGGCACACGGCGTCTTTGGACAACTTTGGGTACACGTAGTGGCAACCCAGGAACAACTAGGCAATATCCTCGCAGATCTGCAGAAAAGCGATATTGACGGCGAGGTGATCAAACATGGTTGAGAATTTATTCCCGCATCTGCGTCTGGACCAGCTGTGGTCCGCCACACAAGAGACCCTCTACATGACGGCCCTCTCCGGCGTCGCGACCTTTGTGCTGGGGATCCTGCTCGGGCTGGCACTGTTTTTAACCGCTAAAGGCGGGCTGTTCCAGAACAAGCCGCTCTACAGCGTGATCTCCATTGTGGTGAACGTCTTCCGTTCGATTCCGTTCATCATTCTGATCGTGCTGCTGATCCCCTTCACTAAAACGATTGTCGGCACCATTCTGGGGGCCAACGCTGCGCTGCCGGCGCTGATTGTCGGTGCCGCGCCGTTCTATGCGCGTCTGGTGGAGATTGCGCTGCGTGAAGTGGATAAAGGCGTTATTGAAGCCACGCGCTCAATGGGTGCGCGCCTCAGTACGCTCGTGTTTCGGGTGCTGTTGCCTGAATCGTCGCCTGCGTTAGTGTCAGGCATCACCGTTACGCTGATCGCGCTGGTGAGCTACAGCGCCATGGCTGGTGTGATCGGCGCGGGCGGTTTAGGAAATCTTGCTTATCTGGAAGGATTCCAGCGTAACCACAACGACGTCACGCTGGTGGCGACGGTGACCATCTTGATCATCGTCTTCATTATCCAGTTCTGCGGCGACGTGATTACCTCTCTGTTAGATAAACGCTAAACACAACAACAAATTGGGAACCAACATCATGAAAAAAACACTCACACTGATTGCCGCAGCAACCCTTAGCGCCCTGAGCTTCGCCTCATGGGCTGATACCCTGACCGTGGGCGCTTCTAACGTGCCGCACGCGGAGATCCTTGAGCAGGCTAAACCTATTCTGGCCAAACAGGGTATCGACCTTGAGATCAAACCGTTCCAGGACTACATCCTGCCGAACACCGCTCTGGCCAGCCGCGACATCGACGCTAACTACTTCCAGCACATCCCTTACCTGAACAGCGTGCTGAAGGATCACGAAGGTGACAAAACCTATGATTTCGTCAGCGCAGGCGCGATCCACATCGAGCCGATCGGTATCTACTCGAAAAAATACAAGTCGCTGAAGGATCTGCCGCAGGGTGGCAAAGTGATCATGCGTGATGCCGTGGCGGAAGAGGGGCGTATCCTCTCTATCTTCGAGAAAGAGGGCGTGATCAAGCTGAAGCCGGGCGTGAATAAAGTCAACGCGCGCATCAGCGACATCGTGGAGAACCCGAAGAAGCTGGAGTTCCTGCCGAACGTAGAGGGCTCTCTGCTGCCGCAGATGTATAACAACGACGAAGGTGATGCGGTGGTGATCAACGCTAACTACGCCATCGACGCCGGTCTGGATCCGGTGAAAGATCCGATTGCGGTAGAGAGCGGTGAGAATAACCCGTACGCTAACATCATCACCGTACATCGTGGCGACGAGAAGAAGAAAGACGTTGTTGCGCTGGTGAACGTACTGCACTCGAAAGAGATCCAGGACTGGATCCGCACCAAGTACAAAGGCGCGGTGATCCCAGTTAACAACTGAGTTGAATGCGTCACAAAGGCCCGCTAAAGAGCGGGCTTTTTTTATGTCTAAATAGATGCTTAAGAAAAGTATTATGCGATTCTAATAAAGTCACATATGTGACTATTTGTTACCTAATTTAATAACTATCTGATAAATATGCATTTTAATTTATTAGGAGATATTTGTAATTATTTCGTTAATATCCTTCCGTTGTGATCTGCGTCGTTATTTATAGCCAAAAAAGCCTCGCTTTGTTGATATTCATCACGTCTTTACTTGCCTGTTTTTTTGAAACAGACAATTACGATCTCGATCACTAAAATAAAGTTATTTAAAAAATAAAATGCAATTCCATAAAAACGGAACATCATTTTAATTTTTTGAGGGTGGCTATGTTTAAAAATACTCTGATCCTTGCATCTCTCATCGGTGCCTCTTTTGCTGCGCAGGCTGTGACTGTCGATCTGCGTCATGAATATATTGATAATGAAACTAACGCCGACCGCGTATCAGTCTCGCACCGCTTTGATAATGGCCTGGGTTTTGGCGTCGAAGCAAAATGGAAATCAGGCGGCGATGATGCAGATAAGCCATTAACCGAACTGGTTGGCAACGGTCATGAAGAATCCATAAACTGGCGCTGGAAAGCGACAGATAACATTGCCCTTACCCCGGGCTTTAATATCGAAAGTAAAGATACCTTCTCAATCTATAAACCTTATCTGCATGCGCAATACAGCTTTGATAACGGCGTCTATATTGCGGGTCGTTACCGCTATGAGTATACCCGTAACCCGGACTCAAATGTGGTTGATAACAAAGTCAATAAATTCGATGCGTGGGTAGGCTGGGCGATGGGCGACTGGCGTCCAGAGCTGAACTACGTCTATGCGAAAAGCAGCGAAGACGTTATTCGTGAAAATAACAAAACCTATTCTAACGAATATAACGCCAAGCTCGCCTATAAATGGGATAAGAACTGGGCCCCGTATGCAGAAGTGGGTAACGTCGGCGTGCGAAATACCGACGAGCGCCAGACCCGATTCCGTGTCGGCGTAGCATATACCTTCTAACAGAACCCTCATGAGAAGACCCCGGAGCAGTTGGCCGGGGTTTTTTCTTTATATTAACAGCGAGAGAGTGAAATAGATTTTTGCGAAGAGATAATGCAGATAAAAAAAGGCCCTCCATACGGAGGGCAAGGCCAGTTACTAAACACACTCAATTATGCTTGAAGCCATTCACGCTGTTCAGGAAGCCGGGCAATATAGAGCGCAGGCTTACCGTCTTTATCAGAGCTAAACAGAACCGCGCTGTCGTCCGGCGTAAATGACGGATGCGGATGGGTCACCTGACGACTATTTGCCACCGTGGCCCACGAGGTATCGTGACGTGCCGCGCGGAAGTAGCGCTTCTCCGCCACGTCGAACACATAGATATAGGGATCGTTATCGATGCTGTAGCCGTCGGCATCGTTAACATCGACCGGCGAGCCTGAACCGTCACCTACCAGCAGCGTGCCGTCAAAGTTGCTCATCAGATGGGAGCAGGCCGGCATCGCCATGATCGCTTCGTTAACCCCCGTGTTCGGATCAAAACGATAAACGGTGCGGCCCTGTTGCCCCTTCAGGTAGGAAACGTAAACCAGCGCCGAGCCGTTCGGTACCCAGAATTCATGGGTGCAGCTCTCGCCTTCGGCATGGGTCTTCACTTTACGGATGTTGCTGCCGTCCTCATTTACCAGCCACATGCGGGCATCCACCAGGTCGTGCGGGCCTTCGTGGCAGAAGGCGACGGTGTTATCGTCAAACGGACGGTAGATAGGATGACCCAGCCAGAGTTTCTCTTCATGGATCGTAGCGCTTTCACCGGTCTGGAGATCGACGCGCAGCAGGCGGCAGCGAGGCCCCTTCAGGAAGAAGTCGTGGAAGATTTTCCAGTCGTTGAGCGGCGTCCAGTCGCTTTTGGCAATTTCGATGCCGACCAGCTTGGTGCAGTCGCTGTTTGCTACCCAGGTGCCGTAGCCAACCCACTCATCCGGTACGCGGTAGACTTCCCGCTCGGCCAGGGTTTCCAGGTTCACTTCACGCAGGGTGCGGTCGTTTTTAACGTAGTAGAGGGCCGTGTCATCCGGCGACAGGAAGCCACCAAAGGTATTGTCGCCCGCGCCCTCGGTCAGCTGTACCGCTTCGGCTTTCGCGATGTTCAGCAGGTAGTAGTTCCAGTGACCATCGAATTCGCCTGCGAAAAGCAGGTGGCTGCCATCATTAAAAAAGCATTTCTGATAGAAGTAATTACGATGACAGGTGACTTCGGGAGGGGTTAAGCGGATCACTTCCGCGCCCGTGTCGGGATCGCGGCTGACTGCATAGTTGAGCTTAACCCGCATACCTTTCGCCATACTTATCTCCTTGTTAAGGGGGCCTGTCACGATGTATCGGTCAGCGTAATGACCCAAATGGATTATGAGTTTAAAAACGAGGTATTAAATTATCAAAACATCGTTTCAATATGTGTGATTGGTCACGCACTTTATAAGAAAAAAGTCGTGTAGATAGGGGATAAAGGCAGGAGGAAAACGGACGTTTCTGAGCAATCGTGATCCTAATTGCAATTTTCAAATGAAATCGCAGAAAAAATGAAACAATGTTTTATTTGCAATTGAAAACACGTTTTAGCCGGGATAATATGGCCGCCATACTACAAAACGGAACAGCGTTTCGTTGCGCCGTTATGTGACGTTAGGTCAAAAACGATTTTGGAGGTAAATGTGGAAGTCAGACAAAGCATCCACAGCGCGCATGCTAAGACGCTGGACACTCAGGGGCTGCGTGACGAGTTCTTAGTTGAGCAGGTATTCGAGCCCGACGCTTACACCATGGTGTATAGCCATATCGACCGCATTATCGTTGGCGGCATTATGCCGGTGGCAAAAACCGTCGCCGTCGGCGGCGAAGTGGGCAAGCAGCTGGGCGTCAGCTACTTCCTTGAGCGCCGCGAGCTGGGCACCATCAACATCGGCGGTCCGGGCACCATCACCGTTGACGGCCAGTGCTACGAAATCGGCCATCGCGATGCCCTCTACGTGGGTAAAGGCGCTAAAGAGGTGGTGTTTGCCAGCGTCGATCCGGCAAAACCGGCTAAGTTTTACTACAACAGCGCCCCGGCGCATACCGCATATCCAACCAAAAAAGTGACCCCGGCGGACGTTGCCCCGGTGACCCTTGGCGATCCGCTCACCAGCAACCGCCGCACCATCAACAAATACTTTGTGCCGGACGTGCTGGAGACCTGCCAGCTAAGCATGGGCCTGACCGAGCTGGAGCCAGGCAACCTGTGGAACACCATGCCGTGTCATACCCATGAACGCCGGATGGAAGTTTACTTCTACTTCAATATGGATGAGGACGCCTGCGTGTTCCATATGATGGGCCAGCCGCAGGAGACGCGCCACATCATCATGCATAACGAACAGGCGGTGATCTCACCGAGCTGGTCTATTCACTCTGGCGTGGGTACCCGGGCTTACACCTTCATCTGGGGGATGGTAGGCGAGAACCAGGTCTTTGATGATATGGACCACGTTGCCGTTAAGGATCTGCGCTAAGTCGCGGAGAGCAAAGCAAACCATGCCTGGCGAACAGGCGCAGATAGATTAAGGAACCACTATGATTCTGAATGCATTTTCTCTTGAAGGTAAAGTTGCGGTTGTCTCTGGCTGTGATACTGGCCTGGGCCAGGGTATGGCGCTGGGTCTGGCAGAAGCGGGCTGCGACATTGTCGGGATTAACATCGTTGAGCCGACCGAAACCATCGAGCGCGTTACCGCCCTGGGTCGCCGCTTCCTGAGCCTGACCGCTGACCTGCGTCAGATCGACGGCATCCCTGCGCTGCTGGAGCGCGCGGTGAACGAGTTCGGCCATATCGACGTGCTGGTGAACAACGCAGGTCTGATCCGTCGTGAAGACGCGATCAACTTCAGCGAAAAAGACTGGGACGACGTGATGGATCTGAACATCAAGAGCGTGTTCTTTATGTCCCAGGCGGCGGCGAAGCACTTTATCGCCCAGGGCAACGGCGGCAAAATCATCAACATCGCCTCAATGCTCTCCTTCCAGGGTGGGATCCGCGTACCGTCCTACACCGCATCTAAAAGCGGCGTGATGGGCATCACCCGCCTGATGGCTAACGAGTGGGCGAAGCACAACATCAACGTGAATGCTATCGCACCAGGCTACATGGCGACTAACAACACCCAGCAGCTGCGTGCCGACGAGCAGCGCAGCGCTGAGATCCTCGACCGCATTCCGGCGGGCCGCTGGGGTCTGCCAAGCGATCTGATGGGGCCGGTGGTGTTCCTGGCCTCCAGCGCCTCTGACTACATCAACGGCTACACCGTGGCGGTAGACGGCGGCTGGCTGGCGCGTTAATTCAGCGTAATTCAATGTCGGGTGGCGCTGCGCTTACCCGACCTACACGATCCTGCCACTCGGCGGGATTTTTTATCGCTTAAAATCGGATAAATCCATATGGTTAATCGCGAAATATCCATATCAAAAACCAAAATAAAGTCGCTTTCTTGCTTATTTTCTAAATAAAACATCAAATTAAAATAATTTGATAATATTAAATGTGGTTATGAAAGTGGAATATCCATCACATAAACCATATGCATAGCAATTTAATCCATATCTACGACCGTTAACCCCTGACACCTTTTGCCATCCCTCTCTTACTTTCAATAGACGATTTACTACTTCAGGCACCAAAAGATGAGTTCATTGAGTCATAACGCACCGTCATTGCCGCGCGCGTTGCAGGATACGCGGCGCATGAATCTTTTTGTCTCTATCTCCGCCGCCGTGGCCGGTTTGCTATTTGGTCTGGATATTGGTGTGATCGCCGGAGCGCTCCCCTTTATTACCGACCACTTTACGTTGACCAGCCGCCAGCAGGAGTGGGTGGTGAGCAGCATGATGCTGGGAGCGGCCATCGGGGCGCTGTTTAACGGCTGGCTCTCGTTTCGCCTGGGGCGTAAATACAGCCTGATGGCGGGGGCCATTCTTTTTGTCGTGGGATCCCTCGGGTCGGCCTTCGCTATCAACGTTGAGGTGCTGATCTTCTCCAGGGTGATCCTCGGCGTGGCGGTGGGCATCGCCTCCTATACCGCGCCGCTCTATCTCTCCGAGATGGCGAGCGAGAACGTGCGCGGCAAGATGATCAGCATGTACCAGCTGATGGTCACCCTGGGCATTGTGATGGCCTTTCTCTCTGACACGGCGCTGAGCTACTCGGGCAACTGGCGCGCCATGCTGGGCGTGCTGGCCTTGCCAGCGCTGGTGCTGATCGTGCTGGTTATTTTTCTGCCCAACAGCCCGCGCTGGCTGGCGGAAAAGGGGCGGCATATTGAGGCGGAGGAGGTGCTGCGCATGCTGCGCGATACTTCCGAGAAGGCGCGCGAGGAGCTGAATGAGATCCGCGAAAGCCTGAAGCATAAGCAGGGCGGATGGGGACTGTTCAAAGCCAACCGCAACGTGCGGCGGGCGGTATTTCTCGGCATGCTGCTCCAGGCGATGCAGCAGTTTACCGGGATGAACATCATTATGTACTACGCCCCGCGCATCTTTAAGATGGCCGGGTTTACCACCACCGAACAGCAGATGATCGCTACCCTGGTGGTCGGCCTGACCTTTATGTTCGCGACCTTCATCGCCATCTTTATGGTCGACAAAGCCGGACGTAAGCCCGCGCTGAAGATCGGTTTTAGCGTCATGGCCTTTGGCACGCTGGTACTGGGCTACTGCCTGATGCAGTTCGATAACGGCACCGCCTCCAGCGGCCTCTCCTGGCTCTCTGTGGGCATGACCATGATCTGCATCGCCGGATACGCCATGAGCGCCGCGCCGGTAGTGTGGATCCTCTGCTCGGAAATTCAGCCCCTGAAGTGCCGCGACTTCGGTATTACCTGCTCGACCACCACCAACTGGGTGTCGAACATGATTATCGGCGCGACCTTCCTGACCCTACTTGATGCGATTGGTGCGGCGGGCACCTTCTGGCTCTATACCGGGCTGAATATCGTGTTTGTCGGTATTACGTTCTGGCTGATCCCGGAGACGAAAAACGTCACCCTTGAGCATATTGAACGCAGGCTGATGGCGGGAGAAAAATTAAGGAATATCGGGGTATAAACCGTAGGCCGGGCAAGCGCTAGCGCCGCCCGGCATTTTACATTAGCGCATTGCGCGTTTCAGGATACGCTCCGCCTGGCGCTGGAAATCAGCCGCCGTCTCTTCCACGGTTTTCTGACCGTAGTCGATGTACTGCAGAGACGTACCAAACTGGGCCACCACCTGTGGGTCGTCAAAGTAAGGCGATACCGTCAGTTTGGCAGGCAGGGACTGCGCCAGGCGCAGGCCCGCAACCGACGGATCTTCCTCTTTGATGGTGCCGTTAGCGGTCAGGGTCTCCACCGCTGCCTTGCTCAGCGGTACGCCACGCTCAAGGCCCAGCGTCTCCGCTCCCTCTTTGCTGTTCAGCAGGAAGTTAATCAGCTGCGCCGCCTCTTTCGGATGCTTGGTCGATTTGCCAATCGACAGCATCTGGGCCGGTTTAAAGAACAGACCCGCGTCGGTGGCACCCGGCAGCATCGGGTAGCTGCCCAGCTCCAGCTTCGCCGGTGGCTTCAGGTTGTCAGAGTATTTGGTGATAGTGGAGTTCCACATGTAGGTGCCGCCCCATTCACCTTCAATCCACGGCTTCATCTCATACATGTTGCTCTTACCAAACGACGCGTAGTATTTGGTATCCGGCATCACGTGGTTGTCGACGAGATCCTTATAGGTCTGGAAAAACTCCACCCACTGCGCTTTGCTGTAGGCGAATTTTTTGGTTTTCTCGTCCACTGCCGGAAGGTTGTACTTCTGGATCATGTAGGAGTTCAGCAGCGCCAAGGTGTCCTGATGCTCCAGCACCACCGGGTAGTACTGCTTGCCCAGCTTGCTCTCAAAGGTTTTACCTGCGGCTTTCAGCTCATCCCAGGTTTTGGGGTATGTAACGCCTGCTTTTTTCCAGGTCTCATCGTTGAAGTAGAAGACGCGCGCGGTCACAGAGATCGGGATCCCGTTCAGCTTGCCGTTGACGGTGGTCGATTTCAGCTCTTTCGGATCGAACTGGCTCAGATCGATCACATCCTTCAGCTGATTGAGGTCGTAGAAGCCGTCGCCGTTTTTCGAGAAGATCGGCAGCCAGTTCCAGTTGGTCTGCATCACGTCAGGCTCGGTGCCGCCAGCGATCTGCGTGGTCAGGCGGGAGAGGTGACCGTCCCAGCCGGTATATTCTGATTTAACATTAATGTCCGGGTGCTGCTTATGGAACTCCTCGATCGCCTTCAGCGTCACCTGGTGACGGCCATTACCGCCCCACCAGGACATACGCAGGTCGACGCTATCCGCCGCCTGTGAAGGAAGGGCGCTCAGGCCTAATGTGGCGGAGATTGCTGCGCTTAAAAGCACTTTTTTCATTTTTATACTCCAGTTAGAGAGAGATGTTCTGTTCAGTTTTCGCGTCAAAGATATGACACTTATCCATGTCAAACTTAAACCAGACCTTACGGTTAAGGCCCTTTTCAATCATTGGTTTAGCCTCGTCGGAGGGGATACGGGCGGTCAGCTCATAGTCGGCCACTTTGAGGTAGACAAAGAACTCATGGCCCATGTTTTCGGTGCGCACCATCTCGCCGGTGCAGCAGCCTTCGGCAAAGGGTTCATCGGAGAGGGAAACGAACTCCGGGCGCACGCCGAAAAAGAGTGACTGGTTCTGGTACGCGGCGACTTTCTCCTGCTGGCGAGCGTTCAGCGGCAGGCTCTCATCGCCGATGGTGATATGCAGGCGGCCTGCTTTATCGATCAGCTTGCCGGGCTTGATGTTCATCTCCGGTGCGCCGATAAAGCCCGCCACGAACATATTCTTTGGGTGGTGATAGAGATTGTCCGGGGTATCAACCTGCATGATATGCCCCAGCTTCATCACGCAGATGCGATCGCCCATGGTCATGGCTTCGGTCTGGTCATGGGTTACGTAGACGGTGGTAGCCGGTTTCCCGGACTTCTTCAGCTCCTTATGCAGATCCGAAATACGGATACGCATGGAGGCGCGCAGCTTGGCGTCGAGGTTAGAGAGCGGTTCGTCAAACAGGAACACGTCCGGCTTCTTCACAATCGCCCGGCCCACCGCCACACGCTGGGCCTGGCCGCCGGAGAGCTGGCGCGGCAGGCGTTCCAGCAGCTCTTCCAGCTCGAGGATCTTCGCCGCTTCGTCCACGTACCTGTCGATCTGATCCTTCGGCATCTTGCTCAGCTTGAGACCAAAGGCGAGATTTTCCCGCACCGTCATATGCGGATAGAGCGCATAGTTCTGGAACACCATCGCAATGCCGCGCTCTTTCGGCGCGAGGTTGTTCACAATCTTCTCCCCGATACGCACTTCGCCGCCGCTGATGGTCTCCAGCCCGGCCAGCATGCGCAGGGTCGTAGACTTGGCGCAGCCGGACGGCCCAACAATCACCATAAACTCCCCGTCAGCAATCTTCAGGTCGATACCATGTACCGCTTTAAAGCCGTTGGAGTACACTTTTTCCAGCTTGTTGAAAATAACTTCAGCCATGATATTTCCCTCTTAACCTTTAATTCCGCTGCTGGTCACGCCCTGTACGAAGTAGCGTTGAGCCAGGAAGAAGACAATGATGGACGGCAGAATGGAGATACTCGCCATTGCCAGAATTTCGTTCCACGGCGCGCCTTCGGTCACGTCGATGGACATTTTCAGCGCCAGGGCAATCGGGTACTTATCCACGCTATAGACGTAGATCAGCGGGCCGATAAAGTCGTTCATCGACCACATGAACTGGAACAGCGCCACCGAGATAATCGCCGGTTTCAGGATCGGCACCACCACGTACCAGAGCACCTGGGCAGAGTTACAGCCGTCGATCTGCGCCGCCTCTTCCATGTCACGCGGCACGCCGCGCAGGAACTGGATCAGCATGAAGACGAAGAAGCCCTGGGTCGCAAAGGCCAGCGGCAGATAGAGCGGCATATAGCTGTTGAGCATGCCCATCTCACGGAACATCAGGTACTGCGGGATCAGCAGCACGGTGCTTGGCAGCAGCATGGTGGTGATAAGCGTGGCGAACCAAAACTTCTTCCACGGGATCTCGAAGCGGGCAAAGCCGTAGGCCACGATGGTGGAGGAGATAATGGTCAGGATCACTTTCGGGATCACATACTTGAAGGTGTTCAGCATGTAATGGCCAAAATTATACTCGGTGCCGGTTTTCCAGCCGTTGATAAAGCCATCCCAGGTGGCATGTGCCGGCCACAGGCTCAGGGTGGTGAAGATCTCGTGGTTAGGCTTGAACGCCGCCGAGAACATCCACACCAGCGGGTAGAGCATCAGCAGGCCAACAAACAGCAGGATCACGTAGCGGATGCTGGCGTTGATCTTCTCTTTACGCAAGGTACGCGCGACTTCCTGGTCAGCGATGCTTCTTGCCGTAGATATTTGTTGAACGTCAGCCATTTTTGCCTCCCTTATCGGCGGAGTAGAAGACCCAGTATTTTGATGATTTAAAGGCAATGGAGGCGAAGACGGCCACCACCAGGAACAGTACCCACGCCAGCGCCGCGCCGTAGCCCATATCGAAATACTTAAAGGCGGTGTCGTAGATGTAGAGCGAGAAGAGATAGGTGTAGTAGGTTGGGCCGCCGCCGGTAATGACGTACGGGCCGGTAAACTCCTGGAACGCCTGGGTGGTCTGCATAATGAAGTTGAAGAAGATCACCGGCGTAATCAGCGGCACGGTCACTTTAATAAACATCTGCCACTTCGACGCGCCGTCGATCATCGCCGCCTCATACTGCGACTGGGGCACGTTTTGCAGCGCGGCGAGGAAGATCACCATCGCGGAACCAAACTGCCAGACGCGCAGCAGGGTCACGGACATCAGCGCCAGCGACGGCTCGCCCAGCCAGTTCACCGGATCGAGACCAAAAACGCCGATAAAGCTGTTCAGCAGGCCATCGATGGCAAACAGCGCGCGCCACAGCACGGCGATGGCAACGGAGCTGCCCAGGATGGATGGAATGTAGTAGGCAGTACGGAAGAACCCGATGCCGCGTAATTTAAAGTTAAGAACAAAAGCAATCCCCAGCGCGAAGGCGAGCTTCAGCGGGATAGTTAAAAAGACGTAGGCAAAGGTGACGCCCATCGATTTCCAGAACAGGGAATCTTCGGTCAGCATGTAACGGTAGTTTTCAATCCCGTTAAATACCGGCGGACTCATTAAGTCATACTCAGTAAAACTGAGGAAAAACGAGGAAACGAAGGGAAAGGCCGTAAAGACGATCAACCCGATGATATAGGGCGATATCCAGGCCAATCCCAGCAGTCTGTTTTCATTCATATATACCTGCCTGGGTGTATGAGTGCTTTTTAAAACGGTGTTTTAATTTATCTTATTGCGATTTATTTCTGCGTCATTCGATTAATTATGGAAATGTGATCAAAGTCGAAACGACGTTTCAATAAGGTGAGCCAGGTGACATTTCCCGTGAGCACGCGGGGTAAGTGCCTGGATAAATGAATGATTAACCCGCTAATAATTTGGTATAAATAAAAATGCCCTCGCGGCGGAGGGCTTTTTAACAGAGAGCGCTAACGGTTACGCTGTGAGGAAATCCTCACGCACCGGCGTAAAGGTATCGAGCAGGGTGCCCGCTTTTAAGCAGACGCAGCCGTGCATGATGTTTGGCTCTTTATAGAGCGTGTCCCCGGCACGAACGATATGTTTCTCATCGCCGATGGTAAATTCAAACTCGCCGGATAAAACATAGGTAAGCTGTTCATGAGGGTGGTTATGCAGCGGGCCAACCGCGCCTTCGCTAAAATTTACCTCTACCGCCATCATTTTGCCTGAATGGGCCAGAATGCGCCGGGTAACGCCATTGCCCAGATCGTCGAGCTGGGTCTGCTGGTGGAAAGTAAACATGAGAGCGTCCTGTAGTAAAATAGTTTAAGAGTAAAACAATGTTTCATTAAATTTATATCAGCTAGCGTTAAAAAGAAACGCGACGCCTAATAAGTGGAAAGTCGATCACAAGTTTGCTTTCACGGGCGGATAACAGGGGAGAGATACGATGAAAACGATAGGGCTGCTGGGCGGCATGAGCTGGGAATCAACCATTCCCTACTACCGTCTGATTAATGAAGGAATAAAGGCCCGGCTGGGTGGGCTGCACTCCGCTAGCCTGCTGCTGCACAGCGTCGATTTTCATGATATTGAGGCCTGCCAGTCGAGCGGCGACTGGGACCGGGCGGGCGAGATACTTGCCAGCGCTGCCGCAGGGCTTGAGCGCGCCGGTGCCGAAGGGATCGTGCTCTGCACCAACACCATGCACAAGGTTGCCAGTCAGATCGAAGATCGTTGCAGCGTGCCGTTTTTGCACATCGCCGACGCCACCGCTCGGGCGATCCAGAAAGCCAACCTGCAACAGGTGGCGCTGCTGGGCACCCGTTACACCATGGAGCAGGATTTCTACCGCGGGCGGATGCGTGACGCCCACGGCATTGAGACCAGCGTCCCGGACGACGAGGATCGCGCCAGGGTTAACCAGATCATCTTTGACGAACTCTGCCTGGGCACCTTTAGCGAGCCGTCGCGGGCTTACTTTATCGACCTGATTGCGCGGATGGCGAGCCAGGGGGCGGAGGGGGTGATCTTCGGCTGCACCGAGATCGGCCTGCTGGTCTCCCAGGATCAAAGCCCGATCCCGGTGTTTGATACCGCCGCGCTTCACGCCGCCGACGTTGTCGACTTTATGCTGGATTAACGCTCCGCCAGCACCGCTTCTAACGGCGCGATAATGCGCGACACCGCCTGCTGTAAATGGGCGGAGAAGGCATCCACCAGCGCAGAGGCGGGGCGGTGCAGGGGGCGGATCAGGCTGACGGTAAAGGGCACGGCGATGCTGAAGGGTCTGACCACCACCCCGCTGCTGGCATAGTCGAGGGCGGTGAGCGGGTTAACCACCGACACCCCGACACCGGCGCGAACCATCGCGCAGACGCTGGCGGCGCTGTGGGTCTCTACTACCATGCGGCGTTTCACCTGGTGCTCACTGAACAGGGCATCCAGCAGCTGACGATAGCTGTCCGAGCGCGACAGGCTAATGTAGTTCTCACCCTGGAAATCCTGGGGAGTAAGCACCGTGCGCTGCGCCAGCGGATGTCCGGCGGGCAGGACGCACACCTCGTTGAGGGTCAGCAGCGGCGTGCGTTCGGTCCCGGCGGGGGTGCTCAGGGTTTCGGTCAGGCCGAGATCATGACGCTGGGCAGAGAGCCACTCCTCCAGCAACGGCGACTCCTGCGGCACCACGTTGAGGCTCACCTCCGGGTAGCGGGCAAGAAAGGGTTGCAGCAGCAGGGGCAGAAACGACTGAGAGAAGACCGGCAGGCAGACGATAGACAGCTCCCCCTGGCGGAATTCTCGCAGGCTTTCGGCGGCGCTGACGATGCGATCCAGGCCGTACCACGAGCGCTGTACCTCTTCAAACAGGCGCAGGCCCTGCACCGTAGGGTGTAGCCGCCCCCGCGAGCGTTCAAACAGCGTCAGGCCAATCACCTTTTCAAAGCGCGCCAGCTCCCGGCTCACGGTAGGCTGCGAGGTGTGCAGCAAACGCGCGGCCTCGGTCAGGTTTCCGGCGGTCATTACGGCGTGGAAAATTTCGATATGACGAAGGTTAACGGCGGGCATAGGCTCTCCTGCGGCACAAGGTATATCAGATATGAATAGAATCGTAACATAACGATATTTTTTATTCCCTTTGGCCTGTGGCGTAATAGAAAAAAATGATTATGGAGTTCGCCATGCCACGTCCGTTAAATAACACCGATACCGCGCTCACTGCCGCCAACCTGCACAGCCTGGTGACTGAATTTGGCTGTCCGGTCTGGGCCTACGACGCCGGGATTATCCGCCGCCGTATTGCCCAACTAGCCCAGTTTGACGTGGTGCGTTTCGCCCAGAAGGCGTGCTCCAATATTCATATTCTGCGTCTGATGCGCGAGCAGGGCGTCAAGGTGGATTCGGTATCGCTGGGCGAGATCGAACGTGCGCTGGCGGCAGGCTATGAGCCGCAGAACGGTGCGGATGAGATCGTCTTTACCGCCGATGTGATCGATCCCCCGACGATGGCCCGCGTACATGAGCTACAGATCCCGGTTAACGCGGGATCGGTAGATATGCTGGCCCAGCTGGGGGAGGTCTCTCCGGGCCATCGCGTCTGGCTGCGGGTTAACCCTGGCTTCGGCCACGGCCACAGCCAGAAAACCAATACCGGTGGCGAGAACAGCAAGCACGGGATCTGGTACAGCGATCTGCCCGCTGCGCTGGAGGTCATGCAGCGCTACCAGCTTAAGCTGGTGGGCATTCATATGCATATCGGCTCCGGCGTGGACTATGGCCACCTTGAGCAGGTATGTGGCGCGATGGTCAGCCAGGTCGTTGAGTTCGGCCAGGATCTGGAGGCGATCTCCGCCGGCGGCGGGCTGTCGATCCCCTATCGTGAAGGGGAAGAGGCGATTGACACCGATCACTACTTTGGCCTGTGGAACAGCGCCCGGGAAAAAATTGCCGCCCACCTGGGGCATCCGGTAAAGCTGGAGATCGAGCCGGGACGTTTCCTGGTAGCTGAATCCGGCGTGCTGGTGTCGCAGGTGCGCAGCGTCAAAGCGATGGGCAGCCGTCACTTTGTGCTGATCGACGCCGGTTTTAACGACCTGATGCGCCCGGCCATGTACGGCAGCTATCACCACATCAGCGCTCTGGCAGCAGACGGCCGCGATCTGGCGGCAGAGCCGCTTATCGATACCGTGGTGGCCGGTCCGCTGTGTGAATCCGGAGACGTCTTTACTCAGCAGGCGGGCGGGGAAGTTGAAACTCGCGCCCTGCCTGCGGTGGTGCCGGGAGATTACCTGGTACTGCATGATACCGGGGCCTATGGCGCATCGATGTCATCCAACTATAACAGCCGTCCGCTGCTGCCGGAGGTGCTGTTTGACAACGGCGCGGCGCGGCTGATCCGCCGTCGGCAGACCATCGACGAGCTGCTGGCGCTGGAGCTGCTGTAAGACAATGAGCCTGAAGATCCTGCCTCTGTACGACGCGCCGCACTTTGCGGACCAGGTAACCGACTGGCTGTGGCAGGCCTTTGGCGACACGCTGTCACGCGATTTTTTTGCCAGCGTGGTTGCCCACAGCCAGCAGCCTGAGGCGTTGCCTGTTACGTTTATTGCCACCGAAGGCGGGAGGCTGCTGGGCACGGTGGGGCTCTGGCGCTGCGATCTCATCAGCCGCCAGGATCTCTGGCCGTGGCTGGCGGCGCTGTATGTCGATGAGGCCGCGCGCGGGCAGGGGCTCGCGGGCAGGCTTCAGCAGCACGTGAAGGATTACGCCCGCGCACGGGGTTTTACCCAGCTGCATCTCTACTCTGCCTGTCGCGATTTTTACGAGCGCTTTGGCTGGCACTATATCGGTGACGGGCTGGACTACCCGGCCACCACGGTGCACCTCTACCGCTGCGCGCTTTAGCTCTCCTGCGGCGTACCCACCGAGTGACGGCGCACCAGCGTTGGGCTAAAGAGGTGAGTGATCTCCGGCAGGGGCTGCTCTTTCGCCAGCGCCAGCGCCAGCTCTGCGGCCTGGGTTGCCATCGTCACGATGGGGTAACGCACGGTGGTCAGGCGTGGACGGACGTAGCGGGAGATCAGCACGTCATCAAAGCCAATCAGCGAGATCTCACCCGGCACCTCAATGCCGTTATCGTTTAAAACGCCCATCGCCCCAGCGGCCATTGAGTCGTTATAGCAGGCAACGGCGGTAAAGTGCCTGCCACGCCCGAGTAGCTCGGTCATCGCCTGCTCGCCGCCGCTCTCATCCGGCTCGCCCCAGGTCACCAGCCTATCGTTACAGGGCAGGCCGTTCTCCCGTAGCGCATCGTAATAGCCCTGGAGGCGATCTTCCGCATCGGAGATGGCATGGTTAGAGCAGAGATAGCCAATTTTGGTATGTCCCTGCTGGATAAGATGTCGCGTCGCCAGCCATGCGCCATAGCGATCGTCCAGCGCCACGCAGCGCTGCTCGTAGCCAGGCAGGATCCGGTTGATCAGCACCATGCCGGGCATCTGATCCATCAGTGCGGCTAAATCGTCATTGGGAATGCTTTTCGCGTGTACCACCAGCGCCGCGCAGCGGTGGCGCATCAGCTGCTCAATGGCGCGCCGCTCTTTCTGTTCATTATGGTAGCCGTTACCAATCAGTAAAAAGTTACCGGTATGGTAGGCCACCTGCTCTACGGCTTTGACCATGGCCCCAAAAAAGGGATCGGAGACGTCGCCGACCACCAGGCCGAGGGTCTCCGTTGACTGCTGCGCCAGCGCGCGGGCGTTGGCGTTGGGATGGTAGTTGAGTGACGCCATGGCGCTCTGCACCGCCTGCCGGGAGGCGTCGCTGGCTTTGGGGGAACTGTTAATGACGCGCGACACCGTGGCGACGGAGACACCGGCGAGTTTTGCAACATCCTTTATGGTCGCCATTCTGAACCTTCTTTAATGGGTAAGCGTTTACACCTGGTTAAGTGTTGCGGAAAAGTGCGGCAGGTTCAAGGCTCTTGCTTTTCTGAAGTGCGCAAACGTGAGCCAAAGCGCATGTGCAGTGTGAAACCGTTACACTGTTGTTATCAGGCAAATAAACCGGGCAAATAAAACAGAAAAAGGGTAATTCAAACCTTTAGTTACACTTTGCGATGAGCTGTTGCGATTGTTCCCTGGCATCCACAGGGGCGAGGAGCCACAATCAAGATCCCAGAGGTATTGATTGGTGAGATTTCAGTACGTATGAGTACTCACTTTTTGCACCAACCTGCGCGGATGCGCAGGTTTTTTTTCGCCTCGATTTTGCCGCCCGCTACACTTCTCGTGTAATCTGCCACAATCTGCCATACCCGAACGACTGACACAGGAAGTTAATGATGCTGGGATTTTTCCGTACCCTCTTCCGTCTGCTTTATCGCGTAGAGCTCACGGGCAATACGCAGGCGCTGAGCGGCGAGCGCGTCCTTATTACCCCCAACCACGTCTCTTTTATTGACGGTATTCTGCTGGCCCTGTTCTTACCGGGGCGTCCGGTATTTGCGGTCTACACCTCAATTAGCCAGAGCTGGTACATGCGCGCCCTGTCGAACCTGATCGACTTTGTCCCCCTCGATCCCACCAAACCGATGTCGATCAAGCAGCTGGTGCGGCTGATCGAGAGCGGGCGACCGGTAGTGATCTTCCCCGAGGGTCGTATCTCCGTCTCCGGCTCGCTGATGAAGATTTATGACGGGGCGGCCTTTGTGGCGGCTAAATCGCGCGCAACGGTGATCCCGGTGCGCATCGAAGGCGCGGAGCTGACCTTCTTCAGCCGCCTGAAGGGGCTGGTGAAGCAGCGCCTCTTCCCACGTATTACTCTGCATATCCTGCCGCCGACGCAGCTGCCGATGCCTGAAGCGCCACGCGCCCGCGATCGCCGCAGGCTGGCGGGCGAGATGCTGCATCAGATTATGATGGAAGCGCGCATGGCCGTGCGCCCGCGGGAAACGCTGTTCGAAGCCCTGCTGGCGGCGCAGTACCGCTACGGCGCGGGCAAGAACTGCGTCGAGGATATCAATTTCAAGCCCGATACCTACCGCAAGCTGCTGACCAAAACGCTGTTTGTGGCGCGCATCCTGGATAAATACAGCGCCCAGGGCGAAAAAATTGGCCTGATGCTGCCGAACGCAGGCATCGCGGCGGCGGTGATATTCGGTGCTATCGCCCGGGGACGTATTCCGGCAATGATGAACTACACGGCTGGGGTGAAGGGGCTGGGCAGCGCCATTACCGCCGCACAGATCAAAACCATCTTTACCTCCCGCCAGTTTATGGAGAAAGGGAAGCTCTGGCATCTGCCGGAGCAGCTGACCCAGGTGCGCTGGATCTATCTGGAAGATCTGAAAGGCGAAGTCACTACCGCCGATAAGCTGTGGATCTTCGGCCATCTGCTGATGCCGCATCTCGCCCAGGTACCGCAGCAGCCGGAAGATGACGCGCTGGTGCTCTTTACCTCCGGTTCAGAGGGCAATCCAAAAGGGGTGGTGCACAGCCATAAAAGCCTTCTCGCCAACGTGGAGCAGATCCGGACCATCGCGGACTTTACCGCCCGGGATCGCTTTATGTCGGCTCTGCCGCTGTTCCACTCCTTTGGCCTTACCGTGGGGCTATTTACCCCGCTGCTGACCGGGGCAGAGGTCTTTCTCTATCCCAGCCCGCTGCACTACCGTATCGTGCCGGAGCTGGTCTATGACCGTAACTGCACCGTGCTGTTTGGCACCTCGACTTTCCTTGGGCACTACGCCCGCTTTGCCAACCCTTACGACTTCTACCGCCTGCGCTACGTGGTCGCCGGGGCGGAAAAACTGCAGGAGAGCACCCGCCAGCTCTGGCAGGATAAGTTCGGCCTGCGGGTTCTGGAGGGCTACGGCGTCACCGAGTGCGCGCCGGTGGTCTCCATCAACGTGCCGATGGCGGCGAAACCGGGGACGGTGGGGCGTATTCTCCCAGGCATGGATGCGCGCCTGATGGCGGTGCCGGGCATTGAAGAGGGCGGCAGGCTACAGCTGAAGGGGCCGAACATCATGACCGGCTATCTGCGCGTTGAGAATCCTGGCGTGCTTGAGCGCCCGGCGGCAGAGAACGCCGAGGGTGAACTCGAGCCCGGCTGGTATGACACCGGCGATATCGTACGCTTCGATGAGCAGGGCTTTGTGCAGATCCAGGGCCGGGCCAAGCGCTTCGCCAAAATCGCCGGGGAGATGATCTCGCTGGAGATGGTAGAGCAGCTGGCATTAATGGCCTCGCCGGACAAAATGCACGCGACGGTTGTGAAGAGCGACGCCAGCAAAGGCGAGGCGCTGGTGATGTTTACTACCGACAGCGAGCTGACCCGTGAGACGTTGCTTAAGCAGGCGCGCGCGCAGGGCGTGCCGGAGCTGGCCGTGCCGCGTGATATCCGTTTCCTGAAGCAGTTGCCGGTGTTGGGCAGCGGCAAACCAGATTTTGTTACCCTGAAGAGCAAACTCGACGAGGCGGAAGCGCAACATGCATGAGCCAGTAAGCACGAACAACTCTCTCCTGTCGAAGGGGATGCTGGCGGTGACTGCCGCCCAGTTCCTCTCGGCATTTGGTGATAACGCCCTGCTGTTTGCCACCCTGGCGCTGCTCAAGGCCGAGTTCTATCCTGACTGGAGCCAGCCAATCCTGCAGATGGTGTTTGTAGGTGCTTACATACTCTTCGCTCCTTTTGTTGGACAGGTGGCGGACAGCTTTGCCAAGGGGCGGGTAATGATGTTCGCCAATGGGCTGAAGCTGCTCGGGGCGCTGAGTATCTGCGTGGGCCTTAACCCATTTATTGGCTATACGCTGGTGGGCATTGGCGCGGCGGCCTACTCTCCGGCCAAATATGGCATTCTCGGCGAGCTGACCTCCGGCGATAAGCTGGTGAAGGCCAATGGCCTGATGGAGTCCTCGACTATCGCCGCCATTCTGCTTGGCTCGGTGGCCGGGGGCGTGCTGGCAGACTGGCACGTGCTGGCGGCGCTCGGCGTCTGCGCCCTGGTGTACGCCGGAGCGGTGGTTGCGAACCTGCTGATCCCGAAACTGCCGGCGGCCCGGCCGGGCCAGAGCTGGCGTTTTGCCCCCATGACCCAGAGCTTCTTTCACGCCTGTAAAGCGCTATGGCTAAACGGCGAAACCCGCTTTTCGCTGGTGGGCACCAGCCTGTTCTGGGGAGCAGGGGTGACGCTGCGCTTCCTGCTGGTACTGTGGGTGCCGGTGGCGCTTGGCATCAGCGATAACGCGACGCCAACCTATCTTAACGCTATGGTAGCGGTGGGTATCGTTGTTGGGGCGGGCGTGGCGGCGAAGCTGGTGACCCTGGAGAGCGTGGCTCGCTGCATGCCTGCGGGGATCCTTATTGGTGTGGTGGTGACGCTCTTTTCGTTACAACATGCATTGCTGCCTGCCTACGGCCTGCTGGTGCTCATTGGTATTCTGGGCGGGTTTTTCGTCGTGCCGCTTAATGCGCTTCTGCAGGAACGAGGGAAACGTTCCGTGGGGGCGGGCAATGCCATCGCGGTGCAGAACCTGGGCGAGAACGCGGCGATGCTGCTTATGCTGGGGCTTTACTCGCTGGCGGTGAAGGCGGGTGCGCCGGTGGTCGGCGTCGGGGTAGGCTTTGGTGTGCTGTTTGCGCTGGCGATTGCCGGCCTGTGGCTGTGGCAGCGCCGTCGATAAAAAACATGCCCGGCGGGCGTATTCCGCCGGGCAATTCACTTACGGTGCCGGGTAGGTATAGACCTTGTGCACCGCTTCAATCTCCGCCAGTACCTCTTCGCTCAGCTCCAGATACAGGCTCTCAACGTTGGTTTTCAGCTGCTCCATGGTCGTGGCACCCAGCAGGGTGCTGGCCACGAACGGCTGGCGGCGGACAAAGGCCAGCGCCATCTGCGCCGGGTCCAGATTATGCCGTTTGGCGATATCCACATAGGCAGCGATCGCTTTTTGCGTCTGCTCGCCGCTGTAGCGCGTAAAGCGGCTAAACAGCGTGTTGCGCGCGCCGGCGGGCTTCGCGCCATTCAGGTATTTACCGGTTAGGGTGCCGAAGGCCAGGCAGGAGTAGGCCAGCAGTTCAACGCCCTCAAACTGACTCACCTCTGACAGACCAACCTCAAAGCTGCGGTTCAGCAGGCTATAGGGGTTCTGGATGGTGACGATGCGCGGCAGATCGTGCTTATCCGCCAGGTGCAGATAACGCATCACGCCAAACGCCGTTTCGTTCGAGACGCCGATATAACGAATCTTGCCCGCCCGCTGACACTCGGCCAGCGCTTCCAGCGTGTCGAGAATAGTGACGCCGGGCGCGGATTCGGCCCACTCGTAGCCCAGCTTGCCAAAGCAGTTAGTTGGGCGCTGCGGCCAGTGAACCTGGTAGAGATCGAGATAGTCGGTTTGCAGGCGTTTCAGGCTGGCGTCCAGCGCTTCACGGATATTTTTGCGATCCAGCACCTGGTTCTGGCGAATGCCGCTGTCGTTATTGCGGCTTGGCCCGCTCACCTTGGAGGCGATAACCAGCTTTTCACGGTTGCCGTGCCTGGCCAGCCAGTTGCCGACGTAGGTTTCGGTTAAACCCTGCGTCTCCGGGCGCGGCGGTACGGGATACATCTCTGCCACATCAATCAGGTTAATACCCTGGGCTACGGCGTAATCAAGCTGCGCATGGGCCTCGGCTTCGCTGTTCTGCTCACCAAAGGTCATTGTGCCCAGCCCCAGCGTGCTTATCTCAAGCGAGCTGTGAGGGATACGGTGATAATGCATAGCCGGCTTCCTTGTTTTTTAACAACGTCAGGGGCTTCCTGACAAAGGAATATAAACATGGCAGAGGGGAGGCAAAAGGGGAAGAGAAAAATCAAAAGGCCAGCAGATTGCTGACCTTAGCACCTAGCGTTCGATAATTTGCGACACGTCATCACGGTTAATCTGCATCTCGTTGCCCTGCAGGTCGCGGTAGCTGACCAGCCCGGTATCGTCATCTACTGCCGGCTTACCTTCAGTCAGGATCATACGGCCATCTTTGGTCGCCATCACATAGTCGCTGCTGCATCCTGAAACTGCACAGGCTAAACCCACTGCGGAAATCACTACTGCCCATTTTTTCACGGTTGTTCTCCTTCTTAAGGCCAGAATCTGTAATGAGTGTAGTAATAACGCACGGATACGAAAGGAAAAAGCGGGAAAATCTTAAAAGGCCGCGAGAAATAGCGGCATTCGCCACGGTTTACCCTACCCGTAGCGTGGTAATATTTTCGTGACGTAATTAACGTTACACGTAACGGAGAAGGAGAGATGGAGATAAGCGTCAAAACGCTTGAGGAGAAGGTGGAGTCGCTGGTCACGGATGTCGCCGTGATTAAGTCTAACTATGCAACGAAGGAAGATATCTCAACCATCAGAGTGGAATTAGCAGAGACTAACGTCAGGATTGCAGATGTAAAGGCCGAGCTTCATAGCACGCTTAGAACTCAGGTAACGACGATCGTTGGCTCAATGATTGCGATTACCGGCGTCGCTTCAGGCGTTATCATTAAATTTCTCGCTCATTAATGTAGCGATGGCTCCCCCGTAGCGGGGGAGCGAGAGATCACAGCGGATTCTTTTTATTGCGCAACAGGTTCAGGGTCTCGACGGCGATCGAGAAGAACATGGCGAAATAGATATAGCCTTTTGGCACGTGAATGCCAAAACTCTCCAACATCAGCGTAAAGCCAACCAGGATCAGGAACGACAGGGCCAGCATTTTTACCGACGGGTGACGATCGACAAACTCGCCGATAGGGCGGGCGGCAAACATCATCACGCCGACAGAGATCACTACCGCCGCCATCATAATGAACAGATGATCCGACAAGCCCACTGCCGTAATGACCGAGTCGAGGCTAAAGATAATATCCAGCATCATGATCTGCACGATGGCACCGAGGAAAGAGTGAACGTTGGTTTTCAGCCCCTCCTCTTCACCTTCAATCGTTTCATGGATCTCCTTGCTGGCCTTCCAGATTAAGAACAGACCACCGAGCAGCAGGATCAGATCGCGGGCGGAGACCGCATGATCGAGCACGGTGAACAGCGGCGTAGTCAGCCGGGTAACCCAGGAGATAGAGGCCAGCAGCGCCAGACGCATCAGCATTGCGCCTGCCAGGCCAATACGCCGGGCATGGTTACGCTGTGCGGTCGGGAGTTTTGCAACGACCAGAGAGAGGAAAATAATATTGTCGATCCCGAGCACAATCTCCAGCAGCGTCAGCGTACCGAGCGCGAGCCAGGCGTTGGGATCGGTTATCCATGCAAATAACATCGTAAAGTCCTGCCAAAAAAAGAAGCGCTAATTATAAGCCTCTGGCAGGCGAGGGCAAAAAATTTAATAACCCTGCAACAAAAAATGCCGCGCCAGCAGCGCGCGGGTGAAGTTCTTTTTCAGATAGAAGCCGCGCGGCAGCGTCAGAATCGGCTGGCCATGCTGGCCCACCGCCTCGGTCAGCGCCTTGCTGTTTGCCGCCTTTGGCCGAAGCTGTAGCACTTCGCCATGGCGGGCGGTAATGCTCTCTACCTGACCCAGCACAATAAGATCCATCAGCTCCTCCCAGTCCATGCGCAGCTGCTGCTCTTCCTGAACGCTTGGACTCCACAGCAGCGGCGAGCCAACCCGGCGGCTGGCGACAGGGATCTCCCGCGAGCCCTCTACCGGGATCCACAGCACCCGCGTCAGCTTGTGACGCACGTGGCTGCTCTCCCATGTGACGCCGCTGTTGCCGGTCAGCGGCGCAACGCAAACGAAGGTTGTCTCCAGCGGACGGCCCAGGCTGTCCACCGGAATGGTCTTCAGCTCCACCCCTAGCACAGCGAAATCTTGCTCAGGCTTGCTGCCCGCGCTCGCCCCCAGCCAGCGCTCCAGCAGCACACCGGTCCAGCCCTTATCACGCTTGAAGTCTGCCGGAACCGGCAGCCCAGCCAGCGCACCTAGCTCGCCAAGTGTCAGCCCAGCTAACCGCTGCGCCTGCTCAAGCAGAGCGCTTTCCGAGTCTGGCGGAGAGGTAAAAGGAGAGAGCGGCAGCATATATACAACCTCTGGTTAAAAAATGAACAGCAATAGTGCACAGGGGGCAACGGGATAGATTTTTTCCCACAGCGATAAACAACGCAATGATTTTTAGGATTTTTTTCCCTTGCGCGATCTCTGTTGCGCAACGGGTCGCCATGTTTTCCAAATCTGGTCACTGACAATGAACAGGATCTTACACCATGTTATCCACAGAAAAGTGGGATAAGTGAGAAAAACCCGGACTACTGTTTCCATTTACAGCCTTGACGTGCGACCAAAATCGAATTTTCGCACAAATTGTGCTTAACTTATTGGCACAAACTGTGGATAAAACCGGCTCTGTTCGATCTTTCATCAGTTGTCGGATCGTGCCTGTGATACACGTCACATAATGATCCCGATAGCATAAAGATCGTGATATAACCTAATGAATAGTCCCAAATTATTTTTACGAGTGATAAACTGATTGTTCAGGGCCGTCAGGGTTTTCCCGGAGTAATTCCGTACTTCTGCACAACTCTATCCACAGAAATCGTGAATAAAACCGCAGCCGATGCGCCCATTCTGTTTATAACTCGGGTGATAATTGTGAGTTATTCAAATGTTATTCGGTTATAGCGCATTGAGAGAGTGGTTTACCGTATCTCACGAGTGTGAAACAATCGTTTAATTCAGGTTTATTTTGAGGTAGTCCGGTGATTGATGACGATGGCTACCGCCCAAATGTGGGTATCGTAATCTGTAATCGACAAGGCCAGGTCATGTGGGCCAGGCGCTTCGGTCAGCACTCATGGCAGTTTCCCCAGGGCGGTATCAACCCTGGCGAGTCCCCGGAGCAAGCTATGTACCGGGAGCTGTTCGAAGAGGTGGGGCTGAGCCGTAAGGATGTACGTATTCTTGCTTCGACCCGCAGCTGGTTGCGTTACAAGTTACCAAAACGTTTGGTGCGTTGGGACACAAAGCCGGTTTGTATCGGCCAAAAACAGAAGTGGTTTCTTTTGCAATTGATCAGCAACGATGCGGATATCAATATGCAAACCAGCAGTACCCCTGAGTTTGATGGCTGGCGCTGGGTAAGCTACTGGTATCCTGTTCGTCAGGTTGTCTCGTTTAAGCGCGATGTTTATCGTCGGGTGATGAAGGAGTTTGCAAGTGTGGTTATGGCGCTGGCGGAGAGCACCCCAAAGCCACAACACTCTCCTGCCTGGCGACGTAAGAGAGGATAAGCCATACATATCATGCTCACCCGGTTACGAGAAATAGTTGAGAAAGTTGCCAGCGCGCCACGCCTTAATGAGGCGCTGGATATTCTGGTGACGGACATCTGTCTGGCGATGGATACCGAAGTCTGTTCGGTCTACCTCGCCGATCACGACAGACGCTGCTATTACCTGATGGCGACGCGCGGGTTGAAAAAGCCGCGCGGCCGCACCATCACGCTCGCATTCGATCAGGGTATCGTCGGCCTGGTAGGCAGGCTGGCGGAGCCGATTAACCTCGCCGACGCGCAAAAGCATCCCAGCTTTAAATACATTCCCTCAGTAAAAGAGGAGCGCTTCCGCGCCTTCCTTGGCGTGCCGATTATCCAGCGGCGTCAGCTGCTGGGCGTGCTGGTGGTACAGCAGCGCGAGCTGCGCCAGTTTGATGAGAGCGAAGAGTCGTTTTTAGTCACGCTGGCCACCCAAATGGCGGCGATCCTCTCTCAGTCGCAGCTTGCCGCGCTGTTTGGCCAGTATCGCCAGACGCGTATTCGTGCCCTGCCTGCCGCACCCGGCGTCGCCATTGCCGAGGGGTGGATGGATGCCACCCTGCCGCTGATGGAGCAGGTCTACGAAGCCTCGACGCTGGACACCGCCCTTGAGCGTGAACGCCTCACCGGTGCGCTTGAGGAGGCCGCCGGCGAGTTTCGTCGCTACAGCAAGCGCTTCTCTGCCGGGCAGCAGAAAGAGACGGCGGCCATCTTCGATCTCTACTCCCACCTGCTGTCGGACGCCCGCCTCAGACGCGAGCTGTTCGACGAGGTGGATCGCGGTTTCGTGGCCGAGTGGGCGGTGAAAAAGGTCATCGGACGCTTTGCCGAACAGTTTGCTGCCCTCTCCGACGGTTATCTCAAGGAGCGCGCTGGCGATCTGCGCACGCTGGGTCAGCGCCTGCTGTTCCACCTCGATGATAGCCTACAGGGCCCCAATACCTGGCCCGAGCGCTTTGTGCTGGTGGCCGACGAGCTCTCCGCTACTACGCTGGCTGAACTGCCTCACGATCGGCTGGTCGGGGTGGTCGTACGCGACGGCGCAGCCAACTCCCACGCGGCGATTATGGTGCGTGCGCTGGGCATCCCAACGGTCATGGGGGCCGATATTCAGCCCTCGGTGCTGCATCGTCGCACGCTGGTGGTGGATGGCTACCGGGGTGAGCTGCTGGTCGATCCTGAGCCGATCCTGCTTCAGGAGTATCAGCGTCTCATCACCGAAGAGAACGAGCTCAGCAAGCTGGCGGAGGATGAGGTTAACCTTCCCGCCCAGCTAAAAAGTGGCGATCGGGTTAAGGTGATGCTCAACGCCGGGCTGAGTCCTGCACATGAGGAGCAGCTTGGCAGCCGCATCGACGGGATTGGTCTCTACCGAACTGAGATCCCGTTTATGCTGCAAAGCGGCTTCCCCTCCGAAGAGGAGCAGGTGGCTCAGTATCAGGGTATGCTGCAGCTCTTTAACGAGAAGCCGGTGACCCTGCGTACGCTGGACGTCGGGGCGGATAAGCAGCTGCCCTATATGCCCATCAGCGAGGAGAACCCCTGCCTTGGCTGGCGTGGGATCCGTATTACGCTCGATCAGCCAGAGATCTTTTTAATCCAGGTGCGGGCCATGCTGCGCGCCAACGCCGCCACCGGCAACCTCAGCATCCTGCTGCCGATGATCACCAGCATTGAAGAGGTGGACGAAGCTCGCCGACTGATTGAGCGCGCCGGGCGGGAAGTGGAAGAGATGATCGGCTACGCTATCCCCAGGCCGCGCATCGGCGTGATGCTGGAAGTCCCTTCCATGGTCTTTATGCTGGCGCATCTGGCGAGCCGGGTCGATTTTATCTCCGTCGGTACCAACGATCTCACTCAGTACCTTCTGGCGGTCGATCGCAACAACACCCGTGTGGCAAGCCTCTACGACAGCCTGCATCCGGCGGTTCTGCGAGCGCTGGCAACCATTGCTCAGGAGACGGAGCGCTATGGCATCGATCTCTGCCTGTGCGGTGAGATGGCGGGCGATCCGATGTGCGTGGCGGTGCTGATCGGTCTTGGTTACCGCCATCTGTCGATGAACGGCCGTTCGGTGGCCCGCGTTAAATATCTGCTACGCCATATTGATCGCGAGGATGCCGAGACGCTGGCAAACCGTACCCTGGAGGCGCAGTTTACCTCTGAGGTGCGCCACCAGGTGGCCGCCTTTATGGAGCGCCGTGGCATGGGTGGCCTGATCCGCGGCGGACGCTAGCGCATCGGCGGCGGGTAAAGGGAAGATACAGATCTTTTACAACTTCGCCCTAATCGCCCGCCTGGCTTATGCTATGATTCCCAGCTTTGGAGCGCCCTGTTAAGCGGGCGCACATCTTAACCGCTGTCGACTTTTGGCGGAATAACAACACTTTGTGGTGACAGATGAATAATGGATATCTGCATTTTCCCGATTTCGATCCGGTAATTTTCTCTATCGGACCGCTTTCGCTGCACTGGTACGGCCTGATGTACCTTGTTGGCTTTATTTTTGCCATGTGGCTGGCTGGCCGCCGCGCAAACCGTCCCGGCAGCGGCTGGACGAAAAACGAAGTGGAAAACCTGCTCTATGCGGGATTCCTGGGCGTCTTCCTCGGCGGGCGCATCGGCTATGTGCTGTTCTATAACTTCCCGACCTTTATCCAGGATCCGCTCTATCTGTTCCGCGTCTGGGACGGCGGCATGTCCTTCCACGGCGGCCTGATCGGTGTGATCGTGGTGATGATCATCTTTGCTAAACGCACTAAGCGTACCTTCTTCCAGGTCTCTGATTTTATTGCGCCGCTAATCCCCTTCGGGCTGGGTGCCGGAAGGCTGGGTAACTTTATCAACGGCGAGCTGTGGGGCCGCGTCGATCCGAGTTTCCCTTATACCATGCTCTTCCCTGGCTCTCGCGCCGAGGATATGGCGCTGCTGCCTTCACATCCGGAGTGGCAGTCTATTTTTGACACCTATGGCGTCCTGCCGCGCCACATGTCTCAGCTCTACGAGCTGGCGCTGGAAGGGGTGGTGCTGTTTATCATCCTTAATCTGTATATTCGTAAGCCGCGCCCGATGGGTGCAGTATCAGGCCTGTTCCTGATCGGCTATGGCGCATTCCGCATTATTGTGGAGTTCTTCCGCCAGCCGGACGCGCAGTTTACCGGCGAATGGGTGCAGTACATCAGCATGGGCCAGATCCTCTCTATCCCAATGATTATTGCGGGTGCGCTGATGATGGTCTGGGCGTACCGCCGTCGCCCGCAGCAACACGTCTCCTGAGGAATCATGAAACAGTATTTAGAACTGATGCAAAAAGTGCTGGATGAAGGCACGCAGAAAAACGACCGTACCGGCACCGGCACGCTTTCCATTTTTGGTCATCAGATGCGCTTTAACCTGCAGGAGGGCTTCCCGCTGGTGACCACCAAGCGCTGCCACCTGCGCTCAATCATCCATGAGCTGCTGTGGTTCCTGCAGGGCGATACTAACATTGCCTACCTGCATGAAAACAACGTCACCATCTGGGACGAGTGGGCCGACGAGCAGGGCAACCTTGGCCCGGTTTACGGCAAACAGTGGCGTGCATGGCCTACGCCGGACGGTCGCCACATTGACCAGATCGCGACCGTGCTGAACCAGCTGAAGACCGATCCGGACTCCCGGCGGATCATCGTCTCCGCCTGGAACGTGGGCGAACTGGACAAAATGGCGCTGGCCCCGTGCCACGCGTTTTTCCAGTTTTACGTGGCGGATGGCAAGCTCTCCTGCCAGCTCTACCAGCGCTCCTGCGATGTCTTCCTCGGTCTGCCGTTTAATATCGCCAGCTATGCGCTGCTGGTGCATATGATGGCGCAGCAGTGTGATCTTGAGGTGGGTGACTTCGTCTGGACCGGCGGCGATACCCATCTCTACAGCAACCACATGGAGCAGACGCACCTGCAGCTGAGCCGTGAGCCGCGTGCGCTGCCGAAGCTTGTTATCAAGCGTAAGCCCGCGTCGCTGTTTGACTACCGCTTCGACGACTTTGAGATTGAAGGCTACGATCCGCACCCTGGCATCAAAGCCCCGGTCGCTATCTGATAATCACAGCCTGCCACAGCCGGCGCGTTACCGCGCCGGCTTTTTTTCGCTTTTACCCCGTTCTGCGACCCGCCTTCCCGCTGTGATGTAACCCTCTGCAATCCACAATATTTCTCCCGTAGCGCCTCGTAAAAGCGAGCATCTCACCTCGCATGCATCACGCATCAGGCGCAAAGTACGGCCATGAAAAAAGAGCAGGGTTACACCCTTATAGAGATCACGGTAGCAACGATCGTTCTGGTGATCCTTGGCGCGTCGGGGCTGTATGGCTGGCAGAGCTATCAGGCACATCAGCGTCTGTGGCAAACCGCCTGGCAGGTGCGTGACTATCTGGAACTGCTGCGGAACGACGCCAACTGGCACAACCGGGATCGCAAGGTATGGGTGAAACAAGAGAGCGGCCGCTGGTGCCTGCTGGCGTCAGCTGATGCGCAGGCAACGTGTGGCGGGGATAACCCCTTTGCGCTGCGTCCGCTCTGGCCTGAGGTGGCGCTGGTTGATATCACCCCCTCGCTCGGCTTTTACGGGCTGCGTAATACCGCATGGGCCGGACACATCACGCTGCGTAGCGAGGCGGGGGAGTGGCAAATCATTGTATCGAACTGGGGGCGGATAAGAGTATGCCAGCGTACAAACAGCGGTGCATGCAGCTGACCGAAGGCGGGTTCTCGCTGCTGGAGGTACTCATCGCGATGACCATCGGCAGCGTGCTCCTGCTCAGCGCCGCTCGCTTTTTACCTGCGCTGCAAGCGGCAATGCTCCATCAAACCCGGCAGCAAGCGCTGGAAGAGGCGGTTTGGCAGCATCTCTTCACGCTGGGAAAGCATCTCCAGCGGGCTGGCTACTGCCGGGGAGAGTGCAGCGGACAGCCGCTGGTCATGGGTCGGCAGGGAGCCTGCATAATCGTGCGATGGGATGCCAACAGCAACGGCCGGTGGGAACACTCCCCCCTCGCAGAGGCCGAACAGACCGGCTTTCGCTTGCAGAGCGGCGTGCTGGAGACGCGGCAGGGGGCAGAGAGCTGCGAAGAGAAAGGGTGGGATAAAATCACCGATCCGGCCACGGTCAGCGTGCAGCGCTTTACGGTGGTTCGTCAGCCGCCGGGCGTTTTGGCCCCCATGCTAACGCTGACGCTGGCGGCGGCTCCCCTTAATCATCCCGAGGATGCCATTAGCGCGACGTACAGCGTGGTGGGGTACAACCTGTGAGGGGCGAAAAGGGAATATCCTCTCTGGCACTGGTGCTCCTGCTGCTGGTATTGGGTAGCTTGATGCTTAGCGGTTTAAACCAGCGCCAGCGCACCCATACGCAGCGCATTACCAGCGAAAGTCGGGCGATGCGCAATTTGGCCGATGCTCACTCGGCGCTGGAGTGGGGGCGAATGCAACGCTGGCAGAGGCAGCCTGCCGTGCAGTGCCGGGAGCATCACCGCCAGCCGTGGCGGGTCTGCTTACGCATTTTTGCCGACCGGACGCTGGTGCTGATCGCCGCCAGCGGGAGTGTAACGCTGTGGCGCAGCGGAGCGACAGGCGAGAGCGGCGTGACGTTTTCGCCCCACGGCTGGAGCGATTTCTGTCCCCTCAAGGAGATACGCCTGTGTCAGATGCCGTAGCCCGCCAGCGGGGCTTTAGCCTGCCGGAGACGTTGCTGGCAATGGTGCTGCTGGTCATGGTTGTCACGGCGCTGACAGGGTATCATCGCGTGCTGCTGGAGGGCTTCACCGCCTGGAGCCACTATCGCTACCTGTGGCGTTACGGCTGGCAGCAGGCGCAGCCCCGGCCCGCGCCGCTACCGGCAGGCTGGCAGGTCAGCCGGGTACAGACAACGGACGCCGGATGTGTCAGCATCAGCGTAACCATCACCTCTCCGGTGGGCAGGCAGGGGAAGATGACGCGGTTATATTGCCCAGTTTATAAGTAGTCAGGAGCGTTTATGTTAAGGGTCTATCACTCCAATCGTCTGGATGTGTTGGAAGCACTGATGGAGTTTATCGTTGAGCGCGAACGGCTCGACGATCCCTTTGAGGCCGAAATGGTGCTGGTACAGAGTACCGGCATGGCGCAATGGCTACAGATGACGCTGTCGCAAAAGTTTGGCATCGCCGCCAATATTGACTTCCCGCTCCCGGCGAGCTTTATCTGGGATATGTTTGTCCGCGTGCTGCCGGACATCCCGAAAGAGAGCGCCTTTAATAAACAGAGCATGAGCTGGAAGCTGATGACCCTGCTGCCGCAGATGCTGGAGCAGGAGGCGTTTACCATGCTCCGCCACTACCTCAATGACGATGATGACAAGCGCAAGCTGTTTCAACTCTCGTCTCGGGTGGCGGATCTCTACGATCAGTATCTGGTCTTTCGCCCGGAGTGGCTGACCCGCTGGGAAGAGGGCGGCCTGATCGACGGTCTCGGTGAAGCGCAGATCTGGCAGGCCCCGCTCTGGCGAGCGCTGGTGGAGCATACCGCGGCGCTGGGGCAGCCGCACTGGCACCGCGCCAATCTCTATCAGCGTTTTATCAACGTGCTGGAGTCTGCGACAACGCCGCCAGCCGGGCTGCCTTCCCGGGTGTTCATCTGCGGCATTTCGGCCCTGCCGCCGGTCTATCTCCAGGCATTGCAGGCCCTGGGTAAGCATGTGGATATTCACCTGCTGTTTACCAACCCCTGCCGCTACTACTGGGGGGATATCAAAGATCCGGCGTTTCTCTCCCGGCTCATTGCCCGCCAGCGTAAACACCACCTTGATGCTCATCCGGTGGCCCTGTTCCGTGAAGATCAGCCGGTAGAGGGCCTGTTTAACAGCGAAGGCGAGCAGGAGGTGGGTAACCCGCTGCTGGCCTCGTGGGGGAAGCTGGGGCGCGACTACATCTATCTGCTGGCAGGCATGGATCGCTACGACGATCTCGATGCCTTCGTTGATATTACGCCCGGTGCGCTGCTACAAAACGTGCAGTATGACATCCTGGAGCTGAAAAACAGCGCCGTCGCCGGCGTGACGGCCCAGGAGTATGAGCGCAGCGACGCCAAGCGCAGGCTGGAGCGAGAGGATCGCAGCGTGGCGGTGCACGTCTGCCACAGCCCGCAGCGCGAGGTCGAGGTGCTGCACGATCGCCTGCTGGCGATGCTGGAGGAGGATCCCGATCTCTCCCCGCGCGACATCATTGTGATGGTGGCGGATATCGACAGCTACAGCCCCTTTATCCAGGCGGTATTTGGCAGCGCCAGCGGGGAGCGCTATCTGCCCTATGCCATCTCCGACCGCCGCGCCCGCCAGTCGCACCCGGCGCTGCAGGCCTTTATCAGCCTCCTTTCGCTGCCGGATAGCCGCTTCCAGTCGGAGGATGTGCTGGCTCTGCTGGATGTGCCGGTGCTCGCCGCACGGTTTAACATCGACGAAGAGGGGCTGCGCTATCTCCGCCAGTGGGTCAACGAGTCCGGCGTGCGCTGGGGCATGGATGACGACAACGTGCGCGAGCTGGCGCTGCCTGCCACCGGGCAGCACACCTGGCAGTTTGGCCTGACGCGCATGCTGCTTGGCTACGCGATGGAGAGCCGTCAGGGCGAGTGGCAGTCGGTGCTGCCCTACGATGAGTCCAGCGGCCTGATTGCCGAGCTGGTGGGCCATCTGGCCTCACTGCTGATGCAGCTCAGGCTGTGGCGCAAAGGGCTGGCTCAGGATCGCCCGTTGGCCGAGTGGCTGCCGGTCTGCCGCGACATGCTCAACGACTTCTTCCTGCCGGATCCCGATACCGAAGCCGCGCTGGCGCTGATTGAACAGCAGTGGCAGGCGGTGATCACCCAGGGCGTCGGCGCGCACTATGACGAGGCGGTGCCGCTCTCGCTGCTGCGCGACGAGCTGGCGCAGAGGCTCGATCAGGAGCGCATCAGCCAGCGTTTCCTCGCCGGGCCTATCAATATCTGTACCCTGATGCCGATGCGATCTATCCCCTTTAAGGTCGTTTGCCTGCTGGGGATGAACGACGGCGTCTATCCGCGCGCGCTAGCCCCGCTCGGCTTTGATTTGATGAGCCAGAAACCGATGCGCGGCGACCGCAGCCGCCGGGACGATGACCGCTACCTCTTCCTGGAGGCGCTTATCTCTGCGCAGCAGAAGCTCTACATTAGCTATATTGGGCGCTCGATTCAGGATAACAGCGAACGCTTCCCGTCGGTGCTGGTGCAGGAGCTGGTGGACTACATCGGGCAGAGCCACTATCTGCCTGGCGATGAGGGGCTCACCTGCGACGAGAGCGCGCGACGAGTGGTGGATCATATTACTCACCTGCATACGCGAATGCCGTTCGATGCAGAAAACTTTATTGCCGATGAGCTGCAAAGCTATGCCCGGGAGTGGTTGCCCGCCGCCAGTCAGCAGGGGGTGGCGCATGCCACCTTTATTCAGGAGCTGGAAGATGAGCCGCTGGAGACGCTGGCGTTTGAGCAGCTACAGCGCTTCTGGGCGCATCCGGTGCGGGCTTTCTTCCTGATGCGTCTGAAGGTTAACTTCCGCCCCGAGGCGAGCGATATTCCCGACGCCGAGCCATTTATCATTGATGGCCTGGACCGCTACCAGCTCAACCAGGCGCTGCTCAACACCCTGGTAGAGGAGGAAGATGTCGAGAAACTCTTCCGCCAATACCGTGCGGCGGGCCAGCTGCCCTACGGCGCATTTGGTGAAATTGTCTGGGAGAGCCAGCACCAGGAGATGCAGCAGCTGGCTTCGCGGGTTCACGAGCACCGCAAGCCAGCCGAGAGCATGGAGATCGAGCTTGACTGTGGCAAGGTGCATCTGACCGGCTGGCTACAGCACGTGCAGGAGGATGGCCTGCTGCGCTGGCGTCCTTCGATGCTGAAGGTCTCACAGGGGCTGCAACTTTGGCTGGAACATCTTGTCTACTGTGCCAGCGGCGGAACGGGAGAGAGCCGGCTGTTTGTCCGCAATGATAAAGCCTGGCAGTTCCCGCCTCTCAAGCAAGATGAGGCCCTGAAGTACCTTGAGGAGCTGGTCGAGGGTTACCGGGAGGGGATGAAAAAACCGCTGCTGCTGCTACCCGAAAGCGGGGGCGCATGGATAAAAGCCTGTTATGACGCAACAAATGATGCGATGTTAAAAGATGAGGAGACGCTCGCTAAGGCGCGAAGCAAATTCTTGCAGGCTTATGAAGGCAACATGGTGGTCAGCGGCGAGGGGGAGGACGTATGGTACCAGCGCCTGTGGCGTACCCTCGAACCTGAAAACTATGCCGAGATAGTTAAGCAGGCAGAACGTTATTTACTGCCGCTCTTTCGCTTTAGTCAGTCCTGATGAAGTGTATAAAAATTGCGCAGTGGAAAGGCTTCCATTATGATGCGCAGCGAATCACGGACTGATTGGATATGCCGGTACTGCCGGCACTGGTTTGTTAATGATGAGGTTCGTGAATGCCCAGCAGCACCTGGTTCAAAGCGTTAGTCTTATTTGTCGCCTTCTGGGCACCGTTAAGTCAGGCAGACACCGGTTGGCAACCCGTTCAGGAAACCATTCGTAAAAGCGATAAGGACACCCGTCAGTATCAGGCTATTCGCCTCGATAACGGCATGGTGGTGCTCCTGGTTAACGATCCGCAGGCGGTGAAATCGCTCTCCGCACTGGTGGTGCCCGTTGGCTCGCTGCAGGATCCGGAGGCGCATCCCGGCCTGGCGCACTATCTTGAGCACATGACCCTGATGGGCTCTACCCACTATCCCCAGCCGGACAGCCTTGCTGAATTTTTAAAGCTGCACGGCGGCAGCCACAATGCCAGCACCGCACCCTACCGTACCGCGTTCTATCTGGAAGTTGAGAACGATGCGCTGGAAGGGGCCGTGGATCGGCTGGCGGATGCCATCGCCTCGCCGCTGCTTGATAAAAAGTACGCCGAACGCGAGCGTAACGCGGTTAACGCCGAGCTGACGCTGGCCCGCTCCCGGGACGGGATGCGCATGGCGCAGGTGAGCGCCGAGACCATCAATCCGGCGCATCCCGCTGCACGCTTCTCTGGCGGTAACCTGGAGACCCTGAGCGACAAGCCGGGCAGCCCGGTGCAGGAGGCGCTGCTGGCCTTCCGCGACAAATACTATTCGGCGAACCTGATGAAGGCCGTGGTCTACAGCAATCGTCCGCTGCCGGAGTTAGCCGCCATTGCGGCAAAAACCTTTGGCCGCGTGCCGAACAAAACGCTGGATCTGCCGAAAATTGACGTGCCGGTGGTGACCGATGCGCAGAAGGGGCTGATCCTCCACTATGTGCCGGTGATGCCGCGCAAGGTGGTGCGGGTTGAGTTCCGCATCGATAACAATACACCGCAGTTCCGCAGCAAAACTGACGAGCTGATTACCTACCTGATTGGCAACCGCAGCCCGGGCACGCTCTCTGACTGGCTGCAGCAGCAGGGGCTTGTGGAAGGGATCCGCGCCGACTCCGATCCGATCGTTAACGGCAACAGCGGCGTACTGGCGATATCCGCGACGTTGACCGAAAAAGGGCTGGCGCACCGTGATGAGGTGGTGGCGGCTATCTTTAGCTACCTCCAGCTTCTGCGTGAGAAGGGCGTGGACAAGCGCTACTTTGACGAGCTGTCCCACGTGCTGGATCTCGACTTCCGCTACCCCTCTATTACCCGGGATATGGACTACGTCGAGTGGCTGGCAGATACCATGATCCGCGTGCCGGTTGAGCACACCCTGGATGCGGTAAACATTGCTGACCAGTTTGATGCCGAGGCTGTTAAGGCGCGTCTGGCGATGATGACGCCGCAGAACGCCCGCATCTGGTATATCAGCCCGCAGGAGCCGCACAATAAAACCGCCTATTTTGTCGATGCGCCCTATCAGGTCGATAAGATTAGCGACCAGACTTTCGCCGACTGGCAGCAGAAATCTAACGCCATCGCGCTGACGCTGCCGGAGCTGAACCCCTATATTCCGGATGATTTCACGCTGCAAAAGCCAGCGAAAAACTACACCCATCCCGAGCTGATTGTGGATGATCCCACCCTGCGCGTGGTTTACATGCCGAGCCGCTATTTTGCCAGCGAGCCAAAGGCTGACGTTAGCGTGGTGCTGCGCAATCCGCTGGCGATGGACAGCGCCAAAAACCAGGTGATGTTCGCCCTGAACGACTATCTGGCAGGGATCGCCCTGGATCAGCTCAGCAACCAGGCCGCCGTTGGCGGGATTAGCTTCTCCACTAACGCCAATAACGGCCTGATGCTTAACGCTAACGGCTATACCCAGCGCCTGCCGCAGCTCTTCAGCGCACTGCTGACGGGCTACTTCAGCTATACGCCAACCGAGGATCAGCTGGCGCAGGCGAAGTCCTGGTATGCGCAAATGATGGACTCCGCAGAGAAGGGCAAAGCCTACGAGCAGGCGATTATGCCGGCGCAGATGCTCTCTCAGGTTCCCTACTTCCAGCGTGAAGAGCGTCGGGCCCTGCTGCCGGAGATCACCCTGAAAGAGGTGATGGCCTACCGCGATCGGCTGAAAAGCAACGCCCGTCCGGAGTTCTTAATCGTTGGTAATATGAGCGAGACGCAGGCGAAAGATCTGGCTCACCAGGTGCAGGATCAGCTTGCGGCGAAGGGAAACCAGTGGTGCCGCAATCGTGACGTGCTGGTGGACAAAAAGCAGGGGATAATCTTTGAAAAAGCAGGCAGTACCAGCGACTCGGCGCTGGCCGCCGTGTTTGTCCCGCCCGGCTATGACGAGTACAGCAGCTCGGCCTACAGCGCGATGCTGGGGCAAATTATCCAGCCGTGGTTCTATAACCAGCTGCGTACCGAAGAGCAGCTCGGTTATGCGGTATTTGCCTTCCCGATGAGCGTTGGCCGCCAGTGGGGCTTAGGCTTCCTGCTTCAAAGCAGCGACAAACAGCCGTTGGCGCTGTGGGCGCGTTACCAGGCCTTCTTCCCAACGGCAGAGGAGCGGCTGCGCAAAATGAGCGCAGAAGAGTTTGCCCAGCTGCAGCAGGCGGTGATCGCTCAGGTTACTCAGGCCCCGCAAACGCTGGGAGAAGAGGCGTCGCAGATCAGCAAAGATTTCGATCGGGGTAATATGCGCTTTGACTCCCGTGATAAAGTTGTCGCTGAGATTAAACAGCTGACGCCGCAGAAGCTTGCCGACTTCTTCCACCAGGCGGTGGTAGAGCCGCAGGGGATGGCGATCCTGTCCCAGGTCTCCGGCACGCCGAGTGATAAATCCGGGTATGTACACCCTGAAGGCTGGAAGGTATGGGACAACGTCAGCGCGCTGCAGCGCACGCTGCCCCTGATAAGTGAGAAACAATGAGTAACCCCGCTGAGACTCTGGACCCCCTGCGCTTACCCTTACGCGGTGAGCGCCTGATTGAAGCCTCTGCGGGCACCGGGAAAACCTACACCATCGCCGCCCTCTACCTGCGCCTGCTGCTGGGCCTGGGCGGCGAGAGTGCCTTTTCGCGTCCGCTTACCGTGGAAGAGCTGCTGGTGGTGACCTTTACCGAAGCCGCCACCGAAGAGCTGCGCGGCCGTATCCGCAGCAACATTCACGAGCTACGTATCGCCTGCCTGCGTGAAAGCAGCGCCGATGCGCTCTACGCTCGCCTGCTTGATGATATTCCCGATAAGCAACAGGCGGCGAGCTGGTTGATGCTGGCCGAGCGGCAGATGGACGAGGCCGCGGTCTTTACCATCCACGGCTTCTGTCAGCGTATGCTGAGCCTCAACGCCTTTGAGTCGGGCATGCTTTTCCAGCAGCAGCTGATTGAAGATGAGTCCCTGCTGCGCGCGCAGGCCTGCGCCGATTTCTGGCGTCGCCACTGCTATCCGCTGCCTCGCGATATTGCCGAAGTGATCCACGCCTCGTGGAAGGGGCCGCTGGAGCTGCTGAACGCAATTAACCGCTATCTGCAGGGAGAGGCACCGGTAATTAAATCCCCGCCGCCTGCGGATGAGACCCTGGCCTCGCGCCATGCGAAAATCATCGCCCGTATTGATGCCATCAAGCAGCAGTGGCTTGCGGCGGTAGCGGAGCTCGATCCCCTGATTGAAAATTCAGGCATTGACCGACGCAAGTTCAACCGGGGCAACCAGGGCAAGTGGATCGAGAAGATTAGCGCCTGGGCGCAGGAGGAGACCCGCGGCTATCTGCTGCCGGACGCGCTGGAGAAGTTCGCCCAGTCCTTTTTAACCTCGCGCACCAAGGCGGGCGGCGTTGTGCCGGAGCACCCGCTGTTTGTCGCCATTGAGGGGCTGCTGGCCGAGCCGCTTACCCTCAGCGATCTGGTGCTGACCACCGCCATGCGGGAGATCCGCGAGGCGGTAGCGCGCGAAAAACGCCGTCGCGGCGAGCTGGGCTTTGATGACATGCTGAGCCGTCTCGACCAGGCGCTGAACAGTGAAAACGGCGAGGCGCTGGCGACCGCGATCCGCCAGCGTTTTCCGGTCGCGATGATCGATGAGTTTCAGGATACCGATCCCCAGCAGTACCGTATTTTCCGCCGCATCTGGCGGCAGCAGCCGGATACCGCGCTGCTGCTGATTGGCGATCCCAAGCAGGCGATCTACGCCTTTCGCGGCGCGGACATCTTCACCTACATGAAAGCGCGTGGGGAAGTCAGCGCTCACTATACGCTCGATACCAACTGGCGTTCTGCTCCCGGCATGGTCAACAGCGTGAATACGCTGTTTAGCCAGATGGACAACGCCTTTATGTTCCGCGAGATCCCCTTCATGCCGGTGAAGGCAGCGGAAAGAAACCAGCCCCTGCGCTTTGAGCTGCACGGTGAAACCCAGCCTGCTATGAACCTGTGGCTGATGGAGGGCGACGGCGTTGGCATCGGGGACTATCAGTCCTTTATGGCCCAGCTCTGCGCGGCGCAGATCCGCGACTGGCTGGTGGCGGGTCAGCAGGGTAGTGCCCTGCTGCATGACGGCAAGCGCTCCCGGCCGGTGCAGGCCTCCGACATAACCGTGCTGGTGCGTAGCCGCCACGAGGCGGCGCTGATCCGCGACGCCCTGACGCTCCTGAACATCCCTTCGGTGTACCTCTCCAACCGCGACAGCGTCTTTGAGACGCCAGAGGCGCAGGAGCTGCTGTGGCTTATCCAGGCGGTGCTGACGCCCGAGCGGGAGAGCACGCTGCGCAGCGCTCTGGCAACGGGGATGCTTGGCCTGACCGCCCAGGATATTGAACGGCTCAACAAGGATGAAGAGGCATGGGACGGGGTAGTTGAGGAGTTTGACGGCTACCGCCAGACGTGGCAAAAGCGCGGCGTCATGCCGATGCTGCGCACCCTGATGGCCCGGCGCAATATCGCGGAGAACCTGCTGGCCACCTCCGGCGGCGAGCGGCGTTTGACCGATATTCTGCACATCAGTGAGCTGTTACAGGAGGCGGGAGCGCATACCGAGAGCGAGCATGCGTTGGTGCGCTGGCTGGCGCAGCATATCGCCGAGCCGGACAGCAACGCCGCCAGCCAGCAGCTCCGGCTGGAGAGCGACAAGCATCTGGTGCAGATCGTCACCATTCATAAAGCCAAAGGGCTGGAGTATCCGCTAGTCTGGTTGCCGTTTATCGCCAACTACCGGGCACAGGACCAGGCCTTCTATCACGACCGTACCTCCTTTGAGGCGGTGCTGGATCTTAGCCAGGCCGACGAGAGCATTGAGCTGGCCGAGGCGGAGCGGCTAGCGGAGGATCTGCGCCTGCTCTACGTGGCGCTGACGCGCTCGGTATGGCACTGTAGCCTCGGCATTGCGCCGCTGTTTCGCCGTCGCGGAGAGAAGAGCGGCGAGAGCGATTTCCACCACAGCGCACTGGGCAGGCTGATCCAGCAGGGCGAGCCGCGCGATGCCGCAGGCTTACGCCACTGCCTGGAGACGCTGTGCAGTGACGATATCGTGCTGAGCATCCCTGGCACGCCGGATAATTCGCGCTGGGAGTACACCCTCTCTCTGCCGCCGTCGCTGCGTGCCCGACACATTGACCGTCCTATTCTCGACGACTGGCGGGTGACCAGCTACTCTGGCCTGCAGCAGCGTGGGCACGGCATCGCCCAGGATCTGCTCCCGCGGCTGGACGTTGATGCCGCAGGTGAACGCCAGGCGGACGAGGTACCGGCCTTAACGCCGCATGCGTTTCCACGCGGGGCGTCGCCGGGCACCTTCTTACACGGGCTATTTGAGGATATCGATTTCACCCAGCCGGTGACCGAGGAGTGGGTGAGCGAGCGCCTTCAGGCAGGCGGTTTTGACGAACAGTGGCAGCCGGTGCTGCTGGCCTGGATCAACGCTATCCTGCGCGCGCCGCTTATTGAGTCAGGTTTATCGTTAAGCCAGCTCACCGCGAAAGATAAGCAGGTAGAGATGGAGTTCTATATTCCGATTGCCCAGACCCTGACCTCAGAGAAGCTGGATGCGGCGATCCGTCGCTACGATCCGCTGTCTGCGGGCTGTCCGCCGCTGGATTTTCGCGACGTGCGCGGGATGCTAAAGGGCTTTATCGACCTGGTTTTCCGCCACAACGGCCGCTTCTACCTGCTGGACTACAAGTCTAACTGGCTGGGCGAGAGCAGCGAGGCCTATACCCGCGAGGCGATGGCGGCTGCTATGCAGTCGCACCGCTACGACTTACAGTATCAACTTTATACGCTGGCGCTACACCGCTATCTCCGCCATCGCATTGCGGACTACGATTATGAGCGCCATTTTGGCGGCGTGATCTACCTGTTCCTGCGTGGCGTTGATGCGCAAAACCGCGAGCAGGGCGTCTATACCACTCGCCCGGATGTACGGCTGATTAACGAGATGGATGCCCTGTTTAGCGGTGAAGAGGCCAGTGAAGACTATCAGGAGACCGCACAGTGACGATGCAAACTCTGCTTATAGAGGCGCTGGCTCAAAAGCTGTTTCGCCCGTTGGACGTCCAGTTTGCCCTGACCGTGGCCGGACGCGACGAGCCAGCGGTAACCCTGGCGGCGGCGATACTTAGCCGCGACGCGGGGGAGGGCCACGTCTGTCTGCCTCTCTCCCGACTGGCGGCCGAGGCCGAAGATAAGAGCCATTCCCTGCTGATGGCGCTGTTTGCCGAGGCCGGTGCGCCCTGCGATTGGGCTGGGATCTTACAGCGATCCGACGCCGTCAGCGACGGTCATACCCCTGCACCGATGGTGCTGGCCGGGGAGCGCCTCTACCTGAACCGTATGTGGTGCAACGAGCTGACCGTAGCGAGTTTCTTTAGCGAGGTTAACCAGCCGCTGAGCGTTGACGAAGCCCAGCTGCGTCA
Source organism: Pseudescherichia sp. AS216 (assembly GCF_037152055.1). NCBI lineage: Bacteria > Pseudomonadati > Pseudomonadota > Gammaproteobacteria > Enterobacterales > Enterobacteriaceae > Pseudescherichia > Pseudescherichia sp. AS216. The sequence continues at coordinate 282,784 of NZ_JBBCMV010000002.1, read as the reverse complement.
GATCCTCGACGGGCTTTTTCCGCCAACGGAGGGGATCAACTGGCAGAAGGTGGCGGCAGCGGTGGCGCTGACCCGGCGGATCTCGGTGATCTCCGGCGGGCCCGGCACTGGAAAAACAACCACGGTAGCGAAGCTGCTGGCGGCGCTGGTACAGATGGCGAACGGCGGTCGCTGTCGCATCCATCTGGCGGCTCCGACCGGGAAAGCCGCGGCGCGCCTGACGGAGTCGCTGGGCGCGGCCCTGCGCCAGCTGGCATTAACCGACGATCAGAAAAAGCGCCTGCCGGTGGAGGCCAGTACGCTGCACCGCCTGCTGGGTGCCCAACCCGGCAGTCAGCGCCTGCGCTATCACGCCGGTAACCCGCTGCACCTTGATGTGCTGGTGGTGGATGAAGCGTCGATGATTGACCTGCCGATGATGTCACGGCTGATCGATGCGCTGCCTGCCCATGGACGGGTGATTTTCTTAGGCGACCGCGATCAGCTGGCCTCGGTAGAGGCGGGAGCGGTGCTGGGAGATATCTGCGCATGGGTTAACGCGGGCTTTACCCCGGCGCGGGCCGAGCAACTCTCCCGTCTGACGGGCATGGCGGTTCCCGGCGGCGAGCCGGGCGGGGCGGGCGCATTGCGCGACAGCCTCTGCCTGCTGCAAACCAGCTACCGCTTCGGCAGCGACTCCGGCATTGGCCAGCTGGCGGCAGCGGTAAACCGGGGCGATAAAAAAAGTACCCGCTCGGTGTTTAGCCAGGGCTTTAGCGACATTGAGCACAAGCCTCTCCAGGCGCGTGACGACTACCAGGCATTGCTAGACGATGCGCTGGCGGGCTACGCGCGCTATTTGCAGCTGGTGCGGGATGAGGCGGAGCCAAAGGCGATCCTCGCGGCATTCAGCGAGTACCAGCTGCTCTGCGCCCTGCGCGAGGGGCCGTTTGGCGTAGCAGGCCTCAACGAGCGGCTGGAGCAGACCCTGGCGAACCAGCGGCGTATCAGCCGGACGCCACACTCGCGCTGGTTTGATGGACGCCCGGTGATGATCTCCCGTAACGACAGCGCGCTGGGGCTGTTTAACGGCGATATCGGCGTGGCGCTGAACCGGGGGCAGGGGACGCGCGTCTGGTTCCCGCTGCCGGACGGCAGCATCAAATCGGTACAGCCCAGCCGCCTGCCGGAGCATGAAACGGCCTGGGCGATGACGGTGCATAAATCACAGGGCTCGGAGTTTGACCACGCTGCGCTGATCCTGCCGGGGCAGATGGTGCCGGTGGTGACTCGGGAGCTGGTCTATACCGCTATCACCCGCGCGCGCCGTCGGCTGTCGCTCTATGCCGACGAGCGTATTCTGGTGCAGGCTATTGCCACCCGTACCGAACGACGCAGCGGCCTTGGCGATATTTTTGCGCAGGTCAAATAGCGAGATCCCTACCCGGCCGGGTAGGGAAGGGCGTGCTTAGGTAAGATCGGCCATCAGCACCTTTGAGCGGCGCTGGTAGTTGTACATCTCTTTCTTGCTCTCCGGCAGCAGGTCGATATCCACCGGCGTAAAGCCGCGCTCCTGGAACCAGTGGATGCTGCGGGTGGTCAGCACAAACAGCTTGCTGAGGCCCATCTGCCGCGCCTGAAGGGCAACGCGCTCCAGCAGCGCTTCCCCTCGCGACGAGCTGCGGTAGTCCGGGTGCACCGCCACGCAGGCCATCTCGCCAATCTTCTCTTCCGGGAACGGATAGAGCGCCGCGCAGGCGATGGTCAGGTTGTCGCGCTGAATAATCGTGAACTTGTCGATCTCCATCTCCAGCTGCTCGCGGGAGCGCCGCACCAGAATACCCTGCTGCTCCAGGGGACGGATCAGCTCCAGAATGCCGCCGATGTCGTTGATGGTGGCGCGGCGGATCTGCTCGGCGCTCTCCATTACAATCTGCGTCCCGATACCATCGCGAGAGAAAAGCTCTTGTAACAGCGCGCCATCTTCCTGATAGCTAATCAGATGGCTGCGGCGCACGCCGCTGCGGCAGGCCTTCACCGCGCCGCGCAGGAAGCGTACCGTGCCGGAGTGGTAGTCCTGCCGCCCCTCCAGCTCTTCAACCCGCGCCTGAGCCTCGTTGGGGAACAGCTCCGAGACGATATTGCCCTCGTCGTTGATCACCCCCTGCGAGGAGCAGAAGCCGATCATCTTCTCCGCCTTCAGCTTGATCGCGAGCTGGGTAGCGACCTCTTCCGAGGTGAGGTTAAAGCTCTCTCCCGTTACTGAGACCGCCACCGGCCCCAGCAGCACGATCGCGCCGCCGTCGAGCTGACGGTGGATCGCCTCTTCATCAATGCGGCGAATACGCCCGCTGTGGCAGTAGTCGACGCCGTCATCGACGCCCAGCGGCTGAGCAATGATAAAGTTGCCGCTCACCACGTTGATATGCGCCCCCTGCAGCGGCGTATTGTTGAGGCTCATAGAGAGACGGGCAGTGATATCAAGCTGTAACAGCCCCGCCGCCTGCTTGACCAGCTCCAGGGTTTTCGCGTCGGTCACGCGGGTATGCTTGTGATAGATGGGCTCGTGTTGGTGCTCCGCCAGATTGGCATCGATCTGTGGCCGTGCGCCATAGACCACCACCAGGCGGATGCCGAGGCTGTGCAGCAGCCCGATGTCGTTGACGATGCTGGAAAAGTTCTCATGCTCGATGGCTTCACCGCCCAGCATGATGACAAAGGTTTTCCCCCGATGGGCATTAATATAGGGAACAGAGTGGCGGAATCCCTGCACCAGTTCGGTTCGACGCTCCTTCACCACGGCACAACCCTCATTGCATGTTTATTCGGAATTTATGTATTTTTATTCTTTTATTGCCGTGGGCGCAAGTCAAAATTTCACCGGGATGTGAGAAAAATCTCTACATTGTCACCGCCGTTAAACCAATGTTTACCCTTTTGTTGATGACAGTTTATGCATCATTCGTTAAAGTTTTTCGTCAAGCAGGCCGTTTTAATAATAAATGTCATATTTTTTTGCTCGGGAGAGGCATGTCAGGATCCAACTCAGCTCTTAGCCGTCGCCGGCTGTTACAAGGCGCTGGCGCTCTGTGGTTGCTTAGCGTAAGCAAGGCAGGTTTAGCCGCGGTAAGTCAGATTATTGCCGTACGCGTCTGGCCCGCATCGACCTATACGCGCATTACCGTGGAGTCAAACCGGGTGCTGAAGTACCGTCAGTTCGCCCTAAGCAACCCTGAACGGCTGGTGGTGGATATCGAAGGGGTGAATCTTAATTCGGTCCTGAAGGGGATGGGGACACAGATCCACGACAGCGATCCCTTTATCAAATCTGCCCGCGTGGGGCAGTTCGATCCCAACACCGTGCGCATGGTGTTTGAACTTAAGCAGAACGTCACGCCACACCTCTTCTCGCTGGCTCCGGTGGCCGAGTTTAAAGAGCGTCTGGTGATGGATCTCTACCCGGTTAACGGGCAGAACGAGCAGGATCCGCTCCTGGCGCTGCTGGAAGATTACAACAAAGGGAGCCTGGAGAAGCAGGTTCCGCCTGCCCAGAGCGGGCCGAAGCCGGGCAAAGCCGGGCGCGACCGTCCGGTGGTGATCATGCTCGATCCCGGTCACGGGGGCGAGGATCCAGGGGCGATCGGCAAATACAAAACCCGTGAAAAAGACGTGGTGCTGCAAATTGCCCGCCGCCTGCGTGCGCTGATTGATAAAGAGGCCAATATGAAGGCCTACATGACGCGCAACGAAGATGTCTTTATTCCGCTGAAGGTGCGGGTCGCTAAGGCGCAGAAGCAGCGCGCCGATCTCTTTGTCTCCATCCACGCCGATGCCTTTACCAGCCGGGCCGCTCGCGGCTCGTCGGTCTTTGCGCTGTCAACGAAAGGGGCCACCAGTACGGCGGCAAAATACCTCGCCCAGACGCAGAATGCCGCCGACCTGATCGGTGGCGTGAGCAAGAGCGGCGATCAGTATCTGGACCACACCCTGTTTGATATGGTGCAGTCCCTGACCATCAACGACAGCCTGAAGTTTGGCAAAGAGGTGCTAAACCGCCTTGGGCACGTCAACAAACTGCATAAGAACCGGGTCGATCAGGCAGGCTTTGCGGTGTTGAAAGCGCCGGATATTCCGTCAATTCTGGTAGAGACGGCATTTATCAGTAACGTGGAAGAGGAGCGCAAGCTCAGAACCGCAGCGTTTCAGCAGGAGGTCGCAGAGTCGATTCTGGCTGGGATCAAGGCGTACTTTGCTGATGGTGTGACGTTGGCCCGCAGGGGCTAACGTTTTTGCCGGGAGGGTTTGCCGGAGGACAGATACAAAAAAACACCCGGAAGGGTGTTTATTGTTGAAGTGGTTGCGGGGGCCGGATTTGAACCGACGACCTTCGGGTTATGAGCCCGACGAGCTACCAGGCTGCTCCACCCCGCGTCCGAGTCTTCTACTTCTTATTTTTACTACACGGTACAGTGTTGGTTGCGGGGGCCGGATTTGAACCGACGACCTTCGGGTTATGAGCCCGACGAGCTACCAGGCTGCTCCACCCCGCGTCCGTCTCTGCTTACTCAGCAGGTTTCTTTCTTTCACACTGTATTGGTTGCGGGGGCCGGATTTGAACCGACGACCTTCGGGTTATGAGCCCGACGAGCTACCAGGCTGCTCCACCCCGCGTCCGTGGAAGCGCACTATACTCCGCTCGCTCTTTGACGCAACCCTTTTTCGAGAAAATTGTTAAATTATGAAAGCATCTGCATAAAAAAGGCACATTATGCGCGTTTTTTGAACGCAATTGCCGTTAAGTCCCCTTTTTCGCATTTCATTAGCGAAACTGGTTTGTTATCTTCATCACGCCCCCTGGTTAACCAAAAAGATGAGAGACAATGAAAGGACGTTGGTTGAAGTATCTCCTCACGGGCGCAGCGCTGGCTTTGCTTGCCGCCTGCTCCTCGAAACCGACCGATCGCGGTCAGCAGTATGAAGACGGGAAATTAACCCAGCCTTTCACCCTGGTAAACCAGCCGGATGCGGTAGGTGCCCCGATTAACGGCGGCGACTTTGCCCAGCAGGTAGGCCAGATCCGCAGCGCTTCGCCGCGCCTCTATGGCAACCAGAGCGCCGTCTACAGTGCGGTGCAGGAGTGGCTGCGCGCCGGGGGCGATACCCGCACTATGCGCCAGTACGGCATTGACGCCTGGCAGATGAACGGCACCGATAACTACGGCAACGTTCAGTTTACTGGCTACTACACGCCGGTCGTACAGGCCCGCCATACCCGTCAGGGCGAGTTCCAGTATCCGATCTACCGCATGCCGCCTAAACGCGGCCGCCTGCCGTCCCGGGCAGAGATCTACGCGGGCGCGCTCAGCGAAAACTATGTCCTGGCCTACAGCAACTCGCTGATGGACAACTTTATTATGGACGTGCAGGGCAGCGGCTATATCGATTTTGGCGATGGCAGCCCGCTTAACTTCTTTAGCTACGGCGGTAAAAACGGCCATGCCTACCGCAGTATCGGTAAGGTGCTGATCGATCGTGGGGAAGTGAAGCGCGAGGATATGTCGATGCAGGCGATCCGCCACTGGGGCGAAACCCACAGCCCGGCCGAAGTGCAGGAGCTGCTGGAGCAGAACCCTTCATTCGTCTTCTTTAAACCGCAGTCCTATGCGCCGGTGAAAGGGGCCAGCGCCGTGCCGCTGATTGGCCGCGCTTCGGTGGCCTCCGACCGCAGCATTATCCCGGCCGGAACCACCCTGCTGGCGGAAGTCCCGCTGCTGGATAACAACGGCAAGTTCAACGGTCAGTATGAGCTGCGCCTGATGGTGGCCCTCGACGTGGGTGGTGCGATTAAGGGTCAGCACTTTGATATCTATCAGGGGATTGGCCCTGAGGCCGGGCACCGTGCCGGATGGTATAACCACTACGGCCGCGTATGGGTACTGAAAAACGCGCCGGGGGCAGGAACCGGTAACGTCTTTAGCGGCTGAGTATGCTAATCTGCGCGCCCAATTTAACTATCTGAGGTCTTATGTCTGTGGTAATCAGCGATGCCTGGCGTCAGCGTTTTGGCGGCACGGCGCGGTTATACGGTGAAGATGCGCTGGCGCTGTTTGCCGGCGCGCATATCTGCGTGGTCGGCATTGGCGGCGTTGGCTCCTGGGCGGCGGAGGCGCTGGCCCGCACCGGGATCGGCGCTATCACGCTGATTGATATGGACGACGTCTGCGTGACCAACACCAACCGGCAGATCCATGCCCTGCGCGACAGCGTTGGGCTGGCCAAGGCCGAGGTGATGGCGGAGCGCATTCGCCAGATCAATCCTGAGTGCCTGGTGACGGTGGTGGACGACTTCGTGACCGCCGATAACGTGGCGACGCTGCTGAACAGGGACTTCACCTACGTCATTGACGCGATCGACAGCGTGCGCCCCAAGGCGGCGCTGATTGCGTACTGCCGCCGGTACAAAATTCCGCTGGTTACCACCGGCGGTGCGGGCGGGCAGATCGATCCGACGCAGATTCAGGTCAGCGATCTGGCAAAGACGATTCAGGATCCGCTGGCGGCCAAGCTGCGCGAACGGCTGAAAAGCGATTTTGGCGTGGTGAAAAACAGCAAGGGCAAACTGGGCGTAGACTGTGTCTTCTCTACCGAGGCGCTGGTCTACCCGCAGGCGGACGGCTCGGTCTGTGCCATGAAGAGCACCGCAGAGGGGCCGAAACGGATGGACTGTGCCTCCGGCTTCGGCGCGGCCACTATGGTCACCGCCACCTTTGGTTTTGTGGCGGTCTCCCACGCGCTGAAAAAGATGATGGCAAAAGCAGCACGGGTTTCGTAGGCCCGGTAAGCATAGCGCCACCGGGCGTTTCACCCCTGACGCGCCGCCTCAACCACCGCCTCGCTCAGCGCCGCCAGGCCCTGCGTACGCGAGGCGCTCAGTTGCGCGCGCAGGCCAAGCTCATCAAACAGCGCCAGCGGATCGCCCGCCAGCAGCGCGTCGGCACTTTTTCCTTCGACTGCGGTCAGCAGCACCGCCAGCAGGCCGCGCACAATACGCCCCTCACTGTCGCCAAAGAAGTGCATTTTTCCCGTTGCCGTGCGCGTATGACCAAGCCAGACCCGGTTTTCACAGCCGGGGATCTCCCGGGCCTGCGCCTTCAGCTCCTCCGACAGGGGCGGCAGCTGCTTACCGAGCATAATCAGCTGGCGATACTTGTCCTCCCACTGGGTCAGCGGGCCAAAGGTCTTTTTCAGCGTCTCTTCGGTGACGGCGGTGCCAAACGGGTGTCCGGCAAAAGCAGGGCTAGTCATTAATCCACCAGTATCTCAAGGGCGCGATCGACGGCGTTAACCAGCGCGTCGACGTCAGCTTTCGTGTTATAGGGGGCAAACGAGGCGCGCAGCGTCCCGCTCACGCCGAGGGCTGCCAGCAGCGGCTGGGCGCAGTGCTGCCCGGCGCGCAGGGCGATCCCGGACTCTGCCAGCAGGGTGACCATATCGCTGTGGTGAACACCGGCAAAATCAAACGCCAGCAGGCTGGAGTCCTGACAGCGGAACGAGCGGAAGCCCGGACGCTGGGCCAGCGCCTCTTCGGCCAGCGTCGCCAGGCCACGACTGTAGCTCTCGGCCTGCACGATATCAAACCCCTCCAGCCACTCCAGCGCGGCGCAGAGGCCAATCACGCCGGCAACGTTGGGGGTACCCGCCTCCAGACGATAGGGCACAGGCTGCGTGGTAAAACCGTCGAAGGTCACTTCGGCGATCATCTTGCCGCCGCCCAGCCAGGGCGACATCTCATCCAGCAGACTGGCTTTGCCGTAGAGCACGCCGATACCGGTTGGGCCATACAGCTTATGGCCGGAGAAGGCGTAGAAATCGATCCCTAGTTTCTGCACGTCGGCGGGAAAGTGCACCGCGCCCTGTGCGCCGTCGACCACGACTACCATGCCTGCACCGTGGGCCCAGGCGATAGCGCGGGCCAGATCCGGGCAGCCGCCGGTGACATTAGACATCTGCCCGAGGGCGAGAATGCGGCTGCGCGGGGTGATCAGCGCTTCAAGCTGCTCAACGTCCGGTACGCCGTTGGCCGCCAGCGGCAGCTTAACGATGCGTGCCCCGGTCTGCTCTGCCACCATTAGCCACGGCACCAGGTTAGCATGGTGCTCGGCCACGCTGACGATGATCTCATCTCCCGCCTTCAAACGCGGGCGGGCGTAGCACTGGGCGACCATATTGATGGCTTCGGTGGTGCCTCGCGTCCAGACGATATTCTTGCCGGAGGGGGCATTAAGCAGGGCCGCAACGCGATCCCGCGCCGCTTCATAGCGGGCCGTTAGCCGCTGGGCCTCGGCAAACTGGCTGCGGTGGACGTTGCCCGCGCTCAGGCTGTAGAACTGCTGCGTCGCGTCGATCACCGCCTGGGGCTTCAGCGCCGTGGCGGCAGAGTCCAGGTAGATACCGGCATCGGCGAGCGCCGGGAACTGGGCGCGAAACTGCGCAGGATTAAAAGCGTTCATAGAATTCCTCATATCAATATAAGGATCGTCGCGCAATTTTCACCAATGTACAAGCAAAGTGCTAACCATCGGAATTATCTGTTTATCCTGGCGAATTTACGTAAGCCGATTATGCTGATAAGTGTTAGGTGTCGATTGAAGCCTGTTAAGAAAAACGGTTTGAATAGCATTTATTGCTAAAAGGAGAAGAAGATGAAAAAGACTGCCGCAATTATCTCTGCTTGTACACTGGCTTTTGCCCTGAGCGCCTGTTCCGGTCCGAACTATGTGATGCACACCAACGATGGTCGTACTATTGTTTCCGACGGTAAGCCGAAGACTGATGACCAGACCGGGATGATTTCGTATAAAGATGCGAACGGTAACAAACAGCAGATTAACCGCACCGACGTGAAAGAGATGGTCGCGCTGGAGAAATAATCTCAGGTTAAGCTACTGAAATTTAAGCTACTGAAAATAGCCTAAAAAAAAGCACCGCAATTCGCGGTGCTACATTAATCACTATGGACAGACAGGGTAAATGTACAGGAAGTGAAATAGGGTAGCGTTGCTACCATGGTCTGAATCGCAGACCAAATGCAAACACAACAACACAACATCACAACCGTAAGCCAAAAGCCCATCAGAACACGCATTCCAAAAAAAGCTTTTCGTTCCGGCTCAGGAAGTGCCGCCACTATAGGTATTTGCTGGTAGTTCCTCAACGGACAATTTATAATGGCTCAGATAAAAAAAACTAATAGGTAACGTGTTGTTTCCTGTTTGTTAAAATGATTTAACACCTAAGCCAAATAACCCATGTCTAAGCGATTACCGCCCTTAAATGCATTACGTGTTTTTGATGCTGCCGCCCGCCATTTAAGTTTTACTCGCGCCGCCGATGAGCTTTTTGTGACGCAGGCCGCAGTAAGCCACCAGATCAAGTCTCTTGAGGATTTTCTTGGGCTCAAGCTGTTCCGCCGCCGCAACCGATCCCTGCTGTTAACGGAGGAGGGGCAGAGCTATTTTCAGGATATCAAAGAGATCTTTTCTCAGCTCACCGAGGCCACGCGCAAGTTACAGTCGCGCAGCGCAAAAGGGGCGTTAACCGTCAGTCTATTGCCCAGCTTTGCTATTCAGTGGCTGGTGCCAAGACTCTCTAGCTTTAACTCAGCTTATCCGGGAATCGACGTTCGTATCCAGGCCGTAGACCGTGAGGTCGACAAACTGGCGGACGACGTCGACGTAGCCATTTTTTACGGTCGCGGTAACTGGCCAGGCTTGCGTGTTGAAAAATTATACGCAGAATATCTGCTGCCGGTCTGCTCACCGCTGCTGCTCACCGGCGACAAACCGATAAAAACCCCTGAGGATCTGGCTAAGCATACGCTGCTGCATGATGCCTCCCGCCGCGACTGGCAGACCTATACCCGCCAGCTGGGCCTGAACCTTAACGTGCAGCAGGGGCCCATCTTCAGCCACAGCGCCATGGTGCTGCAGGCGGCAATTCACGGTCAGGGCGTTGCGCTGGCAAATAACGTGATGGCCCAGTCAGAGATCGAAGCCGGTCGCCTGGCCTGCCCGTTTAACGACGTGCTGGTCAGTAAAAACGCCTTTTATCTGGTTTGTCATGACAGTCAGGCAGAACTGGGTAAAATAGCTGCCTTCCGCCAGTGGATCCTGGCCAAAGCGGCAGCCGAGCAAGAAAAATTTCGCTTTCGCTATGAGCAATAACGTATATAGGCGCGCGGTTAGCGCATGACTTTAGGGTAAGACTATGACCAGCCGATTTATGCTGATTTTTGCCGCTATCAGCGGTTTTATTTTTGTGGCCCTGGGCGCGTTTGGCGCACACGTATTAAGTAAATCGTTAGGCGCTGCCGAGATGGGCTGGATCCAGACCGGTCTTGAGTACCAGGCGTTTCATACCCTGGCGGTCTTTGGCCTGGCGGTAGCGATGCAGCGTCGGATCAGCATCTGGTTCTACTGGAGCAGCGTCTTTCTGGCGCTGGGTACGGTTCTCTTTAGCGGGAGCCTTTACTGCCTCGCGCTGTCGCATCTGCGCCTGTGGGCGTTTGTCACCCCGGTCGGCGGCGTCAGCTTCCTTACCGGCTGGGTATTAATGTTAATTGGCGCAATTCGTCTGAAACGTAAAGGCCCTGGTCATGAATAAGCTTGTACTACTGTGTCGCCCTGGATTTGAAAAAGAGTGCGCCGCAGAGATTACCGATAAGGCCGGGCGGCTGAACGTGTTTGGTTTTGCCCGCGTCAAAGATAACGCTGGCTATGTAATTTTTGAGTGCTATCAGGCCGAAGAGGCCGACAAGCTGGCGCGCGAGCTGCCATTTAGCTCGCTGATTTTTGTCCGCCAGATGTTCGTGGTGGGTGAACTGCTTCAGGATCTGCCTCCGGAGGATCGCATTACGCCGATCGTTGGCATGCTGCAGGGCGTGGTCGAAAAAGGCGGCGAGCTGCGCGTTGAGGTAGCCGACACCAACGAAAGCAAAGAGCTGATGAAGTTCTGCCGCAAGTTCACCGTGCCGCTGCGCGCTGCGCTGCGTGAGGCGAAGATCCTCACCAGCTACGAAACCGCCAAGCGTCCGGTGGTGCATGTCTTCTTTATCGCACCTGGCTGCTGCTACACCGGCTACTCCTACTCCGACAATAACTCGCCGTTCTACATGGGCATCCCGCGCCTGAAGTTCCCGTCCGATGCGCCGAGCCGATCTACGCTGAAGCTGGAGGAGGCGTTCCACGTCTTTATCCCGGCTGACGAGTGGGACGAGCGCCTGGCGAATGGCATGCACGCGGTCGATCTGGGCGCCTGCCCCGGCGGCTGGACCTATCAGCTGGTGAAGCGCAACATGTGGGTCGCGTCGGTGGATAACGGCCCGATGGCGCAGAGCCTGATGGATACCGGCCAGGTGACCTGGCTGCGGGAAGACGGTTTCAGATATCGCCCAACGCGCAGCAACATTACCTGGATGGTGTGCGATATGGTAGAGAAGCCAGCGAAAGTTGCTGCCCTGATGGCGCAGTGGCTGGTTAACGGCTGGTGCCGGGAAACCATCTTTAACCTTAAGCTGCCGATGAAAAAGCGCTATGAGGAGGTCTCGAACAACCTCGCGTACATTCAGCAGCAGCTGGAAGAGAACGGTATCAACGCGCAGATCCAGGCCCGTCAGCTCTATCACGATCGCGAAGAGGTGACGGTGCACGTCCGTCGCTGGTGGGCTGCCGTGGGTGGCCGTCGCGACGAGCGCTAATATAAATCTTATCGCCCGGTGGCGCTGCGCTGACCGGGCCTAGGCGCTCAATCGTAACTGCTGTAAATTGCCGTCGAGGTGCAGATCCGTCTGTAGCTTTGCCACCTCGCGGCAGATAAACGCCATCTCCCGGTGCGCCTCAAGCTTGCTGCGCCACTTCTCCGGCACCTCGTTCAGATGAGCATAGATCCCTTCCAGAGTTGCAAACTGTGCCAGCAGCTGGGCGGCGCTCTTTGGACCAATCCCCGCCACGCCAGGGATTTTCGAGCTGCTGATGCCCGCCAGTCCCCAGAAATCCGTTAGCTGCTCCGGCAGAACGCCAAACTCGCCTGCAATAAAGGGCGCATCCAGCCAGCGCTTCTGGAAGTAGTCACGAATGCGTAGAGTGGGAGAGAGAAGCTGGCAGTAGCCTTTGTCGGTTGAGACGATGGTCGCCTGATGTCCCGCCTGGGCCACCTTTACCGCCAGCGTGGCGGCAAGATCGTCCGCCTCGTTGCCTTCGGAGATCCAGCAGCGTACGCCGCGCTGTTCAAACGCGGCGCGCAGGGCAGGCATTTCGCCGTGCAGGGTATCGGGCATCGGCGGGCGACCCGCCTTATAGTCCGGCAGCTTCTGGTGTCGCCAGCCGCTGTTGCGGGCCTCATCGTCAAACACCGCGACCGCATGGGTCGGCTGGCTGTGAACAATCAGCTGCCCCAGCGCGTGCGTACAGGCTTCCACGCAGGGTGACCCCTGGACGGCATGAATACGGCGAATAAGGTTAAGTGCATCAACGATAAGCAGATGAACGGCCACGGGATCCTCCCGGCAATGACAGACCGGCTAAGGGTATCATTGACGGGAGGCGGAGACCATTCATCGCTCAGGGGATCAATCGCAGGAGACGATTTTCATTGCCAGCCCACCACGAGAGGTCTCGCGGTATTTGGCGTTCATGTCCTTACCGGTTTCGTACATGGTTTCGATCACCTTATCGAGGCAAACGCGCGGCTCGCTGGTACGACGCAGTGCCATTCGCGCGGCATTCACCGCTTTGACAGAGGCGATGGCGTTACGCTCAATGCAGGGAACCTGTACCTGACCGGCAACCGGATCGCAGGTCAGACCCAGGTTATGTTCCATGCCGATTTCCGCTGCGATGCAGACCTGCGTCGGGCTACCGCCCAGCAGCTCGGTTAGCCCGGCAGCCGCCATTGAGCAGGCGACGCCGACTTCACCCTGACAGCCCACCTCGGCCCCGGAGATAGAGGCGTTCATCTTATAGAGCGAGCCGATGGCGCTGCACACCAGCAGGTAGCGCGCCAGCGAGTTAGCATTCACTTCGCGGATGAACTTGTCATAGTAAGCCAGCACGGCGGGAACGATACCGCATGCGCCGTTGGTCGGTGCGGTTACTACCCGCCCGCCAGCAGCGTTCTCTTCGTTTACCGCCAGCGCAAACATGTTGATCCAGTCGACTACCGCCATCGGATCGGTGGTGGTTTTATCGCTGCTTACCAGCATCCGGCGCAGCGCTGCCGCCCGACGCGGCACCCGCAGCTTGCCCGGCAGCGCCCCTTCAGTGGTGATCCCGCGTTCGATACCGCCGCGCATGACCGCCCAGACGCTGGTGAAGTGCTGCTCCAGCGCCGCTTTGCTGTGCAGGGCCAGCTCATTCTCCATCATCAGCCCGGAGAGCGACAGGCCGGTCTGCTGACAGTGGCGCTGCAGATCGGCGGCGTTCTTATAGGGGTAGGGCACGGCAACCGGCGAGTCGCTGGTTTGGCCGAAGTGCGCCTCATCGACGATAAACCCGCCGCCGATAGAGTAGTAGGTCTGGCTGTAAAGCAGCGTATCGCCTGCCAGGGCGCTGATACGCATCCCGTTTTCATGCAGAGAGAGGTTGTCAGCATGGAAGTTCATGCTCTGCTCAAGGGGGAAATCGACCTCATGCTGACCGTTCGCCAGCGGCAGACGGCCTCGGGCGCTGACATCGGCAATAAATGCCGGGATGGCATCGATGTCGACGCTGTCCGGCAGGTTGCCTGCGAGGCCCATAATAATGGCTATATCGGTATGGTGGCCTTTGCCGGTAAGCGACAGCGAGCCATATACGTCAACCACGACGCGGGTGGTATCGGTAAGGATCCCGCGGGTCACCAGGTCATCGGTGAACTGCTTTCCGGCTTTCATTGGCCCGACGGTGTGCGAGCTGGAGGGGCCAATACCAATTTTAAAGATATCGAATACGCTGATCATAATGCATTGTCCATGGCGTAGAGCTGGGTTCGCCGCCCGGGTGGGCGGCGAGGTGGGATAACTTAAGCAGCGAAGAGGTGATACAGCGAGTAGAAGATCGCAGAGATAGCGATCAGGCCCATCACCACAACAAACGCGTTGCTGATGTGGCCGCTGTATTTACGCATCGCCGGGACTTTCTGGATGGCGTACATCGGCATCAGGAACAGGATCATGGCGATAACCGGGCCGCCCAGGGTTTCGATCAGGCCAAGGATGCTCGGGTTCAGCGTCGCAACCAGCCAGGTGGTCAGCAGCATGAAGATCGCCGTGATGCGGTTCAGCTTGCCGATCTCCATGGTTTTGCCTTTGCCGCGCAGAGACTTAATGATCATGCCGTTAAAGCCTTCGCGCGCGCCCAGGTAGTGGCCGAGGAAGGATTTGGTGATCGCAACCATGGCGATAATCGGTGCCATCCACTCAATGACCGGGGCATGGAAGTGGTTAGCCAGGTAGGAGAGGATAGAGATGTTCTGCTCTTTCGCCGCAATCAGATCGGCCGGGGCCAGGCTCAGCACGCAGCTGAAGACAAAGAACATCACCGTCAGCACCATCATGATGTGGGCATAGGAGAGGATGCGGGAGCATTTTTTCTCTGCGCCATCGCCGTACTCTTCGCGTTTAGCAACGGCGAAGGAGGAGATGATCGGCGAGTGGTTAAAGGAGAAAACCATCACCGGGATCGCCAGCCACAGGGTCATCCACAGGCCTTGTCCGGTATTGGCGGCAGCATCAAAAGAGAGGGTTTCCAGCGCCGCGCCGTTCCACTGCGGGATCAGGTAGAGCGCCAGCAGCATCAGGGCAATCACAAATGGGAACACCAGGATGCTCATCGCCTTAACGATCATCTTCTCGCCGAAACGCACGATGGTCATCATGCCGATAATCAGGATCAGGGACAGCACGACGCGCGGCGGCGAAACCATGCCCAGCTGGTGGGTCAGGAAGCTGTCGACGGTGTTGGTGATCGCTACGCTGTAAACCAGCAGGATCGGGTAGATAGCAAAGAAGTAGAGCAGGGTGATGACCTTACCGGCACCGACGCCAAAATGCTCTTCCACCACTTCGGTGATGTCTTCACCAGGGTTTTTCCCTGACAGCACGAAGCGGGTCAGGCCGCGGTGGGCAAAAAAGGTCATCGGGAAGGCGATAATCGCCATGATGATCAGGGGGATCATGCCGCCGACGCCGGCGTTAATCGGCAGGAACAGGACGCCTGCGCCAATCGCCGTGCCATACAGGCCCAGCATCCACATGGTATCGCTCTTACGCCATGTGCTTCGCGTTGCCTGCGAAGCAATGGTGCTGGTTTGCGTGGTTTCCATTTCAATCTCCATTTACTTAAAAGCTAAATATCAGGTGCTTAGTCAAATCCGATGAAAAAGCGCCCAACGGTAATATAAAATTGGGTTAAGTAACGTGTTGGGATTATTTTTATCCGTTACATTTTGGGGCGGAACGATACATTTTAGTTATCACACTGACAGTGATCGCGATCTCAATTGCCATAATCCACTTTCTATATGGATATATTTGGACCAACGCCCTGCTAAAAATGCACACGGTAAGATTTATGGTGGCGAAGGCTACCATTGCCAGGATTTGCGATCAAAGCGGTAGACGCGAAATACGATAATCACCCGGCAAAAGGCACAGATGGCAGCGTTTTATCAGATTTAAGCAAAACTTTGCTAGATAAATAACGGGGCATATTTGCTAAGCAATCGATTGCTTTTTGCGGGGTGGTTTAGAACTATAAGTTTAATGTATGTATTGAGGGAGCCGGGTAAGCAGAGCGCCACCCGGCAGGTCAGGAAAAATCAGGCACAGATTTCGTAGCAGGGGATATAGGCCGAGCCAGGTAGCTTCATGCGGTGCTGGGCCACAAAGCCCTGGAGCAGATCGTCCATCCGGCGCATCATTGCCCGGTCGCCGTGGATCTTGTATGGGCCGTCAGCTTCGATGGCGCGAATGCCCATCTCTTTAACGTTGCCCGCCACGATCCCGGAGAAGGCGCGACGCAGATCCGCCGCCAGCACCTCCACCGGCCGATCCGGGTAGAGCTGAAGGTTAGCCATGTTCTCATGGGTCGGTTCGAAAGGCATCTGCAGATCCGGCGCGATGCGAATAGACCAGTTGAAGCTGTAGGCGTCTCCCGTATTGCGACGATGCTCTTTCACCAGCGGCATCGCTTTTTTCATCTGGCGTGCCACTTCCGGCGCATCGTCAATGATGATGCGGTAGTAGCGGCGGGCCGATTCGCCGAGCGTATGGGTAATAAACTCGTCCAGCACGCGGAAGTAGTCGGCGCTCTGTTTTGGCCCGGTGAGGATCAGCGGCAGCACCTGATGCTGGTTGGCCGGGTTCATTAGAATGCCGAGCAGATAGAGCAGCTCTTCTGCCGTACCCACGCCGCCGGGGAAGATGATGATCCCGTGGGCGATGCGTACGAAGGCCTCCAGACGCTTCTCGATATCCGGCATGATCACCAGCTCATTGACCAGCGGGTTGGGCGGCTCGGCGGCAATAATGGACGGCTCGGTCATGCCGATAAAGCGTCCCTCTTTATAGCGCTGCTGGGCATGGCCCACCGCGGCACCTTTCATCGGGGCTTCCATTGCGCCTGGGCCACAGCCGGTGCAGATATTCAGCTCGCGCAGGCCCAGTTGGGTGCCGACGCGGCGCGCGTAGAGGTACTCGGTTTCATTGATCGAGTGGCCGCCCCAGCACACCACCATATTAGGCGCTTCGCCTACGTGCAGCGCGCGGGCGTTACGCAGGATCGAGAAGACCAGGTTGGTGATGTGGGTAGAGCTCTCCAGGTTAAGATGCTGGAAGCGCCCGGCGTTGTGGATCTGTCCATTGACGAACAGGATATCGCGCAGTACGGCGAAGAGGTTAGCCTGGAGCGAGCGGATAATACGCCCGTCAACGAACGCCTCTTCCGGCGGGTTGATCAGCTCCAGCTTTACGCCGCGTTCACGACGTAACACGTTGATATCAAAGTTCTCGAAGCGGGACAGCAGCTCTTTACTGCTGTCGGTCTGGCTTCCTGAGTTTAGAACGGCAAGTGAACAGTTACGAAACAGTTGATAAAGGTCGCTGCTGGCCGAGCTTTTGAGCATATCGACTTCCAGCTGCGACAACAGATCCATTGAGCCTAGCGGGCTAATATGTGTAATCAAGTGAACTCCTTATGGGGCGAAGATCGCCGCTCCCTGTGATTACAATAGCCCTGGCATATGACGTTTAACAACCTCAGGCGCGGAATCCACCGCGCAAATCAGTAAAAAAGCGTACTTTTTGCCGCCCTTACTGGCGCACCAGACGACCGGTAGCGGGCTGGAAGTGGGTGTTGCTACGCCACGGGTTGATATCCAGGCCACCGCGACGGGTATAGCGGGCGTAGACGCTCAGCGTTTCCGGCTGGCAGAAGCGCAGCAGATCGTTAAAGATGCGCTCTACGCACTGCTCGTGAAACTCATTGTGGTGGCGGAAGGAGACCAGATAGCGCAGGAGCTTCTCGCGATCGATCTGTGGCCCGCGATACTGAATCTGCACGGAGCCCCAGTCCGGCTGATGGGTGATCAGGCAGTTGGACTTCAGCAGGTGGCTGACCAGGGTTTCTTCCACTACGCTACCGCCCGCGGCATTGTGCAGGTAGTCGGCGTTGAACTGGTAGTCATCGATCGCGATATCCTGGTTATCGATGCACTTACCGTTGAAGTGAGCGATCGGCTGGCCTTCTAACTCATCCAGCGCATAGAGCATCACGCTCACCTTGCCCTGCGCACAAGCGCTGAGATCCCGCTCCAGCGTGGCGCGAACCTCTTCCCAGCTGCCAAAACGCGTCTGGTTAAAGCTGTTCAGGTAGAGCTTAAAGCTTTTTGACTCCACCAGGTTGAGGCTGGCGTAGTCCAGCTCGACGTGGCCCACGGCAACCTGCGGCAGGCCATTGGCGTTGAGCCATGACAGTTCATACAGCGTCCAGATGTCGCCGCCGTGGAAGGGCAGGCTGTCGGCGTGCAGACCGAGGGGATCGCGATTGAGGCTGCGGGGAACGCCCTGCAGCAGGGTCGCATCGTAGGTATCGCAGTAGCGGGTGGTTTTACCCAAGGTCAGGCCAGCCAGCGCCTGGTGGTTATCATAAGAAGAAGACATGTTTCATCGCCGTTTTGCAGGTAAACTCTCAGCCTTAAGTTTATCCTGGCTGAGTGAAGAGAGGAACCAGTGGACCAAGAGACATCCCTTGCCCTGAAGGCTTTTACCGCGCGCTACTGCGATGCCTGGCATGAGACCCACAATAGCTGGCCGCAGAGCGAGGCGCTGTATGGCGTGCCGTCGCCCTGCGTCATCTCCTCGCTTGAAGACCGGGTGATCTGGCAGCCCCAACCTTTTGATGCAGAAGAGAATGTAAACGCTGTTGAACGGGCATTAGATATTGTGATACAACCTGCAGTTCACAGCTTTTATTCCACACAGTTTGCTGGTGATATGCTGGCACGATTCGAGAACGAGACGCTGACGCTCCTGCAAACCTGGAGTGCGGACGATTTCCTGCGTGTTCAGGAGAATCTCATTGGACATTTAGTGACGCAAAAGCGATTAAAGCTGCCACCCACGCTCTTTATCGCCACGCTCGATAGCGAACTGGATGTCATCTCGATCTGTAACTTAACCGGCGAGGTGGTGAAAGAGACGCTCGGTACCCGCCATCGCACCGTGCTTGCCCCATCGGTAGCGCTATTCCTCCAGCGGCTTGAGCCGGTCATGTAATCCAATCCTCTATTACGCGTGTGAGACATCTCTTACAAGCGTGTAAGATATTGCCATTTTGTTAAAAAATATTTTTAAGATGTAAAATCGATAAAGCAATTTTAAATCAGTAATTTACTAAAAAATGCGCGACATTTAACGCAAATTAATCCGTACTAAAGTCTTATGGCATGCTTGCAAGACGAAGCGGAAAGGTCGATTCTATTTGTGTCGACAGGATGTTGAACATGAAGTGAATATCAGGATGATGTCGCTTCTGACACAGGAGATACCGGGACGGTATGACAGGGAAAGGCTTCAGGATGAAGTAGAGAGGATAACGCCGGAGCGCGTTAAAGGACACCTCCAGGAAGGAGAATGTGAACCGGGCAGGATATCCGGTGGATCAGGATGATTAGGAAGTCGCTTAATGGATTAAGCGTGTCGTATCGGGCGATGCGAGCAGGCAGCATGGTTTATGGATGAACAGGTCAGGAGACCGCAGGAAAAGTTTTCATGGATGAGCAGGGAGCATCAAGGTAGCCGGACTGCTGCTAAACGAACCGGGAGCACTGTTTAATTACAGTGCTCCCTTTTTTATTTCTCCCTCCGCAATGCTATTCTGCGCGCCAGTTCGATCGTCATTGAGGTTTCTATGTCTCTTCATATCAGCGTACGCGAGCAGCTGCACGCCATTGAGGCGCTGCTGCGCGAACAAAATGTCTGGCAGGGCGTGGCGCCAGAGAGCAGCGCGTTTGCCAGCACCCAGCCATTCTGCCTGGATACGCTTGCCCCGCTGGAGTGGCTGCAGTGGGTGTTGATCCCCCGTATGCACGCTCTGCTGGACAGCGGTCAGCCGCTGCCGCAGGCCTTTGCCGTTACCCCTTATTACGAGATGGCGCTCGATGCCAGCGATCCGCTGCGTGATGTCATCCTTGTGCATCTGCAACGCCTTGATACGCTCTTTGCCGGTAGCGACGCCTGATGCTGGAAATTATTTATCAGGATGCGTGGCTGGTGGCGGTGAATAAACCCTCTGGCTGGCTGGTGCACCGTAGCTGGCTCGATCGCGATGAAAAAGTGGTGGTGATGCAAACCGTGCGGGATCAGATTGGTCAGCACGTCTTTACTGCCCACCGCCTTGACCGACCCACCTCTGGCGTACTGCTGATGGGGCTCTCCAGCGAGGCGGGGCGTCTGCTCTCCCAGCAGTTTGAGCAACACCTGATCCAGAAGCGCTACCATGCGATTGTCCGCGGCTGGCTGATGGATGCCGCGACGCTGGACTACCCGCTGGTAGAGGAGCTGGATAAGATCGCCGATAAGTTTTCCCGGACTGACAAAGAGCCACAGCCGGCGGTCACCCGCTACCGTGGGCTAGCCACCGTCGAGCTGCCGGTTGCTATCAGCAAGTTTCCGACCACCCGCTACGGGCTGGTAGAGCTGGATCCGCAAACCGGACGCAAGCACCAGCTGCGCCGTCACCTTACTCACCTGCGTCACCCGATTATTGGCGACAGCAAGCATGGCGATCTGCGGCAGAACCGCAGCGCGGCGGCGCACTTTGGCCTGAACCGGCTCATGCTGCACGCCAGCGAGCTCTCCCTGACCCATCCCTTTACCGGCGAGCCGTTAACTCTGCGCGCCGGGCTGGACGACGTCTGGATGCAGGCGTTAACCCAGTTTGGCTGGCGCGGCCTTCTCCCGATGAATGAAAGGGTTGAGTTTGTGCCGGACAGCGGCCAGGATGAAACCTGGCAGTTAGCAACCAGGGAGTGAAAAATGGCAGAGATTGGTATTTTTGTTGGCACCATGTATGGCAACTCATTGCTGGTGGCCGAAGAGGCGGAGACGCTGCTGACCGGGCAGGGGCATAAGGTTAAGGTCTTTGAGGATGGGACGTTGGCGGACTGGGCCCATTACCAGGACAAAACCGTGCTGGTGGTCACCTCCACGACGGGGCAGGGCGATCTGCCGGATAACATCGCGCCGCTCTACGCGGCGATCCGTGATTCGCTTGGTTTCCAGCCTAACCTGCGCTACGGCGTGATTGCGCTGGGGGACAGCACCTACTCCCACTTCTGCGGCGGCGGGAAACGGTTTGCCGAGCTGCTTGCAGACCAGCAGGCGCAGCGCGTCGGTGAGGTGCTGCTCATTGACGCCAGCGAACACCCTGAGCCCGAGACGGAGTCAAATCCGTGGGTTGAGCAGTGGGGAACCCTGCTGAAGTAAATCCCTCTTTATCCCTTTAGCCCTCCCCGTTGCGGAGGGCTAGCATCTTCTGTTACTCGCTTTTATCCCCGACGCTTTTCAATTCCGTGAAGTACCCCCCACTGGTTTGGGCCTATGCCCCAAAGCAGAGTGATAAGCATCCTGAATGTTGTGTGCTTGCACGGTGAGCAGATTCTGGCCACTTCATATACTTTTCTCGCCAGTTATTAAAACGCAGTCCGCAGGGGGCTAACGAACCGCTGCACAGAGACTGCAATAAAACACCAGTACGTCATTCTGATACCCCTACAGGTTGTGCTTTTCAGAATGAATGTAGCTCAACGCTATAATTCAGGAGTGCAATAATGAGTTCATTAAGCCACGCAGCGAGCAGCGCCGAAAAGCGCACTAACGCTCGCTACTGGATAGTGGTGATGCTGTTTATCGTCACATCCTTCAACTATGGTGACCGCGCGACGCTGTCCATTGCCGGCTCTGAAATGGCAAAAGATATCGGTCTTGATGCTGTTGGCATGGGGTATGTTTTCTCTGCATTTTCATGGGCCTATGTTATCGGCCAAATCCCAGGTGGCTGGCTGCTTGACCGCTTCGGTTCAAAACGCGTCTACTTCTGGTCTATCTTCATCTGGTCACTGTTTACCCTGCTGCAGGGCTTCGTTGATATTTTCAGCGGCTTCGGCATCATTGTTGCGCTCTTTACCCTGCGCTTCCTGGTGGGCTTAGCGGAAGCGCCCTCTTTCCCTGGCAATAGTCGCATCGTGGCGGCCTGGTTTCCGGCGCAGGAGAGGGGCACGGCGGTTGCGATCTTTAACTCCGCCCAGTACTTTGCCACCGTTATCTTCGCCCCAATTATGGGCTGGCTGACCCACGAGGTGGGCTGGTCGCACGTCTTCTTCTTCATGGGCGGACTCGGCATTATCATCAGCTTTATCTGGCTGAAAGTGATCCATGAGCCGAATCAGCATCCAGGCGTGAATAAGAAAGAGCTGGAGTACATTGCCGAAGGCGGCGGGCTAATCAACATGGATCAACCCGGTACAAAAATAAAAGTACCGTTCAGCGTCAAGTGGGCGCAAATCAAACAGCTGCTCAACTCGCGCATGATGATCGGGGTCTATATCGGCCAGTACTGCATTAACGCCCTGACCTACTTCTTTATCACCTGGTTCCCGGTCTACCTGGTGCAGGCGCGCGGCATGTCAATTCTGAAAGCGGGCTTTGTCGCCTCTATCCCGGCTATCTGCGGCTTTGCCGGTGGCGTGCTGGGCGGCATTATCTCCGACTGGCTGATGCGCCGTACGGGCTCGCTGAACATCGCCCGTAAAACACCTATCGTGCTCGGTATGCTGCTGTCGATGGTGATGGTGTTCTGTAACTACGTCGACGCAGAGTGGATGATCATCGGCTTTATGGCGATGGCCTTCTTCGGCAAAGGCATCGGCGCGCTGGGCTGGGCCGTAATGGCCGACACCGCACCGAAAGAGATCAGCGGCCTCTCCGGCGGCCTGTTCAACATGTTCGGTAACATCTCCGGGATCGTTACCCCGATCGCCATCGGCTACATCGTGGGCACTACCGGATCCTTTAACGGCGCGCTGATCTACGTGGGTGTTCATGCCCTGATCGCGGTCCTCAGCTATCTGGTGCTGGTGGGCGATATCAAACGTGTCGAACTGAAACCTGTGACAGGACACTAACGATGAGTATGCACTCCAGCCCCGTTATTACCGATATGAAAGTGATCCCGGTCGCCGGCTACGACAGTATGCTGATGAATATCGGCGGGGCACATAACGCTTACTTCACCCGCAATATCGTGGTGCTGACCGACAACGCCGGGAACACCGGCGTTGGAGAAGCGCCCGGCGGCGAAGTGATCCTGAAGACGCTGACCGATGCGATCCCAATGGTTATCGGCCAGCAGGTTGCCCGCTTAAACCAGGTGGTTCAGCGGGTGCACAAAGGCAACCAGGCGGCTGACTTTGACACCTTCGGCAAAGGTGCCTGGACCTTTGAGCTGCGGGTGAATGCGGTAGCGGCCCTGGAGGCCGCGCTGCTCGACCTGCTGGGTAAAACGCTTGGGGTGCCGGTCTGCGAGCTGCTGGGGCCAGGCAAACAGCGCGATGCCGTAACGGTGCTCGGCTACCTGTTCTACGTCGGCGACCGGCAAAAGACCGATTTGCCGTATCTCGTCAAAACCGAGGGCAACCATGACTGGTATCATCTTCGTCATCAGGAGGCGATGAACAGCGAGGCGGTGGTGCGCCTGGCGGAGGCGTCACAGGATCGCTACGGCTTCAAAGATTTCAAACTGAAAGGTGGCGTGCTGCCGGGCGAGCAGGAGATTGACACCGCCCGCGCGCTGAAAAAGCGCTTCCCGGACGCCCGCATCACCGTCGACCCTAACGGCGCATGGCTGCTGGATGAGGCCATTGAACTCTGTAAAGGGCTGAACGATGTCCTGACCTACGCGGAAGATCCGTGCGGTGCAGAGCAGGGCTTCTCTGGCCGGGAGGTGATGGCGGAGTTCCGTCGGGCAACCGGTCTGCCGGTGGCAACCAATATGATCGCCACCAACTGGCGTGAGATGGGCCACGCGGTGATGCTCAACGCGGTGGATATACCGCTGGCGGATCCGCATTTCTGGACCCTCTCCGGCGCGGTACGTGTGGCGCAGCTGTGCGACGACTGGGGTCTGACGTGGGGCTGCCACTCCAATAACCACTTTGATATCTCACTGGCGATGTTTACCCATGTCGCTGCCGCCGCGCCGGGTAATCCGACCGCCATTGATACCCACTGGATCTGGCAAGAGGGCGAGGCACGGCTGACTACGCAGCCGCTGGAGATTAAGCACGGCCAGATTGCCGTGCCGGACGCGCCAGGCCTTGGCGTGGAGCTGGACTGGGACCAGGTACAGAAAGCCCACGAGCTGTACAAGACGCTTCCGGGCGGGGCGCGTAATGACGCGGGCCCGATGCAGTATCTGATCCCCGGCTGGACGTTCGATCGCAAACGCCCCGTCTTTGGTCGACACTAAATTTGTTAGAGAAAGGATTAAACGATGAGCAATCAATTTTCTACCCCGGTCGTCACGTCCATGCAGGTGATCCCGGTTGCGGGCCACGACAGCATGCTGATGAACCTGAGCGGCGCGCACGCGCCGTTCTTCACCCGTAACATCGTTATCATCAAAGACAACTCGGGTCATACCGGCGTGGGCGAGATCCCGGGCGGCGAGAAGATCCGCCAGACGCTGGAAGATGCCGCCGCGCTGGTGGTCGGCAAAACCGTTGGCGAGTACAAAAACATTCTGACCGCCGTACGTAACCAGTTTGCCGACCGCGACTCGGCGGGCCGTGGCCTGCAAACCTTTGACCTGCGTACGACCATTCACGTGGTGACCGGGATCGAAGCCGCGATGCTGGACCTGCTGGGTCAGCACCTGGGCGTCAACGTGGCGACCCTGCTCGGCGACGGTCAGCAGCGCAGTGAAGTAGAGATGCTCGGCTACCTGTTCTTCGTCGGCAACGCCAAAGCGACGCCGCTGCCGTACCAGAGCCAGCCGGATGACCCATGCGACTGGTACCGCGTGCGTCATGAAGAGGCGATGACCCCGGACCGCGTGGTGCGTCTGGCCGAAGCGGCCTATGAGAAATACGGTTTTAACGATTTCAAACTGAAAGGCGGCGTGCTGGCGGGCGAAGAGGAGGCCGAGTCCATTGTGGCGCTGGCGAAACGCTTCCCGCAGGCGCGCGTGACCCTCGACCCCAACGGCGCGTGGTCGCTGGCCGAGGCCATCAGCATCGGTAAGCACCTGAAGGGCGTGCTGGCCTATGCGGAAGATCCGTGTGGCGCAGAGCAGGGCTTCTCTGGCCGTGAGGTGATGGCCGAGTTCCGCCGCGCCACCGGTCTGCCGACCGCCACCAACATGATCGCCACCGACTGGCGGCAGATGGGCCATACGCTCTCCCTGCAGTCCGTGGATATCCCGCTGGCGGATCCGCACTTCTGGACCATGCAGGGCTCCGTGCGCGTGGCGCAGATGTGCCACGAGTTTGGCCTGACCTGGGGCTCGCACTCCAACAACCACTTTGACATTTCACTGGCGATGTTCACCCACGTGGCTGCCGCCGCACCGGGTAAAGTCACCGCTATCGATACCCACTGGATCTGGCAGGAGGGCAACCAGCGCCTGACCAAAGCGCCGTTTGAGATCAAAGGCGGGATGGTGCAGGTGCCGAGCACGCCGGGTCTGGGCGTCGAGCTGGATATGGACCAGGTGATGAAGGCGCACGAGCTGTACCAGAAGCACGGTCTCGGCGCGCGTGACGATGCCATGGGCATGCAGTACCTGATCCCTGGCTGGACGTTTGATAACAAACGCCCGTGCATGGTGCGTTAATGCAGAGGCCGGTCCCGGCGGGATCGGCCTGTTCCCTGTTTTTCCGGCTGTAGGGTTTAGGCAATCACTCTGCGTAAGGACGGCTTATGAAAATTGTTATCGCACCGGACTCCTATAAAGAGAGTTTGAGCGCCCTTGATGTCGCCACCGCCATAGAGCAGGGCTTTCGTGAGATCTTTCCCCAGGCGGAGTACATCAAACTGCCGGTAGCGGATGGCGGTGAAGGCACGGTTGAAGCGATGGTCGCCGCCACTCAGGGGCGGATCGTCGAGGTTACCGTTACCGGCCCGCTTGGCACTCAGGTTGAGGGCTTCTATGGCCTCTCCGGCGACGAGCAGAGCGCATTTATTGAGATGGCGGCGGCCAGCGGCCTTGAGCTGGTCTTACCCGAACAGCGTAATCCGCTGATCACCACCTCGTGGGGAACGGGGGAGCTGATCCGTCATGCGCTGGACGCAGGCGTGAAGCATATCATTATTGGCATCGGCGGTAGCGCCACCAACGACGGCGGCGCAGGCATGGTGCAGGCGCTGGGGGCAAAGCTGCTGGATAGCGAAGGCAACCCCCTCGGGCAGGGCGGCGGCGCGTTGGAGACGCTGGCGCGGATCGACATCAGCGAGCTGGACAGGCGGCTCCACGACTGCCGTATTGAGGTTGCCTGCGACGTGACCAATCCCCTGACCGGCAAAGAGGGCGCAACGGCGATCTTCGGGCCGCAGAAAGGGGCAACGCCGGAGATGATTACCCGCCTTGATGCGGCGCTGGCGCACTATGCCGAGCTGATCAAGCGCGATCTCGATCTCGACGTGCTGGATCTTGCCGGGGGCGGGGCTGCGGGTGGCATGGGCGCGGCGCTGTTTGCGTTCTGCGGTGCTGAGCTGCGGCAGGGCATTGAGATTGTCACCGACGCGCTGCATCTCGATCGCTATGTCGCCGAAGCGGATCTAGTGATCACCGGCGAGGGGCGGATCGATAGCCAGACCGTGCACGGTAAAGTTCCCGTGGGTGTGGCAAAGGTAGCGAAGCGCTACAACAAGCCGGTGATCGGCATCGCTGGCAGCCTGACGGCAGACGTCGGCGTGGTGCACGAGCATGGGATCGACGCGGTATTCAGCGTGATCTACGGCATCTGTACCCTGGACGACGCCCTGAAAAATGCGGCGGAAAACGTGCGCATGACGGCCCGCAATGTGGCAGCGGTGTTGAAAGCGGGCCAGGCATTGCGTTAATCGAA
Organism: Pseudescherichia sp. AS216; assembly: GCF_037152055.1. Lineage (NCBI taxonomy): Bacteria > Pseudomonadati > Pseudomonadota > Gammaproteobacteria > Enterobacterales > Enterobacteriaceae > Pseudescherichia > Pseudescherichia sp. AS216. Next base: position 256,147 of record NZ_JBBCMV010000002.1, on the reverse strand, counting down.
CCGTAGGCCGGGCAAACGCAGCGCCGCCCGGCGTGACGACGATCTTATCAGCTAATCCACCTGCGCGCTTCCCGCGCCACGTTATCCATCTCATCCAGCAGCTCCAGAAACTCCGGCTCCAGATCCTCCGCAGGCATGCCGCTGCGCAAGTGGTGTTCGATCAGATGACACAGCCGCTTGAGGCGCGGTACGCCGCTGTAGCCGCAGCTGCCGTGCAGCTTGTGAATCGCCTCGAGTAAATCTTCGGGCGCTTCTCCCACCAACTGCTCTTCAACCTTATTGCGGATCTCCGGCAGGAAAGCGATCAGCATCTGTAGCATCTCCCGCGCCAGATCGGGTTTATTTGCCGACTGGCGCAGGGCCAGCTGCCAGTCCAGGGAGACCTCAGGATCCTGCGGTGCCTCTATCGGCTCCGGCTCCGGCGGGGTTAGCCACTGGCTGACCCCAGGGCCGGGAAGGTAGCGCAGCAGCAGGCTGTGGAGCTTCTCTTCATCTATGGGCTTTGCCAGATAGCCGCTCATCCCGGCGTTCAGCAGCTTCTCTTTTTGCCCGGCCATGGCGTGGGCCGTTACCGCGATCACCGGCGTCTGCTGCTGGTGCGGCAGCTGGCGAATGGTTTCGCTGGCGCGAATCCCGTCGATATCGGGCATCTGAATATCCATCAGGATCAGATCGAACTGCATCTGCTTCGCACAGTCGATCGCGCTATGACCGCTGTCGCACAGCTGGACATACTGGACCTGATCCTCAAGCAGCGCCCCGATAAGCTTCAGGTTGGCCGGGTTGTCATCCACCGCCATGACGCTCATTGGCAGCTTGCGGTCGTCGTTAAGCACCTGCTCACGAGGACGATTAAGGCGGCAGTACTCGGTCAGGGCAGGCAGCAGGCGCGTGGAGGTAAGCGGTTTTAACAGGCACGCCGCGGCACCCTCCTGCTTGAGCTGCTCGGCGTTGATCTGCACGTGACACGGCAGCGCCAGCAGCAGGAAATCGGTCATGGAGGCGGCCTTTGCCAGCCTTTCGTGCTGCATGGTGAGCGGCTCGCGCAGGGTCACCGGCACCGCCAGCAGCAGGATATCGTAGCGCGCCTCAGGCAGGGCAGAGAAGGTCGGGCTGTAGATCACCTCCAGCGGGGTTGCCTGGAGCAGATCCAGCGTACTCTGGGCGGCGGCGGCGTTTGGCTCAACGTAGGCCAGCCGCTTGCCGGCGAGGCAGTCGGTCGGCAATCCTTCGCTGCTGACGTTAGGGTTAAGATCGAGGTTGATGTGGAACCAGAACGTCGAACCCCGCCCTGGCTGGCTGTGGAAGGAGATATCGCCCCCCATCTCGTTGACCAGCTTCTGGGTGATCACCAGCCCCAGCCCGGTTCCGCCGTGCCGCCGGGAGATGCTGGCATCCGCCTGGCGAAACGCCTGGAAGAGCCGGGACTGATCGCGCTCGGGAATGCCGATCCCGGTATCGCGGATCTGCATCTCGATCTGCACCTTGTTGTTGCTCAGGGCGCGTTTCTCTACCAGCACGTCAATATTGCCGTTTTCGGTAAACTTGATGGCGTTGCCGACCAGGTTGGTAATCACCTGTTGCAGGCGCAGCGGATCGCCAATCACATTATCCGGCACGTCGTTTTTGACGTTGAGCGTCAGCTCCAGCCCTTTATCATGGGCGGAGTGGGCGAGCAGGGTAACCACCTCGTCGAGGGCGTTACGCAGCGGGAAGGGAATGCTCTCCAGGATCAGCTTGCCAGCCTCCAGCTTGGAGAAGTCCAGCACGTCGTTAATGATGGTAAGCAGGTTATCGGCCGAGCGCTCAATGGTATGCAGATGATCGCGCTGGGTCGGCGTCAGCTCGGATTTCAGCGTCAGCCGGGTAAAGCCAATCACGCCGTTAAGCGGGGTGCGCAACTCGTGGGACATATTGGCCAAAAATTCGGACTTGATGCGGGCGGCTTCCTGGGCGCGCTTCTTCGCCAGGTCCAGCTCGACGTTCTGGATCTCCATCTGCTCAAGGGTTTCACGCAGATCCGATGTTGCCTGATCGATGTTGTGCTGCATCTCCTCATGGTAGGCCGCCAGCGACATCGCCATTGAGTTGATGCCGTTTTTCAGCATATCCAGCTCGCCCAGCATAAAGCCCTCAACGCGGCTATCCAGCTGGCCCCGACGGATGCGGTCAACCGTATTGACCATGTTACGGATAGGCCCGGTGACGTCGCGCATCAGCCGCCAGCCAAAGATCAGCGCGAGCCCCATGCAGAAGAACATCATCATGGCAGCGATAAAGATCTCTTTATACTGCTGTAAACGCACGGAGCGGAGATCCAGCTCCAGCGCGACGTAGCCCAGCATATTACTGGATGCTTTCACATCCGGTGTGGCGGGCTCGTCGGGTGAATAGCCCTCAGAGACAATGGGCGTGCGCAGGATCATCAGATCGCCATGGCGCGTAACGCTCAGCAGCCGAGGGAAGGCTGCGCCGTCCGGGAGCTTTAACGTTTTGGGATCGAGTTGAAAATTTGAGGTCACGAACAGCCGGTTATTGTCATCGTAGACGGAGATGGCACGCACGATGTCGGAGTGGCGGCGGTGCAGAATGCTGATCAGCTGGCCGATAGAGTCGCGATTCTGCAGGTTCATACCGTATTCACTCGCCACCGCCAGCGGCTCGATAATGCTCGCCCCCGCATCCTCAAGCTGCTGCTGTAAGTCATTGTAGCGGTGGACAACAAAGAAAACGCTAAGCAGTAAACCGATCAGAACGGTTGGCGCTAAGATTAAAATCATCATTCGCGCCCGCAGGCTGTAGTTGGTCATGGAGTTCCGTTATGGGACAATTAGAGTCATTATGTTTGATTGAGAAAAATCCCGGCAATGGCGCAATTCTACTCTGCAAAACGGCGCGTGACGACGCGTGAGATCATAACCGTAACAGTAAACGACCTGGATCCCTTTGGCCAGGGCGTTGCACGTCACAACGGCAAAGCGCTGTTTATCCCCGGACTGCTGCCCGGCGAGCGCGGCGAAGTTACCCTGACTGAAGATAAACGTCAGTTCGCGCGCGGGACGGTGAAGCGTCGGCTGAACGACAGCCCGGATCGCGAAACGCCGCCGTGCCCGCATTTTGGCGTCTGCGGCGGCTGCCAGCAGCAGCATGCCAGCGTGGCACTGCAGCAGCGCAGCAAAAGCCATGCGCTGGCGCGTCTGATGAAGCACGAGGTAGACGACATCATCGCCGCCGAGCCGTGGGGCTACCGGCGGCGGGCGCGGCTGAGCCTGAACTATCAGCCGAAAACGCAAACGCTGGAGATGGGTTTTCGCAAAGCCAGCGCCAGCGAGATCGTCAACGTGGTGCGTTGCCCGGTACTGGCGCCCCCTCTTGAGGCAGCGATCCCTTCGCTACGTGAATGTTTACAGAGCCTGGAGGCGGTACGCCATCTCGGCCACGTTGAGCTGGTGCTGGCCGATAACGGCCCGCTGATGGTCTTGCGTCATACGGCACCCCTTCCGGCCGCCGATCGCGAAAAACTGGAACGCTTTTCGCATTCTCACGGCGTTGCGCTGTTTCTTGCTCCGGAAAGCGCCATACTGGAGCAGGTATCCGGTGAGTTGCCCTGGTACACCTCTGACGGACTACGCCTGACCTTTAGCCCGCGTGATTTCATTCAGGTTAATGATAAAGTGAACCAGCAGATGGTAGATCGGGCGCTGGCGTGGCTGGATATTCAGCCGGACGATCGGGTGCTGGATCTCTTCTGCGGCATGGGCAACTTTACCCTGCCGCTGGCTAAACGCGCCGCCAGCGTAGTGGGCGTAGAGGGGGTGGCTGCGCTGGTGGCGAAGGCGCAGGAGAACGCGCAGCAGAATGGGTTGCAGAACGTGACCTTCTTCCATGAGAACCTGGAAGATGACGTCACAAAACAGCCCTGGGCGCAGCACGGTTTCACAAAGGTGCTGCTCGACCCGGCGCGCGCGGGCGCAGCAGGCGTGATGCAGCACGTGCTAAAACTATCCCCAAAAAAGGTGGTCTACGTGTCATGCAACCCCGCGACGCTTGCCCGAGACAGCGAAGCATTATTAAATGCGGGCTACACTATGTCGCACCTTGCGATGCTGGATATGTTCCCGCACACCGGGCATCTGGAATCGATGGTGTTGTTTGAGCACAAGTGATTAACTCTGGCTTGCCGAATTCGGCAGGCTTCGTCCCGGAAAGGAGAGGACAATGGTTGCGGTAAGAAGTGCACATCTTAATCGAGCGGGTGAATTCGATTCGAAAAAATGGATCGCAAGTCTGGGCATCTCCAGTCAGCCGTCGTGTGAGCGCTTAGCCGAAACCTGGGCGTACTGCCTGCAACATACTCAGGACCACCCTGATGCCGAGCTGCTGCTGTGGCGCGGCGTCGAGATGGTGGAAATCCTCTCCATGCTCAGTATGGATCTCGACACGCTGCAGGCCGCGCTGCTCTTCCCGCTGGCGGATGCCGAAGTAGTGAGCGAAGCGGTGCTGCGCGAAAGCGTCAGCAAGTCCGTCGTGGCGCTGATCTACGGCGTGCGTGATATGGCGGCGATCCGCCAGCTCAAGGCCACGCATACCGACGCCGTCTCCTCTGAACAGGTCGATAACGTTCGCCGCATGCTGCTGGCCATGGTGGATGATTTCCGCTGCGTGGTCATCAAGCTCGCCGAGCGCGTCGCACACCTGCGAGAGGTGAAGGACGCTCCGGAAGACGAACGCGTGCTGGCGGCCAAAGAGTGCACCAACATCTACGCCCCGCTGGCAAACCGGTTGGGCATCGGCCAGCTGAAGTGGGAGCTGGAAGACTACTGCTTCCGCTATCTGCATCCGGACGAGTACAAGCGTATCGCCAGGCTGCTGCACGAGCGGCGCATCGATCGTGAACGCTATATTGATGAATTCGTCGGTCACCTGCGCGCTGAAATGAAGCGCGAGGGGGTGAAGGCCGAAGTCTATGGTCGGCCTAAGCATATCTACAGCATCTGGCGCAAAATGCAGAAAAAGCATCTCGCCTTTGACGAACTGTTTGACGTGCGGGCGGTGCGTATCGTCGCCGAGCGCCTGCAGGACTGCTACGCCGCGCTGGGGATTGTCCATACCCACCATCGTCACCTGCCGGACGAGTTCGACGACTACGTCGCTAACCCGAAGCCGAACGGCTATCAGTCGATCCACACCGTGGTGCTGGGGCCGAGCGGCAAAACCGTTGAGATCCAGATCCGCACCAAACAGATGCATGAGGATGCGGAGCTGGGCGTTGCCGCGCACTGGAAATACAAAGAGGGCACAACGGCGACAAGCGCGCATAACAGCCATGAGGATCGCATCGCCTGGCTGCGGAAGCTGATTGCCTGGCAGGAGGAGATGGCAGACTCCGGCGAAATGCTTGATGAGGTGCGCAGCCAGGTCTTTGACGATCGTGTCTATGTCTTTACCCCGAAAGGCGACGTCGTGGATCTGCCCGCTGGCTCGACGCCGCTTGATTTCGCCTACCATATCCACAGCGACGTCGGTCACCGCTGCATCGGGGCCAAGATCAGCGGGCGTATCGTCCCCTTTACCTATCAGTTGCAGATGGGCGATCAGATTGAGATCATCACCCAGAAGCAGCCGAACCCGAGCCGCGACTGGCTGAACCCAAACCTTGGCTACGTCACCACCAGCCGCGGACGCTCGAAGATCCACGCCTGGTTCCGCAAGCAGGATCGTGACAAGAACATTCTTGCCGGACGCCAGATCCTTGACGATGAGCTCGCGCACCTGGGCATCAGCCTGAAAGAGGCAGAGAAGCTTCTGCTGCCGCGCTACAACTTCAATGAAATGGAGGAGCTGCTGGCGGCCATCGGCGGAGGCGATATTCGCCTTAACCAGATGGTGAACTTCCTGCAGTCGCACTTTAACAAGCCCAGCGCCGAAGAGCAGGATGCCGCCGCGCTGAAGCAGCTGCAGCAGAAATCCTATGCGCCGCAGGGGCGCAACGGCAAAGACGATGGTCGGGTGGTAGTTGAGGGCGTCGGTAATCTGATGCACCACATCGCCCGCTGCTGCCAGCCCATTCCGGGCGATGAGATTGTCGGCTTTATCACCCAGGGGCGCGGGATCTCCATTCACCGCGCCGACTGCGACCAGCTGACGGATCTGCAATCCCACGCGCCGGAGCGCATCGTCGATGCGGTATGGGGCGAGAGCTACTCGGCGGGCTACTCGCTGGTGGTGCGCGTCACCGCCAACGATCGCAGCGGCCTGCTGCGCGACATCACCACTATTCTCGCTAACGAGAAGGTGAACGTGCTTGGCGTTGCCAGCCGGAGCGATACCCGGCAGCAGCTGGCCACTATTGATATGAATATCGAAATCTACAACCTGCAGGTGCTGGGACGCGTGCTTGGCAAGCTCAACCAGGTGCCAGACGTGATTGACGCCCGTCGGCTGCACGGCGGTTAACCGCATACGCTGCTATTTTCCCCGGTGGCGCGTTGCCTGCCGGGGCTACGCTCTATCGTAGGCCGGGTAAGCGTTAGCGCTACCCGGCGTTTTATTCAGGAAATCATATGAATCAAATCAACCGCTTGCTGAGCATCATGCAGCGCCTGCGCGACCCGGAAACCGGCTGTCCGTGGGATAAAGAGCAGACCTTCGCCACCATCGCCCCCTATACGCTGGAAGAGACCTACGAGGTGCTCGACGCCATCGCCCGTAACGATCTTGACGATCTGCGCGGCGAGCTGGGAGATCTGCTGTTCCAGGTGGTGTTTTATGCTCAGATGGCGCAGGAGCAGGGGCATTTTGACTTCAATGACATCTGCGCGGCCATCAGCGACAAGCTTGAGCGCCGCCATCCGCATATCTTTGCCGACGCGACCGCCAGCAGCAGCAGCGAAGTGCTGGCACGCTGGGAGGAGATCAAAACCAGCGAGCGGGCTGCAAAAGCACAGCACTCGGCGCTGGACGATATTCCCCACGCTTTTCCCGCGCTGATGCGTGCCCATAAGATCCAGAAGCGCTGCTCGGCGGTGGGCTTTGACTGGGACTCTCTCGGCCCGGTGCTGGGTAAGGTGCATGAGGAGATCGACGAGGTAATGCACGAGGCAAAACAGGCGGTCGTGGATCAGGCCAAACTGGAAGAGGAAGTGGGCGATCTGCTGTTCGCCACCGTCAATCTCTCTCGTCATTTAGGGGTAAAAGCCGAAACCGCGCTGCAAAAAGCGAACCTCAAATTTGAGCGCCGCTTCCGTGAAGTTGAGCGAATTGTCGCCGCCCGCGGTCTGACAATGACCGGCGTCGATCTCGACACCATGGAAGAAGTCTGGCAGGAGGTAAAGCGCCAGGAATCTGATCTCTAACGAGTTTTGTGAATCAAGCGCGAATAGTGTGATTTTTTAAATAACAAGCGCTTGATTTGCGTCAAAAACATTTGCCGCAAACGAGCTATTTTCTCTCTCCCCGTAGTGAGCTGAAGATGAGAAGAGGAGGGATAATGAAAGTTTGTGGCGACAGCCTGGTTCCGGTATACTACTTTCCCGTCCTGGTTATTCCATCGTCTTTTAAACCTAACTTCTCAGGTTCAGCATGACAACGAACTATATTTTTGTGACCGGCGGGGTTGTATCCTCTCTGGGTAAAGGCATTGCAGCCGCCTCCCTCGCAGCCATTCTTGAAGCCCGTGGCCTTAACGTGACCATGATGAAACTGGATCCGTATATCAACGTCGATCCGGGTACCATGAGTCCTATCCAGCACGGGGAAGTGTTCGTTACGGAAGACGGCGCTGAAACCGACCTGGATTTGGGCCACTACGAGCGTTTCATTCGTACTAAAATGACGCGCCGCAACAACTTCACCACTGGCCGTATCTATTCCGACGTACTGCGCAAAGAGCGCCGTGGCGACTACCTGGGCGCAACCGTTCAGGTTATTCCCCACATCACCAACGCCATTAAAGAGCGCATCGTTGCCGGTGGCGAAGGCCACGATGTGGTGCTGGTTGAGATCGGCGGTACCGTGGGTGATATCGAATCCCTGCCGTTCCTTGAAGCGATCCGCCAGCTGGCGGTGGATATCGGCCGTGAGCACGCGCTGTTTATGCACCTTACCCTGGTGCCGTACATGGCGGCAGCGGGCGAAGTGAAAACCAAGCCTACCCAGCACTCTGTTAAAGAACTGCTCTCTATCGGTATTCAGCCAGATATCCTGGTTTGCCGTTCCGATCGTGCCGTTCCTGCTAACGAACGTGCGAAAATTGCATTGTTCTGTAACGTGCCGGAAAAGGCCGTTATTTCAATGAAAGACGTCGATTCGATTTATAAAATTCCAGGCCTGTTGAAATCACAGGGGCTGGACGATTATATTTGTAAACGATTCAGCTTGACCTGTCCGGAAGCTAACCTGAGCGAATGGGAACAGGTTATCTACGAAGAGGCGAATCCGTCAGGTGAAGTCACCATCGGTATGGTCGGCAAGTACATTGAGCTGCCGGATGCCTACAAATCGGTGATTGAAGCGCTGAAGCATGGCGGCCTGAAAAACCGTGTTACCGTCAACATCAAATTGATCGATTCGCAAGATGTTGAAACACGTGGTGTAGAAATCTTGAAGGATTTGGATGCTATCCTGATCCCTGGTGGTTTCGGCTACCGTGGCGTAGAAGGCAAAATCGCCACCGCGCGCTATGCGCGTGAACACAATATTCCATATCTGGGTATCTGCCTGGGTATGCAGGTTGCGCTGATCGAGTTTGCGCGCAACGTGGCGGGGATGGACAACGCTAACTCAACGGAATTTGTGCCAGACTGTAAGTTCCCGGTTGTGGCTCTCATTACCGAATGGCGTGACGAAGAGGGCAACGTCGAAGTGCGCTCTGAGAAGAGCGACCTGGGCGGCACGATGCGTCTTGGTGCGCAGCAGTGCCAGCTTGATGACGATAGCCTGGTGCGTCAGATGTACGGTTCGTCGACTATCGTTGAACGTCATCGTCACCGCTATGAAGTTAACAACATGCTGTTGAAACAAATTGAAGCTGCGGGTCTGCGTGTTGCAGGCCGTTCCGGCGATGATCAGTTGGTCGAGATCATCGAGGTGCCAAACCATCCGTGGTTTGTTGCCTGTCAGTTCCACCCGGAATTTACTTCAACGCCGCGCGACGGGCATCCGCTGTTCTCAGGCTTTGTGAAAGCCGCCAGCGAGCACCAGAAACGTCAGGCGAAGTAAGAGTTAGAGCGACAACGCGTACTTAAGGTACGCGTTGTTTGTCTGGAGTTTTAATTAAACTTGTACTGAGGAAATCCTAATGTCCAAAATCGTTAAAGTCATCGGTCGTGAAATCATCGACTCCCGTGGTAACCCGACTGTTGAAGCCGAAGTACACCTGGAAGGTGGTTTCGTCGGTATGGCTGCTGCCCCGTCAGGTGCTTCTACTGGTTCCCGCGAAGCGCTGGAACTGCGCGATGGCGACAAATCCCGTTTCATGGGTAAAGGCGTGACCAAAGCCGTTGGCGCGGTTAACGGCCCGATTGCTCAGGCTATCCTTGGCAAAGACGCTAAAGATCAGGCTGGCATCGACCAGATCATGATCGACCTGGACGGTACTGAGAACAAATCTAACTTCGGTGCTAACGCAATTCTGGCTGTTTCCCTGGCGAACGCCAAAGCTGCCGCTGCCTCTAAAGGCCTGCCGCTGTATGCGCACATCGCTGAACTGAACGGCACCCCGGGCAAATACTCTATGCCGGTTCCGATGATGAACATCATCAACGGTGGCGAGCACGCTGACAACAACGTAGACATTCAGGAATTTATGATTCAGCCGGTTGGCGCGAAATCCCTGAAAGAAGCCGTACGTATGGGTTCAGAAGTGTTCCACAACCTGGCGAAAGTGCTGAAATCTAAAGGCATGAACACCGCTGTGGGCGACGAAGGTGGCTATGCGCCGAACCTGGGTTCCAACGCCGAAGCACTGGCTGTTATCGCTGAAGCGGTAAAAGCAGCAGGCTACGAGCTGGGTACCGACATCACTCTGGCGATGGACTGTGCAGCCTCTGAGTTCTACAAGGATGGCAAATACGTTCTGGCTGGCGAAGGCAACAAAGCGTTCACCTCTGAAGAGTTCACCCACTTCCTGGAAGATCTGACCAAACAGTATCCGATCGTTTCCATCGAAGATGGCCTGGACGAGTCTGACTGGACTGGCTTTGCTTACCAGACCAAAGTGCTGGGCGACAAAATCCAGCTGGTTGGCGACGATCTGTTCGTAACCAACACCAAGATCCTGAAAGAAGGCATCGAGAAAGGCATCGTTAACTCCATCCTGATCAAATTCAACCAGATCGGTTCTCTGACCGAAACCCTGGCTGCGATCAAAATGGCGAAAGACGCTGGCTACACTGCGGTAATCTCTCACCGCTCTGGCGAAACTGAAGATGCAACCATCGCTGACCTGGCTGTGGGCACCGCTGCTGGCCAGATCAAAACCGGTTCCATGAGCCGTTCTGACCGCGTTGCTAAGTACAACCAGCTGATTCGTATCGAAGAAGCGCTGGGTGAGCAAGCACCGTACAACGGTCGTAAAGAGATCAAAGGCCAGGCATAATCGCCTGACTTTTCACTCTTAAGAGAAAACCCGCTTCGGCGGGTTTTTTTATTGCTGCAATAGCGCAGCTGCTGCACATGACCTGAGGGCAGGGATCTGCGATACTTACCTTTTACAGCCAAACAGAGATGAGTATGCAGTACCCGATTAATGAGATGTTCCAGACCTTGCAAGGCGAGGGTTACTTTACCGGCGTTCCCGCTATTTTTATCCGTCTGCAGGGGTGCCCGGTAGGCTGTGCCTGGTGCGATACCAAGCACACCTGGGATAAGCTCGCCGATCGAGAGGTGTCCCTCTACAGCGTGCTGGCAAAAACCAAAGAGAGCGATAAGTGGGGCCCGGCAAGCAGTGAAGATCTGCTGGCCATCATTGAGCGTCAGGGCTATACCGCCCGCCACGTGGTGATCACCGGCGGCGAACCCTGCATTCACGATCTGATCCCGCTGACGATGCTGCTGGAGAAAAACGGCTTTAGCTGCCAGATCGAAACCAGCGGCACCCACGAGGTGCGCACCTCGACCAATACCTGGGTGACGGTTTCACCGAAGGTGAATATGCGCGGCGGGTATGACATTCTCCAGCAGGCGCTGGATCGTGCGGATGAGATCAAGCACCCGGTTGGCCGGATGCGTGACGTTGAGGCGCTGGATGAACTGCTGGCGACGCTGCACGACGATAAGCCGCGGGTGATTGCGCTTCAGCCGATTAGCCAGAAAGAGGATGCGACGCGTCTGTGCATTGAAACCTGCATCGCTCGCAACTGGCGTCTGTCGATGCAGACGCATAAATACCTGAATATTGCTTGATAGATCGCTATGCCCGGTGGCGCTCCGCTTACCGGGCCTACGTTAACCGCACCGCGAAACCTCACTCTCCGCGATAGACACAGCCTGCCGTACAGGTCTCTTTGATTGTCACTGCGCTCAGCAGCGGCACAAGCGGCTTCATCTCTTCCCAGATCCACTTCGCCAGCACTTCGCTAGTTGGGTTCTCCAGGCCAGGAATATCGTTCAGATAGTAGTGATCCAGCCGGTCGTAGGTTGGCTTAAACGCCGCCTTTAGCTCGGAAAAGTCCATGATCCAACCCGTATGGGGATCGACTTCACCGGTAATTTCCAGGCGCACCATAAACGAGTGGCCATGCAGGCGACCACATTTGTGGCCTTCGGGCACGTGGGGCAGACGGTGAGCAGCTTCGAAGATGAAATCTTTAAATAACGTGGTAGACATGATGAATTCTCAGACAGGCAAAAACCGCCGCATACTACCGGAATTGACCTTTTTTGGCATTAACTAAAACAGGCAAAAGCGGTAAAGCCTGCCCTATAGTCATAAAATTGCCATTTTATCTTTATATATCAATTGATTAATTAACCTGTTTTACTGTTAATAACTATGACTAAAAGCGGTTAGCGTTTTTAGTTATTTGTTATTTCCATCCCTTCTTTAATTGTTATTATTCACGCCGTTAACCTTACACTCTGTTCTGTTTTTACGCTTTTTTATTCGCTTTGCTTACTGGAACATAACGACGCATGACGACACAGGTCCCACCTTCCGCTTTGCTTCCGCTGAACCCGGAGCAGCTGGCGCGCCTTCAGGCAGCCACCATCGATTTAACACCGACCCAGCTCGCCTGGGTTTCCGGCTATTTCTGGGGCGTGCTTAATCAGCAGCCTGGCGCAGCAGCGATGGCGGCAGCGCCGGCTCCGGCGGCAGAGACGCCGACGATCACGCTGCTCAGCGCGTCGCAAACCGGTAACGCGCGTCGCGTCGCAGAAGCACTGCGTGACGATCTGCTGGCGGCGAAGCTCAACGTCAACCTGGTCAACGCTGGCGACTATAAATTCAAACAAATTGCCAATGAAAAGCTGCTGGTTGTGGTTGCTTCGACCCAGGGGGAAGGGGAGCCACCGGAAGAAGCGGTCGCCCTGCACAAGTTCCTGTTCTCAAAAAAAGCGCCGAAGCTTAACGGCAGTGCCTTTGCCGTGTTCGGCCTGGGCGATACCTCCTACGAATTCTTCTGCCAGTGCGGTAAAGATTTTGACAGCAAGCTGGCGGAGCTGGGTGCCGAGCGCCTGCTGGATCGCGTGGATGCCGACGTTGAGTATCAGACGGCGGCCAGCGAGTGGCGGGCCCGCATCGTTGAGATCCTCAAGGCTCGCGTGCCCACCGAAAGCCCGGCCCAGGCGGCAGTGACCGCCACCGGCGTGGTCAACGAGGTCTTCTCCAGCCCCTATACTAAAGAGGAGCCGCTGGTCGCCACGCTCGCCGTGAACCAGAAGATCACCGGTCGTGATTCTGAGAAAGATGTGCGCCATATCGAGATCGATCTGGGCGACTCCGGTCTGCGCTACCAGCCGGGCGATGCGCTGGGCGTGTGGTATCAGAACGATCCGGCGCTGGTGCGCGAACTGGTTGAACTGCTGTGGCTGAAAGGTGACGAGCCGGTCACCGTAGATGGCAAAACGCTGCCGCTCTCTGAAGCGCTGGAGTGGCATTTTGAGCTGACGGTCAACACCGCCAGCATCGTTGAGAACTACGCCAGGCTGAGCCGCAGTGAAACCCTGCTGCCGATGGTGGGCGACAAAGCTCGACTTCAGCACTACGCCGCGACGACGCCGATCGTCGACATGGTGCGCTTCTCGGCTGCCCAGCTGGATGCTGAGGCGCTGATTGGCCTGCTGCGTCCTCTGACCCCGCGCCTCTACTCTATCGCCTCATCCCAGGCGGAAGTCGAGAGCGAAGTGCACGTTACCGTTGGCGTGGTGCGCTATGACGTTGAAGGCCGCGCCCGCACCGGCGGCGCATCAGGCTTCCTCGCCGATCGTGTCGAAGAGGACGGTGAGATTCGCGTGTTCATTGAGCACAACGACAACTTCCGCCTGCCTGCAAATCCAGAGACGCCGGTGATCATGATCGGCCCAGGCACCGGTATCGCCCCGTTCCGCGCCTTTATGCAGCAGCGTGCGGCCGACGAGGCACCGGGTAAAAACTGGCTGATTTTTGGTAATCCGCACTTTACCGAAGACTTCCTGTACCAGGTGGAGTGGCAGCGCTACGTCAAAGAGGGCGTGCTGAACCGCATCGATCTGGCCTGGTCCCGTGACCAGAAAGAGAAAATATACGTACAAGATAAGCTGCGCGAGCAGGGCGCAGAGCTGTGGCGCTGGATCAACGAAGGCGCGCATATTTATGTCTGCGGCGACGCGACGCGTATGGCGCGCGACGTTGAGCAGGCTTTACTGGAAGTGATTGCCGAGTTCGGTGGCATGGATACCGAAACGGCTGACGAATATTTAAGTGAGCTGCGCGTAGAGCGCCGTTATCAGCGAGATGTCTACTAATGAGCGATAAACACCCTGGTCCGCTGGTGGTCGAAGGTAAACTGACCGACGCCGAGCGTATGAAACGTGAGAGCAACTACCTGCGCGGTACGATTGCGGAAGATCTGAACGACGGGCTTACCGGCGGTTTTAAAGGTGACAACTTTCTGCTGATCCGCTTCCACGGTATGTATCAGCAGGACGATCGTGATATTCGTGCCGAACGCGCCGAACAGAAGCTGGAGCCGCGCCATGCCATGATGCTGCGCTGCCGTCTGCCGGGGGGGATCATTACCCCGACGCAGTGGCAGGCTATCGATAAGTTTGCCGAAGAGAAGACCATTTACGGCAGCATTCGTCTGACCAACCGCCAGACTTTCCAGTATCACGGTATTCTGAAGAAGAACGTTAAGCCTGCCCATCAGATGCTGCATGAAGTGGGTCTGGACGCGCTGGCGACCGCCAACGACATGAACCGTAACGTGCTCTGCACCTCTAACCCGATTGAGTCGGAGCTGCATGCGGAGGCCTACGAGTGGGCGAAGAAGCTCTCTGAGCACCTGCTGCCACGCACCCGCGCCTATGCTGAGATCTGGCACGACGCGGAGAAGGTGGCGACCACCGATGAAGAGCCGATCCTCGGGCAGACCTATCTGCCGCGTAAGTTCAAAACCACGGTAGTGATCCCGCCGCAGAACGACGTTGATCTGCACGCTAACGACATGAACTTTATCGCCATCGCCGAGAACGGCAAGCTGATCGGTTTTAACCTGCTGGTGGGCGGTGGCCTCTCAATCGAGCACGGTAACAAAAAAACCTACGCCCGTACCGCGAGCGAGTTTGGCTTCCTGCCGCTGGAGCACACCCTGGCGGTGGCAGAGGCGGTAGTGACCACCCAGCGCGACTGGGGCAACCGTACCGATCGTAAAAACGCCAAGACCAAATATACCCTTGAGCGCGTGGGCGTTGAGACCTTTAAAGCGGAAGTTGAACGCCGGGCTGGCATGAAATTCGAGCCGGTTCGTCCTTACGAATTCACGGGTCGCGGGGATCGCATCGGCTGGGTGAAGGGTATCGATAACAAGTGGCACCTGACGCTGTTTATCGAAAACGGTCGTATCCTTGATTACCCGGATCGTCCGCTGAAGACCGGCCTGCTGGAGATCGCGAAGATCCACAAGGGTGATTTCCGTCTGACCGCGAACCAGAACCTGATCGTCGCGGGCGTGCCGGAAGGCGAAAAGGCGAAGATTGAAAAGCTGGCCCGCTCCCATGGTCTGATGGATGCGGTGAAACCGCAGCGTGAGAACTCCATGGCCTGCGTCGCCTTCCCGACCTGTCCGCTGGCGATGGCGGAAGCGGAGCGTTTCCTGCCGAGCTTTGTTGATAAAGTCGAAGCGATTATGGAGAAGCACGGCGTTGGTGACGATCATATCGTCATGCGCGTCACCGGCTGTCCGAACGGCTGTGGCCGTGCGCTGCTGGCGGAGATGGGCCTGGTGGGTAAAGCGCCGGGACGCTATAACCTGCACCTTGGCGGCAACCGCATGGGCACGCGTATTCCGCGCATGTACCGTGAGAATATCACCGAGTCAGAGATCCTCGACTCTATCGACGTGCTGGTAGGCCGCTGGTCGAAAGAGCGCGAAGCAGATGAAGGTTTCGGCGACTTCACCGTCCGGACGGGGATCATCCGCCCTGTGCTGGATCCGGCGCGGGATTTCTGGGAGTAACGAGGTCATGCCCGGTGGCGCTTCGCTTACCGGGCCTACAAAACAGTAGGTCGGGCAAACGTCGTGCCGCCCGGCGTAACAGGCAAACGAGGTTCTTATGTCCGTACTCGATCTAAACGCCCTTAATGAGCTGCCAAAGGTTGAACGCATTCTGGCGCTGGCAGAGACCAACGGCCAGCTGGAAAAACTGAGCGCGGAAGAGCGCGTCGTCTGGTCGTTAGAGAACCTGCCCGGCGAGTATGTGCTCTCCTCAAGCTTTGGTATCCAGGCGGCGGTCAGCCTGCATCTGGTGAATCAGATCAGCCCGGATATTCCGGTGATCCTGACCGATACTGGCTACCTGTTCCCGGAGACCTATCAGTTCATTGATGAGCTGGCAGACAAGCTTAAGCTGAACCTGAAGATCTACCGTGCGGAGCAGAGTCCGGCGTGGCAGGAAGCACGCTACGGCAAGCTGTGGGAGCAGGGCGTGGAAGGCATTGAGAAGTACAATGAGATCAACAAGGTCGAGCCGATGAACCGCGCCCTCAAAGAGCTGAAGGCGCAGACGTGGTTTGCAGGCCTGCGCCGGGAGCAGTCCGGCAGCCGTGCCACGCTGCCGGTGCTGGCCGTTCAGCGCGGCGTGTTCAAGGTGCTGCCGATCATCGACTGGGACAACCGTACCGTTTACCAGTACCTGCAGAAGCACGGGCTGAAGTACCACCCGCTGTGGGACCAGGGCTATCTCTCGGTGGGCGATACGCACACCACCCGCAAATGGGAGCCGGGCATGGCAGAGGAAGAGACCCGCTTCTTCGGCCTCAAGCGCGAATGCGGGCTGCACGAAGGGTGATATAACGCACCGGACGAAAAATGCTGACTTTAGGGTCGGCATTTTTTTGTAGGTAAGTTGAGGAGTTAAAAATTGATATCGCCGGGCGGCGCTGCGCTTGCCCGGCCTACAAAACCCAAATCCTGCACTATCCGTCTCAGGTACCTTTCTCCGCCTTCGCCAGCTCTTCAAGCAGCGGCAGCATAATACGCATCACGTCGCGGCTGCGGCGCTCAATGCGGCCGGGCAGGGCGCTGTCGATAAACTGCTGGTTATCCAGACGCACGTTATGCCAGCTGGTGCCGTCGGGAAACGCTTTGGTTTTTGCCCGCTGCTGGTAGCCATCTTTTTTCCCCAGCGACCAGTTCGTGGCCTCGACGGAGAGCACCGGGATACCTGCGCGATCGAACACTTCGCTGTCGTGGCAGCAGTCGGTGCCTTTCGGATAGTCTGGGTTCAGGCCCGGATTAGTGGTGGCGGTGATGCCGTGCTGGCGAGCAATGGCCAAGGCGCGATCCCGGGTCAGCTTGCGCACTGCGGCAGGGGTGCTTTTGCCGCTGTTGAAGTAGAGCTTATCGCCGACGATCAGGTTATCGAGGTTGATCACCAGCAGAGTGTTTTTCTTCTCGGCGTCGCTCATGCGCTGCAGCAGATTTTCCGCGCCCAGCCGTCCCTCCTCCTCGCCGCTGGTGGCGATAAAGCGGATGCCGTACTGGGTCTGCATATGCTTCATCTGGTCAGCCAGCTCCAGCATCACCCCCAGCCCAGCGGCGTTATCGTCGAGGCCCTGTAACGTCAGGCCGCCAAGGTTGTTATCGCTATCGGCGTCGCTGCGCGGCGCGTAGGTATCGAGATGCGCCATCACAATGATCTGCTGAGCCAGCTTGCCTTCATGGGCGGCGATGACCGTACTGCCCGTCACGTTGTGCCAGTTCTGGTTCTTATTGCGTGAGGTATAGATGTAGCGGCTGTTGAACTTGCGGATGTCGCTCTGGTAGCCCATCTGTTCAAACTGCTGGCGCAGATAGTCCGCTGAGAGCATCTCCGCAGGTGTGCCGGTCATGCGGCCTGGGAAATAGGTAGCAATATGGCGAGCCTGCTCGCTGGCCATCTCGCCGGGCTGGCTGATCTTAGCCTGTGCCGGCACGGTAAAGCACACACCGAGCGCCAGAGCTACAACAAGATGGCGCAATGCGGGAAACATAGTGAGTCCTTAAAAATGAAGCAAAATTTTTGACGTGCATAGTATGAAACTGTGACCGCAGTTACACAATTTCAATTACGCTCAAACGCCCGGATTTTCTCACGTTAAGCACTTTTTGATCTTTGCTTTTGCTTAACGTTATTCCATTGAGTAACTACTCATTCCAATTCGTAATTTCATTCGTCCTTAGACGACCCCTATAGTCCCTCTATCCCTTGTTTTTAGCGACTCATGCGACGTATAGCAGACGCACAGAATAGATCGTCTCGTGTGGTAAATTTCCCTTTAAGGAACGGTTATGGATCAAAAACGACTCACCCACCTGCGACAACTGGAGGCGGAAAGCATCCATATCATTCGCGAGGTGGCGGCTGAATTCTCCAATCCGGTGATGATGTACTCCATCGGCAAAGACTCCAGCGTGATGCTGCACCTGGCACGCAAGGCTTTCTATCCAGGTACGCTGCCTTTCCCGCTGCTGCATGTCGATACTGGCTGGAAATTCCGTGAGATGTATGAGTTCCGTGACCGTACCGCCAAAGCCTACGGCTGCGAGCTGCTGGTGCATAAAAACCCGGAAGGCGTAGCGATGGGGATCAACCCGTTCGTGCACGGCAGCGCCAAGCACACCGATATCATGAAGACGGAAGGGCTGAAGCAGGCGCTGAATAAGTACGGCTTTGACGCCGCCTTTGGTGGTGCACGCCGCGACGAGGAGAAGTCCCGCGCGAAAGAGCGTATCTACTCCTTCCGCGACCGCTTCCACCGCTGGGATCCGAAAAACCAGCGTCCGGAGCTGTGGCACAACTACAACGGGCAGATCAACAAAGGGGAGAGCATCCGCGTCTTCCCGCTGTCGAACTGGACCGAGCTGGATATCTGGCAGTATATCTACCTGGAAAACATTGAAATCGTTCCGTTGTACCTGGCGGCTGAACGTCCGGTGCTGGAACGTGACGGCATGCTGATGATGATCGATGACGATCGCATCGACCTGCAGCCGGGCGAAGAGATCAAACAGCGCATGGTGCGCTTCCGTACCCTCGGCTGCTGGCCGCTGACCGGCGCGGTAGAGTCTGATGCCCAGACGCTGCCGGAGATCATCGAAGAGATGCTGGTCTCCACCACCAGTGAACGCCAGGGGCGCGTCATCGACCGGGACCAGGCCGGTTCGATGGAGCTGAAAAAACGCCAGGGATACTTCTAAGGAGCCGCCATGAATACCACTATTGCTCAACAAATTGCTAATGAAGGCGGCGTCGAAGCGTACCTGCACGCCCAGCAGCACAAAAGCCTGCTGCGCTTTCTGACCTGCGGCAGCGTCGACGACGGCAAAAGCACCCTGATTGGTCGTCTGCTGCACGACACGCGCCAGATCTATGAAGATCAGCTCTCCACGCTGCACAACGACAGCAAACGCCACGGGACCCAGGGCGAAAAGCTTGACCTCGCGCTGCTGGTGGATGGCCTGCAGGCCGAGCGTGAGCAGGGCATCACCATTGACGTGGCCTACCGCTACTTCTCTACCGAAAAACGCAAATTTATTATCGCAGATACCCCCGGGCACGAGCAGTACACCCGTAATATGGCGACCGGGGCCTCGACCTGCGATCTGGCGATCCTGCTGATTGACGCGCGTAAAGGCGTGCTGGATCAGACCCGTCGCCACAGCTTTATCTCCACCCTGCTGGGCATTAAGCACCTGGTGGTGGCGGTGAACAAAATGGACCTGGTTGAGTTCAGCGAAGAGACCTTTGACACGATTCGCCAGAGCTACCTGACCTTTGCCGAGCAGCTGCCGGGCAACCTCGATATCCGCTTTGTGCCGCTGTCGGCGCTTGAAGGAGATAACGTAGCCAGCCAGAGCGCAAGCATGCCGTGGTACAGCGGCCCGACGTTGCTGGAAGTGCTGGAGAGCGTGGAGATCCAGCGCGTAGTCGATACCCAGCCGATGCGCTTCCCGGTGCAGTACGTTAACCGTCCGAACCTCGATTTCCGCGGCTTCTCCGGTACCGTGGCCTCCGGCAGCATCAAGGTCGGCCAGCGCGTCAAGGTGCTGCCGTCGGGCGTGGAGTCCACGGTGGCACGCATTGTGACCTTCGATGGCGATCTGCAGGAAGCAGGTGCGGGCGAAGCGGTGACCCTGGTGCTGAAGGATGAGATCGACATCAGCCGGGGCGATCTGCTGCTGGATGCGCAGGAGAGCCTGCCAGCCGTACAGAGCGCAGCGGTAGATGTGGTATGGATGGCCGAGCAGCCGCTGAGCCCAGGCCAGAGCTATGACATTAAAATCGCTGGCAAGAAGACCCGAGCGCGGGTGGACGGCGTTCAGTATCAAGTGGATATCAATAACCTGACCCAGCGCAGCGTCGACGCGCTGCCGCTTAACGGCATTGGGCTGGTGGATCTGACTTTTGACGAGCCGCTGGTGTTGGATAAGTACCAGGACAACCCGGTGACCGGCGGGATGATCTTTATCGACCGCCTGAGCAACGTCACCGTCGGGGCGGGCATGGTTAATCAGCCGAACGCTGATGCCGTGGCCGCGCCGTCTGAGTTCAGCGCCTTTGAGCTGGAGCTGAATGCGCTGGTACGCAAGCACTTCCCACACTGGGGCGCGCGCGATCTGCTGGGAGGCAAATAATGGCGGAGCATGACGAGAACGTCGTCTGGCACGCCCATCCCGTCACCGCGCAGCAGCGGGAGCAACTCCACGGTCACCGTGGGGTTGTGCTGTGGTTTACCGGGCTATCCGGCTCGGGTAAATCCACCGTCGCCGGGGCGCTGGAGGAGGCCCTGCACCGGCTGGGTGTTAGCACCTATCTACTGGACGGCGACAACGTGCGCCACGGTCTGTGCAGCGATCTGGGCTTCAGCGACGACGATCGCAAGGAGAACATTCGCCGCGTGGGCGAGGTTGCCCGGCTGATGGTCGATGCGGGGCTGGTGGTGCTGACAGCTTTCATCTCTCCGCACCGGGCCGAGCGGCAGATGGTGCGCGAGCGTGTAGGCGAGGGGCGTTTTTACGAAATCTTTGTCGATACCTCGCTGGCTACCTGCGAAGCGCGGGATCCCAAAGGGCTGTATAAAAAGGCGCGCGCCGGTGAGCTACGCCATTTTACCGGGATCGATTCCGTCTATGAGGCACCTGAATTACCCGAGGTGCATCTGGACGGTGAACAATTAGTAACAAATTTAGTGGCTCAATTATTAGATCTACTGAAACGGGACGATATTATCAGATCCTGAGACAACGCCGGGTTTTGCGCCCGGCAAGTCAGGTCACAGGATCCACTATGCGCAATAGCCAGAATATTACTATTACTCCATCTGAAACCGGCGTTGCCAATGACGAGCCGGCCTGGTCACTGCCAGGCGCTGTCGTTGGCTTTGCCTCATGGCTGCTGGCGCTAAGCATTCCGTTCCTGCTGTACGGCTCTAATACCCTCTTTTTCTTTCTCTATACCTGGCCGTTCTTTCTCGCACTGATGCCCGTTGCGGTTGTGGTCGGGATTGCCATCCACTCCTTGCTTAACGGCAGGCTAGTTTACACCAGCCTGGTGACGGCGCTCGCCAGCGTGGGCATGTTCGGCATGCTATTTATGTGGCTGATGGGTTAAAGCACGCCATAATTCAAACCGTAACGCTTTTTAAGACGATGTTTCCAGGCTGGACAGTGCCTGGATCGCGTGAGGTATGGTACATTTGGCAGCGTCGTTACGGCATCGGCTTAGAGTGGAGTCCTGGCGTAAGTTATGGGATGATGATGCCGTTTTACAGGGGGCAGGATGGGTAAATTAACGCTGCTGTTGCTGGCTCTGCTGGTCTGGCTACAGTATTCATTGTGGTTTGGCAAGAATGGCCTCCACGACTTCAGCCGCGTCAGCGATGATGTCACAGTACAGCAGGCAACAAACGCTAAGCTAAAAGCGCGTAACGATCAGCTTTTTGCCGAGATCGACGATCTCAACGGCGGTCAGGAAGCGATTGAAGAGCGCGCACGTAACGAACTCAGTATGACCAAGCCGGGCGAAACCTTTTATCGTCTGGTTCCGGATGCGTCTAAACGTACTCCAGGGTCACCACAAAATAATCGATAACAGGCCCAGGTTTTCTTACATGGCAGCAATAGTTCCGGCCATCTGTGCCGTCGTACCGGCCGCCGGATTTGGCCGCCGTATGCAAACGGAATGCCCTAAACAGTATCTTTCGATTGGCAATAAAACCATTCTTGAACACGCGGTTGCGGCATTGCTGGCAAATCCGCGTGTGGAGCGGGTGATTATTGCCGTCAGCCCAGGCGATGAACGCTTCGCCCGGCTGCCGCTGGCGCACCACCCTCAGGTAACCGTGGTTGACGGCGGCGCAGAGCGCGCCGATTCGGTGCTGGCTGGTCTGCACGCTGCCGGTGATGCCGAGTGGGTGCTGGTACACGATGCGGCCCGTCCCTGCCTGCATCAGGACGATCTTTCCCGTCTGCTCTCTCTTAGCGAAACCAGCCCTACGGGTGGCATTCTGGCCGCCCCGGTGCGCGATACCATGAAGCGCGCCGAGCCCGGCAAAAGCGCCATTGCCCACACCGTTGATCGTAACGATCTGTGGCACGCGCTAACCCCTCAGTTTTTCCCCTTACCGCTGCTTAAAATGTGCCTGACGCGGGCGCTGAACGACGGGGCAACCATCACCGATGAAGCCTCAGCACTGGAGCACTGCGGCTATCATCCCGAGCTGGTTGCCGGTCGCGCTGATAATATTAAAGTGACGCGGCCTGAAGACCTGGCGCTGGCAGAATTTTATCTTACCCGTAACGCCTCTATGGAGAACTGATAATGCGTATTGGACACGGCTTTGACGTACACGCTTTTGGCGGCGAAGGCCCCATCATCATCGGCGGCGTACGTATTCCCTATGAGAAAGGCCTGCTGGCGCACTCTGATGGCGACGTGGCCCTGCACGCCTTAACCGATGCGCTGCTTGGCGCGGCGGCGCTGGGCGATATCGGCAAACTTTTTCCGGACACCGACCCGGCATTTAAAGGCGCTGACAGCCGCGAGCTGCTGCGCGAAGCCTGGCGTCGTATTCAGGCGAAAGGTTATGCCCTTGGCAACGTGGATGTGACCATTATCGCCCAGGCACCGAAAATGCTGCCGCATATCCCGCAGATGCGCATCTTTATTGCAGAAGATCTCGGCTGCCACATGGACGACGTTAACGTTAAGGCCACCACCACCGAGAAGCTGGGCTTTACCGGGCGCGGCGAAGGCATTGCCTGCGAAGCCGTGGCGCTGTTAGTCAAGGCGGCTAAATGACCGAGTTTGACGCGCTAACGTACCTGCACGGCAAACCGCTGGCCAGTGGCCTGCTGAAGGCCAACCCGGAAGATTTCGTCGTGGTAGAAGATTTAGGCTTCGCGCCTGACGGCGAGGGCGAGCATATTCTGGTGCGGGTGCTGAAGACCAGCTGTAATACCCGCTTTGTCGCTGACGCGCTGGCAAAATTCCTTAAAATCTCTGCCCGAGAGGTCAGCTTCGCCGGGCAGAAAGACAGGCATGCGGTGACCGAGCAGTGGCTCTGCGCCCGCGTGCCGGGTAAAGAGATGCCGGATCTCAGCGCGTTTCAGCTGGAAGGTTGCCAGGTGCTGGAGTATGCGCGGCATAAACGCAAGCTGCGGCTGGGTGCGCTGAAGGGCAACCAGTTTACGCTGGTGCTGCGTGAGGTGAGCAACCGCGCCGACGTCGAGGCGCGTCTCACGGCAATCGCCGGGCAGGGCGTACCGAACTACTTCGGCGCGCAGCGCTTCGGTATCGGCGGCAGCAACCTGCACGGTGCGCTACGCTGGGCGCAGAGCGATGCCCCGGTGCGCGATCGCAATAAACGCAGTTTTTGGTTGTCGGCGGCACGCAGCGCGTTGTTTAATCAGATCGTCAGCGAGCGCCTGAAAAAAGCGGACTTTAATCAAGTTGTTGACGGCGATGCGCTACAATTAGCGGGGCGCGGAAGCTGGTTCGTGGCCACGCCGGAAGAGCTGGCGGCGCTCCAGGCGCGCGTTGATGATAAAGCGCTGCTGATTACCGCTGCGCTGCCGGGTACCGGCGAGTGGGGAACCCAGCGCGAAGCGCTGGCGCGTGAAGAGGCGGCCATTAGCGATTCGCCGCTGTTACAGTCCCTGCTGGTGCGGGAAAAGGTTGAGGCCTCGCGCCGGGCGGCGCTGCTCTATCCGCAGCAGCTGAGCTGGAACTGGTGGGATGATGTTACTGTCGAACTGCGCTTCTGGCTGCCGGCAGGGAGCTTTGCCACCAGCGTTGTAAGGGAACTTATCAATACATCGGGTGATTATGCGAATATTGCTGAGTAACGATGACGGGATCCATGCGCCAGGCATTCAGACGCTGGCCCATGCTTTACGGGAATTTGCCGATGTGCAGGTTGTCGCGCCCGATCGTAACCGCAGCGGAGCCTCTAACTCTCTGACGCTGGAATCGTCACTTCGTACCTTTACCTTCGAAAATGGCGATATCGCCGTGCAGATGGGGACGCCTACCGACTGTGTCTTTCTGGGCGTCAATGCGCTGATGCGCCCGCGTCCGGACGTCGTGGTAGCCGGGATCAATGCCGGGCCGAACCTTGGCGACGATGTGATCTACTCCGGGACGGTAGCCGCGGCAATGGAGGGGCGTCACCTTGGTTTTCCGGCGCTGGCGGTCTCGCTTAACGGCTACACGCACTATGACACTGCCGCCGCCGTGACCTGTTCGATTCTCCGCGCCCTGAGCCGGGAGCCGCTGCGCACCGGTCGCATCCTGAATATCAACGTGCCCGATCTGCCTCTCAATGAGATCAAAGGCATTCGCGTGACCCGCTGCGGCAGTCGCCATCCGGCGGATAAGGTCATTCCGCAGGAGGATCCGCGCGGCAATACGCTCTACTGGATTGGTCCGCCGGGTGAGAAGCACGACGCCGGGCCGGACACCGACTTTGCCGCCGTGGATGAAGGCTACGTCTCGGTAACGCCGCTGCATGTCGATCTTACTGCCTACGGTGCGCGTGATGTTGTTTCGGACTGGTTAAGCCGTGCCGGGGTGAACACGCAATGGTAAGCAGACGCGTACAAGCCCTTCTCGATCAGTTACGCAGCCAGGGCATTAAAGATGAACATGTCCTGGACGCTATCGCACGGGTTCCCCGTGAGAAATTTATTGATGAAGCGTTTGAACACAAAGCGTGGGAAAACGTCGCGCTGCCTATCGGCCAGGGGCAGACCATCTCGCAGCCCTATATGGTCGCGCGAATGACCGAACTGCTGGCGCTGACGCCGGACTCCAGAGTACTGGAGATCGGCACCGGCTCTGGCTATCAGACTGCTATCCTGGCCCATCTGGTGCGCCATGTCTGCTCCGTTGAGCGCATCAAAAGTCTTCAATGGCAGGCGCGTCGCCGCCTGAAGCAGCTCGACCTGCATAATGTTTCTACGCGTCATGGCGATGGCTGGCAGGGGTGGCAGGCGCGCGCCCCGTTTGATGCCATCATCGTCACGGCCGCACCGCCGGAGATCCCCGCCGCGCTTCTGGCGCAGCTGGATAACGGCGGCATTCTCGTTTTACCCGTGGGCGATGAGCACCAGCAGCTAAAGTGCATCCATCGACGGGGAAGCGAATTTATCATCGAAACCGTGGAAGACGTACGCTTTGTCCCGCTTGTGAAAGGCGAACTGGCCTGAGACCCGGATTTTTCCTAAAGTTTTCAGCGAGTTTAAGCGTAAGGTGGGGCGGCGTTAAATAACGCTACGGTTTTCAACACGCACAAGCAAATACATTTTTGGGGGATAAATGAGCACGGGAAGCCCAACATTCACCTTAAGCCGGATTGCGGCACTGTCACTGGTTTCGCTCTGGCTGGCAGGATGCTCAAATTCTGGTAATCCACCCGCACCGGTAAGCTCCGTTGATGGCGGCAGCGCCTCCGGCAGCAGCACCGAATCCGGGATGTTAATTACCCCTCCACCGAAGATGGGCAGCGCACCACAGCCGGCACCGCAAATTCAGCCGGTTCAGCCGGTTATCGCTCCGCCAACGACCATTCAGCCAGCGACGCCTCAACCGGTGACGTCGCAGCCCATTCAGACGCAAAATGGTCGAATTGTTTACAATCGTCAGTATGGGAACATTCCGAAAGGGAGCTATACTGGCGGCAGTACTTACACTGTGAAACGCGGTGATACACTGTTTTACATTGCCTGGGTAACCGGCAATGATTTCCGTGACCTGGCCCAGCGGAATGGCGTTGCTGCCCCGTATGGCCTGAATGTCGGGCAAGTTCTCCAGGTAGGAAATTCATCCGGTACGCCAATCACTGGTGGGAATGCAATCACTCAGGCTGATGCTTCCGAGCAAGGAATAGTGACTCCGCCTGCACAAAAATCAACCGTAGTAGTTGCGCCGCAACCGACAATTACGTATTCTGAGGACTCAGGTGAACAGAGTGCTAACAAAATGTTGCCGAACAACAAGCCTGCGACGGTAGTCACAGCGCCTGTTACAGCACCTACGGTTAGCAATTCTGATGTAAGTACCACCGAACCGACAGCCAGCAGTACGTCAACCAGCGCACCAATTTCAACATGGCGCTGGCCTACTGATGGCAATGTTATCGATAACTTCTCTGCGACCGAAGGTGGCAATAAAGGGATCGATATCGCAGGGTCGAAAGGCCAGGCTATCGTCGCGACCGCAGATGGACGCGTGGTATATGCCGGTAATGCTCTGCGCGGTTACGGTAATCTTATTATCATCAAACATAACGATGATTACCTGAGTGCCTACGCCCATAACGACACAATGCTGGTCCGGGAACAACAAGATATCAAGGCGGGGCAAAAGATAGCTACCATGGGTAGCACCGGCACCAGTTCGACACGTTTGCATTTTGAAATTCGTTACAAGGGGAAATCCGTCAACCCGCTGCGTTATTTACCGCAGCGATAATATGGCAAAGTCGCTATACTGTCCTTTGCTTTGCCGTGGCAGCTTGTGTAACAGCCGCTGCCACGCATAAGAAAAGGGGTATGGAGATTTTGTTCAGGGATCACGGGTAGGAGCCACCTTATGAGTCAGAATACGCTGAAAGTTCATGATCTAAATGAAGATGCGGAATTTGATGAGAACGGAGTTGAGGCTTTCGATGAGAAAGTCCTGAATGAAGAGGAACCCAGTGATAACGAGTTAGCTGAAGAGGAGCTGTTATCTCAGGGAGCAACACAGCGTGTGCTGGACGCAACTCAGCTGTACTTAGGAGAGATCGGTTATTCTCCTCTGTTAACCGCTGAAGAAGAAGTTTACTTCGCGCGTCGCGCACTGCGTGGGGACGTTGCATCACGCCGTCGCATGATTGAAAGTAACCTGCGTCTGGTCGTGAAGATTGCCCGTCGTTACAGCAATCGTGGTCTGGCTCTGCTGGATCTGATTGAGGAAGGTAACCTGGGGCTGATCCGCGCCGTTGAGAAGTTTGACCCAGAGCGTGGGTTCCGTTTCTCGACTTACGCAACCTGGTGGATTCGTCAGACCATCGAACGGGCAATCATGAACCAGACCCGCACGATCCGTCTGCCAATTCACATTGTTAAAGAGCTGAACGTCTATCTGCGAACCGCACGTGAACTGTCCCATAAGCTGGACCACGAGCCAAGTGCAGAAGAGATTGCCGAACAGCTGGATAAGCCAGTTGATGACGTAAGCCGTATGCTGCGTCTCAACGAGCGCATTACCTCGGTAGACACCCCGCTGGGTGGCGACTCCGAAAAAGCGCTGCTGGACATCCTGGCCGATGAAAAAGACAACGGTCCGGAAGACACCACGCAGGACGATGACATGAAGCAGAGCATCGTCAAATGGCTGTTCGAACTGAACGCCAAACAGCGTGAGGTGCTGGCACGTCGTTTCGGTCTGCTGGGCTATGAAGCTGCAACGCTTGAGGATGTGGGCCGTGAGATTGGCCTGACTCGTGAACGCGTTCGTCAGATTCAGGTTGAAGGTCTGCGTCGTCTGCGCGAAATCCTGCAGACGCAGGGGCTGAATATCGAAGCGCTGTTCCGCGAATAAGCGACACCATTTCAAAAAAGGCCAGTCAAATGACTGGCCTTTTTCTTTTGTGCTTTCCGATGGCAACGATTTTTACTAAAAACGTAGGCCGGGCAAGGCGGCGCCGCCGCCCGGCTTAACTCAATTAATTGAGGGTATAGTCCAGGGTGATCTCAGCCTTCAGCAGCTGGGAAACCGGGCAGCCCGCTTTGGCTTTGTTGATGATCTTATCGAAGGTCTCTTTTTCGATACCGGGCACTTTCACCGTGCTGGTGAGCGCGATTTTGGTAATCGCAAAGCCGCCGTCAACTTTATCCAGAGACACATCTGCCGTAGTGTCGATGCTCTCCGGGGTATAGCCCTCTTCACCCAGCATCAATGACAGCGCCATAGAGAAGCAGCCCGCGTGCGCAGCGCCGATCAACTCTTCCGGGTTAGTCCCGGCTGCGCCTTCGAAGCGGGTGTTGAAACCGTAAGGCTGCTGCTTTAATGCGCCGCTCTCGGTAGAGATGGTGCCTTTACCGCCTTTGATGTCGCCTTCCCAGTGTGCCTGACCTTTCTTATGGATCGTCATCTATTCGCTCCTTTTTTGGATGAAAACCTAAGTATAGAAGCTCAGGCCAGGCCCACAGAAAACTACGCCATATTCTTAAGGCGATAGATCCACTCCAGCGCCTGACGCGGAGAAAGGGTATCCGGATCGAGAGCCTCCAACGCCTCAACCGCCGGATGAGCCTCCTCCGGCGCGGCGAGCAGTGACATCTGCGTTCCGTCGACCTGGGTGGCCGCCGCGTTTGGCGTAATGCTCTCCAGCTCGCGCAGCTTCTGCCGGGCGCGCTTGATCACCTCTTTCGGCACGCCTGCCAAGGCCGCTACCGCCAGGCCATAGCTTTTGCTTGCCGCGCCATCCTGCACGCTGTGCATAAAGGCGATGGTATCCCCGTGCTCCAGCGCATCGAGATGCACGTTAGCAACGCCTTCCATCTTCTCCGGTAACTGGGTCAGCTCGAAGTAGTGGGTAGCAAACAGGGTCAGTGCCTTAATGCGGTTCGCCAGGTTCTCTGCGCAGGCCCACGCCAGCGACAGGCCGTCATAGGTGGACGTGCCGCGCCCAATCTCATCCATCAGCACCAGGCTATTTTCCGTGGCGTTGTGCAGGATATTGGCCGTTTCGGTCATCTCAACCATGAAGGTTGAACGCCCGCTAGCCAGATCGTCCGCCGCGCCTACGCGGGTAAAGATGCGGTCGATAGGGCCAATCTCTACCTTCTGCGCCGGCACGTAGCTACCAATGTAGGCCAGCAGGGCAATCAGCGCGGTCTGGCGCATATAGGTACTTTTACCGCCCATGTTCGGCCCGGTAATGATCAGCATCCGCCGCTGCGGCGAGAGGTTCAGCGGGTTGGCAATAAACGGTTCGTTCAGCACCTGCTCAACCACCGGATGACGCCCTTCGCTAATACGGATGCCCGGCTTATCGCTAAAGGTTGGGCAGCAGTAGTTAAGGGTCCAGGCGCGTTCGGCCAGGTTAACCAGCACGTCAAGCTCCGCCAGCGCGCTGGCACTCTGCTGAAGATCGGCCAGGTGCGGCATCAGCAGGTCAAAGAGTTCATCATAGAGCTGCTTCTCCAGTGCCAGCGCCTTGCCTTTCGAGGTGAGCACCTTGTCTTCGTACTCTTTCAGCTCGGGAATGATATAGCGTTCGGCGTTCTTCAGGGTCTGGCGACGCACGTAGTGAATGGGAGCATGATGGCTCTGGCCGCGGCTGATCTGAATAAAGTAGCCGTGCACCGCGTTATAGCCCACCTTCAGGGTGTCGAGGCCCAGCTTCTCGCGCTCGCGGATCTCCAGCTTATCCAGATAGTCGGTGGCACCATCTGCCAGGGCACGCCACTCGTCCAGCTCGGCGTTATAGCCGGGGGCGATTACGCCACCGTCGCGCACCAGCACCGGCGGGGCATCGATGATTGCCCGCTCCAGCAGCTCGCGCAGCTCGCTAAATTCACCCATTGTCTCTCGCAGCCGCTGTACCGGCGCGCTGTCGACCTCGGCCAGCATCTCTCTCAGCGTGGGGAGCTGCTGGAAGGTATGGCGCATGCGGGCCAGATCGCGCGGACGCGCGGTGCGCAGGGCCAGGCGCGCCAGAATACGCTCCAGATCGCCAACCTGACGCAGCACCGGCTGCAGCTCGGCAGTGGCATCCTGTAGCGCGGCGATGGTCTGCTGGCGCTCGGTCAGCGTTTTGGTGTCGCGCACCGGCATATGCAGCCAGCGCTTGAGCATGCGGCTACCCATTGGCGTTACCGTGCAATCGAGCACCGAGGCGAGGGTATTCTCAATGCCGCCGGCCAGGTTCTGGGTGATCTCCAGGTTACGGCGGGTAGCGGCATCCATAATGATGCTGTCCTGCTGGCGCTCCATGGTGATTGCCCGAATGTGGGGCAGAGAGGTGCGCTGGGTATCTTTCACGTACTGTAGCAGGCAGCCCGCCGCGCAGAGGCCGCGTGTAGCGTTCTCTACGCCAAAGCCCACCAGATCGCGGGTACCGAACTGAAGGTTCAGCTGCTGGCGAGCGGTGTCGATCTCAAATTCCCACAGCGGACGGCGGCGTAGACCGCGGCGGCCCTCAATCAGGGCGGTCTCGGCAAAGTCTTCGGCGTAGAGCAGCTCTGCCGGGTTGGTACGCTGGAGCTCAGCGGCCATGGTCTCGCGATCGGCTGGCTCGCTCAGGCGAAAACGCCCGGAGCTGATATCCAGGGTAGCGTAGCCAAAGCCTTTGCTGTCCTGCCAGATAGCTGCCAGCAGGTTGTCCTGACGCTCGTGTAGCAGCGCTTCGTCGCTGATGGTGCCAGGCGTTACGATGCGTACCACCTTGCGCTCAACCGGCCCTTTGCTGGTGGCCGGATCGCCAATCTGTTCACAGATGGCCACTGACTCACCGAGGCTGACCAGCTTAGCCAGATAGTTCTCCACCGCGTGATGTGGCACGCCCGCCATCGGGATGGGTTCACCGGCCGAGGCACCGCGTTTGGTCAGGGAGATGTCCATCAGCTGCGAGGCGCGTTTCGCATCGTCATAGAACAGCTCATAAAAATCACCCATCCGGTAGAAGAGCAGGATATCCGGATGCTGGGCTTTCAGCTTCAGGTACTGCTGCATCATGGGCGTATGGGCGTCAAAGTTCTCTTGTGTACTCATGAAGTTGTGTCCAGTTCCCTGATTTAAAATGAGGTGCAGATACCGTTGTTGTGATGGGTATTTGCATGGGGGACATGATAACGGAGATAAGCATTCGCTGGAAAGCAGCGATAGGGAACTTCACGAGACGCCTTCCAGTTTCATCAAAAAGCAGAGGCGTAAGACCCGAAGATGTTTTAGCATAGGTTAAAGAAGGGTAAGCTCATATTGGCGATGCATATCGCCACAGAGCCAAATGCTGCCTGGGAAGTTCCACAATAATAATTTAGCGTAGCTAAACTATTTAGGTTGGTATTAAAAGAATATATTCAGTTTACTTTTGTAAGGCTTATAGTCACGGTGCGTTATTTCCTGATTCCAACGTAGTCTTACACATCCGAAAATCTATAGCCTGTCCTATATAGGATATTTTATGTTTTTTCTAAACATGCTTTGAAAATACTACTACTCTCTTTGGAGGTTATATTGATATACACGGTAACGAAACATTGCTACTAATTATAGTAGTGGTAATTGTAATTATGTTGCGTTATGTGTTCACGTTGCAGTTTCACTTAATAAGCCAAAAAAATCATAGATTTATTTAATTATCTGGAATCTTTTGATGCTCCATGGTTACTTTTTTGCCATGTAAGCCATTGGATTCTACTATTAGCACTTATGGTGCTCTGCTGTGCCCTTAAAACAGGTAGCATGCGCGGACGTATATTGAATTGATGGAAAGTTGCTTTACAATTGTTTCTCAGTTGTCAAAAAAAGCCGTCGAGAAATGGAACTTACTCGTTAAGTTTCGTGCGGTAGCTATGCCTTTTGCATAGAAAGAGTACGTTGAATTATCATCTTCCTGTAATGATAGCACTTAAGTGAAACTTCACATCTCCTGTTAACGATCTGCAGAATATTGCTACGGAAAAGCATATGAACAAGCGACTCATTATTTCACTTCTTTTTGTTATGACGGTTGCAGGGTGTAAAGCACCGGCCAAGCCTGCAATGACTGACGATACCATCGTCACCCACGAGGTGAACGGCGTGACGTTAACCCACCGTAATGCGGTCTCGCCGCCAGCGGAGTTTACGCCCGTGAACGCCTCTTACCGTGCCCTCTACCCCGCCTCGCTAATGACTCGTCCTGACTTTAGCGGCAAGGTTGTCCGTACGCTGGAGACCGGTAAAACCTATGAGGTGTTAGGGCAGGTGGAACACTTCTGGATGGCGCTGGCAGACGAAGGTAAAGACGAGCTGATCGGTTACGTTCCAATGCGCGCCGTGGTGAAAGCCGATCAGTATGAAGCCACGGTTCGTAAAGCCTCTGTGCGACCAAAAGCACGGAAAAAGGCCACCTGCGTGAACGTTGATGGCAGCGGTAAAGCCTGTAAAAACAATAATAACGGCACCTGGATCCTGGATTAATAGAGCTTTTGCGAGCGAATCCTTATGAATAAGAAGACTTTTTTCGGCAGGGCTTCCCTGGCGTTTTTGCTGTTCATCTTTGCATTGATAGGTGGTTGCGCATCGTCTTCACACAGCGAGCCTTCCCGCTACACCCTGCAGTTTCAGGCCCATCCACAAATCAATGATTCTGCGCCACTTAAGGTCAGGGTATTGTTGCTGAAATCGGATGCGGACTTCATGTCCGCTGATTTCTACTCCCTGCAGAACAACGCGTCAGCCGTACTTGGCGCAAACCTGTTGAATAGCGATGTGTTCTTCCTGATGCCCGGACAACTGTCGAAAAGCCTGAGCGGACAAAGCTCGCCTGAGGCGCGATACATTGGGATCATGGGGGAATACCAGGCGCTGGACGGCAAAAAATGGCGCATGTCACTTCCTCTGCCCGTACCGGGCGAAAACCATATCTACCAGTTCTGGAAAGGGTCTGCAGAAGAACTGCAAGCCACTCTCTTTTTTGACGTAAACGGGATCCGCGTCATCAGCCAGTAACGCGCTTCTTAACAGGAAAACAGATCATCATGACGAAAGCAGAAAAGGTCGTCTGGACCGAAGGGATGTTTCTGCGTCCGCACCATTTTCAGCGCGCGGAAAGCTACCTGCAAAGCCATATTCGTGAATGGGGTATGCTGCAACGCGCTTACCTGTGGGGTTTTCTCGATCTGGAGCTCGACGAGGCCATGCTGCGCCAGGGGTGTGTGGCGCTCAGCTACGCCAGTGGACTGATGCCCGACGGGACCTTTTTCCACTTTCGGGATAGCCGTAACGGCCCGCTGCCGCTGCAGATCCCCGATAACCTCTCTGGTGAAAAGGTCGTGCTGGCGCTGCCGGTACGCCGGGGCGAACGTGAAGAGGTGGTCTTCAGCGAAGAGAAGGCCTCGCTGGCACGCTTTGTCACGTTTGAAGAGGAGGTGGAAGATGATAACGCCCTGTCGGTAGGGGAGGCCACGGTACAGTTTGGCCGCCTGCGCCTGAAGCTCATGCTGGAGAAAGATCTGACGGCAGAGTGGACCGCGATTGGCGTCGCTTTCGTCAATGAAAAGCGTAACGATAACCACGTCCGGCTGGATAACAGCTACATTCCGCCAATGCTGAACGCCAACAACAGCCATGCTATCTACAGCATGATCAACGATCTGCACGGCCTGCTGGGTGAGCGAAGCCAGCAGATCGCAGGCCGTTTACGTCAGCCGGGTCGCTTCAACACCTCTGAACTGATTGAGTTCACGCTGCTGTCGCTGCTGAACCGTCACCTTGGTGAGGTTTCACATATTAAGTCCCTGCCGCTGCTGCATCCGGAGACGCTCTGGCGCAGCTGGCTGCCGTTTGCCTCCGAGCTGGCAACCTGGACCGCTCACCGCACCACGGAAAGCGTGCTGCCGGTCTATAACCATGACGATCTGGCTGGCTGCTTTAGCAAGTTGATGCTGCTGCTGCGTCAGGGTCTGTCGATGGTGATGGAAGACCAGGCGATTCAACTGCCGCTGAACGAGCGCTCTCACGGCCTGAATATCGCTACCGTGCCGGAAATCAGCATGGTACGCGAGTTTGGTTTCGTGCTGGCGGTAAAAGCCAGCGTGCCAGGCGAGCATCTGCAAACGCATTTCCCGGCACAGATGAAGGTTGCCCCCGTCTCTAAAATCCGCGATCTGGTGCAGCTCCAGCTGCCGGGCATTGGGCTGCGCGCGATGCCGGTGGCTCCGCCGCAAATCCCATGGCATGCCGGATACAGCTATTTTGAGCTGGAGAAAGGCGGCGAGCTGTGGAACGAAATGGATAAGTCCGGCGCGTTTGCCCTGCATCTGGCAGGCGAATTTCCAGGACTGGATATGGCGTTTTGGGCCATTCGTAGCCCAACAGAATAATAAAGCGAGCGCTTAACATGCAGGAACGACAGGCTTCCGGCAACGATGCCGCATTTACCGGAGCAAGCAGCAATAACCTTCTGGTGGCAGCGGCGAATCCGCTGCTCAACGCTATCCCGCAGATCCGTCATTCAGTATCCCATGACGATCAGGCTGGGCTACGTCAGCGTTTAATCGATGAGATCCGGCGCTTCGAAGTGCGCTGTCAGCAGGCAGGGCTACCGTATGAAACCATCGTCGGTGCGCGCTACTGTCTCTGTACGGCGCTGGATGAAGCTGCCGCGCTGACGCCCTGGGGAAGCAGCGGCGTCTGGTCCGGGAGCGGTCTGCTGGTCACTTTCCACAACGAAACCTGGGGCGGGGAGAAGTTTTTCCAGCTGCTGGCGCGTCTGTCGCAGAACCCGCGTGAGCACATTCTGCTGCTGGAGATGATTAACTACTGCCTACTGCTAGGCTTTGAAGGGCGCTACCGGGTGCTGGATAACGGCCGTACCCAGCTTGAAACCATCAAGCAGCGGCTGTGGCAGATGATCCGTGGCGTGCGCGGCAGCTATCCGCCGCCGCTCTCTCCGCACCCGGAGGACCAGCCGGTACTGCGCAAGCTGTGGCGGCCCATGGTGCCGCTCTGGGCCTGCGTGGCGCTTGCCGGATTCGCCGCCTGCCTGTTCTACATCATTCTCAACTGGCGGCTCGGTGACAGCACCAATCCGGTGCTGGCGAAGATCTACCAGACGCCGCTGCCCGAGGCGACTATTCAGCAGCCCGCGCAGCGTCTGCCTGCCGTCCTGAATCTGCGCGGCTTCCTGAAGCCGGAGATCGAGGCGGGGCTGGTGGCGGTGAAAGACGAAGCGGACCGCAGCGTGGTGATCCTCAAAGGAGATGGGCTGTTCGCCTCTGCCTCGACGGTGGTGAGAGACCGCTACGACCGGGTTATCGAGCGTATTGCCCAGGCCATGAACAACGTGAGCGGCAAGATTCTGGTAGTGGGCTACAGCGATAACGTGCCGATCCGCAGCGCTCGCTTCGCCTCTAACTACGAGCTCTCTCTTGAGCGCGCCCGGTCGGTGCAAAAGCAGTTGCAGGATCGCCTCTCGCAGCCCCAGCGTGTGAAAGCCGAGGGAAGAGGGGAGATGGACCCCATCGCGCCAAATACGACGCCGGAAAACCGCGCCCGTAACCGCCGCGTGGAAATTACTCTGCTGGTATCGCCTGAAAATACCCAGGCTGAGCTGAACGGATTGCCGCAAGGAAACTAGGATGCTGACAACACTTCTCTCCATTCTCACCAATCGCCTGCTGTGGGGCTTCCTTGGTGTGACAGCCCTGGCGGCGGTGATCTGGATGATTGGCCCGCTGCTATCGATTGTCGATACCCGGCCGCTCGAATCAGAACAGAACCGTATCATCAGCATCGTGGTGCTCTATTTTATCTGGGCCCAGAGCCACATTGTGCCTCGCCTCTATAACGCCTGGCTCAACCGCAAGCTGATGGATAAGCTCAAAGAGGATACGACCGATCCGCAGTCGGTGGATCCGCAGCAGCGGCTGAATAGCGAAGACCAGATCCTGGCCAGCCGTTTTGATGAAGCGGCGCAGATGCTGAAGAAAGCCCATTTCAGCAAGGCGGGCAACCGCAACGCGCAGTGGACGCAACGCTTTGGCACCCAGTATCTCTATCAGCTGCCGTGGTATGTGATCATCGGCGCGCCGGGCTCGGGTAAAACTACCGCGCTGGCCAACTCTGGCCTCCAGTTCCCGCTGGCGGATCGCTTTGGGAAAACGGCCCTGCGCGGTATTGGCGGCACCCGTAACTGTGACTGGTGGTTTACCAATGAGGCGGTGCTGCTGGATACCGCAGGCCGCTACACGACTCAGGAGAGCGAACAGGCGCAGGATGCCGGGGAGTGGCTCAGCTTTGTTCAGCTGCTGCGTAAATACCGCCGTCGCCAGCCCATCAACGGCGTCATCATCACCATCAGCATCTCCGATCTGCTGACGCAGTCCGCCGAGGCCTCCCGCCAGCAGGCGGTAAACCTGCGCCAGCGTCTGTCGGAGCTGCACGAGCAGCTGGGCATTCGCTTCCCGGTCTATGTCATGGTCACCAAGGTCGATCTGCTTAAAGGCTTCCGCGCCTGGTTTTCCGATTTCGATAAGGCCCAGCGCGACCAGATCTGGGGCTTTACCCTGCCGTGGGAAAAAGCTAAGCAGGCCGATTTTGACCTGATGGGGAACTTCGAGCAAGAGTTCTCCCTGCTGCAGCAGCGTCTGGATGCGGGCCTGCCAGAGACCATGCTCCAGGAGCACGATGCAAAGACCCGCGCCGAAGCCTGGCTCTTCCCGCAGGAGTTCGCTGCGCTACGTCCGCTGCTGGCGGACTACCTGAGCACGGTGTTTGCCCGCTCCAACTTTGAAACCGAGTTTTCGCCGCGCGGGATCTACTTTGCCAGCGGCACCCAGGAGGGCATGCCGTTTGACCGGGTGATGGGCGAGCTGAACCGGGCGCTTTCGCTGCCAGAGGGTAACGAGGCGGATAACTGGGATTCGGTAAGCAAAGAGGCCCCGATCCCGGGAGCCAAAGGGCAGAGCTTTTTCATTAAGAATCTGCTGCAAAACGTCATTTTCCAGGAAGCGGGCATCGCCGGGGAGAATCGCTGGTGGGAGCTGCGCAACCGGGCGGTGATCTGGTCTGGTTATGCCGCGCTGCTGGCCCTGCTGGTGATTTTAGGTGGCCTGTGGCTGACCAGCTACGGTAAAAACAGCGCCTACCTCAAAGAGGTACAGGCGAAAGTGCCGGAGGTGGAACAGCAGAGTAAGGCGCTGCAAAACCTTCAGCAGCGTGACCTGTTTGCGCTGCTGCCGCTGCTTAATGGCCTGGTTGAACTGCCGAAAAGCAGCGAGTTTGATATCAACGAACCGCCGATCACCCGGCGGATGGGGCTGTATCGCGGGTATGACGTCAGCAACGCATCGCAGGCGCTGTACCAAAAAGCGCTGGAGCAGATGCTGCTGCCCGCCGTCGCGATGCACATCACCACCTGGTTACGCAATGACAACGGCAGCGACGTAGAGTACAGCTACGAAGCGCTGAAGGCCTACCAGATGCTCTACCAGCCGAAGCACTACGACGGCAAATTCCTGCACTCGTGGGTCATGCTCAACCTGGAGCGCAACCTGCCGCAAAACGTAACCCAGGCGCAGCTGCGCGAGCTGGAGTGGCATCTGACTCAGCTGCTGGAGCCGCAGATCCAGGCGTCGCCTTATGCGCAAGACGAGGCGCTGGTGGCTCGCGAGCGGGCACTCATCAACCAGCAGCCGCTCTCGACGCGGGTGTACGGTCGCCTTAAGCGCCTGCTGGAGCATGACGAAAACCTCAAGCCGGTATCACTGTCGATGCTCGGCGGACCGCAGAGCGAGCTGGTGTTTTCCCGTAAAAGCGGTAAACCGGTGAGCGAGGGCGTTCCGGGCCTGTATACGCCAGACGGCTACTGGAAAAGCTTCAACGGGCAAATCGATAGCGTCACTACCGCCCTGCATGAAGATGACGCCTGGGTGCTGGGAAGCACCTCGGCCCAGGAGGATAAGCAGCAGACCGACAACGCCGTGCGTCAGCTCTATATGCGCGACTTTATCGCCAACTGGGACAGCTTCCTGGCTGACATTCAGCTCAACAACAGCGCCGATCTCTCCCAGCGCATTAACACCGCCCGGCTGCTCTCCAGCAGCAACTCGCCGCTGCGACGTCTGGTGATGAACCTGAGCAAGGTTCTGACCCTTTCCCGTGAAGCGCCGAGCCCAGCGGATGCCGCGCAGGCCAAAGAGCAGAACAACCGCGCCACGCGTACCCTGGAGGCACTGTTTAGCAATAACGACGGCGCGCCGAAGCAGGGAGCCGTGATGACCCAGGCACCGGAGCAGCTGGTGACTGACCACTACGCGCCGATGATAGAGCTGGCACAGCCCCTGGAGAAGGGCGGCAAAACCATCGTCTTTGATGATTTCCTCAAGCAGGTGGATGAGCTGTATCGCTATCTGACCGCCGTGCAGGATGCGGCGAACAGCGGCATGCCAGCGCCGGGCGGGGAAGCTATCAGCCGCCTGCAGGCCAGCGCGGGTCGCCTGCCGGGCGGCTTGCAGACCATGTTCAGCAATATGGCGGTCGGTGCAAGCAGCGACACCCAGCGCCGCGATCTCGATAACGTGCGTAAGCGAATTAATGTCGAAGTGGGCAGCTTCTGCCGTCAGGCTATCGCGGGCCGCTACCCGCTGGTGCGCAGCGCCAGCAGTGAGGTGACGCCGGACGATCTGGCGCGAATGTTTGCCCCAGGAACCGGCCTGATGGATGCCTTCTTTCGCGACAACCTGACCAATAAAGTCGACACCACACAGTCGAGCTGGCGCTTTATGCCGGGCATTGATGGCAAAACGCTACCGGGCAGCGAAGGGCTGCTGCGTCCCTTCCAGCAGGCGCAGTCGATTCGCGATGCCTTCTTTGCCAGCGGTGCTGCGACGCCATCCTATAAGGTTACGGTGCGCACCGTCCGCATGGACAACACTATTCTCAATCTGACCCTGGACGTAGACGGTCAGATGTTGCGTTACAGCCACGGGCCGCAGGCGGTGCAGATCATGACTTGGCCGGGGCCAGGCGGAACAAACCAGGTGCGTATGCAGCTGGGGCTGGCGAACGGCAGTACCTCGACGCTGGTCACCAACGGCGCCTGGGCGCTTAACCGTTTCTTTGATAAAGCACGTATCAGCCCAGGCGGCGGCAGTCTGAGCCGGCAGGCGACGTTTACCGTAGATGGCCATCAGGTCACGCTGGAGTTTGCGCCAAACAGTATTCGCAACCCGTTCCAGCTTCCTCGTTTCTCATGCCCTTAATCGCAAGGATAGCCGTATGACGAATACCCCCGCGACAAGCTGGTACGGAAAATTACCCAGTGCCGGCGATTTTTTACAGCGTCGCTTTCCCGACTCGCTGCAGCGCCAGTGGTCGCATTGGTTTCAGGTAGGTCTGCACGCCTGGCAGCAGGAGGAGCTCCGCAGCGGCGAGCGCGACTTCAGCGCCGCGCCGGTGTGGAATTTTGTGGTGCCGCCCATGCTTGGCAGTCAGATGGTGCAGATGGGCTGTCTGCTGCCGGGGCGCGACAGCGTTGGCCGCCGTTATCCGGTGTGCGCCCAGCTCTCTTTTAACCCGACCGAGTGGTCGCCGCGCCTGCTGGCTCAGGCGGAAAGCTGGTATCAGCAGCTGGGTCGCGTCCTGCTGCACGCCGTGCGCAACACCTTCTCTGCGGAACAGCTGGATCAGGCGCTGATGGCCATTCCCTCGCCACAGCTCGCAGAGCCGCAGGTGCGCTCTGACATTCTTGATGTCATTGGCTATGAAGGCGAAGAGCGCTGCACGCTGAGCTGGCCGCAGGCGGCAGAGTGTTTTGACCCGCAGCGGCAGACCAGTTTTTGGTGGACCAACCGCAGCGATGGGTATCCGCTCTACACCCATGTTCACAGCGGTAACTTTACCGGACAGCTCTTTACGCTGCTGTTCGATCCCGCAGGCGGGGCCAGACCCGGACGTCACGGGCTTTATCCGCCCATGTTTGAATAAGCAGGTATCTGATGAGCATCGATCACTTTCTTACCCCGATAAGCCCGGAGAAACCCTGCGGCGACAATCTGGAATATGACGCTGACTACCAGGCGATGGAGCAGGCCAGCCAGGGGAAAGCCGAGCAGCAGTTTGGCACCACCATTATTCCCGCTGAGCCTGCCGACTGGACTACGGTGGAGAAGCTGGCCACCGGTCTGCTGGAGCGCACCAAGGATCTGCGGGTGATCATGGCGTTAACCCACGCCTGGACCAAGCGTCGCGGGCTAGCAGGCTATGCCGATGGGCTGCTGTTAATCCAGCAGGCGATCTCGCTCTACTGGGAGCCGCTCTATCCGCTGCTGGAGGAGTATGGCGAAACCGATCCGATCTACCGCATTAACGCTCTGGCCGCGCTAAGCGATAAGTCAGATCTCACCGCCGCGTTGCGCGTTGCACCGCTGCTGCGCTCCAGCGGCGATGAGATTTCGCTCCGCGATGCTCAGGCGTTGCTGGACGGCAGTAAAACCGAATGTGCCGACTACCCGGGTGGCCGGGCGCGGCTCATTGACGAACTGGCGCGCGGCGGCCAGCCGGGTATTGAGGCAGTGGTGCAGATCCACGAGCGTCTGCAAACCATTCGCGAACTGCTGATTGGCTACCTGAGCGAAAGCGGCGTGCCAGAGATGGAGCAGCTGCAAAAAACCGTTGGGCTGGTGGCTAACGCCTGCCAGTCAGCCGACGGCAATGTGGCACCAGCGCCGCAGGACGCTGCGCCTGCAAGCGAGGAAACCCCCTCCGCGCCTGCGCCCCAGCCGGTTCAGTACGCCGCCGACTGGCGCAGCGTGCAGGTCACCAGCCGCGCTGATGCGCAGCTGATGCTGGAGAAAGCCAAGCACTATTTCGCTCAGCATGAACCTAGCCATCCCGCGCCGCTGATGATTGACCGGGTGCAGAAGCTAATCGAACTCAACTTTATGGACATCATTCGGGATCTGGCCCCGGATGGCGTGCATCAACTGGAAAACATTTTTGGGCGTCGCGATTGACGCATAACCCTGTAACGGCGTCTGGCCTGATGCTGGTCGCCACATTTTCACAGCGCATCTTTGATGGAGAGCATCATGGCAATGAGTAACAGTGGGCAGAAATTTATCGCACGTAACCGTGCGCCACGCGTACAGATTGAGTATGACGTAGAGATTTACGGTGCGGAGCGCAAAATCCAGCTTCCCTTCGTAATGGGCGTGATGGCGGACCTGGCGGGCAAACCGGTTGAGAACCTGCCTGCGGTTGACGAGCGTAAGTTCATGGAGATCGACCTCGACAACTTCGATGAGCGTATGAAAGCCCTGAAGCCACGCGTGGCGTTCCACGTGGACAACACGCTGACCGGCGACGGCAAGCTGAACGTCGATCTGACCTTTGAAAGCATGGAAGATTTCCTGCCGGATGCGATTGCACGCAAGGTTGAGCCGCTCAACAAGCTGCTGGAGGCGCGCACGCAGCTCTCCAACCTGCTGACCTACATGGACGGTAAGAATGGTGCAGAAGAGCTGATCGCCAAGATCCTTCAGGATCCGACCCTGCTCAAATCCCTGAGCCAGATGCCAAAAAATGACGATAGCGTAAAAGGTAACGAGGAGTAATCGATGAGCAATCCTTCTCAACAACATGAGCAGCAGGCGGGGCAGGCGTTTAGCCAGGATGAGTTCAGCGCGCTGTTGAACAAAGAGTTCCGCCCGAAGACTGACCAGGCCCGTTCAGCCGTAGAGAGCGCGGTAAAAACCCTGGCGCAGCAGGCGCTGGAGAACACGGTTACCTTTTCTAACGACACCTACCGTACCATCCAGAACCTGATCGCCGGTATCGACGAGCAGCTCTCCCGGCAGGTGAACCAGATCATCCACCACGACGAGTTCCAGAAGCTGGAGAGCGCGTGGCGTGGTCTGAGCTACCTGGTAAACAACTCCGAAACCGATGAGATGCTGAAGATTCGCTTTATGAGCATCTCCAAGCAGGAGCTGGGCCGCACCCTCAAGCGCTATAAAGGGGTGGGCTGGGATCAGAGCCCCATCTTCAAAAAAGTCTATGAGCAGGAGTATGGCCAGTTCGGTGGCGAGCCGTTTGGCTGCATTGTGGGCGACTACTACTTTGACCACAGCCCGCAGGATGTCGAGCTGCTGAGCGAGATGGCGCGCATTGGTGCTGCGGCACACTGCCCGTTCATCACCGGTACTGCGCCAAGCGTGATGCAGATGGAGTCCTGGCAGGAGCTGGCAAACCCGCGCGATCTGACCAAGATTTTCCAGAACACCGAATACGCCGCCTGGCGTTCACTGCGTGAATCCGAAGATGCGCGCTATCTGGGCATGGTGATGCCGCGCTTCCTGTCGCGCCTGCCTTATGGCATTCGTTCTAACCCGGTAGACAGCTTCGATTTTGAAGAAGAGACCGACGGCGCGAACCATGACAGCTACTCATGGGCCAATGCCGCCTACGCGATGGCCGCCAACATCAACCGCTCCTTCAAAGAGTTCGGCTGGTGCACCTCCATCCGCGGCGTGGAATCAGGTGGGGCAGTAGAGAACCTGCCGTGTCACACCTTCCCGAGCGATGACGGCGGCGTGGACATGAAGTGCCCGACTGAGATCGCCATCAGCGACCGTCGTGAAGCCGAACTGGCGAAGAACGGCTTTATGCCGCTGATCCACCGCAAGAACTCCGACTTCGCCG
Organism: Pseudescherichia sp. AS216; assembly: GCF_037152055.1. Classification (NCBI taxonomy): domain Bacteria; kingdom Pseudomonadati; phylum Pseudomonadota; class Gammaproteobacteria; order Enterobacterales; family Enterobacteriaceae; genus Pseudescherichia; species Pseudescherichia sp. AS216. The sequence goes on along the minus strand of NZ_JBBCMV010000002.1, from coordinate 213,568 downwards.
CCTTTATTGGTGCGCAGTCGTTGCAGAAGCCGGCGGAGTATCACGATCCGGACGCGACGGCCAATGCCCGTCTGGCGGCACGCCTGCCGTACCTGTTTGCCTGCTGCCGCTTCGCGCACTACCTGAAGTGCATCGTGCGCGACAAGATTGGTTCCTTCCGCGAGCGTGAAGAGATGGAGCGCTGGCTGAATGACTGGGTGATGAACTACGTCGACGGCGACCCGGCTAACTCCTCTCAGGAGACCAAATCCCGCAAACCGCTGGCCGCAGCGGAAGTGCAGGTGCAGGAGATCGAAGACAACCCAGGCTACTACGCGGCGAAGTTCTTCCTGCGTCCGCACTATCAGTTAGAAGGTCTGACCGTTTCCCTGCGTCTGGTATCGAAGCTGCCGTCGCTGAAGAGCAAAGAAGCGTAATAGTTAAAAAGCCGGGTTGTAGATCAACCCGGCCCTTCTAGGGGACAAATGGCGAGTACAAGATCATCTTTTTACGCTGCGAGGAATGGCTACCATGAAAAATGTGCTTTTAGGCCTTGTTCTGTTCGCTACTGCAATGACAGCAAATGCGACTAATGATCCTGTTCTGTTTATAAAAAAAATGCCGTATAAGCAAGTTGTAAAAGATATGGTGTTGTCACGTTGTCTTGCACAAGTTGTAGATGATAAAAGTCAATTTTCTCTGGACGCCGCACGCAGCGGTAATGCATTGCTGGAGTGGGTGCCTTTCGATATTGAAAATGGCAATGATAAGGTCAATGCTCTTATCGATAAATATAAAGGTTTTACTAACGGGTTTCATTCTGAACGAAAACCTGCGATACAAGGCGTAACCCTAAACTGTTTACGGCTGTACCATAGCGATGAGCTTGATAAGTTAACTTCGCAAGTGATAATCGGCCAACCGGATCACACCTGGCTTGATGATAATCCACAATAGTAAGTCTTAACATATTTGGTTAGTAAGATACGTTATAAGTTTGCTTTACATGAATAACTCATTTAGAGATGACAGGCACTTCAGTAAAATCATTTGCTGAAGAAAAATGGTTTTACTGAATGCTGGCAGAGGCCATAATTGCTTAAAAAAATCATCATCTATATGGCTGTTTATGCGCTTCTATTTATGTCGGCCATGCTTCTTTTTACCGTAGTAGGCTATTACCTCATTGTCTTTGAGTGGGCCGGTAGCACTATAAAGCAAGCGGTCAACGCACTAATTTTGGTAGTGTCATTGTCTGCATCGGTCGCAGTATATTATGTGGCGGAAAAGTTAAAATCACGGATTTAAATGTTGCTCTATTTTGCAATATTACTCATTCGCGTAATAGTTCGCGAATGAACCAGATTTAGAGGGGTTGCTCATGCTACCGCTCTGGATGATCTGAACGCTTTAACAGCGTTTAGGCTAGAGGCAGAGGTAAAATATGGACGGTTTTATTCAGCCCCATGCTTTCCTGTTTGCCATATAAGTGCTTTTTTGAAAGCAATAATTTTCAATCACGAAGAGTAGATACTATGGCTATTGATATGTTCCTGAAGGTCGAAGGTGTTACAGGTGAATCGAAAGATTCGAATCATACTGGTTGGACTGATATTATTTCCTTTACTTGGGGAGCGTCCCAGCCGGGTAACATGAGCGTTGGCGGCGGCGGCGGTGCTGGTAAAGTTAACTTCAACGACCTGCACGTTAATGCGCTGATCGACAAATCAACGACCGCTATCCTGAAGCACTGCGCTAGCGGTAAACACCTGGCTAAAGTTGAACTGTCTGTTTGCAAAGCAGGTGGTCAGCAGGTGGAATACGGTCGTATTACTTTGGAAGATGTGCTGGTAACGTCTGTTCAGTATACCGGTTCCGATGATGGTGATCTGGTTGGTATTGCTTACGCATTCCAGGCTGCGAAAGTAAAACAGCAGTACTGGGAACAGACTTCTGCTGGCGGTAAAGGGGCTGAAAGCAGCGCTGGCTGGAATATCAAAGAAAACAAAGAAGCGTAATAGTAAAATTGCAATCCCCTTTTGGGGGTTGCAATTATTTACCTAAGGAAAATGTGTATGTCAACTTTACGTTTTGGATATAAAGGGCCTGAAGTAAAAAGCCTTCAAAAAATGCTTAACTCTGAAGGATATGACATTTATCCAGACGGGGTTTTTGGTAGTAAAACAGAAAATGCGGTACGACTTTTTCAAAGTAAAAAGAATCTCCATGTTGACGGGATTGCTGGCCGTAAAACCATGACCGCGCTGGGTAAGAAAAATGTCACCCGAGCGCCTGCACCACCGATTAATGGTAATGTAGGACGTCAACCGTGTTCATCGATGAATATCTCGACAAGTGGATTCAATTTTATTTACCGTCATGAAGCCCAAGCGGGAGTTAGTAATCATCTACATTGGCCCGGTGGAATAAGTGGAGTAACGCTTGGCCCTGGTTATGATATGGGTCATAGAACCAATGCCGAGGTGAAAACAAGACTTCTATCGTTAGGTCTTTCTGAAGAAGAGGCGGAAAAAGCGAGTCAAGGTGCTGGAAAAAAAGGTACAACTGCGTTTCAGTTTGCTAAAGATAATAAAGATCTTTTAAAGTTAACTACAGAGCAAGAAAAAAAACTCCTTGAATTGACTGTGCCAGCCTACGTTAATTCAGTAAGAAGACGTATAGCTGTGCCACTGCGTCAATATGAATTTGATGCACTTGTATGCTTTGCTTATAACCCGGCTACTTTTCTTGATAAAGTTTGCAACTATATTAATAATGGCCAAGTAAGTGATGCAATGACACTTATAAGTAAAATTGTTTATAGTGGTGCTAAAATTCAAAAAGGCTTAGTTAACCGCCGCAGAGATGAAGTTAACCTATTTCTTAATGGGCAATACTAATGAATATTTTAAAAATACCTTTTTTTATCTCGCTAGCTTTGTTAACGGGATACTGTTATGCTGACGACTCATCACAAAAAATCAATGAGTTAATCGGAGAGTGGCGGGTTACCGCTGTACAGTTAGATAATGAGGCCACCACGAGTACCGGTACTACTATCAATGATCCCCATTATATTGGTAGGAAAGTGGTGATTAATAGAGAAAATATCAATGGTAATCTCGATAACTCGGTAAATTGTTCTTATCCTAACTATCAGTTAAATAAGACTATTTCCCTAGATAAGTTACTTGAATCCACTTCGGGTAAGCGCCATGTTGCACCACAGAACCCTAAAGCAGAAGACTATGGTTTGAAAGCGCAAAATGTATTACCGGTGAGTATAGTCTGTAAAGAGGGTAAGTTTGGTCCAAAAGGTGAAGATATTGGTAATTGGGTTGCGTTACTAGAACGTAATACACTTATTACAAATTGGTACGATAATAGCTATTTAGTAATGAAGCGTATTCAAATTAATGAAAAAATAAGCCCTTCCTTTAGTTGCCACGCATCCCTGAATCCAACGGAAAAAGCTATATGTAGTAATAATGAGCTGGCCTCTTGGGATAATAGCGTTAATCAAGCTTACAAGACATTGTTGATGCAACAACAAAAAATTATGCCCGATGACAAAACCACCTTAAACAACATTAAAGCAACTCAAATGAACTGGCTAAAAAAACGTAATGAATGTAGGGCTGATACAGATTGCATTGAGAAAACGATGAAAGATAGAGTTGATGTCATTACACAGCAATTTATGTAATAAATTGTACCTGATAGGTAGCACTGTTTTTCGCAAGCGCTTTTAAACGTTAAAGGCAGCGGGTTTGGTTATGAGAATATTGACAGTCGCTTTGGTAGTTGCTTTTATCAGTAGCGGCTGCATCTCACACTCTGCTCAGTATGAACCGTTGTTGGTGAGGCTAAAAAACAATGAGCCATGTTTCAGTATTTCTTCTGGTTCAAGTCTCGATAACTCTTTAAGCAGCCATGCACCAACGGTTATGAAACGAGAGGGAGGGGAGTGGAGAACCATTTCTGAACCTGCTACCTACTCACCTGTTGTTAGGTTAGATGCCCATGATTGCCATCAATGGAACGGTATTGACTGGGAGGCTGGTGAATACGATGTAGCCCTTAAGGTTACAGATGGGAATGAGGCGATACATTATGCTGCCCAATTCAACCTGCGAAAAAATGCGAAAGGTGAACTAAGTATTTTTAAGATCGAGTAAATGCAAAGCATAAATGTACTAACTTAGTACCCAAATGAGGTTATTTTTTAAAGTGAGCTTATTTGAATGCTAAATTGGTTGTTTAAAGGTTTTTTATTAACTAAGTTTCTTGCTACACCATACCGTGGAGCCTAAATGAAAACTTTGTTAGCATTTCTCCTGGTAATCACCTTTTTCGACGTTTCTGCGAAAACGCTGCCGGAAGTAAATAGCTTTTCTCAGCAGCAAATTTTTAGTAACTGGGTGCAAAATCGCTGCATTGGCAAAATTGCTGATGGTGAATCTTTAAAGAGCGATGCTAAGGTCAGCGCATCTGCGTGGCTTGAAGCAAGTAACGTGTCCGCTGAGTTATTCGAAGAGGCAGACAAAACCATTGATAATCAGCTTAAAGAAAAGATCGGCGGCTCACTTCCGGGTGAGTATCAAGTATTGAAATGTACGCTTATCGCTAATAGCGAAGCTATTAATAATATCTACGGTAAAGGCACCAGGTAGTTCTTGTAAGATTAAATAGCACAAGCTGTAATAGCATGGATAGCACAAATACATTACAGAGAATGGCAGGTTCGCAGTAGAATCATTTTTACAGACCGTATTTTGAAATCGTTTGCGATGCTACGTCAGGTTAACAGGTGTTCTTTTAACAGGCTGAACGAATTTCAAAATCATTTTTAGTAAAAATGAGAAATCGTCTTCTCATGTCGCTTTAAAACAGCGGGCAGAGGTTGCTGTTAAAGCGATTTAACAGGGATTAAAGATGAGAACACAATCTACTGTAGCCCCCGGATACTGCGTGGTACAGCAGCCGGGAAACTTAGATCTCCAGGCGCGTCTGCTGTTTAACAATCCGAACAGCGAAGCGGCCCGCTACTTTATGCATCTCAACAGGGATATGCGCTGGGTCAGGCCCGGACAGATTTTGATAGTCGCCGACCCGGCGAATCAGAATCAGGTGTATCAGCTTAATCATATAATTATGGCGAAGCAAAAAGTGAACGCGGCCCTGGCAACAACGGATGACAATGTAGCGGCATTCCTGAACAAGAACTATCAGCACATTGCGGCGCTGACCTCCCTGGGAGAGAAGGTTGTTGGAACGGCGGGAGAGGCGGGGGAAAGATATTTTCACCAGATTGAGTCGATTCTGGTCAAAATAGAGCAGACCTACCAGAACCAGTTCCGTACGCAGGGCACGCTGATTGGTCAGCAGTTTTATACGGAGCGAAACGCGCTGTTCGCCCAGCTTAAGCCGCTGCTAAATAGCCTCGGTCGTATGTCGCTGAACATAGACCGCTACGAGAGCATCAAAAGAGCACTGGGCTTGTCCACACGCGCGATTATTCATGAGTGGAGCACGGTTGGGGTAGGCACCATCCCCGGATACGCCAGCTACATAATCCGCTCAGCAAAAGCAGCGAGCTTTATGAAAGCGGGCGGATGGGTGGCGTTAGGCCTCTCATTTATGAACACCACTAACGATGTGTACCATGCCTGTACCACCGGACGCGAAGGTGAATGTGCGAAAGTTGCGGTAAAAAAATACAGTATGTTCGGCGCTGGTATTGTGGGTGGAATGTATGCTGGGGAATATGGTGCTCTGTTAGGAAGTGGCATATGTGTAGGTCTGGGACTTGCTAGTGGAGGTGTCGGAACACTTGCTTGCTCTATAGTTGGCGCAGCCGCTGGAGGATATTCAGGAAGTGAAGTAGCTGGAGGATTTACTGGATTTATAATGGATAAAATATTGTGAGTGCTGAAAATGTTCTTATATCTTTATCTGCCATTTCATTTTTAATGATTGTAATAATTGACCTATTTAATTCAAGTCAATTTAGAAGTAATAAAGAAAAATATGAAGAGTTGTTGGCAGAGTACCGCAGTCATGGTTTTGATATTGATATAATGACAAACTACGCTGTATACTTTGGTTCATTTGCTAACTATCAAAAAATAATCTGGTTTGTAAGGCTATATAAAGGTGTAAGAATAAAATTTACACGCGAGCGTTATGTTCAGCTAGAAGCATACGAATTTATACAGTCATTACCTGATTCAAGGATTAGTTGGATAATGCAATTGCATCGTCTATACAAAATCCAAGCTTACATAGTTACTTTTTGGTTGGCTGTTACTACTGTTTTGTTGATGCTATATAAATAGCTAGGTTGCCATTTAGAGGATATTGTAACTTCGGTGGTGGAGTAGCAGGTGCAGCTTTAGCTGCTTCCTTAACAACTCCGGTTTGCTTAGCACTAGGTGTACCTACTGTAGGTATGGGAACTATAGCCTGCGGTGTTATTGTCAGTGCGGCTGGTTCATCAATAGGAGCCACAGTCGGTGGATATGCTGGTCAAGTAACAAACTATTTGATTTATGGTGGAAATTAGTGTGGATGCCAAACACATTTATTCACTGTTTGTTTTGTTTCTATTTATAGTATGGATTCTAATTGTTGTGTCTTTTTTGATGGATTATAAAAGATACTCAAAAAGATTAGCGGGTATTTTTCAGCTTTTAAAAGATAATAGATTATTGCATGACAATGATTACCAGACTTTGGAAATGTTAGGTTTTTGGGGTTTTGGTGCAAGAGTAATGGTTCTTTTCTTAATTCTTAAAGGTAAGAGAGTTAAGTTAACTCGTACTCGCTGGCTTGAGCCAGAAGCTTGTCAGACTCTATTAAAGGATTTTGATTTGATATGGGTTAAAAATTATGGTTGTAAAGTCAAGCTAGGTAGTGTCCTTTTATGTATTTTACTAATATTATCTTTCGTCGGTTATAAGTACTAGTGGGTTTTTTAAATGTTGAGGATGATATTAGTAAAAATGAGTGCTGCTTGCTGAAGAGCGGTGACTGGCTTTTTCATATACTGCTGATAGTCTGCATAAAATGATTTTGCATATGATTAAGTTGACATTCCTATTAATGCTAATGTTCAGTTGGATATACACTCTTATTATTAACTACATCTATTATCGGAAGTATAGAAACGAGCTTGCAAGTGTTTTTCAACTGTTAGTCGATCATTCAATTATTCGCTTTGAAGATTACTATTTTTATGAGCAGTTAGGCGTGAAAGGGTTTGGATATCGCGTATCGATTATCTCTATGATTCTAAAGGGTAAGCGCATTCCGATTGATAATAAAAGGTGGATAGAGCCAGAGGCGGGTGACTTAATAAGAAAGCACTATGATCTTTCATGGATACGCGGTTTTTATAGAAATGGCTATTTTATGGGGTTAGGCTTTGGGGTTGGTCTGATTTATGCATTACTTGTTAAGATCGGTTTTTTATCTTAAGTAATTGGTCTTTCAGTGCAAGCGAAGCAATATAAGAATAAATAGTATTAATCATGCAGTTAAGTCTTAGCCCTTAAAAAACTTGTAACTTATTTCCAAGACGTATCTATTTGCACCATTCAGCTTTTTCTTAATCAACTTATTCGCCCCCAAACGCAGCCATTCTTCCTTAAGAGCGGCTGCGTTTGAGTGCTAACCATACCAGCAGGAATACGCTATGCGATTCACGATTATTTCGACAAAACCTGGCCATCAGCCACCCACGAGTAGCTTCGAATTTTATGCGCCCGGTGGCACCATTGGCCGCGGAACGGATAACAATCTGGTGCTGCCGGATAACGACCGCACGATCTCCCGCCTGCAGGCCATTGTCCATGTGGATGCTCAGGGCGAGTGCCACATCACCAACCGGGGCAGCGTGACCCGCGTGGCATTGAACGATATTCCCCTGGAGCGCGGACGCCAGGTCGAACTGCAGGATGGCGACATCCTGGGTATTGATGACTACCGCATCGAAGTTACTAGCCTGCAACAGCAGGCTGCGCCGGTAAGCCGTCCGGCAGCGGTGATTACGCCGCCGCCGCCGAAACCTGCCGCCGCGCCAGCGCCAGCATCGAAGCCAGCCAGCGACGCTGCGCAAGCGGACGCCGCGCCTACGGCGGTGCCTACGGAGATCTGGGACAGCCTGATGCAGGAGTTCTCTATCTCCGACAGCATCTCAAGCAGCCGCGCCAGACCACAGCCTGCTGAATCTCACGATCCGTTCTCACAGCCCAAAGAGCCGGAACGCAACGCCGAGGATCCGCTGGCGATGTTCCAGAATAGCGATCCCCAGCTAGAGCGTAAAAACGTTAATACCGACTCGCTGTTTAGCGACGAGGCGCTGTTTAAAAGCGACAGCATCTTCAATGACGCTACGCCCAGCACGCTGGTGCCGCCAAAAGAGAGCGAGCCTTCGCTGCCAAAAGAGGAGCCGAAGGACGAGCTCGATCCGCTGGCGCTGTTCGGCGGCTCTGCCAGCGCACCCGCCGCGCGCAATGACGATCCGCTTGGGCTGATGGGAGGCGCACCGCTTACCCATCCCGACGATCTCTCTGCTAAAGACGATCTGTCGCCTAATAACAGTCTGTCGCCCAAAGACGATCCGCTGCCGAAAGACGCAGCACCCGCTGAAGATAACGATCCTCTGGGGCTGATGGGCGGTGCACCGCTGACCGCTGCGCCTGAGCAGAAGCCTGAGCCTGAGTTTACGTCAAAGCCTGAAACCGTAGCGCCGCTGGTCCAGACGCCTGACGATGCCGATCCGCTGGCCAACTCGCCGCTGTTTGCAGAGGTGCCGCTGCCGGAAGCGCCGCACGCTGAACCTGACATGCCAGCCGAGGAGCCGGACCGCCAGGACTACGCAGGCTTTACCATGCCTACGCCGCAGGCGGTTGCGCGCACGCAAATGCAGACGCCTAAAGGCCGCCTGCGTATCGATCCGGTGCAAAACGCCGCCTCTGCCTCCTCGTCCCAGCCTGCCCGGGGCGACGTACTGCAGGGCGAGCTGCTGGAGGCACTGCTGGAAGGGATGGGCCTTGGCGATATGCAGCCGACGCCGCAGTTCGACCGGGAAAATATGCGCCAGCTCGGCCAGATGCTGAGCATGTTCTCTCAGGGGACGGTGGCACTCCTCTCGTCGCGATCGATCCTCAAACGCGGCGTGAAAGCGGACATGACGATGGTGCTGGACGACGCCAACAACCCGTTCAAGCTGCTTCCTTCCGGGAAAACGGTGCTGATGCAGATGTTCGGCACCCGCATGCCGGGCTTTATGCCGCCGAAAAAATCGGTGCGCGATGCGCTGATCGATCTTCAGGCGCACCAGCTGGGCATGATCTCCGGCATCCGCGCCATCATCGCCGCCATGCTGCAATCCTTTAACCCGGAGCAGCTTGAAGAGCAGGCGAAGCTCGATGGCGTGACGTCGCGTCTATCCTTGCCGGGCAGCCGTAAAGCCGCGCTGTGGGACTACTTCGTTCGCTCCTACGGCCAGACGGCAGGCGAAATTGAAGATGACTTCCATACCCTGTTTGGCGAAGCCTTCCTGCATGCCTATGACATGGAGGTCAATCAGTACAAAGACTCACAAAGCGGATCGGAAGAAGAATGAATATCGCAACGGCCTCTCTCTCCCGCCAGGGAACGCGCGCCAGTAACCAGGATCAGACGGGAGAAAACATCGGGGAGCGCGCGGCCTGCTTCGTGGTGTGTGACGGTATCGCGGGCCTGCCGGGCGGCGACGTCGCGGCTGAGCTTGCCCGCAACAGCATTATCTCGCGCTTCAACGGCGATAAACACCTGAACGCACAAGAAATTCCCGACTATATTCAGCAGGCAAACCGCGCCATCCTCAGCGAACAGCAGGCGGTGCAGGACTACCGCCGGATGGGTACCACGCTGGTCAGCCTGTTTATCGATCGTGACTACAAGCTGGCCTACTGGGCGCACGCGGGCGATAGCCGCCTCTACCTGTTTCGTCGCGGTTGGCTCTCCCATGTGACCACCGACCACAGCCTAATCCAGCAGATGAAAGATGCCGGGCACCAGACGGATAACATCAACAGCAATCTGCTCTATCTGGCGCTGGGCATCGAGAACGGTGGTCCGGAAGCGAGCTACAGCGATGTGGTCCCGGTCGAAGATGGCGATGTCTTTCTGCTGTGCACCGACGGCTTCTGGCACGGCGTTAGCGAAGAGCAGATGAAACAGTCGCTGCATATGGTCAACACGCCGCAGGAGTGGCTGACGCTAATGCAGCAGCTCATTCAAAAAAACAGCGAAAGCGAGGGTAGCGCTCAGGATAACTACACCGCTGTTGCGGTGTGGATGGGCAACCCGCAGGACACCACCTTGCTGCATACGCTCTCTGATGCAGCTCAGTTTTTTCCCGTACTGGATTGATTAGGCACACAAGGACTTATATGAAACTTTGGCTATCGGGTTTAGCGCTTCTGGCTGTAGCGGGCACCGCACAGGCTGAGAACTATCGCATCGTGCAGTCGCCTTCACAAAAGCTGGATATCTGGATAGACGATATCAAGGACAAAACGCCGCAGAGCTGGTGTAAGCAAGACGTCGCGTTACGTATCGTGGCGAACGGCAATAAAGAGGTCTCTATACTCGACAGCTTTATGCCTCGCCTGGGCGCGCTGCTGGAAAACCAGTGCGGCAAGCTGCAGCAGTTGTCGTGGACGCTGAACGATCCTGCGGGTACAACGCTGGCCCAGGGGACGGCGAGTAAAAACAAGGAGTGGGCGGTCGCAGTCAAGCAGCCGCAGCCGCAGTCACAGCCGCAGGTAGCTACAACGACTAATAACGCCCTGGTCCCGCCAGCCGTTAATCCGGAAACGCTCTCGGTCGCGGCGGATCGCACGCCATGGCAGGAGTTTACCCTGCAAAACGGCTGCCATCTGCGTACCTTCTGGCAGGGCGGCGCGGCCGCACCGGCGCTGTTTATTCCGGCATCCGGCACGGCGAGCTGCGAAAAAGGTAGCTGGCTGAGCGGTCATGCTGTGATGACGCAGGCCAGCAACAGCGGGCAGCAGGAGACTCCAGTGACCTATGTCCACGGCTTCCCGGTCACCGGCCTGAGCGACAGCGTTAATGCGGATGATGTACTCATCACTTCCGTGAATAAAGAGCGCATGGTTTTCAGCACCAAAGGTAGCGAGCAGAGCTGGATGATCCTGCCTTACGACAGCGCGCTAAACAGCTGGAAGAGCGAAGGTACGGTAGTAGTTCAGGTCTCTCAGGAGCTGGCCAGCGACGATGCGCAACTGCAGGCGCGTTTGCAGGCCGTGAAACAGCTCTGGACCCCGTGGCTGGCACCGAATGCCACGCTCAATATTGTCCTGGTCGATGCGCTGCGCCCGCAGCTGCGCGATCCTGCGGTGGGTGCCTGGCGCGCCGCGAATTAAGGAGCAGCTATGAATACGCTTTATCAACATCTGGGTGATGAGTCGATTAATGACGCCCTGCTGCGCCTGGAAACTGAGATCAAATCCCGTCCGGCGGACGCCGATCTGCGCGCCGCCTTTGTCCAGTTTTTGGCCCTGAGCGGTAACTGGACGCGGGCGATAACCCAGCTGAAAAGCTGGCTGGCAATGAAGCCACAGGCGAAGCCTACCGTGACGCTGCTTGAGCAGGCCATGCAGGGGGAGCTGCAGCGTGCTCAGGTTCTGGCAGGCCTGGCGCGCCCGTCGATGCCGGATACGCAGTGGCCCTGGCTGGCTACGCTCGCCTCGGCGCTGGCTGAAACCGGGGAGCGCGCCCGGACGCTACGCCTTGAGGCGCTGGAGCAGGCTGAGGCCAGCGCTGGCGTGCTTACGTTTGAGAATGAAGAGACCCAGGACTTTGCATGGCTGATGGATGGCGACGCGCGCCTGGGGCCGGTCTGTGAAACTATCCTTAACGGCCGCTATTTCTGGCTGCCCTTTAGCGCCATCGAAGAGATCCGTTTTCAGGCTCCGGCCAGCGTCACCGACCTGGTGTGGCGTCACGCGCTGGTGCGCCTGACCGATGGCACCGAGCAGGTCTGCCAGCTCCCGGCGCGCTATCCCTTTGAGCCCGAGGCGGCTGACGCGGTCAAGCTGGGGCGGGCGACGGAATGGCTGCCGCTGGATGACGACGGCGTGCTGTATCAAGGGCTGGGTCAGAAGGCGTGGCTCAGTGAGCAGAGTGAAAGCCCGCTGCTGTCACTCAGCCTGATCACTTTTACGGCAGGCAGCGAGCATGAGTAAACCCGCTGGCGAAGGCGATCTGCTGCGCAGCGGCTGGCAAGCCCGCAGCAAGCAGGAAAGAGTGGGCGCGCGCGACAAGATGCAGCCCTCGCTGCTGGATCGCCTGACGGATAACGATCCCGGAAAGCAGCGGGAGCCCGCAAACAGCAACTTTATTACCCACTCTGCTTTGCGGCACCAGGTGCTGCGCGATCTGCAGTGGCTGTTTAATACCATCAATCAGGACTCGTCCCACGATCTCAGCGCCTTGCCGGAAGTGCGCCGTTCGGTGGTGAACTTCGGCGTGGCGCCGCTGGCGGGAAAACGGATGTCGGATATCGAATGGCATGACATCCAGCGCAAGTTAACCGAGGCGATCGTTAACTTTGAGCCGCGTATCATGGCGCAAGGGCTCCAGGTGCGCTGCATATCCGACACGGCGTCGCTTGATCTGCACAACGTGCTGTCGATAGAGATCAAAGGGCGTATGTGGTGCGTACCGTACCCGTTGGAGTTTCTGTTTCGCACGGATGTCGATCTGGAAAACGGTCATTTTGAACTTAAAGATGCGGGGTAACTATGGAAAGTAAACTGCTTGAGTACTACAACCGCGAGCTGGCCTATCTGCGGGAGATGGGTGCAGAGTTTGCCCAGCGCTACCCTAAAGTAGCCGGGCGGTTAGGGATGCAGGGCATAGAGGTGGCGGACCCGTATACCGAGCGCCTGATGGAAGGCTTTGCCTTTTTGACCTCCCGCGTACAGCTCAAAATGGATGCCGAATTTCCGCGCTTCTCCCAGCGCCTGCTGGAGATGCTGGCCCCCAACTATTTAGCTCCCACGCCGTCCATGGCCATCGCTGAACTGCAGCCCGATAGCGGGCGGGGCGATTTGAGCAACGGGTTTATCGTGCCGCGCGGCACCATGATGGACAGCCTGGCGCTGAAAAAAAACGGGGTCACCTGTAGCTATACCACGGCGCATGACGTCAACCTGCTGCCGCTGAAAATCGACAGCGTTGAGCTGGGGGGCGTGCCTGCCGATCTGCCTCTCGCCCAGCTTGGCCTCAGCCAGCGCGGGATCACCAGCGCCCTGCGGATCCGCATCGCCTGCGATGGCCCGCAGCACCTTGGACATCTCAACTTTGACCGGCTGGATTTCTTCCTGAGCGGCCCCGACATCGAAGCGCTGAAGCTGCTGGAACTGGTCATGGAGCATCACGTTGGCGTTGTCTGCCAGACCGTGGGCGCGCAGCCGCAGCGTCAACAGCTGCCAGAGAACGCCCTGCGTCATGAGGGTTTTGACGCCGACCATGCGCTGCTGCCAGAGGATCTGCGCAACTTTGATGGCTACCGGCTGCTTCAGGAGTATTTTGCTTTCCCGGCGCGCTTCCGCTTTATCAGCCTGAGCGGCCTTAGCAAGCTGATTAGCCGCTGCGAAGCAGAGCATGCGTTTGATATTTTCATCCTGCTGGATAAAACCGACGAGCAGCTGGAGCGGGTTGTGGACGCCAGCCACATGGCGATGCACTGCACGCCGGTGATCAATCTCTTCCCGAAGGTGGCCTCTCGCCAGAAGCTAAGTGATAACCAGCACGAATGTCATCTGGTGGTCGATAATATCCGTCCGCTGGATTATGAAATCTATGCGGTAAACAAGATCTACGGTAGCGCCGACGGCCAGCGTGACGATCAGACGTTTCGTCCGTTCTGGAGCACCTGGAGCCAGGATGCAGGCAACTACGGAGCCTACTTCTCCCTGCGCCGCGAGCAGCGTGTGCTGTCCGAACATGCGCTACGCTACGGCACCCGTACCGGCTACACCGGCTCGGAAGTGTTTGTCTCGCTGGTGGATGAGCAGCATGCCCCGTGGCAGGAGAGCCTGCGCTATATCACCGCCGACGTGCTCTGTACCAGCCGCGATCTGCCGCTGATGCTTCAGCAGGAGCTGGGCCAGTTTATCCTGTCGGATTCGATGCCGGTGAAAAAGCTGAGCCTGCGTAAAGGCCCCACGCCGCCGCGTCCGGCGCTGGCGGAGGGGTTCAGCACCTGGCGGCTCATCAGCCAGTTGCAAATGAACTACCTGAGCCTGATGGACAGTGAAAACGAAGACGGCGCCGCCGCGCTGCGCCAGCTGCTCGGCCTGTATGCCGGCCTGGCCGAAGCGCCCATTGCCCGCCAGATCGAGGGCGTTCGCCACTGCGTGCTGGAGCCCGTTCATCGCCGCGTGCCGGAGCCGGGGCCTATCGTTTTCGCCCGTGGCATCGGCATTACCCTGACGGTGGACGAGCAGGCCTTCTCGGGTTCCAGCCCGTGGCTGTTTGGCAGCGTGCTGGAGCGCCTTTTCGCCCGCCTGGTCTCCATCAATAGCTTTACCGAGTTCACGCTTAAGAGCCAGCAGCGGGGGGAGATTGGCTACTGGGCACCGAGAATGGGCAAAAGGGCGCTGATATGAGTGAAACCGTGACCACGCTACGGCAGGTTCATCGCCTGACGCCGCTGCCGGAGACGTTCTGGCGCGGGGTGATGGACGCGCCCTGGCGCTACGATCTCTTCCAGCTGCTGAGACGCGTTGACGCCCAGGGGGGCGAGCGTTACCCGCTGGGCCGTGCGCCGCTGCCAAAATTTGAGCCGCTGCGTATCGGTCAGCAGCCCTCCATGAGCTTTGCCCCCTCCACGGTGGCACAGGTTCGCCAGCGGGCGCAGAGCGGATTGCATGAGGTCTCTATCCTGAGCTTTGGCATGTTTGGCCCCAACGGCCCGCTGCCGGTGCACATGACGGAGTACGCTCGGGAGCGTATCCATCACCATCAGGACGATAGCCTGGCCGCGTTCGCCGATCTCTTTCATCATCGTCTGACGCTGCTTTTCTACCGCGCGTGGGCCGATGCGCAGCCCGCCGTGTCGCTCGACCGTGCTGACAATAAGCGTTTTGATCGCTATCTGGCGTCGCTTATCGGTATGGGGCAGCCGGGGCAGATGGCGAAAGGCAGCCTCAGCCCACACGCGCGCTTTACCCATGCCGGACACCTGACGCGCCATAGCCGCGATCCGGAAGGGCTGGAGAAGATCCTGCGCAACTACTTTAAGGTGCCGGTAAAGCTGGCGATGAACGTGCCGCAGTGGATGCCGCTTTCCTCTCGTGAGCAGGCCCAGCTCGGTGCGGGACGACGCCTGCCCCGGCTAGGCCAGTCGGCGTTTCTTGGCGTAGCCGTCCGCGACGTGCAGCATAAGTTTCGTATCGAAATAGGTCCGCTGAGCGCAGAGGAGTATGACCGCTTTCTGCCTGGCGAAGCCTGGGTAACGGCGCTGCGCGACTGGGTGCGCCAGTACCTGGGTCTTGAGTATCAGTGGGATACGCAAATTTTACTACGAGCCGATGCGGTACGCGGCGTGGCGCTCGGGGGAGGCGGTCGGCTGGGTTACAACACCTGGCTTGGACAACAGCCTCTGCCGATACCTCGCGGCGACCTGGTTTTTAGCGCAGAGCTCTGATTTTCGTCTCTGACGTCACACATCAATGTTATCAATGGAACCGAACATGTCAGAAATCAGCCGTGCCGTGCTTTTCGGCAAACTCGATACGCTGTTATTTACCTCGCTGGAAAGCGCCACCGCCTTCTGCAAGCTGCGCGGAAACCCGTATGTTGAACTGGTGCACTGGCTGCATCAGCTTATGCAGCAGCAGGATGGCGATCTCCAGCAGGTTATCCGCCACTTCTCTCTTGATGAGCCACAGCTCACCCGCGATATTGTCGCCGCGCTGGATGCGCTGCCGCGTGGGGCCAGCTCGGTCTCCGATCTCTCAGAGCATATCGATAGCGCCGTTGAGCGCGCCTGGGTATACGGTTCGCTGACGTTTGGCGTAAGCCGTATTCGCGGCGGGCATCTGCTCATTGGCCTGCTTAAAACCTGGAACCTGGCGAACGTGCTGAAAAGCATCTCCGCCCAGTTTGGCCGTATCAACGTTGAGGTGCTGCTGGAGCAGTTCGACACCATCTGCGCCCAGAGCAAAGAGACGCAGCAGGCCGCCGCAGCCGCAGAGGCACCCACCGGCGCGGTGCCCGCTGCACAGGGCACGCTGGCGCAGTACGGTCAGGATCTGACGGCCCGCGCCAGAGAGGGAAAAATCGATCCGGTGGTGGGGCGCGATGAAGAGATCCGCCAGATGGTGGATATCCTGATGCGTCGTCGGCAGAATAACCCGTTGCTGACCGGGGAAGCCGGGGTGGGTAAAACGGCGGTCGTGGAAGGATTAGCGCTGCGTATCGCCGAGGGCGACGTGCCGGAACCGCTGCAAAATATTCAGCTGTGGCTGCTGGATATCGGCATGTTGCAGGCGGGCGCGGGCATGAAAGGGGAGTTCGAAGCCCGGCTCCAGGCGCTGATCAATGAAGTCCAGTCCAGCGTCACGCCAATCATTCTGTTCATTGATGAAATTCATACCCTGATTGGCGCTGGCGGCCAGCAGGGCACCGGCGACGCTGCCAACCTGCTGAAACCGGCCCTGGCGCGTGGTCAGCTGCGTACCATCGGCGCAACCACCTGGGCGGAATACAAAAAATACATTGAGAAAGATCCGGCCCTGACCCGCCGTTTCCAGACGGTACAGGTGCATGAGCCGGACGAGGCAAAAGCCGTGCTGATGCTGCGCAGCACCGTCTCGCCGCTGGAGAAGCATCATCAGGTGCTGCTGCTGGATGAAGCGGTCAGCGCGGCGGTGAAGCTTTCCCATCGCTATATTCCCGCGCGCCAGCTGCCTGATAAAGCGGTCGCCCTGCTTGATACCGCCTGCGCCCGCGTCGCGGTCAGCCAGAGCGCACCGCCGGCGCAGCTTGAAGCCTGCCTGCGCCGTATTGCTGCCCTCGACGTAGAGATCGAAATTGCCGGACGCGAAGCGCGGGTCGGCGTGGGTGAAACCGACCGGGTCGCCACCCTCCAGGCGGAGCGCGACCAGCAAGAGACCCAGCGCGAGGCGTTAAACCAGCGCTGGGAGGAGGAGCGTGGCCTGATCAGGGAGATTATCCGCCTGCGCGCGGCGCTGTTTGCCGCCGAAGAGGAGGAGACGACCGAGCTGCGTAGCCAGCTGGCTGACCAACAGCAGGCGCTGAAGACGTTGCAGGGCGATGCGCCGCTGCTGTTCGCCGCCGTGGATGAGAACGTGGTGGCTGCCGTGGTCTCCGACTGGACCGGCATCCCGCTGGGGCGGATGGTGAAAAACGAGATCGACGCGGTGCTGAGCCTGGCCGATACGCTCAATCAGCGGGTGATTGGTCAGCGTCACGGTCTGGAGCTGATCGCTCGCCGGGTGCAGACCTCGCGGGCGAAGCTTGACGATCCCAACAAACCCATCGGCGTCTTTATGCTGTGCGGTCCCTCCGGCGTCGGTAAAACCGAAACCGCGCTGGCGCTGGCAGAGTCACTCTACGGCGGCGAGCAGAACGTCATCACCATTAACATGAGCGAGTTCCAGGAGGCGCATACCGTCTCTACCCTTAAGGGCGCGCCTCCGGGCTACGTGGGCTATGGCGAGGGTGGTGTGTTAACCGAGGCGGTTCGCCGTCGCCCCTACAGCGTGGTGCTGCTGGACGAAATTGAAAAAGCGCATCCGGATGTGCATGAGATCTTCTTCCAGGTCTTTGATAAGGGCTGGATGGAGGATGGTGAAGGACGCCTGATCGATTTCCGCAACACCATTATCATCCTCACCTCCAACGTCGGCACGGATCTGATTAGCGCTATGTGTGCCGATCCGGAGCTGATGCCGGAGCCAGAGGCGCTGGGCGGTGCGCTACGTCAGCCGCTGCTACAGGTCTTCCCGCCTGCGCTGCTGGGCCGCCTGCTGGTGGTGCCTTACTATCCGCTCAGCGATGATATGCTGGGTCAGATCGTTCGCCTCCAGCTTAAACGTATTCAGCGCCGTCTGGAGGAGAACCACGGCATTGATTCAGAATTTGACGACAGCGTGGTAGAGCAGATTGTTCAGCGCTGTACCGAGGTCGAGTCCGGCGGACGTATGGTTGACGCCATTCTTACTAATACGCTGCTGCCGCAGATGAGCCAGATTTTATTGACCGCCAGCCGCAGTGACGAGCAGTACCAACGTCTGCGCGTCACCTGTGAGCAGGGCGAGTTTCACTGTCAGTTTGCCGTGTAACGCAATCATCAAGAGAACTGTTAAACATGATGGATAATGATAACAATCGGACTGTCCCAAACGCGCTGCCGGTCGGGTACCGTTTCAATGAGTTTGAGATAAAAGAGGTGATTGGCGGCGGTGGATTCGGCATCGTATATCGTGCCTGGGACCACCAGCTTGAGCGCACTATCGCCATCAAAGAGTTTATGCCCGCCTCGCTAGCCGTACGTGGCGACGACATGACGCTGGTACTGCGCAGCGAGCGCTTCGGTAAAGCCTTCTCTGCCGGGCTGAATAGCTTTATCCAGGAGGCGCGCCTGCTGGCGCGCTTTAACCATCCTAACCTGGTGCACGTCCTGCGCTTTTGGGTGCAGAACGATACTGCCTACATGGGGACGCTGTTCTACAGCGGGACCACGCTCTCCCGCCTGCGCGAGCAGAAGCCAGAGATGGTTAACGAGGCGTGGATCCGCCGCATGCTGCCGATGCTGTTTGGTGCCATCAAGACCATTCACGATGAAGGCTACCTGCATCGCGATATCTCCCTGGATAATATTCAGATCCAGGATAACGGCCTGCCGGTACTGCTCGACTTCGGCTCGGCGCGTCGCACCATCGGCAACCTCTCCGACGAGACGGAGACCATGCTGCGCCCGGGCTTTGCGCCCATTGAGCAGTACACCGATGACAACGAGAGCGAGCAGGGGCCGTGGACCGATATCTACGCCCTGGGTGCGGTGATCCATACCCTGATCGTCGGTTCACCGCCGCCGGTGAGCGTAGTGCGCTCGATTCAGGACACCTACAAACCGTTGGCCGAGCTGCAGCCAGCGGGCTATTCGCTCTCTCTGCTCCAGGCGGTGGATCGCGCGCTGATGCTGCGCATGGACGATCGTCCTCAGTCGATTGACGAATTCGCCGTCCTTATCGACATGCCCGTTGCGGGCATTGACGACGTGCTGAGCGCCAAAAAGCCGGGCACCATGCTGGTCCCGGTAGAGGAGACGCCGGAGCCGACGTCTGCCCTGGACTGGCGGCGCTACAAGGTTCCAGCGATTGGCGCAGCGGGGATCATCGTCGGTATCGTTGCGGGCGCGCTGCTGTTCAGCGGCAGCGACGATGAGACGCCGGAAACCGCCAGCGTCGATACCGCCGTCACCGCACCGCCAGCGCCAGCCGAGGCACCCCCGGCCACCACGGCGAATGAGGCTCCGGCTGCTGTTCAGACCCAGGCTCCACCGGCGGTGGAAAGCGCGCCCCCGGCGGCGGTTGAAGCCGAGCCGATTGTGCTGGTCTACATTCGCATGCTGGAGGGTGAAACCTTGCAGATTAACGGCGAGTCAAAAGCACTACGCCCGGCGACCAACGGCTACGCCTCTCTTACCCTCCCGGCAGGGGAGTTCACTTTTGAACTGCAGGGGAGCGGTAAAACGCGCACGCAAACGCTGAATATTGCTAAGCCCGGCACGTGGCTGGTGAACCCGTAAACGCGGCGAAAGTCAGGGAGGGGTGACAGGACAAAGCCTATGTACAACATTAAATTTATCTATCTTTTTAGTGAAAAAGTGCCGCCCGCGATGTTCGATAGAATTATGCGGCCCTCGGTCGCCGGGCAGTGGATCATGTCGGTGCCGGAAAATTCATTACGCTCGCTGTTTACGCGCTACGATCTGCTTCAGTGGGTTACCGGAGCCAACCCGAACCAGTCCGGGCGCAATACGCGAAAGCTTATTGTGCAGGATCTGGAGATCGGCAGGCTGGTGGCGATTGATAATAGCGCTCGCGGTTGGTCAGCGGCGACGGAGATGTTCTACATCAACGGTGAGGGCGAGCTTACGCTCGGCCCATCGGGGAAGGAGGGGTTGAGCTGGTCGTATCCGGTAAGCACCGTCATCGACCGCTACGAAACCATGGTGCGGGCGTATGAACGTCCGCCAGCTACCGTGATCCCTGCAATGCATGTGGTGAAATCCAAAGCGCCTCAGGTGGGACAGCAGGCCACACCAGGAAAAGACAATCAGACCTATGCCGCACAGCTCCAGGAGATGACCAAGGCCCAGCGCTGGCAGGCACGAAAAGATCTGATCGGCAAGGGGAGTACCAGTCCCTTTCCGGATGCACAAATTGCTGCCAAGCGGCTGGCAGCAAACAATATCGCCGTAGAGAAAGCGAAGCTTGCAGAGAACGTCTATAAAACCGTCGACCCGCTGAAAGCGACGCCGGGGGTGCCAGAGGGCTGGACAGATATCAGTAATGATGACGCGGTGCTGAGTAAGCTGGGCCTTAAGAGCAGTATGCTTTATGACAAAGAGGTCGCACCTGATTTTCTGGCGCGTGTTTATCAGCCAGACCCCAGCGTTTTCGGCAGCGATATGAACCCTACCGTGGTTTTCAGGGGATCGCGGGAGCCGGGGTTGGCGTCGGGAGCAGAGCTGAAAGCCTGGTTCTTCAATGAGGAAGGTGGTCGAGTAATTAAAAACGGTGCTGACTGGTCGAATAATTTGTCGCAGGGAGCAGGGATGAGTGCGCCATATTATGAAAAAGCGGTGGGCATAGGTAACTTAATCGCCAAGTCAGGTCAGAACGTAGATATCGCCGGGCATTCCCTTGGCGGTGGCCTGGCATCGGCAACGTCGATTGCCAGCGGTAAACCCGGATGGACGTTTAACGCCGCAGGGCTAAACAGCGGCACCGTAGAAAGATATGGTGGAAGCCTGTTGGGTAGTCCAGACAATATCCAGGCCTACCGCGTTAATGGCGAACTCCTGACTAAGCTTCAGGAAGTCAACCTGTCGGAGGACGCCGGTATCATGAAGGACTTTGGACCGGGAGGTCTTCTCCTTAAAGAAGAGATATCCGCTCTGAGCCCAAACGCGGCGGGTATTCCACACGATCTGCCTGGCGGAGCGGGTGGAGCACTCAGCCGTCACGGTATCGATCAGGCTATTCACTGCATTGAGCAGCAAAAAGATGAAGATATTGCGATTATCGGGAGTCGAGTGTGAAGACGATTTTTTCATTCAGCCTCGCGCTGCTCTTTACGTTTATGATTCAGGGGTGTAAGCAAACAATGGATTTGAATCCGCAGGATTACTTCAGCGGCCAGCAGCTCGAGCTGGCAAAGGCAATTGAGCAAGGTGAAGTTAACGAGGTAAAAAAACTCGCACCGGAAACCGATCTCAATAAACCCGGACAGCAGGATATGACGCTGCTGTTCTGGGCGCTCAGCAATGCCATAAACGATAAAAAAACAGCACCCCAGTTAGAAATCATCACCGACCTGGTGAAGGCGGGGGCAGACCCGCTCCAGCCGCGCCCGGCCGGTGGAAGCAGCCCGGCTGAATTTGTTTTGCAAGGGGATAGTGGAGACTGGATTAACGCGCTGCTGGACGGAGGCTTGTCGCCTGATGCGAAAGATAAAGTGCATCACGATCCCATCATAATGGAAACGATCAAGGCTAAAAATACCGAGACGCTGAAAGCGATGCTGGATCGCGGAGCCAATATTAACGTTACCGATTCGCTGGGAAATACGTTGCTGATCTATGCCCTGGATTATGGCAAGCATGACCATGTCCTGCTACTGCTGGATCGTGGCGCCGATCCTGAAATCCGTAGCAATCTCGGCTGGACGATGGGCAATCAGCTGCAGCGCCTTTTAAAGGGTGCGAAAGAGGGCGACGAACACTATCAAGATTTGATCAAAATAAAAGAGAAGCTGATCCAACATGGCGGGAAGTGGCCGCCTGCGCCACCCGCTAAACCCGTTAATTAACTCTTTAACGGGTGCAGAGTTATTAATATAACAGGGAGTTGTTAATGAAAGCATTATTATCGGTGTGTCTTGCACTGACATTGACTTTCATTGTGCAGGGATGCACGTGGCGATGAACACCAGCCCCTGTTAAAAAGTGAGAAGCGGATTATGACCACAAAAGAAAAAGTCTTCTATTTTTGGGGCATCATGGATGTCATTTGTATTTATTATTATATCATTAAGCCATTCTCATCTGTGGGTGACCTCATCAGTTCAGCGGGTGGTGGTGTATTTATGGCGATATACTTTATCGCAGCGGGTAAGGTATGGACGGCGCTTTATGTTCTTATTTTTATATTTACGCCAGTGTCACTTTTCTTTTCAGCCTGGTTTTTCTTTAAAAAACGTGACTATGCCATCCGTTTTGCTTTGATTCAGGAAGTGTTTCGCTTTATCACGGTTCGCTGCTCAATACCCTTTTTTCTATCGATATTAGCCAAAGTTGATACGCCTGATGGCTACCTTGGTTTATCACTATCTCTGGTTATGGCCATGATTCCAGCTGAGATATTGAAGATAGGCTCATTGATGTATGTGGCAAAAAAATACCCCGTTAAGCGTGACGCGGATGAGCGTCACGAGAAGTGGCCGCCTGACCCCATTGAATAAATGAGACATAAATTATGACCACAAGAGATAAGGTCTTCTACTTTTGGGGCGTTATGGATGTCATCGGTATCGCCTGGTACATTATGGGGCCGATCGCGTCGCTGGAAAATATGTGGGCATCAGCGGCCGGTAACCTGGCGGTGGTGATCTTCTTTTTTGCCTCAGCGGGACCCTTAGCGGGGCTGTTTTATCTGGCATATCTCATTACGCCATTCACCTTTTTCATCTCAGCGTGGCTTTTCTTCAAGAGAAGCGGGGCTGCTATCAAGTTTGCCCTGGTTCAGGAAGTGCTGCGTTTTCTGACGTTTCGCTGTTCAGTTGCGCTCTTTCCCTTACTTGCCGGGAAGTTAGGCGTTGCAGGAGGCTGGATGAACATCTCTCTGCTGATCCTGTCTGAGGCGCTAAAAATAGGATCGCTCATCTACGTGGCTAAAAAACACCCCATCAAGCGTGACGAATCTGAATCGAAATAAAACTCAGGTACTAATTTGGGTAGGTTAATCTTGCCAGCACCTTTAATTTACCATCACATCATCTGCATCGCATAAACCGTATGGAATAAAGATTATGCTTAACCGTATCACTGTCCAGCTTCCCGTTGAGGGACTGCTTTTCTGGAAACTCTCTGGCCGTGAGGCGCTCTCAGAGACGTTCGCGCTAACGCTGACCCTGCTCGGAACCGATGCCCGCCTTGACCGCAGCACGCTGCTGGGCCAGCCGGTGACTATCACCATCCCGACGCAGAGCCTGCTGTCGCCGCGCTATATTAACGGCAAAATCACTAAGGTAGGCGTGAGCGCGGTAGAGCTGTCTGGATCGCGCTATGCGGTATATGAGCTGATCGTTGAACCCGATCTGTGGCCAATGACGCGCGACCGCAACCTGCGCATCTTCCAGGGCCAGACGGTGCCGCAGATCGTTAAAACCCTGCTCGGCGAGTGCCAGGTCAATATCGAGGATCGCCTGGTCTCAAGCTACCGGGTGTGGGAGTACTGCGTTCAGTATCAGGAGAGCAGCTTCGACTTCATCAGCCGCTTGATGGAGCTGGAAGGTATCACCTACCACTTCAAACATGAAGCGGATCGCCACACGCTGGTGTTAACTGATTCCGCGACCCAGCATGAGCCCTTTAGCGGCTACGAGATGATCCCCTACCACATGACGCCGTCGGGCGGCAGCACGGATGAAGAGGGCATCGGTCAGTGGGCGCTGGCCGACAGCGTGACGCCAGGCATCTACAGCCTTGACGACTACGACTTCCGCAAGCCGAACGCGTGGCTGTTCAAGGCCCAGCAGAACCCGACCTCGCCGAAGCCGGGCGGGATTGACGTCTACGACTGGCCGGGGCGTTTCGTCGAGCACGGCCATGGAGAGTTCTATGCCCGTATTCGCCAAGAGCGCTGGCAGGTGGAGCACCAGGAGATCCATGCCACCGCGACGGCGATGGGCATCGCGCCGGGCTATACGTTTGCCCTGCTGAACGCCCCCTTCTTCAGCGACAACGGCGAGTATCTCACCACGGCGGTGCACTATCAGTTTGAAGAGAACCGCTACGCCAGCGGCGCGGATGGCTTCACCATTCACCGCATCGACTTCTCGGTCATCCCGTCGTCGGTGGTGTTCCGTCCGGCGCAGGCCACACCCTGGCCGCGCACCTTTGGCCCGCAGACCGCACGCGTGGTTGGCCCGGAAGGCGAATCCATCTGGACCGACAGATATGGCCGGGTGAAGGTGAAGTTCCACTGGGACCGACTGGCGAAAGGGGATGACACCAGCTCCAGCTGGATCCGCGTCTCCAGCGCGTGGGCGGGCCAGGGCTACGGCAGCGTGCAGATCCCGCGCGTGGGTGATGAAGTGGTGATCGACTTTATCAACGGCGATCCGGATCGCCCGATCATCACCGGGCGCGTCTACAACGAAGGCAGTATGCCGCCGTGGGCCTTACCCGCTGCCGCCACGCAGATGGGCTTCTACAGCCGGAGTAAAGACGGGCACAAAGACAACGCCAACGCCCTGCGCTTTGAGGACAAGGCGGGGGCCGAGCAGATCTGGGTGCATGCCGAAAGGAACATGGACACCGACATTGAAAACAGTGAAACCCACAGCGTCGGTGTCGATCGGACAAAAACTATCGGTCAGGATGAACACGTCAAGGTTAAGCGCAACCGCGATGTAAACGTCGGGGTGAACTCAACCAGCAATACCGGAAGTCAGCACAAGATTAACGTCGGCGAAAACCAAACCGTATTGACTATGGATAAAGACGGTAATGCCCTGCTGGAGGCTAACACCTCTATCAAGCTCAAGGTGAAGGATAACTATATTCTTATCACGCCGTCGACCATCGAAATTATTGTTGGAGAAGGTACGCTGAAGGCAGAGAGTATTACCGAAGCCTCCTTCAAAGGCACGGAGATGACCAAGCTGGGCGGCGGTAAAGATGGCGAGCTGAAAGTGAATAATACGCTTAATATCAGCGGAACCAACCTGACCGATATTAAAGGCGCTGTCGTTAAAATTAACAGCTAATTTCAGCAGAGGGATAGTGATTATGGGACAGCCTGCTGCGAGAGCAACAATCGACACCAGCGCGCATACCGGTCCAATACAGTCCGGAAGCCCCGATGTGATCATCGGTGGTTTTCCTGCCGCACGTAAGGGCGACACCTTATCGTGTTCAAAGCACGGCAGCGGCGCGATCGTCGGTGGATCCAGCACGGTCTTCGTAAACGGTGTGCCGCTGGCCCGTCTGGGGGATCAGACCAAGTGCAACACCGGCGGCTCGCCTGCACCCGCCGCGCCGAAACCCGCCGCACCGCAGTACTGGGGCGGCACGCTGGCGAAAAAGGCCGGTGAAGATGGCATGATGCACGGCGACCATTACGATGCCCGCGTGCTGGGCGCCTATGCCAGCCTTGAGGATAAAACGGAGCTGGGCAAGCTTGATACCGCTTCCGTTGGCTTTTCCCTTGCGGATATCACCGTCGGGAACATGAAAAGCAAGGATCTCGCTAAAGGCGAGATTCGCACTAAGTTAGCTACCGCAAATGCGAGCGGTGGTCTGGTTCTCGATCGGCAAGATTATGCGGCCCTTAACGCGAGCGCAACCGCAACAGGCATGCAGTACGGTGCCTCAGGTGGTCTCGGTAAAGAGGGTGTCCTGTACGGCGGCGTTGGTGGAGACTTTACCGTAGGGACCGCCGAAGCGAAGGCCGTCAGCGAAATGTACAAAGGGAACAAAGGACGTTACGGGTTTAACGTTGAATTGGGTGCCGAGGCTGCCGGGATCAAAGGTGAAGGTACGGCAAAAGCCGATCTCTTCGGTGTGATTGTTGCTGATGGCAAGCTCGGAGGTAGCGTAGGGAGTGCTGGTGCATCGGCTGGGTTAGCGGCCTTTGTTGATGCAACAGATTATTCTGTCAATGTTAAGGTTGCAGGGGAAGTTGCTCTCGCGCTCGGGCTTAAAGCCGACGCCAACGTTAAAATAGCCATTAAACCTATTCTGAATTTTATTTTCGATGACGATGACAAGCCTGCCAGTGCGGCTCCTGATAGCGGAGATGGCGTGATCAAGACCGGCTGTGTTACAGTCATTATAGGGGATTAATATGTGTAAACGAGGGATGAAGTAATGAATTGGCTATTTTTTATTGTCTTTTTAGGATTAGCGCTCTTTTTTATCTGGAATGGAAAGGACCGTTTTTCTAAAAAAGAGTGGGTGCGTATGGCTTTACTGCTCGGGCTGATTCTTTTAGGGACATTTATTATAGGCTATATTTTTAAATGGCTGTCCCTGTCGCTCTCTCTGTTTTCAATAGCAACAGCTAAGCAATATACGGCTATTGTCTCACTCTCCTTCCTGTGTGTATGGATATTGAAATTGGCGGTTGTTCTCCTTTGCACCATTTTTGCAAGGATCATGGGATTCCATGAAGTGCACAACGCTGAAAATTATCAGAAAATATCATCTATCTCGAATAAATTCGGACCGGTTTTGCTGATTGCGGCAAAATGTTTAGTTTCATTCGGTGCTTTCCTTATGTTCTACGGCATCTGGTTAACCGCTGCGGTCTAAGTTAAAGAGGCTTTATGAATACCGAGAGTAACTACCCGTTTCCCATCGCCTCCAGTGCCAGCAACGAAGACATTGAGGCGAACTACTGGAAGTGCCTGTACACCTCTACTGATAAGCAAATGCTTCAGTACTGGGTGATCCTGCCCAAGCGCGTCAAGCCGGCAGAGCTGGCTCCGCAGCACATTGCCGAGGTCAGTCTGACTAATCTTGGCCGCTACGTGACCAATGATACCCAGCCCTATATGGAAGTGTGGGCCGCTTACGAGCGCTGTGAGTGGGAGATGAACCCGGCGGACTGGCTGTTTAATAAGCTGGAGCTGATGGGCGAGAAAGTGCTGAACCAGCGTTTGATTGTCAATCCTGCCGGCAGCGGTGTGTTTGCCGATGTGCTGACGCTTAAAACCCACTCTTCCGGGGATGAGGTGATCTCACGCTTTACCGTGCAGAAGGACTACAACCCTGATGAGGGCGGTGGCAACTACTTCCTGATTAAAGCGGCCTGTGCAGCGCGTGACTATCCGGCGCTGGCAAATGATATGTTCTTTACGGTGGTGAACTGGGATCTGATGCATCGCAGTAATCTGGCCCTGGCGGAACTGTTGAAGACCGTGAGCCTGAGTAATAAAAACAGCAGCGGCTTTAAAATCCCTGACTCCTGGCAGGTGAAGGCGCTAACGGACACGCGGCTGGTGGTTGAGCATACCTTTGGCGATATCAACTACGGCGTAATCAATCTGTGCTTCTATTCGCAGGAGACGCTGTTTAATGCGCAGGATGTTTTCATGGTTGCCACCAAGCGTTTCCATGAGCATGAGCCTGCCGTCACGCTGACCACTGAAGCGCTGAGCACGGTTAAGAATGAGTTTAGCCCCTCGCTGGGAGAAACGCTCTCCACCTGCCAGGGCGAGCTCGTCAGCGCCGAGGAAAAAATGCGCGCTATGTACCAGTGCTATATCTTTAGCGTAGGCAAAATCTGGTGCTACGCAGAGCTGGTCGGCAGACACCGCAATCATAGCGACTACCACTTCGAGGCGAATAAACGTTGTCTGGAGATTATCCTTTCAACTTTTCATATTGAAACAGCGTAAGCCACGCTTTTAATTAAGCTAAAAATGCCAGTGACTTCTTCGGTAACTGGCATTTTTTGTAGAGAGTATTTACAACATTTATAAACCGCGCTGGGCCATTAGTTTAGCAAGGTCAACCAGACGATTAGAGAAGCCCCACTCGTTGTCGTACCAGGCGAGGATCTTAACCAAGTTCCCGCCGATGACCAGCGTAGAGAGACCGTCGATAATTGAGGAGCGCGGATCGCCCTGATAGTCGCTGGAGACCAGCGGCTCGTCGCTGTAGCCCAGAATGCCCTGCAACGGCCCCTCGGCGGCGGCCTGGCGGAAAGCGTCGTTTACCTCGTCCACGGTCACGTCACGTTTCAGGGTCACGGTCAGGTCGACAATCGACACCACCGGGACCGGCACGCGCAGCGAGTAGCCGGTGAGGCGGCCTTCCAGTTCAGGAATAACCTTGCCGAGCGCCTTCGCCGCGCCGCTGGAGTAGGGGACAATCGACAGGGCAGCGGCACGCGCCCCGCGCAGATCTTTCTCCGGCTGATCGTGCAGCGCCTGGCTGTTGGTGTAAGCGTGGGTGGTGTTCATCAGACCATGCTCAATGCCGAAGCGCTGATGCAGCACCTGAGCGGCAGGAGCCAGGCCGTTAGTGGTGCAGCTGCCGTTGCTAACCACAAAGTGCTTCTGCGGATCGTAGCTCTCGTGGTTGACCCCCAGCACGATAGTGAGATCGTCGTTTTTGCCAGGGGCAGAGATGATCACCCGCTTAGCGCCGCCGTGGGTGATGTGCACCTCGGCTTTTTCGCGATCGGTAAAGAAGCCGGTGGCCTCAATCACAATCTCAACGCCGACGCTGGACCACGGAATAGCCGCTGGATCGCGCTCGGAAAAGACCCTAACGGGTTTTCCATCTACCTTCAGTTCACCTTCTGCTGCCTCCACCGGTACGGGAAGCGTCCCCAGCAATGAGTCATGCTTTAACAGATGCGCTAGCGTTTTGCTGTCCGTCAGATCGTTAATTGCCACAATCTGTACGTCTGCATTACCTAACGCGGCACGAAGCACGTTGCGACCGATCCTGCCGAAGCCATTAATACCGACCTTAACCATGATGTACTCCTGTTATGCTGTAACTGGAATCAGAGTAGGTCGCGCCCGTAATGGCGTAAATGACAAAAAAGGATCACTTTACGCCATCTTGCGGCTGTGAAAACGCTGGCGATACTCGCCGGGCGTGAGCTTGAGCTGCTTCTCGAAAATTCGGCGTAGATTGATGCTGCTGCCAAAACCGGTGGCTACCGCCACGCGCTCCAGCGTATCCATGGTCTGCTCAAGACGGTCTCTGGCGGCGGCCAGACGCGCCTCTGCGACATACCGGGCAGGGGTGGTTCCGGTTTCGCGGGTAAAGACGCGGGTAAAGTTACGCGGGCTCATTGCTGCCCGATCTGCCAGCGCCTCGACCGACAGATCGGCCGTCAGGTTCTGCTGGATCCAGCGCTGCACGTCGCCAATCGGGCCGGAGCCGTCGACATCAAGCAGCTGAAACCGGCTGAACTGCATCTGTCCGCCGGGACGACGCAGATACATCACCAGATCCTGAGCCACGTCGCGGGCCAGGGTAAAGCCGTAGTCCTCTTCCACCAACGCCAGCGTAAGATCGAAGCCGGAGCTGACCCCGGCAGAGGTCCAGATATGGCCATCCTGAATATAGAGCGGCCCGCCTTCCACCTTCACCAACGGATAGTGGGACTGCATCTCCTCCAGCCGCCGCCAGTGGGTCGTAGCCCGACGACCATCAAGCAGTCCCGCCTGCGCCAGCAACAGCGCACCGCCGCAGATAGAGACCACCCGACGCGCATGAGGAGCGGCAAGACGCAGCCAGTCAACAACCGCGCTGTTCTCCTGCTC
The DNA here is from genome assembly GCF_037152055.1 of Pseudescherichia sp. AS216. Taxonomy (NCBI): domain Bacteria; kingdom Pseudomonadati; phylum Pseudomonadota; class Gammaproteobacteria; order Enterobacterales; family Enterobacteriaceae; genus Pseudescherichia; species Pseudescherichia sp. AS216. Next base: position 183,739 of record NZ_JBBCMV010000002.1, on the reverse strand, counting down.
GTTCATGCCTTTGCCGGTGACCATGATGGTATCCCGCGGCTCGGTATAATCGAGATCCACCAGCCTGAAATCCGCCAGCAGATTTAACCCGGACTGACCATGAATGACCTGGTGGGGCTGAGTGGTGGCGATGTCTATCCGATAGCGAGCAGAGGAAAACTCTTCCAGATGCAGGCGGTTAGCGTGCATCAGAATATCGGCGATACCGGCGGCCTCAAATAACATACCGCCATCAGGGACAATAATAAGAAACGTCTTCATGTCCTGAAAAGTACCCTTTTTATAAAATAAGTCAACTTTTACCTGCACAGATAAAATTACCATTGCGCGGCTGTTTTTTGCTTTTTGGCGATATTAAACGCCAAAAGTATTAGAAAAAGTGGTGTTAAAATTTTCTTTTTAACGTGACTTGTTTAACAGTGATGGCAAAATAAATATTCCACTGCTAACGTTTGCACACATCGAGATCTTATTATTAAAACGTGCCTTAATACACTCTGGAATCCATTGAAATACGAAGAAAGTAGTAATTTAAATTAATTTTTCGTGAAAGCTAATAAATTACCGTGATGCGCGGGGATGCCCCTCGCATATTGCAGCACCATATTAATGATAATGCTTATTTATTCCGGCATAAGGAAATAAGGACAGCACAGCTATGTTCAGCATTCACCGACGTAAAAATTTAGTAAAACGCTTTCGTTCCGGCACGTGCTTATTTACTGCAAGTATTATGCTGCCAGCGTTCGCGTACGGAGCCTCTCCTGAATACGATGCCCTGATTGTACAGGCGCGCGAAGGGGAGCGAGCGCCGCTGCTAAATTACTTAAAGGCTCAGGAACAGCAGACGCCGCTCACGCCCGATCAGGTTGCTGACTGGCTGCAGGTTACCGCCTGGGCAGATGACAATGCCGAGACGGTCCGTATCTGGCAGCGCTATCAGGATCGCCTTCAGATTCCGCCGCGTGGGCGAATCGCTGTCGCCCGCGCGCTGCGTAACCAGAAAAATTGGAATGCCTCGCTGGCTGTCTGGGAGAACGTCCTCAAGGACGATCCAAAGAGTGCTGATGCACGTACCGGCTGGATCATGACCCTGGCCGACGCCCGCCGTAACGAGCAGGCGATCACCGAAGCCAACAAATGGGCAGCGGAGGAGCCGGGGGCCGAGCGTGATGCGCTGGTAGCCTACGTCTACCATTCGCAGGGTAAAAACTGGGATGCGCTGCTGGCGACCAGCCGCGCCGAGGCGCTGGATCCGCAGAACAAAAGTGTCCAGTCCACCAAGCTGGCGGTGCTCTCTGCCAACCGTATTGCCGGTCCGGCGCTGGATCTGACCCCGCCCTCTGTGGCTTCGGGCCCCCTTGAGCGGCGGCTGGAGCTGGACGCGGTTGCCCAGACCGTGCGTTCGGCGTTTACCCCTACCCGTAACGAAGAGGAGCGTTTCCTCGTCGCCGATAAAGCCATCGCCCGCTACGACGCGCTGCTGATCGCCTGGAAGGACGATCCTTCGGCGCAGGCCGACGTGCGTCGCGCCCGTATTGACCGCCTGGGCGCGCTGGTGATCCGCAAGCGTACCAAAGAGACCGTGAAGGAGTATGAGTCGCTCTCCGCCGACGGCCAGCCGATCCCGGACTACGCCAGGCGCTGGGTAGCCTCCGCCTACCTGGCGGAGAAAGATCCGCAGAAAGCCGAAGAGATGCTGATGGCGATCTACTACCCCAACGGCCCGATCCCGGTGACGCCGTTGACCGAAGACGATGAGCAGGATCTCTTCTATGCCCATATCGACAGCGGCAACTACCCGGCGGCGAAGCGCCAGGTTGACGATCTGGTTAAAAAGAGCCCCTACCTGATGCGGGTTTTGGGTTCCCCCGTGCCGCAGCCTAACGATAGCTGGCTGCTGGGACAGAGCCTGCTCACCCAGTATGAGATTGAGACCAACAACCTGCCCGAGGCCGAGAAGCACGCGGAGTGGCTGGCGCGTACCGGCTCCGGCAACCAGGCGCTGCGCATTACCTACGCCTCGGTGCTGCTCGCCCGTGGCCTGCCACGCCAGGCCGAACGCGAGCTGAAGCTGGCTGAGGTCATCGAGCCAAGCAACCTTGAGCTGGAGAAGCAGCAGGCCTGGAACGCCCTTGAGTTGCAGGAGTGGCGGCAGGCGGACGAGCTGACCAACGACGTCATCGCCCGCAGCCCGGATGATGAATCCTCCCTGCGCCTCGCCCGCGCCCGTGAGGTGCACCACAAGAGCGAGCTGCGGATCAACGGTTCACAGGGGATCTCCTCTGATAGCCCGGTCAGCGGCCAGCACGACTTCATCTTTAACGCGGCGCTCTATAGCCCGCCGATCGCTGACAACTGGCGGCTCTTTACGGCCTACAACTTCGCCAGCGGCGAATTTGAAGAGGGCAAGGGGATCAACCGCGATCTCGGCGTCGGTACTGAGTGGACGGCGCGGGACTACTGGGCCGAAATGGAGGTATCGACGCGTAACTACGGCGACGGGCAGAAGACCGGCGGTCGTCTGTCGGCGTGGCATGACTTCAATGACAACTGGCGGCTGGGCGGCTCTGCGGAGCGGCTGTCGCGTAATACCCCGCTGCGTGCCCTGCGCAACAACGTCTATGCCAACAGCGGCGATCTCTATCTGCGCTGGCACCAGACCGAGCGCCGGGAGTATCAGCTCTCGTTCGCTGCCTCGCACTTCTCTGATGATAACGATCGCATCGAGTACGGCCTGAGCGGCAAAGAGCGGCTGTGGACCGCCCCGCGCTTTACCCTCGACTTCACGCCGGGCATTAGCGGCAGTACGAACACCAAGGAGGATGTCTACTACTACAACCCGAAACGCGATCTCTCTGTGGTACCAGCGCTGACCGCTGAGCATGTGATGTATCAGCACTACGACACGATATGGAAGCAGGAGATTGCCGCTGGGGCAGGGGCCTACTGGCAGAAAGGCCACAGCGTCGGGGCAATAAATCAGTTTGGGTATGGACAACGGGTTCAGTGGAACAACGTCGTGGAAGGCGGATTGATGCTGACCTGGGATAAACGTCCCTACGATGGTAAGCGTGAGCGGAATATCTCCCTCGCATTTGATTTGAATGTCAGGTTCTGAGGACAGGTCATGTTTAAGAAATGGCTGCGAGCCGCAACACTCATCGCCGGATGGATGCTCATCACCGCCTGTAGCAGTGCTGAGAAGCCGGGTTATCTTCCACCTTCTGCCAGACCGCCGCTGAACGCGGACAGCGCCTGGCCAAAAAACAGTTTTCTGGTACTGGGGTATCACGACGTTGAGGATGGCGCTGCGGACCAGCGCTACCTCTCGGTGCGCACCAGCGCATTAAACGATCAGATCGCCTGGCTGCGTGACAATGGCTATAAACCGGTTTCCGTGCAGCAGGTGCTGGATGCTCACGACGGTAAAATCACGCTGCCGGAAAAGGCGGTAATGCTGACCTTTGACGATGGCTACAGCAGCTTCTACACCCGCGTCTGGCCGATCCTCAAAGCCTACAACTGGCCTGCGGTCTGGGCCCCGGTTGGCAGCTGGGTGGATACACCCGCCAACCAGCCAATCGACTTCGGCGGCTTAAAAACGGCGCGTGACAAGTTCGCGACCTGGCAGATGGTCAAGGAGATGGGCGAGTCACCGCTGGTTGAAGTAGGGGCACACACCTGGGCGTCCCACTACGGCATCCAGGCAAACCCGCAGGGCAGCAAGGAGCCGGCCATTGCCAACCGTGGCTACATCAAAGCCACCGGCAAGTATGAAACCGACGAGGAGTATGAGGCGCGCATCAACAAAGACCTGGATCTGGTGACCAAAAAAATCACCGAGGTCACCGGCAAAGCGCCACGCGCGTGGGTCTGGCCTTACGGGGCAGCAAACGGTACGTCGCTGAAGCTGATCCATCAGCATGGCTATCGGATGGCCTTTACCCTTAATCAGGGTCTGGCTAACGCCGCAAACCTGGAAGATATTCCGCGCATCCTGATCACCAACAACCCGTCGCTGAAAACCTTTGCCAGCCAGGTTGCCCAGGTGCGTGAGAAGCAGAACATGCGCGTAATGCATATCGACCTGGACTACGTCTATGACAAGGATCCGGCTCAGCAGCGGCGTAACATCGACATGCTGATCCAGCGGGTGTACGACATGAAGATCTCCCATGTCTTCCTGCAGGCGTACGCCGATCCCGAGGGCGACGGCAATATCCGCGAACTCTACTTCCCGAACCGCTGGCTGCCGATGCGCGCCGATCTGTTCAACTTTATCGCCTGGCAGTTACAGAGCCGCGGCGGGGTGAACGTCTACGCCTGGATGCCGGTACTGGCTTTCCAGATGGACGATCCGCTGCCGCGCGTCACGGCCTGGAACCCGGATACGAAGCGCAGCATGGTAGAGCGCAAGCAGTACGTGCGTCTCTCGCCGTGGAACCCGGAGGCGCGCAGGCGTATCACCGAGATCTACGAAGATCTGGCGAAAGGGGCCGCCTTCAACGGCGTACTGTTCCACGATGACGCCTTCCTGAGCGATTTCGAGGACGCCTCGCCGGATGCGCTGCGTGCTTACAAAGCGGCAGGCTTCCCCGGCAGCATCGAGGCGATCCGCAGCAACCCGGAGACCTTTAAACGCTGGACGCGCTTCAAGAGTAAGACGCTGATCGACTTTACCCGCGATCTCACCGCGTCGGTACGCGCCATTCGTGGGCCGCAGGTGCAAACCGCCCGCAATATCTATGCGCCGCCGATCATGGAGCCAGAGAGCGAAGCCTGGTTTGCCCAGAACCTCGACGACTTCCTGGCCACCTACGACTGGACCGCGCCGATGGCCATGCCGTGGATGGAGGGCGTACCGGAGGGTGAGGACAAAGCGTGGCTGGACAAAATGGTGAAAATCGTGGGCCAGCGCCCCGGTGCGCTAGATAAAACCGTCTTTGAACTGCAGGCGCAGGACTGGCGTGCTGATGCGAAAGAGAAAGATATCAGTGGGAAACAGATGACCGAGTGGATGCGCCAGCTCAAGCTGAGCGGTGCAGACAGCTATGGCTACTACCCTGACGATTTCCTTAACGATCAACCCGAGATGTCTGAGATCCGCTCTGCCTTCTCATCATACTGGTATCCGCAAAAATGACCGATCGCATTGTAGCGTTTCTCATACTGTGCCTGATGTTCAGCTTCCCGCTGGGGGTCGCGGCGATTTTCACCGGCGACATGATCCTGAACTTCGTCTTCTTCTGGCCGCTGTTTATGTCCGCATTATGGATCAGCGGCGGGCTCTACTTCTGGTTCCATCGGGAGCGTCACTGGCCCTGGGGGCCAAACACGCCGCCGCCGGAGCTGGAGGGGAACCCGCTCATCTCCATCTTGATACCTTGCTATAACGAGGGGCTGAACGCGCGGGAGACCATCGAGGCGGCGCTGGCCCAGCGCTATGAAAATATCGAGGTGATCGCCATCAACGATGGCTCAAAGGACAACACCGGCGAGGTGCTGGACCAGCTGGCCATTGAGTATCCGCGTCTGCGGGTGATCCATCTGGCAGAGAACCAGGGCAAAGCGGTGGCGTTGCAGACCGGCGCGGCCTCGGCACGAAGTGACTTCCTGGTCTGCATCGATGGCGATGCCCTGCTGGATCGCGATGCGGCGGCCTACCTGGTGGCACCGCTGCTGCAGTACCCTCGCGTTGGGGCGGTAACAGGCAACCCGCGGATCCGCACCCGCTCCACGCTGGTGGGGCGCGTGCAGGTTGGCGAGTTCTCCTCCATCATCGGCCTGATCAAGCGCACCCAGCGTGTCTATGGCCAGGTGTTTACCGTCTCCGGCGTTATTGCTGCCTTCCGCCGCCGCGCGCTGTCGGAAGTGGGCTACTGGAGCCCGGACATGATCACGGAAGACATTGATATCAGCTGGAAGCTGCAGCTGCGTCACTGGACAGTGTTCTACGAGCCGCGCGCGCTCTGCTGGATCCTGATGCCAGAGACGATGAAAGGGTTATGGAAACAGCGCCTGCGCTGGGCCCAGGGTGGGGCAGAAGTCTTTATTGTTAATATGCGTCGCCTTTGGGCATGGGAGTATCGCCGTATGTGGCCGTTATTCCTCGAGTTTTGCCTCTCTACCGCCTGGGCCTTTGCCTATGCGGTCACGATCCTGCTGTTCCTTGTTGGGCTGGTTATCCCCATGCCTGATTCGCTCCATGTACAACATCTGTTCCCACCGGCTTTTACCGGGCTGATGCTCGGCGTGGTTTGTCTCCTGCAGTTTTTGGTGAGTTTGATTATTGAACGACGCTATGAGCAAGGTATCGGCGCGTCGCTCTTCTGGATCATTTGGTTCCCGGTGGTTTATTGGATGTTGAGTTTGTTCACAACGTTGGTCGCCTTCCCCAAAGTGATGCTGATGCGCAAGCGCAGCAGAGCGCGCTGGGTAAGTCCTGACCGTGGTATAGGAAGAAATGATCCATGAAACAACCGCTGATTTTTACTGAACTGCGTATTATGCCGCGTATTTTTGACGTGGCCCTGACGCTGATTGCCTGGACCGGGTTCTCCTACCTGGTCTATGCAGGGCTGATTAACATGCTGGCCAACGCACCGTTTATTGGTTTTGGCCCGCTGTTCTCCACCGTGAACACGGTGACGTTCTACCTGATGGTTGCGCTGATCAACGCGGCAGTGCTGATTGGCTGGGCCAAATATAACCAGATCCGTTTCCGCGTCGAGCGCCGCAAGCGCCGTCCGGGACTGGGACGTGACGAACTGGCGGCTAGCTTCCGCATCGCCCCGGCGCTGGTACAGGATCTGAGTAACGGCCGCGTGCTGACCGTGTTTCACTACGATACCGGTGCCATCAGCCGTGCAGAGGTAGACAAAGGCCTTATCGCCAGCGTTGCCTGACGCCGTTTAGCACCTTGCCCAGAACGCGGGAGAGCGACCTGGGCAGGGTACTTATCCTACCAAAACTGCACTTCTCGGTTATATTGTTTAAAACCAGAGAGGGCGTCTATGAAATTTCCCGGTGTACCTGTTAATGAAAAAGAGCGCTTAAAATCGCTCTATATGATGGATCTGCTTGATAAAAAAGACGATGAGCGGCTGCAACGCCTCACCAGGCTGGCCAAAGCGACCTTTAACGTGCCCATTGCGCTTATCACCCTGCTGGACCGAGATCGGCAGTGGATGATCTCCTGCGAGGGTTTCAACATGCGACAATCCTCGCGTAACGTCTCTTTCTGCGCCCACGCGATCCTGCTGCAGGGCATTATGATCGTTAAAGATGCGCTGAAAGACGATCGCTTCGAAAATAACCCGCTAGTCCATGATGAACCCTTTGTGCGTTTCTATGCGGGCTGCCCGGTGCGCCTGCCCGATGGATCGATCGCGGGGACCATCTGCCTGCTGGATAATAAGCCACGGGAGTTCAGCTCCGACGATATCAACCTCCTGCTCGATTTAGGTGCGATTGTGGAAGATGAGCTGGTGATTATCGGCATGGCGATGACCGATAAGCTGACCGAGCTGCCTAACCGCCGTGGCTTTTTCCAGATTGGCGATAAACGTTTTATCGAGCTAACTCAGAATGCCACGCCCTTTACGCTGCTCTATTTCGTGGTCGAAGGCCTGCAGTCTCTTAATGATATTTGGGGCCATGCCGAGGGAGATAACGCCCTGCGTGCTTTTGCCAGATGCCTTAATAGCTGCATGAAAAATGGCGACGTCTGCGGGCGTGTAGACAGCAGCGGCTTTGCCGTGCTGCTGGCGCATAATGGACAGAATGATGCCGACGCGTTTTTATTCAATCTGCAAACTAAAATAGATGACTGGTATAGTAATGTAGGTAAAAAATATCCGTTAAATTACTCATATGGGATGCTGGAAAATAGCATAGAAAAATATGACGATCTCGTGGATATGCTAAAGGCTGCCGATACGGTGATGTATTCCGAGAAGCGCAAGGGGCGTTAATTGAGAGAGGGTTGAGGGGGCCATAAAAAAGCCCCCGTAGGGGGCCCTTCTATTAATGAGGCACTTCAGAGACCTTCTGAACTTCGGACTGGTTTATCTGCTGCTTAACGCCGTTGGCATCTTTATAGCCTAACAGGCCTGCATCGGTCTGCTCTGGTTTGCCATCGGTGATGATGGTTCGGCCATCATTGGTATGAATCGCATAGCTGGTACGGGTACAACCAGATAGGGCCGCTGCGCCAAGTAAAATTGCAACAGGTAAAACGATCGCTTTTTTCATTAGACTCTCCTGATTGTCAGTTGAATATTAAAGACCTCATCAAAACATGATTAAAATCGAAGCCTTGAAAATAAGTGTAGAAGATTTTTTTAATTCTACAACTTTCTCATGAGTTCAGATTACCTGCCAATAAAGGGGGGTGCCATAAACGTCGACAAAATAATCAATAACCGCACGTACTGTTAAAGGCGGATGCCGGGTATTGGGATAAATCACGGCAATATGCTGTGGCCCGGCATTAATTGTGGGGTGATAGTTAGCTAATAGCTCAACTAATGTTCCCTGACGCAGGCAGTTGCCTATCATCCAGTCCGGAAATAACACAATTCCCATGCCGCCCAGCGCGGCGGTAAGCAGCGTTTCGGCATTATTTGAGCTGAGGTGGGCCGCCACCGGGTAGTGCATCCACTCGCTGCCCCCGGCGCTAAAAAGCCAGCGGTTAGGGCCGGAAGCGCCGCTGTAGACCAGACAGCGATGCTGATTCAGTTCCGCTGGCGTCTGCGGCACACCCTGTTTTGCCAGGTAGTCCGGCGATGCGGCCAGGTAATAGCGCTGAGTTCCTAAGATGCGCGCGTGGAAAGAGGAGTCGGTAAGGGTGCCAATACGAAAGATCAGATCGGCGGCGTCGCGATGGGGATCGATATAGTCGTCGGTCTGGTTCAGCTCAATCTGTAGCTGCGGATAGCGCGCCACCAGGCCGCTCAGCCAGGGAGCGATATGGTGCTGACCAAAAAACACCGGGGCATTGATACGCACCAGCCCGGCAGGCACGGCGGCGCGGTTTTGCAGCTCCGTCTGCGCGCTATGCATGTTTTCCAGTATGGCGCGGGCATGCACCATAAACAGATGACCCGCTTCGGTGGGGATCACCGCCCGGGTATTGCGGTAGAAAAGCTGCTGCCCCAGCGCGTTCTCCAGCTGGATCACGGTGCGAGAGATCATTGAGGCGGAGACGCCCTCCCGGCGGGCCACCGCTGAAAAACTCTGCTTATCATAGACGGCAACAAAAAAGCGCAGGGCGCGCAGAGTGATCGAGCCTGTATCTTTCATTAGTGCAAAACCTGCAAAAGTGTTTCGCGCATTATAGCGTTTTTTAATAGTGAAGGTTGCTTTAGGCTGCTGCGCTTCTGTTCTTAAGGGATACGTAGTCATGCAATTGTTACTGATTTTACTGGTGATCGCGGGCGGCATGGGGCTGTCGGTCGAGGCTGGCATTCTCGGCCCGCTGGGGGGCGAGGTAGGCCATCTGTGGGCCACCTTCAGCATCTTTGGCGTCGGAGCCGCGCTCACCTTTCTGCTGATGCTCTTTTTCAGTCCGCGCAACAGCCCCTCCTTTTTCAGCCAGCCCGGCTGGCAGCTGCTCGGCGGCGTGCTTGGCCCGGCTTACGTGGTGATCCTGACCCTGGCCGCGCCGATTGTTGGGGTAGCGATGTGCATGATTGGCATTCTGGCCGGACAGGTGTTTAAAAGCCTGGTGATCGATCACTTTGGACTGTTTGGCACCGGACGCAGACAGATTGATGCAAAGCGCCTGTGGGCACTGGTTTTCATCATCGCCGCGCTGGCGCTGGTGGCAAAAGGATAACGAACAATGATTCTACTGATGATTATTCTCTCGGTGGTGGGCGGGGCGCTGTTAAGCGTGCAGGCCGCGATCAACGGTCAGCTGGGCAGCAAGGTGGGTGTGTTTCGCAGCGCGTTTCTGACCTTCTCGGTGGGGGCACTGATTACCGCCCTGCTGATCTTCTTCTTTGAGACAAAGCATGCGGTCACCCTGCTGGAGGTGCCGAAGTGGCAGCTGCTCGGCGCGCTACTGGGCGTGCCCTATATCGTGATTATGGTGCTGGCGGTGCAGCGTATCGGCACGGCGGTGGCCACCGTCGCGGTGATCTTCGGCCAGCTGGCGATGAGCATGCTAATCGACAATTTTGGCTGGCTGCATAACGAGGCGATCCCTTTCTCCGCCACCCGACTGGGCGCGGTCGTGTGCCTTGGGATCGCCCTCTGGTTTATCTACTCCGGCAGCAAAAGCCGCGCGGATGAGTAGACCCCGGCCGCATTGCACCATCACATAGCACTGCCCAATTTTGGGGCGCACTTTTCGCCTGCTGCGTTCGCAGCAGGCACCGTTTGCGGGCATTAGCGCCTGGCATAGCTTTTGCACTGTTCACTACAGCAGGCAGCGCAACACAACATATCTGTACAAAATGGCTGGCTAGGGTTCCGGTTCATCATTGATGAATGCTGGTCCGAGAGCTGGCGACCTCTCTGAGGTTACACGGCGGGGCAAAATCCCGGGAGACGGCAACACCAGAGGGTGTCGCGCTGCTCCCTTTTTGTCCCAACCCGAGGTCAGATAATGAAAAAACGTTCCTTTCTCCGCACGCTTGCTCTGTCGCTGGCCCTGCTTACCAGCGTTCCCTCATTCGCGGCGGCTAAAAAAGAGTTCAACGTCTGTTGGACCATCTACGCGGGCTGGATGCCGTGGGGCACCATCAGCAGCGAGAAGATCATCGACAAATGGGCGAGTAAGTACGGCATCAAAATCAACGTCGTCCAGCTCAATGACTATATCGAATCCATCAATCAGTACACCGCCGGCCAGTTTGACGGCTGCACCATGACCAACATGGATGCGCTGACCATTCCGGCGGCGGGCGGCGTCGATACCACGGCGCTAATCCTTGGCAGCTACTCGGAAGGCAACGACGGGGTGGTGCTGAAAGGCGAAGGCAAAAAGCTTGCCGACCTGAAAGGGATGAAAATCTACCTGCCGGAACTCTCCGTCTCCCACTATCTGCTGGTGCGCGGCCTGGAGAAGGCCGGATTGCAGGAGCGTGACGTGACGGTGGTGAACACCTCCGACGCCGATATCGTCTCTGCCTTCGCCACCGATGACGTCCAGGCGGCGGTGGCCTGGAACCCGCAGCTCTCTGCCATCAAGGCGACGCCGAAAACCACTGAAGTCTTCAGCTCTACCGCCGTGCCGGGGGAGCTGATCGACATGATGGTAGTCAATACCGAAACGTTGAAGGATAACCCGGCGCTGGGCAAAGCGTTGACCGGCGCATGGTACGAGATGATGGGCCTGATGAAAGCCCAGGATGCGAAGGTGCTGAACGCAATGGCGGCAGCTTCCGGCACCGATCTGGCGGGTTACCAGGCGCAGCTGAAAACCACCCATCTCTTCTATACCCCGGCGGATAACCTCGCTTTCGCCACCTCGGGCGATCTGGCGAAAACCATGCAGCGCGTGGCGCAGTTCTCCTTTGATAAGGGGCTACTGGGGGAGGGGGCGCAGAGCGCTAACTTTATCGGCATGGCCTTCCCGGGCAACGTCACTCAGGGCGATGCGGGCAACGTCAAGCTGCGCTTTGACGACAGCTTCGTGAAGCTGGCTGCCGACGGCAAACTTTAAGACTAACGGAGCCTGTGCATGCGACAAATTAACCGCCACCCACAGCCTGGTATGCGCCTTATGCTGGTGCTGCTGCCGTTCGTCCTGTTGCTGGCGGCCTACTTTCTTGGCTCCGCGGTGCGCCTTGAGGCCAACCCGCATGACAAGCTGCTGCCGGGCCTCGACGGCATGCTGGCCGCCATTGACCGGATGGCCTTTACCCCAGACAGGCGCAGCGGCGACTACCTCTTCTGGCTGGATACCCTGGTGAGCCTGGCGCGCCTGCTTACCGGTCTGGTTATCGCCTCGCTGATTGGGCTGTGCATCGGCATCACCGCCGGGGTCTTTCCGATGTGGCGGGCCTCGCTTTCGCCGCTGATGACCGTGCTGTCGATGATCCCACCCCTGGCGATCCTGCCGGTGCTGTTTATCGTCTTCGGCCTCGACGAGCTGTCCAAGATCATGCTGATCGTTATCGGCATCACGCCGATGCTGGCCCGGGATCTCGAACATCGAGCGCGAGAGATCCCTCAGGAGATCTTGATCAAGGCCCAGACGCTGGGGGCCAGCAGCTGGACGCTGGTACTGCGCGTCGTGCTGCCACAGCTGCTCTCGCGCCTGCTGACCTCTCTGCGGCTGCTGCTCGGATCCGCCTGGCTGTTCTTGATCTCCGCCGAGGCGATCTCCTCCACCGCCGGGCTGGGCTACCGCATCTTCCTGGTCCGCCGCTATATGGCGATGGACGTCATTATTCCGTACGTCGTCTGGATCACCCTGCTGGCCTGGCTGATGGATCTGGCGCTGCGGGCGCTGCACAGAACCTGTTTTCCCTGGGCGGAAGGAGGGAAGGCATGAGCTTTATCGATATCAACAACATCTGGCAAGAGTACGGCAACCACGTGGTGCTGGAGCGGGTCAACCTGCAAATCCAGCAGGGGGAGTTTTGCTCCATGGTCGGGGCATCGGGCTGCGGCAAATCGACCTTCCTGCGCCTGCTGCTGGGCCAGGAGCGACCCACCCGGGGAAGCATTACCCTCGACGGCCAGCCGCTGGCGGCAGAGCCGGATCGCAGCCGTGGCGTGGTGTTTCAGCGTTACTCGGTGTTTCCACACCTTAACGTGCTGGATAACGTCGCTATTGGCCTTGAACTGCCCAACAGTCCGCTGCTGGGTCGCCTGTTCGGCGGTCGTAAAAAAGCGGCTCGCGAGCAGGCGGCGCAGATGCTGGAGAAGGTCGGCCTCGGCCACGCCCTGACCAAATATCCGGCCCAGCTCTCGGGCGGGATGCAGCAGCGGTTAGCCATCGCCCAGGCGTTCATCATGCAGCCGCGGGTGCTGTTGCTGGATGAACCGTTCGGCGCGCTCGATCCGGGCATCCGCAAGGACATGCATGCTCTGCTGCTCCAGCTGTGGAGCGAAACGCGGATGACCGTTTTTATGGTCACTCACGATCTCTCCGAGGGGTTCAACCTCGGCACGCGCCTGCTGGTGTTCGACAAGGTGCGCATCGACCCCCACGAGCCGAACGCTTACGGGGCGCGTATTACCTATGACATCCCGCTGAACGAGGCGCGCATGGCGGAGGTGATGTCGCCCCCGCCCGCGAACGTTATTTCTTTAAGGAGCTAATTCGATGACGCACTCTCTGCATACCGCCACTGCCATTCGTGAGGAGACCGTCCCCGGCGGCGGTCACGCCTCGTTTATTCTCAAGCGCGGGCAGATCCTGCGCCTGACCGACATTGAGGGCGGGGCGAACGTCAGCATGATGATGCTCAACGCTCACGAGAAGAGCGAGCGTCTGAACCTGCCGGATACCCTCAAGGGCCAGCACACCGCCAGGCTCACCGCCGGGCACTGCTTCTACTCCGACATGGGGCGCGTACTGGCGGGCATCGTGGCGGATACCTGCGGCTGGCACGATCCCTTTGGCGGGGTGCTGAACGCCGAGGAGACCGCCGAGAAGTATGGTCAGGGTCGCTATCAGGAGCTGCGCAACGGCTTCTACCGCAACGGCATGGATAACCTGCTGGTGGAGATGGGCAAATGGGACCTCAACCTCGAGGATCTGCTGATGGTGGTGAACTTCTTCAGCAAGGTCAGCGTTGACGAGCAGGGGGCCTTTACCTTTCACCGTGGCTTCTCAGCGCCGGGAAGCTATGTCGAGCTGTATGCGCCGATGGAGACGCTGATCGTCCTGACCGCGCTGCCCCACCCGATGGATCCGCAGCCTGAATACGCCCCGCGCCCGGTACAGCTGAGCTGGTTCGAGGCGAGTAACAACGAAGCCGCCGTTAGCGCCCTGCTGACCCGGCCTGAAAACGGTCGCGCGTTGACTAACACCCAGCTGTTTGCCCTGTAAGGAGCCGAAAAATGTCTCTTGTTGAAAGCCAAAAACATCCGGCAGAAGCGGTGTTCCGCCATACCATTCCGGCGGGTGAGCACTACCTGTTTGAAGTGAAAAAGGGGCAGACCCTGCGTCTGCACGATCTCGAAGGCAACCAGGCCATCGATACGCTGTTCTATAACGCCGATAACCCGCGCGAGCGCTACGATCCCCAGCGCACCCTGCGCCGCCAGAACAACGCCTACCTGACCACCGGAAGCGTGCTGTGGTCGGGGCTGGGCAATCCGCTGCTGACCATCGTGGCCGATACCTGCGGCCGTCACGACACCCTCGGCGGAGCCTGCGCCCAGGAGAGCAACACCGTGCGCTACGCCCTCGACAAACGCTACATGCACAGCTGCCGGGATAACTTTCTCTGCGCCTGCCTGCACGATGGCCGTCTGCATAAGCGCGATATCGGGGCCAACATTAACTTCTTTATGAACGTGCCGGTAACGCCGGAGGGCGGTCTGACCTTTGAGGACGGCATCTCCGCCGCGGGCAAGTACGTTGAACTGCGCGCCGAGTGCAACGTCATCGTGCTGATCTCCAACTGTCCGCAGCTTAACAACCCGTGCAACGGCTGGAATCCGACCCCTGCGGAGGTGTTGGTATGGAACTAAGTCGCCTGCGCCTCATGCTCTACCGCCTGTTTGCAGTGCGGGCTAATCGCCTGACGCTGGACAATAAGCCGCAGCAGTAACAGCCTTTTCCCCCTGGACGACCAGGCGGCGAGATTATTCCCGGCGGGACGACCCGCCACGGTTCGGGTCTGGATCATGTTTACAAAATTACTTATCGCTAACCGGGGCGCTATCGCCTGCCGTATCCTGCGCACCCTGCGGGAGATGAACGTGAAAGGGGTGGCGGTCTGGTCGGAGTCCGATGCCAGCAGCCTGCATATTCGCGAAGCCGACGAGGCGATTAGCCTCGGTGAAGGCCCGGCGGCGCAAACCTACCTGCAGGTGGATAAGATCCTCGCTGCCGCCCGGGAGAGCGGGGCGCAGGCTATTCACCCCGGCTACGGCTTCCTGTCGGAAAACGCCGCCTTTGCCGACGCGTGCGAGGCCGCCGGGATTGCCTTCGTTGGCCCCACCCCGGAGCAGCTGCGCATCTTCGGCCTGAAACACACCGCCCGTGCGCTGGCGAAAAGCCACGGCGTGCCGCTGCTGGAGGGCACCGAGCTGCTGGCTGACGTCGCGGAAGCGCTGGATGCCGCAGAGAGCGTCGGCTACCCGGTAATGCTCAAGAGCACGGCGGGAGGCGGCGGGATCGGGATGCGGGTCTGCTACAGCCCGGCAGAGCTGGCAGAGGCTTTCGATGCGGTGCAGCGGCTGGGGAAAAATAACTTCAGCGATGCGGGCGTCTTTATTGAGAAGTATATCGAGCGTGCCCGCCATCTGGAGGTGCAGATCTTTGGCGACGGCGCGGGAGAGGTGATTGCCCTCGGCGTGCGCGACTGCTCGGTGCAGCGGCGTAACCAGAAGGTGCTGGAGGAGACTCCCGCCACCGCGCTGCCTGAGGGAATGGCTGAGGCGCTCTGCCAGGCCGCTATTGAGCTGGGCAAGGCGGTAAGCTACCGCAGCGCCGGCACGGTGGAGTTCGTTTACGACAGCAGTGCCCAGCAGTTCTACTTCCTTGAGGTCAACACCCGGTTACAGGTAGAGCACGGCGTCACCGAGCAGGTGTGGGGCGTAGATCTGGTCCAGATGATGATCGCCCTGGCGGCGGGCGATCTGCCCCCGCTGGCCGAGATCGCCGCCGGGTTAAGCCCGCACGGACATGCGATCCAGGCCCGGGTCTATGCCGAGGATCCAGGCCGTGAGTTCCAGCCCTCGCCAGGCCTGCTGACTAACGTGAGTTTTCCGCAGCAGGATCGCACCACGCTGCGAATTGACACCTGGGTAGAGTCTGGCTGCGAGGTGCCGCCGTTCTTCGATCCTCTGCTGGCCAAGATCATTACCTACGCTGACTCCCGCGACGAGGCGATCGACCAGCTGGACAGCGCTCTGGACGCGACGCGCCTCTACGGCGTAGAGACTAACCGTCAGTACCTGCGGCAGATTTTGCGCGACGCGCCCTTTGCCAGCGGCGAACCGTGGACCCGCTGCCTTGAGAGCCTGAGCTACCAGGCGGCGACGCTGGAGGTGGTGAGCGCCGGGACGCAGACCACGGTACAGGACTATCCGGGACGGCAGGGCTACTGGGCGGTTGGCGTACCCCCCTCCGGGCCAATGGACGATCGTGCCCTGCGCCTTGGCAACCGTCTGCTGGGCAACGCCGACGACGCGGCGGGTCTGGAGATCACCGTGAGCGGCCCGACCCTGAAGTTTAATACCGATGCGGTGGCGGTCGTTACCGGCGCAGCAATAAGTGTCGAACTGGATGGCCAGCCGCAGGTAATGAACCAGACCTTCTTCATTCCTGCTGGCACCACGCTAACCCTGGGAGATACCCTGGCGGCGGGCGTGCGCAGCTACCTCTGCCTGCGCGGCGGTCTCGACGTGCCGGACTATCTGGGCAGCAAGAGCACCTTTACCCTCGGGCAGTTTGGCGGCCATGCCGGGCGCGCCCTGCGTACCGGAGACGTGCTGCACCTTGCATCGTTAACCGATGCCCGCTGCGGCGCGGCCCTGCCTGCGGCGCTGCATACGTCCCTCGGGACGGTACGCGAGCTGCGGGTGATCTACGGCCCACACGGTGCGCCGGAGTACTTTACACCCGAGTGGATCCCGACCTTTTTTGCCACCGAGTGGGAGGTACACTTCAACTCCAGCCGCACCGGCGTGCGGTTGATTGGCCCAAAACCGGAGTGGGCGCGCGACAGCGGCGGCGAGGCGGGGCTGCATCCCTCTAACATTCATGACAACCCCTACGCCATCGGCGCGGTAGACTTTACCGGCGATATGCCGGTGATCCTCGGCCCGGACGGCCCGAGCCTCGGCGGTTTTGTCTGCCCGGTGACGGTCATCGAGGCGGATCTCTGGCAGCTCGGCCAGCTCAACGCTGGGGATCGGGTGCGCTTCGTGCCGGTGGACATCGACACCGCCCGCCTGCTGGCGCAGGGGCGTAGCCAGGAGCTGGCGAGCCTGCAACCGGTGGCGATCAACTGGCAGATGCAGCCGCTCACCTCGCCGGTGGTGATGGAGACCGGCGCGGCGGACAAGCGGCTGGTAGCGCGCCTCTCTGGCGATACCCATCTGCTGCTGGAGATTGGCGATGCCGAGCTGGATCTGGTTCTGCGCTTTCGCGGCCACGCTCTGATGCAGGCCCTGGAGGCGCTGGCCCTCGACGGGGTGATTGACCTGACGCCGGGCATCCGCTCGCTACAGGTACACTATCAGCCGGAGGCGCTGACGCTGCCGCACCTGCTGGGGATCGTGCGCGAAGTGTGGCACTCGGTATGCCAGCAGGAGGATCTGCAGGTGCCGTCGCGTGTGGTCTGGCTGCCGCTGTCGTGGGACGATCCGGCGTGCCAGAAAGCCATCGACAAGTACATGACCACCGTGCGCCGGGATGCGCCATGGTGTCCAAGCAACCTGGAGTTTATCCGCCGCATCAACGATCTCGACAATATTGACGAGGTTTATCGCACGGTGTTTGACGCCAGCTACCTGGTCATGGGGCTGGGGGATGTCTATCTCGGTGCGCCGGTGGCAACCCCGCTCGATCCGCGTCACCGGCTGGTGACCACCAAATACAATCCGGCGCGCACCTGGACGGCAGAGAACTCGGTCGGGATCGGCGGGGCGTATCTCTGCGTCTATGGCATGGAGGGGCCGGGCGGGTATCAGTTCGTCGGACGTACGCTGCAGATGTGGAGTCGCTATCATGCGGTCGAGGATTTTGGCGGCAAGCCGTGGCTACTGCGCTTCTTTGATCAGATCCGTTTCTACCCGGTCTCCGCCGAGGAGCTGCTGACCATCCGTCGCGACTTCCCGCTCGGGCGCTATCCGCTGCGCATTGAGCAGAGCACGCTGCGGCTGGCGGAGTACCAGCAGTTTCTGGCCGAGGAGGCGACCAGCATCGACGCCTTCCGCCACCATCAGCAGGCGGCGTTTAATGCTGAAAGAGAGCGCTGGGTAGCCTCTGGCCAGGCGCACTTTGACAGTCAAGACGCCATGCCGGAGGTGGGTGACGATGCGCCGCTCCAGGCGGGCCAGCGTGGCATCGACAGCCCCATAGCCGGTAATCTCTGGCAGGTGCTGGTCAAGCCCGGCGACAGGGTGAAGGAGGGGGACGTAATGGTGATTCTGGAGTCGATGAAGATGGAGATCCCGTTGCGCGCCACCTGCGATGGTATCGTGGATCAGGTCCGGGTACAGCCGGGATCGTCGGTGCGGGCCGGGCAGTGCGTGGCGGTGGTTAACGCCGAGCGCGCCGTGGTTTAGCGCACGCGGGCGCTTTTCGGCGGGCTGGCCTTCAGCGGGGCGTTAACCGGCATCTCGTCGGCCCACTGGGTGGCTGAGGTCATCATCTCAGCCATCATCCCGCGCGTCAGTCCCAGCCGGTAAGCCTGCTGGCTGGCCTCCTCCCACTTCCGCTGCTCGTACAGCTCGGCCAGGCTAACAAACTGATGCAGCAGGCCCCGATGCTGTTGCAGAGCCATGCGGACATCCTGAGAGATCACTACCTGGCCGATCAGCTCCTCCAGTGGGATCTCGAATACGGCGTCCAGCAGGGAGAAGAGTCCCACCATGAACGCGTCGTTGGCCGAGACCCTGCCTCGCAGGCGAGTTGCCGCCAGCTCGCAGAACTTGGCGCGGATCAGGCTTTGATAGTAGGTTTCATTGGTTTTAACGTTATTCATCGAGCTGAGGCAGGTGACCAGCACAAAACGCCGCAGCTCTTTCGCCCCCAGATAAACCACGATATCTTTCAGCGAGTGGCTGCGCGTCCCCTTAATGCCCCGGGTGTTATAGAGAATGTTCTGCGCATAGCGCATCACCTTATAGGAGAGGGCGACGTCGTGCTTGAGCAGGTCTTCAATGCGCTGCAGGTTGGGGGCATCGGAGTTCACCTCCTGAATCAGGTTCAGAGAGACGATATGGTTCTGCACCAGTTTATTACTTTTGTAGACCACTGGCTTGCTAAAGAAATAGCCCTGAAAAAGGGTAAAGCCGGCGTTTTTAAATAGCTCGTATTCGTCGAAGGTTTCGATCTTTTCCGCCAGCAGCAGGGTGTTTTTCAGTAGCTCCTCGCGACATAGCAGGTAGTCCTGAATTTCCGGCCAGCTATTTTCTCGAATATCAAATTTGATAATGCTGATGTAGGGAATAAAGGTATCCCAGTCGCCGCTAAGGGAAAAATCATCCAGCGCAATGCGAAACCCTTGCTGATGCAGGCGTTTGATGGTGGCAAGCAGGGCCCCGGTCGGCTCGGCAGTTTCAAGGATCTCAATGACCACCCGATCTTTAGGCAGCGTTTCCGCCAGCCCCTGGAGCAGCAGTTCATAGGGAAAGTTAACAAACACCGTACCCGACTCTTTCTGGCTGCTGCCAGGCGCGCCAAAGAACTGCTCTTCAATGAGCTGGGCGGTGGCATGTTCAGGTGAAACGTTGGGGAAACGGTTAGCCATACTGTCCCGAAACAGGAGTTCATAGCCAAACGTCTGCAAATTTTCATCAAAAATCGCCTGTCTGGCGACAAAAGAAAACATTCTCTATCCTCACCCCAGCGCTTTAGCTTTTCACTATGCCGCGTAATGCGCGGGCTGACTAATACTTTTCACAAATTATCTCTTATTTGTAAAGTTTCGTCACAAAAAAAGTGTGTCTGTTTATCTTTTAAAAACAGGCGTTTGACAGGCTGGCTTATTTTTTAGGAATAAGAGAAGGGCGGGAAAATAGAGCGTGCCGCTCAGGTCAGAGACCCGAACGGCGCAAAAACTGCGGTTACGCGGTCTGCCAGGAAGATTTTACCTCTTCCGAGTTTTTGTTGAGAACCACGTTATTACCGTCAACTTTTTCTACCCAGCTTAGAGGGATATAGTGGTGCACACCGCCGGAAGCCGAATCACTTTTTGCCAGTTTGATCTTGTCTTCGCCTTCGAGGTGGTCAACGGTGCCAACGTGGGTACCACAGCTAGCAATAACCTGAGCGTGTTCACGAATTTCACTTTTATTAACCATACATCCTCCTTTGTTGTGATGAAGTTTGAGTATAGTCGACGTTTTTAACTCTGCAGGGCAGAACAATCTGAACTCTTTGAGCGGCTAATGAAGAAGATGTAATATGGATACCTCTTTTCCACCCTGGAGCATCTTCTATGGCTGGCCCTCGCATTACCCGTGAAAAACTCACTATCCGCAGGATGATTGCCCTCTATCAGCGCGGCGCGCCTGCTGCCTTCACGGAAGAGGGGCATTACGATGCGCTCTTTGCCTATGCGGAAAAACGTCTGGATAAGTGCGTATTTGGTGAAGAAAAGCCGGCCTGTAAGCAGTGCCCGGTGCACTGTTACCAGCCGGCAAAGCGGGAAGAGATGAAGCAGATTATGCGCTGGGCCGGGCCGCGTATGCTGTGGCGCCATCCGATCCTCACCGTACGCCATCTGATTGACGATAAGCGCCCGGTGCCGCCACTGCCCGAGAAATGTAGGCCGGGTAAGCGCAGCGCCACCCGGCGTTAACCGTTATGTCGGGTGGCGGCTTCGCCTTACCCAACCTACGAACCAATCGTACTCTTATCAATGCCTAACCGCTTCATGCGCGACAGCAGGGTAGTGCGCTTGAGGCCCAGCCGCTGGGCGGCCCCTTTCGGCCCGGCGATGACACCGTTGGTCTCCCGCAGTACCCGCAGGATCAGCTGCGTTTCCTCCTCACCGTCCTGAGCTACCGCCACCGGCGTAGTAGCGGCAACGGCAATCTCCGGCAGCGACAGCTGCAACACGCTGCCACGCGTCAGCAGCACCGCCCGCTCAATCACGTTCTCCAGCTCGCGCACGTTGCCCGGCCACTCCATGGCAGAGAGAGTGCGCAGCGTTTCGGCAGGAATGCTGTCAATATTACGCCCCAGCCGCCGGGCGATTTTGAAGGTGAAAGCCTTCACCAGCAGCGGGATATCCTCCGGACGCTCGCGCAGGGGCGGAATATGGATCGGGAAGACGTTGAGCCGGTAGTAGAGATCGCTGCGGAACTCACGATCCTGCACCATCTGCCTGAGATCCCGGTTGGTGGCGGCGATCAGGCGGACATCGGTCTGGATCAGCTTGTTGCTGCCGAGGCGCTCAAACTCCTGCTCCTGCAACACGCGCAGCAGCTTAGGCTGCAGCTCCAGCGGCATATCGCCTACCTCGTCCAGGAAGAGCGAGCTTTTATCCGCCAGCTCAAAGCGTCCGATGCGCTGGGCGCTGGCCCCGGTAAAGGCCCCCCGCTCGTGACCAAAGAGATCGCTCTCCAGCAGGCCAGCAGGCATCGCCGCGCAGTTCATCTTGACCATCCGCCGCGTATTGCGCCCGCTCAGATTGTGAATGGCCCGCGCAATCAGCTCTTTGCCGGTGCCGGTCTCGCCGAGGATCAGCACCGTGCTGTTGCTCTGGGCCACCATCTCCACCTGCTTGAGGACGCTAAACATCGCCTCGCTGCGCCCGATGATCTCGCCGAATTCGCTCTCGACGTTATTTAGCTGCTCGGTCAGGGCGAGGTTCTCATCCACCAGCCGCTCTTTGAGGCGCTGGATCTCCTGGTAGGCAAGGGCGTTGTCGACGGCAATCGCCACCCGCTCGGCAATCTGGCGCAGCAGCTGGAGATTGGCGGTAGTGAAGACTTTCTCCTCGCACTGGGCCAGCTTCAGAACGCCCAGCAGATTGTCGCCGGACATCAGCGGCAGCAGGCAGAGGGTCTGGATCTGATTGCCCCAGGTCTCAAACAGCCGCCGCTCGTAGGGAGCCAGCCGGTCGCGTTCGTGCAGGTTGAGTAGCAGCATCTCTTTGCTTTTAAATACCCGCTCGGAGAGGGTGCCTGCCTCGTCAACCTCGCTCTGCTCGTGCAGGGGCGCGCGCTCGTTGAGGTAGTGGGTGGAGTAGATGTTCAGCTTGCTCTTGCGGCTGCTGCGCAGGACGATGCTGATGGCGTCGATATCGAAATAGCGGTGGATCTCTTTGGCAATTTCCCCCACCAGTTCGTCCATATCAAGGCGGGAGAGCACCGCGTTAGTGATGGCGACCAGAATGCGAAAGTTGTCGCGCTCGCGGCACAGGAGATCGTAGTCCGGGCCGCAGTCGACCCGGCTCTGGATCTGCTCCACCACGACGCCAACGATCTGGGTGAAGGTGTGCAGGCGCTCCATCTCCTGGGCGCTCCAGGGCCTGTCATCATGGCGAATAAACTCGCAGCCGCCGAAGATCTGCCCCTCTGCTGCCAGCGGCAGCAGCCCATAGTGGCCAAAGGCGGGGTAGAGATGGCTCTCCGCAAGCTGCGGCCAGGCCTCGCTAAAGTCCTGGTAGCTACAGTGCAGGGCCTGCGGGCGAGAGAGAATGCGGCGCACCGGGCCGTGGGCCAGGGCGGTTTCATCCTCATACGCCACGGGCTTGCCGTCAGGGCCAGAGGCATAGTAGCAGGCCCGGCGATCCCCGGCGCGCCAGAGAACAATTCCGGCGCGATCCGCCAGCGCCGCCTCCTTCACCAGCCCGGTTAGGGTCTGGGCCAGCGCGGCAAGATCCGGCTGCTGTAATAGAGTCCGGGTGACATCGAACAGCCCCTGCTGTCCGAGATCGCCCATCGGTGTATTTGACATTGTACTCATCCAGAAAGGCACCGAACGGGGTACCAAAAGCCTAATCGTTTTTATCTTGCCTGCAAAATGCCCTAGCAAATTCGCGGCAGGGGTTCAGAGTGGGGGAGATCCAGGGTGCGCTTCACACCGTATAGACCACTCAGCCGAACCCCTTTACGGGCTACCACCTCGCCGATAATTGCCGCATCACGGCCCAGCGGATACAGGCGCAGCCGTTCAACCGCGGCCTCGGCGGCCTGACGCTCGGCGACAATCACCAGTTTGCCCTCGTTGGCAAAGTTGAGGGCGTCAAGGCCCAGCAGCTCACACACGCCGCGCACGGCGGGCTTCACCGGCAGGCTGGCCTCGTTAAGCTCAATGCCGCAGCCGCTGCTGGCGGCAAACTCATGCACCACCGCGTTGACGCCGCCCCGCGTGGCGTCGCGCAGGGCCTTAATGCCATCAATAGCGCGTAGGGACTGGATCAGCGGCGTGAGCACCGCACAGTCGCTCATCAGCTCACCGTCCAGCCCGAGCTGCTCGCGCAGGTTGAGAATGGTCGCGCCGTGGCAGCCCAGCGAGCCGCTCACCAGCACGACGTCCCCCGGCTGCAGCGCCTGGGCGCGCCAGTTCAAACCGGTGGGAATAGCGCCGATGCCCGCGGTGTTAATAAACAGCTTATCCGCTGCCCCGCGCTGCACCACCTTGGTGTCGCCGGTGACGATGGCAATATCTGCCGCCTTCGCCGTGGCTGCCATGCTGTTGACCACCGCCTGCAGGGTCGCCATCGGCAGCCCTTCTTCAAGGATGAAGCCGCAGGAGAGATAGCGCGGGATTGCGCCGCTGACCGCAATATCGTTAGCGGTGCCGCACACCGCCAGCTTGCCGATATCGCCCCCTGGAAAGAAGAGCGGATCGATCACATAGCTGTCGGTGGAGAAGGCCAGCCGATCGCCGCCCGCCGCCAGCTGCGTAATATCGAGACGGGCCTGATCCTCCTGCTCCGCCAGCCAGGGATTATCAAAGGCCTGCATGAACAGGGCGTTAATCAGCTGCTGCATCGCCTGGCCTCCGCTGCCGTGGGCCATTTGCACCGTACTCATACTTCACACTCCTGGGCGCGATAGTGATACCAGGCGGCGCAGGCTCCTTCTGAAGAGACCATAAGCGCGCCGAAGGCAGTTTGTGGGTTGCAGGTTTGACCAAACAGCGGGCACTGGTGCGGCTTACAGCGCCCCGTCAGCACCTCGCCGCAGCGGGCGCGCGGATCGTCCCAGGTCTGCTGCGGGCGGAGCTGGAAATGCGTTTCTGCATCGAAGCGCCGGAATGCATCGCGAAGACGCACTCCGGAGTGGGCAATCACGCCCAGCCCGCGCCACTCGCTGTCGCCCTCAACGGTGAATACCCTGGCGATAGCCTGCTGCGCCAGCGGATTGCCGTTGTCGGGCACCACCCGCCGGTATTGATTCTCTACCCTGCTACAGGCTGCTATTTTCTGCTCAACCAGCATCACCACGCCTTGCAGTAGATCAAGTGGTTCGAATCCAGCCACCACTAATGGCCGCTGAAACTCATCGGCGATAAAGCCGTAGGCCGTCGTGCCGGTCACCATGCTGACGTGGCCGGGGGCCAAAAAGGCGTCGATGCTGTTATCCGGCTGCTCCAGCAGGCTGCGCAGCGTGGGGCCGAGGGTAATATGCTGGCAAAAGAAGAAGAAATTGGTGAGGTTGCGGGCGCGGGCCTGCTCCAGGGTCACGGCGGTGGCGGGCATGGTGGTTTCAAATCCCAGCCCAAAAAAGACCACCTTGCGATCGGGATTGGCCTCGGCAAGCGTAAGCGCATCCATCGGCGAGTAGACCATGCGCACATCGGCCCCGCGTGATTTCGCTGCCAGCAGCGAGCCATTTTTCCCCGGTACGCGAATGGCGTCGCCAAAGGTGCAGAAGATCACCTCCGGACGGCTGGCAATCTCGACGCAGGCGTCGATGCGTCCCATCGGCAGAACGCAGACCGGGCAGCCGGGACCGTGAATAAACTCAATATTATCCGGCAGCAGCTGGTCGAGGCCGAACTTAAAGATGGCGTGCGTATGGCCCCCGCACACTTCCATAATCCGCAGCGGGCGCGCCGGGGTGTAGTCGAGACGACGGGCGCGATCGCGTAAGTGCGCAAGCAGCTGCATCACCGCCTCCGGAGCGCGGTACTCATCAACGAAGCGCATCAGGCGTTCTCCCCATACAGCAGCGCGCCGACGTCCGGCTCGACGTCAAACATGTTTTGCAGCGCCGCCAGGGTGTCGCGGGCCTCTGCTTCGTCGATCACGCTCATGGCGAAGCCAACGTGGACCAGCACCCACTGGCCGAGGCGGGAGCCGCCGGACTCATCGACGCTGCCCACCAGGGTCAAATCGACGTCGCGCTGGATGCCGCACACCTCAACCTTCGCCTGGAGCCCGTCGATGGCGCAGATCTGTCCCGGTACGCCTATGCACATGGCTGCGCCTCCAGCCAGGCCAGCCACTGGTCCATGCCTTCTCCGCTGGTGGCGGAGAGCTGGATAATCTCAATATCCGGGTTCACCGCTTTGGCGCTGGCGAGGCATTTTTCCACGTCAAAATGGAGATACGGCAGCAGGTCGATTTTGTTGAGCAGCATCAGCGAGGCGGCGGCAAACATATGCGGATATTTGAGCGGCTTGTCTTCGCCTTCGGTGACCGACAGCACCGCTACCTTGTGGCGCTCACCAAGATCGAAGCTGGCCGGGCAGACCAGGTTGCCGACGTTTTCGATAAACAGGATCCCGCCGTTTGCCAGCGGCAGGCGCGGGGCGGCGTCGGCGATCATCTGCGCGTCCAGATGGCAGCCTTTACCGGTATTGACCTGAATGGCCGGAGTGCCGGTGGCGCGGATGCGCGCTGCGTCGTTAACGGTCTGCTGATCGCCCTCGATCACCGCACAGGACGCCTTGCCTTTCAGGCGCAGCAGCGTTTCGCTCAGCAGGGTGGTTTTACCCGCGCCGGGACTGGAGACCAGATTAAGCACCAGCTGCTGCTTCGCGGCAAAGCGGGCGCGGTTGCGCGCCGCGAGATGGTTATTTTTAGCTAAGACGTCGATCTCGATCTCCAGCATACGCCGCTGGCTCATGCCCGGCGCATGGGTTCCGGCAACGCCGTGGCCGTAGTGGAGATCGCCTTCCGGCGTCCGGGCGGGGGTAAAGGATGAGGTTTTCACCTCGGTAATCGTCTGGCCGCTGCGCTGGGCAGGGGCAAAGGGGGCGCTGCGAAATGGCGAGTGAGGGCGGTGCTCGTCGCCCTCGATATAGAGATTGCCTTCGCCGCAGCCGCAGGTACTACACATAGTCTACTCCTGTTCAATTTCGAGTCGCTGGATCTGCAGGCCGTCGTCGGCCACGATCTGCAACATATTGCTCTGGCACTGGGGACAGCGGCGCACCCGCTGGCTCAGCAGGGGCACATACTGCTGGCAGTTTTCGCACCAGCACTCCGCCTGCTGCTCGTCGAGGTGCAGCGTGCAGCCTTCCGCCACGGTGCCCCGGCATACCAGTTCAAAGCAGAAGGTGAGGGCGCTGCTCTCCACGCAGGAGAACGCCCCTATCTTCAGCCATACGCCGGTCACCCGCCGTGCGCCGTGCGCCGCCGCCTGCTGTTCAATAAGCTCCAGCGCCCGCTGGCATAGGGTAATTTCGTGCATAGGGCCTCCCGTGATCCACTGCGCCGTTAATGCAATAACAGTGCCAGCCAACGAAAACGACGTTACTGACGATGTCGACGCTGACGAAATGACACTGTCTCGCAATTAATTTCATTAAAAATCAATAATTTAAAAAATGGCATGGAAAGTGCTATATGGGCTGGTCACAACTAACCGGGTAACCTGAAATGACCATTTGGGAAATTAGCGAAAAAGCTGACTTCATTGCCGAACGGCACCATCGCCTGCAAGAGGAGTGGCAGGCTTACTGCAACTCGCTGGTTCAGGGCATTACGCTGTCCAAAGCCCACCTGCATCACGGCATGTACTGTGCGCCGGAGCGGGATCTCTGCTTTGTGCTGTTCGAGCACTTCCTTATTACCGTCACCCTGGCGGACGGCTTTAACAGCCATACCATCCACTATCTGGTAGAGAGCAAGAACGGCGGCGAGCAGCTGCTGATTGCCGAGGCCCAGCTGGCGCAGGATGGCCGCATTGATGGCCGGATCAACAACCGCGACCGCGCCGAGGTGCTGGAGCACTACTTAGAGAAGATCGGTCCGGTTTACAACGGCCTGTATGCGGCCATTCAGCAGGACACGCCGGTCGATCTCCGCCAGCTCGTCAACCAATCCGCCCAGGCCTCGGTGGCCTGAATGCCTGCCGTGTCGAGGGGTGTCGAAATGACAGACCGTCGGCACGATTTCGTCAAAAATGACCACCTGAGGAGTGTCCGGTGAATCGTTTTGTTATTGCTGACGCCACGCTCTGTATCGGCTGCCACACCTGTGAAGCGGCCTGCTCAGAGACGCACCGCCAGCACGGGCTGCAATCAATGCCCCGCCTGAGCGTGATGCGCAGCGCGAAAGAGTCTGCCCCGCAGCTTTGTCACCACTGTGAGGATGCGCCCTGCGCCGGGGTTTGCCCGGTGAACGCCATCAATCGCGTAGAGGGGGCGGTACAGCTCAATGAGAGCCTGTGCGTGAGCTGCAAGCTGTGCGCAATCGCCTGTCCTTTCGGCGCGATTGAGATGAGCGGCAGCCGCCCGCTGCATATTCCGGCTAACGCCAATTCACCGAAAGCGCCCCCCGCGCCGCCGGCTCCTGCGCGCGTCAGCTCCCTGCTGGACTGGGTGCCAGGCGTACGCGCCGTGGCGGTGAAGTGCGATCTCTGCGATTTCGATGAGAGCGGACCGGCCTGCATTCGCACCTGCCCAACCGGCGCGCTGCGGATGGTGAATTCGCTGGATATCGCCCGGGCCAGCAAACGCAAGCGCGAGCTGACCCTCAACGGCGACTATGGCGACCTCTCGCTGCTCAA
Source organism: Pseudescherichia sp. AS216 (assembly GCF_037152055.1). Classification (NCBI taxonomy): domain Bacteria; kingdom Pseudomonadati; phylum Pseudomonadota; class Gammaproteobacteria; order Enterobacterales; family Enterobacteriaceae; genus Pseudescherichia; species Pseudescherichia sp. AS216. The sequence continues at coordinate 155,956 of NZ_JBBCMV010000002.1, read as the reverse complement.
CCTGCAAGGAGGCGCGAAATGAGCGCGTTTATGCTGATCGACCTGGCCGTGCTGCTGTTTGTTGCGGCGGCGGTGCTGGCGTTGCTTTTTTCGTTTCATCGCGGCTTAAGCGGCTTGCTGGCCGGCGTTGGCGGAGCGGTGGCCTGCGGGATGGTGATCGACGTGGCTGTCGGACTGTTAACCGGCAGGACGGCAAGCGGCGAGAGCGCCGTGCTTTACCTGCCTCAGCTGATCCGCCTGGCGCCGCTCAACGCCGTCTGGCTACTGGCTATCGCCCTGCCTGGGTTTTTTATCAGCCTGTATAACGTGGCGTGGCACCGACATGCACGGGTGAAGGTTAACGGCCTGCTGGTCAATCTGCTGATGGCGGCGGCGGTCTGCACCCTCGTCGCCAGCGATCTGCTCACCCTGGTGGTGATGGCAGAGATCATGGCGCTGTGCGGCGCGTTTCTTACCGGCTGCGCGCAGTCCGGCAAGCTGTGGTTTACCCTGGGCCGCGTAGGAACGCTGCTGCTGGCCGCCGCCTGCTGGCTGCTGTGGCAGCGTTACGGCACGCTAGAGATCGCGGGTCTCGCGGCGCGCTTCGTTGAAGAGGGGCCGGGGACGGCGGTCTGGCTGCTCTGGCTGGTGGGATTTGGCATGCTGGCGGGAGTTATCCCTCTGCACGGCTGGGTACCCCAGGCGCATGCCGGGGCCGATGCGCCTGCGGCGGCGCTCTTCTCCGGCGTGGTGATGAAGGTCGGGCTGTTTGGCCTCGTTGTCCTGCCGCTGTTGGCCGGGCAGTCCATGCCGCTGTGGTGGTGCCTCGGCCTGCTGCTGCTGGGGGCGGTGACCGCGTTTGTCGGCGGCCTCTACGCCCTGATGGAGCACAACATTCAGCGCCTGCTGGCGTACCACACCCTGGAAAATATCGGCATTATTCTGCTGGGCCTCGGCGCAGGCCTGACTGGGATAGCCCTCGGCCAACCGGCGCTGATTGCGCTGGGACTGGTGGGCGGCCTCTATCACCTGATCAACCACAGCCTGTTTAAGACCCTGCTGCTGCTGGGCGCGGGCAGCGTCTGGTTCACGACCGGCCATCGCGACATTGAGAAGCTTGGCGGCATCGGCAAACGGATGCCGGTTATCTCTCTGATGATGCTGGTCGGGCTGATGGCGATGGCCGGGCTGCCGCCGCTGAACGGCTTTGCCGGTGAGTGGGTGATCTACCAGGGCTTCTTCGCCTTAAGCGGCAGCGATCTCTTTATCGCCCGCCTGCTCGGCCCGCTGCTGGCGGTGGGGCTGGCGATCACCGGCGCGCTGGCGGTGATGTGCATGGCCAAGGTTTACGGCGTCACCTTCCTCGGCGCGCCGCGTACGCCGGAAGCCGCTAACGCCCGCCGCGCGCCGTGGCTGATGACCGCCTCGGTCGTTGGCCTGGCGGTGTGCTGCCTTATCGGTGGCGTGGCCTCGCCGTGGCTGCTGCCGCTGCTCTCCGCCGCGGTGCCGTTACCGCTCGCCACCGCAAGCGTCGTCTCGCAGCCAATGATTACCCTGCTGCTGATTGCCTGCCCGCTGCTGCCGTTCATCATCATGATGCTGTTCAAAGGCCGCCGCCTGCCGTCGCGCTCGCGCGGTACGGCCTGGGCGTGTGGCTACGAGCATGAACAGTCGATGGTTATCACCGCCCACGGCTTCGCGATGCCGGTGAAAGAGGCCTTTGCGCCGGTGCTGGGTCTGCGTAAGCGGCTCAACCCGGTGGCGCTGATGCCGGTCTGGCAGCGTGCTGCCCCGGCGCTGGTTCGCCGTCTGGCGCTGGTCGAGCTGGCGGTGCTGGTGGTTGTTGTTATTTCACGAGGAGCCTGAACATGAGCGTTCTCTATCCGTTACTTCAGGCGCTGGTGCTCTTTGCCTTTGCGCCGCTGCTGGCCGGGATAAGCCGCGTGGCTCGCGCCCGCCTGCATAACCGCCGTGGCCCAGGGGTACTGCAAGAGTACCGGGATCTGATCAAGCTGCTGGGCCGGCAAAGCGTCGCGCCGGCGGATGCCAGCTGGGTATTCCGCCTGATGCCTTTTGTGATGATCGGCGTGATGCTGACCATCGCCACCGCGCTGCCGGTGGTGACCGTTGCTTCTCCGCTGCCGGCGCTGGGGGATCTCATCACCCTGATCTACCTCTTCGCCATTGCCCGCTTCTTCTTTGCCATTGCCGGGCTTGATACCGGCAGCCCCTTTACCGGCCTCGGGGCCAGTCGTGAGGCGATGCTCGGCGTATTAGTAGAGCCGATCCTGCTTCTCGGCCTGTGGGTTGTGGCGCTGGTGGCGGGTTCAACCCATATCAGCACCATGACCGCCACGCTCTGGTCCTGGCCCGTTGAGCGTAGCGTTCCGCTTCTGCTGGCGCTCTGCGCCTGCGCCTTCGCCACCTTTATCGAAATGGGCAAGCTGCCGTTCGATCTCGCCGAGGCCGAGCAGGAGCTGCAGGAGGGCCCGCTTACCGAGTACAGCGGCTGCGGCTTTGCCCTGCTGAAGTGGGGCATCAGCCTCAAGCAGCTGGTGGTATTGCAGCTTTTCGTTGGCCTCTTCCTGCCGTGGGGGCAGATGGTGACCTTTAGCGCAGGCGGCCTGCTGCTGGCGCTGGTGGTGGCCGTCGTCAAGCTGGTGCTGGGCGTGCTGGTGATTGCCCTGTTTGAGAACAGTATGGCGCGGCTGCGCTTCTGCGCGACCTCCCGCGTGACCTGGGCCGGGTTTGGCTTTGCATTTTTAGCCTTCGTCTCCTTGCTGGCGGCGTGATGAAAGAGAGTTTGAACATGTCTGAAGAAAAATTGGGTCAGCACTACCTGGCGGCGCTGCATCAGGCCATTCCCGGCGCGGTGCTGGATGAAGCCTGGCAGACCCGCGATCAGCTGACCATTACCGTGAAGGTGAATGCCCTGCCGGAGGTGGTGGAGTATCTCTACTACCAGCAGGGAGGCTGGCTGTCGGTGCTGTTTGGCAACGACGAGCGCCAGCTCTGCGGCCGCTATGCCGTCTACTACGTGCTGTCGATGGAGCAGGGCACCAAATGCTGGATCACCGTGCGCGTAGAAGTTGACGCCAACACGCTGGAGTTCCCGTCGGTGACGCCGCGCGTGCCTGCCGCTGTCTGGGGCGAGCGTGAGGTGCGCGATATGTACGGCCTGATCCCGGTTGGCCTGCCGGACGAGCGGCGTCTGGTGCTGCCGGATGACTGGCCGGATGAACTCTACCCGCTGCGTAAAGACAGCATGGACTACCGTCAGCGTCCCGCGCCGACCACCGACAGCGAAACCTACGAGTTCATTAACGAGCTGGGTAGCAAAAAGAACAACGTGGTGCCGATTGGCCCGCTGCACGTCACCTCCGATGAACCGGGTCACTTCCGCCTGTTTGTCGATGGGGAGAACATTATCGACGCCGACTACCGCCTCTTCTACGTCCATCGCGGCATGGAGAAGCTGGCGGAGACTCGCATGGGCTACAACGAGGTGACCTTCCTGTCGGATCGCGTCTGCGGCATCTGCGGCTTCGCCCACAGCACCGCGTATACCACCTCAGTAGAGAACGCGATGGGCATCGTGGTGCCGGAACGCGCCCAGATGATCCGCGCCATTCTGCTGGAGGTGGAGCGTCTGCACAGCCACCTGCTGAACCTCGGCCTGGCCTGCCACTTCGTCGGCTTCGACTCCGGCTTTATGCAGTTCTTCCGCGTGCGTGAGACCTCTATGAAGATGGCGGAGATCCTCACCGGGGCACGTAAAACCTACGGTCTGAACCTGATCGGCGGCATTCGTCGCGACATGCTGAAAGAGGACATGATCCAGACCCGTCAGCTTGCCCGCCAGATGCGCCGCGACGTGCAGGAGCTGGTGGACGTCCTGATGAGCACGCCGAATATTGAGCAGCGCACGGTAGGAATTGGCCGTCTCGATCCGCAGATCGCCCGCGACTTTAGCAACGTCGGCCCGATGGTGCGCGCCAGCGGCCACGCCCGGGATACCCGCGCCGATCACCCCTTTGTCGGCTACGGCCTGCTGCCGGTAGAGGTGCACAGCGAGCAGGGCTGCGACGTTATTTCCCGCCTCAAGGTGCGCATTAACGAGGTGCTCACTGCCCTGAATATGATCGAGTTCGGGCTGGATAACCTGCCTGGCGGCCCGCTGATGGTAGAGGGCTTCACCTATATTCCCAACCGCTTTGCTCTTGGCTTTGCCGAAGCGCCGCGCGGGGATGATATCCACTGGAGCATGACCGGGGATAACCAGAAGCTCTACCGCTGGCGCTGCCGGGCGGCGACCTACGCCAACTGGCCGACCCTGCGCTATATGCTGCGCGGCAATACCGTCTCCGACGCGCCGCTGATCATCGGTAGCCTCGACCCCTGCTACTCCTGCACTGACCGCATGACGGTGGTGGACGTGCGTAAGAAGAAGAGCAAGGTCGTGCCGTACAAAGAGCTTGAGCGCTACGGCATTGAGCGTAAAAACTCGCCGCTGAAATAAGGAGTCGTCATGTTTACCTTTATCAAAAAAGTGATCAAGACCGGCACGCCCACCGCGTCCTATCCGCTTGCGCCTATCGAGGTGGATAAACACTTTCGCGGCAAGCCGCAACACGATCCCCGCCAGTGCATTGGCTGTGCGGCCTGCGTCAACGCCTGCCCCTCTAATGCGCTGTCGGTAGAGACCCTGCTGGCAAACAGCAAGCAGGCCTGGCAGTTTAACCTTGGGCGCTGCATCTTCTGCGGGCGCTGCGAGGAGGTCTGCCCCACGGCGGCGATTACGCTCTCTCAGGAGTATGAGCTGGCGGTGTGGAAGAAAGAGGATTTTTTACAGCAGTCGCACTTTGACCTGTGCCACTGCCGCGTTTGCGAGCGGCCTTTTGCGGTGCAGAAAGAGATCGACTACGCCATTGCGCTGCTGGCACATAACGGCGATAGCCGGGCGGAACATCATCGCGAAGGCTTTGAAACCTGTCCAGCCTGCAAGCGGCAGAAGTGCCTGGTGTCGTCCGATCGCATTGAACTTACCCGCCATATGCAGGAGGCCAGCTGATGAGCAATTTACTGGGACCGCGCGACGCCAACGGCATTCCCGTGCCGATGACGGTGGAGGAGTCCATCGCCAGCATGAAAGCTTCGCTGCTGAAAAAGATCAAGCGCTCGGCCTACGTCTACCGCGTCGACTGCGGAGGCTGCAACGGCTGCGAAATTGAGATCTTCGCCACGCTTTCGCCGCTGTTTGACGCCGAACGCTTCGGTATCAAGGTTGTGCCGTCTCCGCGTCACGCTGACATCCTGCTGTTTACCGGGGCGGTAACCCGGGCGATGCGCTCTCCGGCGCTGCGGGCCTGGCAGTCGGCTCCCGATCCAAAAATCTGCATCTCCTACGGGGCATGCGGCAACAGCGGCGGCATCTTCCACGATCTCTACTGCGTCTGGGGCGGCACCGACAAAATCGTTCCGGTGGATGTTTACATTCCCGGCTGCCCGCCGACGCCCGCCGCGACGCTGTACGGCTTTGCCATGGCGCTGGGTCTGCTGGAGCAGAAAATTCATGCCCGTCTGCCGGGGGAAGAGGATAACCAGCCGGCGACGCTGCTGCATGAGGATATCGTTCAGCCCCTGCGGGTGCGCGTCGATCGCGAGGCGCGGCGGCTGGCGGGCTACCGCTACGGACGCGAGATCGCTGACGACTACCTGCGCCTGCGGGCGCTGGGTGAGGGCCAGGTTGCGCGCTGGCTGGCGGCAGAGGACGATCCGCGTCTGAACGAGATCGTGGCGCACCTTAACGCCGTCGTCGACGAGGCGCGGATCTCATGAGTGAATCCGTGGTCTTCAGCCAGCTGAGCCGAAAGTTTATCGATGAGAACGACGCCACGCCCGCCGAGGCGCAGCAGGTGGTTTACTACAGCCTTGCCATTGGTCACCATCTGGGGGTGATTGACTGTCTGGAGGCGGCGCTAACCTGCCCGTGGGACGACTACCTGGCGTGGATCGCCACCCTGGAGGAGGGGAGCAACGCCCGGCGTAAGATGGCGGGGGTGCCGAAGTATGGCGAGATCGTCGTCGACCACTCGCATATCGCAATGCTGGCCGCGGCCTTTGACCGGGCGATGGCGGTCCAGACCCCGCAGCAGCAGACATGGAGCCGCGTGCTGCTCGGCCTGCTGCATGATATTCATCAGGAAAGCGCCATCTATCTGATGGTGAGGAGAGTCCGTGACTGACGTTTTACTCTGCGTAGGCAACAGCATGATGGGCGACGATGGCGCAGGCCCGCTGCTGGCGGAGATGTGTGCCGCCCGGCAGCCGGGCGCGTGGCAGGTGATTGACGGCGGCAGCGCGCCGGAGAATGACGTGGTAGCGATCCGCGAGCTGCGCCCGGATCGGCTGTTGATCGTCGACGCCACCGATATGGGGTTAAATCCCGGCGAGATCCGCATTATCGATCCCGACGACATTGCCGATCTGTTTATGATGACTACCCACAACATGCCGCTGAACTACCTGGTCGATCAGCTCAAAGAGGATGTGGGTGAGGTGATCTTTCTCGGCATCCAGCCGGATATCGTTGGCTTTTATTACCCGATGACCCCGCCGGTAAAAGCGGCGGTGGAAGAGGTTTATTCACGGCTTGCGGAGTGGGCTGGGGAGGGCGGTTTTACTCAACTCTGAGCCGTGCCCGGTGGCGCTGCGCTTACCGGGCCTACAGGATAGTAGGCCGGTGCAAGCGCAGCGCCGCCCGGCGAAAACCTAGTCCAGATCAGCCCCGTTACTGGCGATCACCTTCTTATACCACCAGAACGACTTCTTGCGGACGCGGTCCAGCGTGCCGTTGCCGTGGTCGTCGCGGTCGACGTAGACAAAGCCGTAGCGCTTGCTCATCTCTCCCGTTGAGGCCGCCACCAGATCGATGCAGCCCCATGAGGTGTAGCCAAGCAGGGGAATGCCGTCCGCCACCGCCTCGCCCATGGCACGAATATGCTCCCGCAGGTAGCTGATACGGTAGTCGTCGTTAATCTCACCGGTAGCGTCGAACTCGTCCCGCGCCCCCAGCCCGTTTTCCACCAGGAACAGCGGCTTCTGGTAGCGGTCATACATCATGTTCATGGTGATGCGCAGGCCGAGAGGATCGATGCCCCAGCCCCACTCGCTGGCCTCGATCCAGGGGTTTTTTAGCGATTTAACCACGTTGGCCGCGCTGGTGTTGCCCGCGTTCATCTCCGCCGAGGCGCAGCGGGAGGCGTAGTAGCTGAACGACACAAAATCGACGGTGTGCTTGAGGATCTCATCGTCGCCGGGCAGGATCTCAATGGCAATTCCCTTCTCGCGGAACATGCGCCCCGTCCACGCCGGATAGGCCCCGCGCGCCTGAACATCAATAAAGAACAGGTTTTCCCGATCCTTCTCCAGCGCCGCCCAGACGTCCTCTGGTTTGCAGGAGTAGGGATAGAAGTTGCCGCCCGCCAGCATACAGCCGACCTGGTTGTTTGGGTTCACCTCGTGAGCAATTTGGGTGGCCAGCGCGCTGGCGATCAGCTCGTGATGCGCCGCCTGGTACTTGACCCACTCCGGGTTCTCACCCTCCTCGAAAACCAGCCCCGCGCCCGAGTAGGGGCTGTGCAGCATGATGTTAATTTCATTGAAGGTCAGCCAGTACTTCACCAGCCCGTTGAACGCCTCGAAGCAGGTCCGGGCGTAGCGGGTGAAGAACTCCACCATCTTACGGTTACGCCACGAGCCATACTCGCGCACCAGGTGCAGCGGCACGTCGAAGTGGCACAGGGTCACCAGCGGCTCGATGTTGTACTTTCGACACTCCTCAAACACCGCCTTGTAGAAGGCGATTCCCTCGGGATTGGGCGTCAGCTCGTCGCCGTTGGGGTAGAGGCGCGCCCAGGCGATGGAGGTGCGAAACACGGTGAAGCCCATCTCCGCCATCAGGGCGATATCTTCCTTATAGCGATGATAGAAATCGATCGCCTCATGGCTGGGGTAGAACTCATCGTCGCGCAGGGTAAAGCGCTTCTCCAGGCCGAGCTTAACCGGCAGACGGTTTGCCCCATGCGGAATGGTATCAACGGTGGTCAGCCCCTTGCCGCCTTCGCGATACGCCCCCTCCGACTGGTTGGCGGCCAGTGCGCCGCCCCATAAAAATCCCTCTGGAAATACAGACATAATTGACCTCTTGTTAAATCAGGCTCTGGCCGCTGCCGCTGGCTTTGCCGCCTGCAACGCACGCGCTTTGGCTGCCTCATCCTCGACGGGCAGATCTTCAAAGCCCAGTAGCAGGGTGAGCACAAACGACAGCACCACCGCCAGCGCCATCACGGCAAAGACCCAGACAATGCTCATTGGATTAGCCGGATCGAAAAATTGTACGCTGGTAAAGAGTCCCGGCGCGGCCATCGAGTGGCTGGCAAGCCCGGCGATCCCGGCTACTGCGCCGCAGATAAAGCCGCTGATCAGGCTGGCGACCAGAGGGCGCTTCAGGCGCACTGCCACCCCGTAGAGCGCAGGCTCAGAGATACCCGCCAGAATGGCCGAGGCCGCCGCCGCCAGCGCCGTCTGGCGCAGCTCCGGGTTTTTGGTTTTCCATGCCACCGCCAGCGACGAGCCGCCCAGCGACAGGTTCGCACCAATCTCCGACGGCATCACCATGCCCTCTTTGCCGGTCTCGGCGATGGTCTGGATGATGGTTGGGGTAAAGACGCGGTGCATGCCGGTCATCACCAGCAGCGGCCATAGCGCGCCCATGATCGCTACCGACAGCCAGCCCAGGTAGCTATGAATGGTGTAGACCAGCGCGGAGATGGCGCTGCCGATCCAGATCCCGATCGGCCCGATCAGCAGGATGGCGAGCGGGGCGGCGATCAGTACGATCAGCATCGGCTTAAGGAAGTTTTTCGTCACCGCCGGGGTGATGCGATCCACCCAGCGTTCGATATAGGAGAGGCACCAGGTCATCACCAGCGCCGGGATCACCGTGTAGGTGTACTTCACCGCCGTCACCGGGACCAGGGCGAACTCTACCTGCTGGCCCTGAGCCGCCTTTGCCATCAGCTCGATAAAGCTCGGATGCACCAGCACCCCGGCGATGGCAATCGCCAGCGACATGTTGGTTTTAAACTTCACCGCCGCCGAGGCCGCTACCATCAACGGCAGGAAGAAGAAGGCCCCGTCGCCGATGACGGTGAGGATTGTCAGGGTAGAAGCGCCTTTCTCCAGTACGCCGGTCATCTCCAGGATCATCGCCAGCAGCTTGACCATTGATCCGCCGATGATCGCCGGGATCAGCGGTGACATAGTGCCGATCAGCGCATCGAGAATGCCTGCGCCAATGCGCCGCAGGGTCAGCTTCTGTGGCCCGGTGTCGGCTACCGGCTGCATATCGGCTGGCAGCAGGCGCACCACTTCGGCATAGGCCTGCGACACCGTATTGCCGATGATCACCTGACACTGGCTGTCGCTGCGCACCACGCCCATCACGCCGGGGGTGCTTTTCAGCGTGGCGCTATCGATCTGCGTCTCATCTTTCACCACAAAACGCAGGCGCGTCATGCAGTGGGTGACGGCGGCGATATTGTCCGCCCCGCCCAGCGCGGTGACCACGGTCGTCGCCAGCGCGGCATAGTTTTTGGCCATCGGATTTTTATCCTGTTTTAGTATGGGGTTACGGCTGCACCGCGAGCAGTGAGACGTGATGTAGGAAACCGGTTCCACAAAATCATGCTGAGTTTCATTTTTATATTCAATGATGAATGTTTAGATCCGTGAGGACGATCACCATGATCGCCGCTGGGCAAAGCGCTGCAAATCCGCGTCGGGTGCAGTAAACTGCGGATAGGCAAATGAAAGGAAAGCAAATATGACCACGATGCTGGAGGTAGCGAAGCGGGCAGGGGTGTCGAAGGCGACGGTATCCCGCGTGCTGTCAGGCAACGGCTACGTCAGCCAGGAGACCAGGGAGCGCGTGTTTCAGGCCATTGAGGAGAGCGGCTACCGACCTAACCTGCTGGCGCGTAACCTGTCGGCGAAAACCACTCAAACCCTCGGGCTGGTAGTGACCAACACCCTCTATCACGGGGTCTACTTTAGCGAACTCCTGTTCCATGCGGCGCGGATGACGGAAGATCGCGGCCGCCAGCTGATCCTTGCCGACGGCAAACACAGCGCTGACGAAGAGCGGCAGGCGATCCAGTATCTGCTCGATCTGCGCTGCGATGCGATCGTCATCTACCCGCGTTTTCTTAGCGTTGATGAGATCGACACCATCATCGACGGCCACACCCAGCCCATTATGGTGCTCAACCGACGGCTGCGTAAAAACAGCAGCCACTGCGTTTACTGCGATCAGAAAGGCACCAGCCTGGCGGCGGTGGAGACGCTGCTGGCCCAGGGGCATCGTGATATCGCTTTTATTACCGGCTCTCTCGACTCGCCCACCGGCAAAGAGCGTCTCTCTGGCTATAGAGAGGCGCTGGAGCGGCACGGCGTAGCGGTGCGTAACGAGCTGATAGTAGAGGGGAAGTGGACGCCCGCCAGCGGCTCGGCAGGAGTGGTGACGCTGCTGGAGCGCGGGGTGTGCTTCAGCGCGCTGGTGGCCAGCAATGATGACATGGCCATTGGGGCCATTAGCCAGCTGCACGGCAGCGGCATTGCCGTCCCGGAGCAGGTCTCGGTGATTGGCTTCGATGACATTGCTCTCGCCCCCTATACCGTCCCGCCGTTGGCCAGCGTCAAAATCCCGGTGACGGAGATGATCAAAGAGACCATCAACCGCCTTATTTTTATGCTCGACGGAGGCGCGTTTACTCCCCAGCCAGCCTTTACCGGAGAGCTGATCCTGCGCGGCTCCGTTAGCCGCGGCCCGCACGTCTGACGTCGACAGCTGTCATCGTCACAAGTGTCGATGACACTATTTCCTTGTTTTAATATCCATATAAATCAATGAAATAAACTCTGGCACGATTCGTGAATACTCCGGCACACTACCGTTAATGCTGGAGAATTTGATGAACCGTTTCATCATGGCCGACGCCAGTAAATGTATTGGCTGCCGTACCTGTGAAGTTGCCTGCGTGGTTTCCCATCAGGCGCAACAGGATTGTGCCTCTTTAACCCCCGACACTTTTCTGCCGCGTATTCACGTTATTAAAGGCGTGAACGTCTCTACCGCTACCCTTTGCCGTCAGTGCGAGGACGCCCCGTGCGCCAACGTCTGCCCCAACGGCGCCATCAGCCGGGATAAAGGCTTTGTTAACGTGATGCAGGAGCGCTGCATCGGGTGCAAAACCTGCGTCGTCGCCTGCCCCTATGGCGCAATGGAGGTCGTTGTGCGCCCGGTGATCCGCAACAGCGGCGCGGGTTTGAACGTGCGGGCGGAGAAAGCCGAAGCCAACAAGTGCGACCTCTGCCACACCCGTGAGGCGGGCCCCGCCTGCATGGCGGTCTGCCCCACCGAGGCGCTGGTCTGCGTTGACAGGGCACGTCTGGAGCAGCTCAGCGCCGAGAAACGCCGCCGTGCGGCACTCGACACCGCCGCCTCATTTCTCTTTTAACTGAACAGCATTTCAACTTTTAACAGGTCTGTTACTGATGAAAAAAATTACGAGCGTTTGTCCCTACTGCGGCGCAGGCTGCAAACTGAAGCTGGTAGTGGATAACAACAAAATTATTCGTGCCGAAGCGGCGGAAGGGGTCACTAACCAGAATCAGCTCTGCCTGAAAGGCTACTACGGCTGGGATTTCCTTAACGATACGAAACTCCTGACGCCGCGCCTGACCCAGCCGATGATCCGCTACCAGAAAGGCGGCAAGCTAACGCCCGTAAGCTGGGATGAAGCCATTCGCTACACCGCAAAACGGCTGGGGGAGATCAAGGCCCAGTATGGCGGCCGGGCAATCATGACCACTGGCTCCTCACGCGGGACCGGTAACGAAACCAACTACGTGATGCAGAAATTTGCCCGTGGCGTGCTGCACACCAACAACGTCGACTGCTGCGCCAGGGTCTGCCACGGCCCGTCGGTAGCGGGCCTGCAGGAGGCGCTCGGCAACGGCGCGATGAGCAACTCCATCGGCGATATTGAGCACTCCCGCTGCCTGCTGGTGTTCGGCTACAACTGCGCCGACTCGCATCCGATCGTTGCCCGCCGGGTGATCAAGGCCAAACAGAACGGGGCGAAGATCATCGTCTGCGATCCGCGACGGATCGAAACCGCGCGCATTGCCGATCAGCATCTGCAGATCAACAACGGCTGCAATATGGCGCTGGTCAACGCCTTTGGCTACGTGCTGCTGGAGGAGGAGCTGTACGACAGGGAGTACGTAGCCAGCTTTACCAGCGGCCTCGATGCCTATCGCGAGGTGGTTAAGGATTATGCTCCCGAAGCGGTTGAGCATCTGACCGGCGTCAGCGCCCAGCAGATCCGCCAGGCGATGCGCACCTACGCCGCAGCCCCGTCGGCCACCATTATGTGGGGGATGGGCGTAACCCAGTTCGGCCAGGCGGTGGACGTGGTGAAAGGTCTGGCAAGCCTGGCGCTGCTCACCGGCAACCTTGGCCGGGAGCACGTCGGCGTTGGGCCGGTACGCGGGCAGAACAACGTCCAGGGGGCGTGCGATATGGGGGTGATCCCCAACCAGTTCCCTGGCTACCAGGACGTGGTGGATCCGGCCGTGCGGGAGAAATTCGCCAAAGCCTGGGGGATTAACGCTGCGGATATGGATGACCAGGTCGGGGTACGCATTACCGAAGTCCCGCACCTGGCGCTGGAGGGCAAGGTCAAAGCCTACTACATCATGGGTGAGGATCCGCTCCAGACCGAAGCCGACCTGGGCCTGGTCCGCAAGGGCTTCGAGGCCCTCGACTTCGTGGTGGTGCAGGATATCTTTATGACCAAAACCGCCGAGCAGGCGGATGTCCTGCTGCCCGCAACCTCATGGGGCGAACACGGGGGCGTCTTCACCTGCGCCGATCGCGGCTTCCAGCGTTTCGAGAAAGCGGTAGAGGCGCAGTACAACGTCAAGCGCGACTGGGAGATTATCAGCCTGATCGCCACCGAGATGGGCTACCCGATGCACTACGACAGCAACCAGCAGATCTGGGACGAGCTGCGTGAGCTGTGCCCACTCTTCTACGGCGTCACCTACGAGAAGATGGGCGATATGGGACACGTGCAGTGGCCCTGTCCGACGCTGGATCATCCGGGAACGCCCTATCTTTACCAGGGCAACAAGTTCGATACCCCGGATGGCAAAGGGCACCTGTTTGCCGCGCAGTGGCGTGCGCCCGCCGAAGTGCCCGATGCCGACTTCCCGCTGGTGCTTTGCACCGTGCGTGAGGTGGGGCACTACTCCTGCCGCTCAATGACCGGTAACTGCGCGGCGCTGCAAACCCTCGCCGACGAGCCGGGCTTTGTGCAGATCAACCCGGAGGATTCGCAGGCGCTTGGCATTCGTGACCGGCAGCTGGTGTGGGTTGAGTCCCGGCGCGGGAAAGTGATCAGCCGTGCCGACGTTAACGAGCGCATTAATCGCGGCAGCGTCTACATGACCTATCAGTGGTGGATCGGGGCCTGCAACGAGCTGACCCAGGACAACCTTGACCCGGTTTCCAAAACGCCGGAAACCAAGTACTGCGCGGTGAAGGTCAGCGCCATTGCCGATCAGCCCTGGGCGGAAAACTATACCCAGACCACCTATCAGGCGATGAAAACCCGCCTGCGCGACGCGGCAGTGTAAAGGCATGAGCGATAGCGGCGTCCTTATCCGCGTGCGGGGCAAAGTTCAGGGGGTGGGCTTCCGCCCCTTTGTCTGGCAGCTGGCGCAGCGGCTCCAGCGTACCGGCGACGTCTGCAACGACGGGCAGGGCGTGGTGGTGCGGCTCTGGGGAGAGGAGGCCGGGTTTATGGCGCAAATGCGGCAGGCCTGCCCGCCGCTGGCGCGCATCGACCAGACTGAGGCCGTGCCGTTTCACTGGCCGCAGCCTCCTGTGGCGTTCACTATTCTGCCCAGCGCGGCAGGCGGCATGGATACCCAGATCGTGCCGGATGCGGCAACCTGTCCGGCCTGCCTGGCAGAGATGAACGATCCCACCGATCGCCGCTATCGCTACCCCTTCGTCAACTGCACCCACTGCGGGCCGCGCTTCACCATTATCCGCGCTATGCCCTATGACCGCCCGCAGACCGCAATGGCGGCGTTTCCGCTCTGTGCGGCCTGCGAGGCGGAGTATCGCAACCCGGCGGATCGCCGCTTTCACGCCCAGCCGGTAGCCTGCCCGGAGTGTGGCCCGCAGCTGGCATGGCAAGCAGCGGGCGAGACGCTGGCAGGAGAGGCGGCGTTGGCGGCGGCAGTGACGGCGCTGGATGCTGGCGGCATCGTGGCGGTGAAGGGCCTCGGCGGCTTTCATCTCGCCTGCGACGCGCTTAACCCGCAGGCGGTAGCGCGTCTGCGTCTGCGTAAGCGGCGTCCGGGCAAGCCATTGGCGGTGATGATTGCTGATGCAGAGAGGTTGCCAGAGCAGGTCCGCGCGGCGCTGGAGACCCCGGCCGCGCCGGTGGTGCTGGTGGATAAAACCCTGCTGCCTGCGCTGGACGCGGCTATTGCCCCATGGCTTAACGAGGTGGGCGTGATGCTGCCCGCCAATCCTCTCCAGCATCTGCTGATGCAGCACCTTAACCGCCCGCTGGTGATGACCTCCGGCAACCTCAGCGGTCAACCGCCCGCGTTGACTAACCACGAGGCGCTGCGGGATCTTGCCGCCATCGCCGACGGTTTTCTGCTGCATAACCGCGATATCGTCCAGCGGATGGACGACTCGGTGATGCGGGCCGATGGGGAGATGCTCCGCCGCTCGCGTGGGTTTGTGCCAGACGCCTTGCCGCTGCCGCCGGGCTTTAGCGACGTGCCGCCGCTGCTCTGCATGGGCGCGGATATGAAGAATACCTTCTGCCTGGTGCGCGGCGGGCAGGCGGTGATGAGCCAGCACTTCGGCGATCTCGGCGACGAGGGCGTCGAGGCGCAGTGGCGACAGGCGCTGGATCTGATGCAGTCCATCTATCACTTCTCTCCTCGTCAGATTGTTTGCGATGCCCATCCGGGGTATCGCTCCAGCCAGTGGGCAGAGGCGAGCGGGCTGCCGATCACGCGGGTGCTGCATCACCACGCCCATGCGGCGGCCTGCCTGGCCGAACACGGCTGGCCGCTGGCGGGCGGGGACGCTATCGCCCTGACCCTGGACGGGATCGGCATGGGCGCTGACGGTGCGCTGTGGGGCGGAGAGTGCCTGCGGGTGAACTACCGCGAGTGCGAATGGCTGGGCGGTCTGCCCGCCGTGGCGCTCCCCGGCGGCGATCTGGCCGCGCGGCAGCCCTGGCGAAACCTGCTGGCGCACTGCCTGGCGTTTGTTCCTGATTGGCAGAGCTATGCTGAAACCCAACCGGTGCAGGCGCAAAGCTGGCCGCCGCTGGCGCGGGCGATTACGCGCGGTATTAATGCGCCGCTGGCCTCCTCCTGCGGGCGTCTGTTTGATGCGGTGGCCTGTGCGCTGGGGTGCGCCCCGGAGACCCTAAGCTACGAGGGGGAAGCGGCCTGTCGACTCGAGACGCTGGCCGCACGCTGCCCTGGCGTGGCACATCCGCTTACTCTGCCGCTGCACGAGGGCAGGCTCGATCTGGCGCGCTTCTGGCCGCAACTCCTTGACTGGCAGGCGGAACCGCAGGCGCGGGCGTGGGCTTTTCACGACGCGCTGGCGCACGGCCTGGCAGAGCTGATGAGCCACCATGCCGACGCCCACGGGATCCGCACGCTCTGCTTTAGCGGCGGAGCGATCCATAACCGGCTCCTGCGCGCCCGCCTGAACGTCTATCTGCACGATTTTACGCTGCTGTTTCCCCGCAGGCTCCCTGCGGGTGATGGGGCAATTGCCTTTGGGCAGGCGGCCATCGCCGCCGCCAGACTCTTATAAATAAGGAACCTGATAATGTTGATGCGAATGTTACGCAGTGAGCCGCGCGCGGCGCTGCTGATGCTGGGGCTGACTATGGCTAATCTGCTGGCCTGGGGCTGGGCGTGGCACGCCTTTGCCAGCAGCCCGGCGCTGATGGCCGCCAGCCTGCTGGCCTGGGGCTATGGGCTGCGCCACGCGGTCGATGCGGATCACATCGCCGCCATTGATAACGTGACGCGCAAAATGATGCAGCAGGGCAAACGCCCGTTTGGCGTCGGGGCCTGGTTCTCGCTGGGGCACTCCAGCATCGTGGTGCTCGCCTCTGTGGCCATTGCCGCCACGGCAGCAGCGTTTCAGCACCGGATGGCGTGGTTTCATGAAACCGGCGGCATGATTGGCACGGCGGTATCGGCCATCTTTCTGCTGGCAATGGCGCTGGTGAACCTGGTGATTTTGCGCGGCGTATGGCGCAGCTTCCAGGCTCTGAAGCAGGGTAAGCCGGTGGAGGCCGAAAGCGCCACGCCGGGTGGGGTGATGCACTGGCTGTTTAGCGCTGCCTTTCGCCTGGTGGGCAGGAGCTGGCACATGTATCTGGTGGGCTTTCTCTTTGGCCTGGGCTTCGATACCGCAACGGAGATTGGCGTGCTGGGGATCTCTGCCGCCAGCGCCTCTAACGGTATCTCTATCTGGTCGATTATGGTCTTCCCGGCGCTGTTTGCCAGCGGCATGGCGCTGGTGGATTCGTTGGATAACCTGCTGATGGTCAACGCCTACGGCTGGGCCTTCGCTAAACCCCAGCGCAAGCTCTACTACAACATGACCATCACCGGTACGTCAGTGGTGGTGGCGCTGTTTATCGGCGGGCTGGAAGCGCTGGGGCTGCTGGCGGATAAATTTGCCCTGAGCGGCGGCGTGTGGAACGCCATCGCCACGCTGAACGATAACCTCGGCGACGCTGGTTTTATCGTGGTGGCGATTTTTATCCTTTGCTGGCTAGCCTCGATTGTTAACTACCGGGTCCGGGGTTATGACTCGCTGGTGGGAGCTGCTTCAGCAGAGTAAACGCCTCTTTCATGCGATCCTCGCTAATCGCAAAGGCGCAGAGCTGATCGCCTTCATCAAACCCCTGAGCGACCATCCCCGCTGCGCTGGTCTCTATCTGCCAGCGCAGATCGCGCCGCCCGGTCTCGCCCGCCAGCTGTAAGGGCAGCGCAGGGGTTTTGACCTTTACCAGCATCGCGGGCAGCTTAAGCGGAACGCGGGCACCGAGCAGGTTTTTCGCCAGGTACATGGCGCTCAGCTGAATCGGCTGGAGAAACGGCAGCACGTCGCCGTTGATCTCCGCACAGTCGCCAAGCGCATAGATATCTGCCTGCGTAGTTTGCAGGTAGCTGTCGACCTTCACCCCGCGATGCGTTTCTGCGCCGGCGCGCTGCGCCAGCGCGGTTTCCGCCCGCAGACCGGTGGCAGCCACCACGGCATCTACCTCCACGCTGCGGCTGCGATCCAGCTGAACGCGGATACCGTCAGAGGTTTTCTCCAGCCGTTGCAGCTGCGACTTCAGCAGCAGCTGCACGCCCATATCGGTCAGGCAGTGCTGTAAGCGACCGCTTACTTCGGGCGGCATCAGCATAGGCAGAATGCTGGCAGCCTGATCAATGAGGGTAACCACTTTTCCGGCGCGGCAAAAATCCATCGCCAGCTCGGTGCCAATCAGACCACTGCCGACAATCATTACCCGCTGCGCGTCGCGAAGCGCGGTTTCACAGGCGCGATACTCCCGCTGGCTGTTGAGAGTAAGCATCAGCTCGCGCCCCTCAACCGGCGGCACAAAGGCGGATGCACCTGTCGCCAGCACCAGCTTATCGTACTGCCAGGATTGTTGACCCGCTTTCACCACGTGCGCGGCGGCGTCAATATCGGTCACCCAGGTCCAGGGAAATAGCCGCAGGTTAAACTGTTCGGCAAACTCCCCCGCCGTCTGGCGGGTGAGGTCGTCTGCACGCTGGCTCTGGCTGATAACGTGGCTTAAGTCCGGCTTGTTGTATTCATCGATGCTATCGGCTGCAATCAGCTTCAGCGGTACGTTCGCATCAAGCTTGCGG
Source organism: Pseudescherichia sp. AS216 (assembly GCF_037152055.1). Taxonomy (NCBI): domain Bacteria; kingdom Pseudomonadati; phylum Pseudomonadota; class Gammaproteobacteria; order Enterobacterales; family Enterobacteriaceae; genus Pseudescherichia; species Pseudescherichia sp. AS216. The sequence goes on along the minus strand of NZ_JBBCMV010000002.1, from coordinate 137,899 downwards.
ATATTTTTCACCAGCTGGCGGGCGGCAAAGCCCGAGCCAATAATCACGATACCGTGGTTCATTTAACCTCCGTAGCCAGCTCATCAAAGACCTCTTTACCCAGGGAGCACTCCGGACAGAGGAAGTTGTCCGGCACGTCGCACCACGGCGTCCCAGGAGCGACCTCCTGCATCGGCTCGCCTTTAGCCGGATCGTAGATCCACTGGCAGACGCTGCACTGCATGCTCGGCCCCAGATCGGCAGCGGTTGCACAGGAGCTGGCGTCCGGCGTCTTGAAGGATGCGGGTGCAGCGACAGGTAATGGAGTAAGTGCCCACTGACGTGCAATATCGCGGCCGTGCTGACGGCAAATTTCAAGGGCATCAATGTCCGGACGCCATTTCGCCTTCAGGCTCAGGGACATCTCAAAACCGGCATCCTGAAGACGCGTAGAGAGGCGGTCTACCGCGCCGCCGCTCCAGCCGTGGGAGCCAAAGGCGCTGGCGCGTTTGTTGCGGAAGCGCAGGCCGGTCATCTCCTCTACCAGACCGGCAATTTTCGGCATCATCACGTTGTTCATGGTGGAGGTTCCCACCAGCACGCCTTTGGAGCGGAAGACGTTGGTTAATACCTCGTTCTTATCGCTGCGCGCCACGTTGAAGATTTTTACCGCCACGTTGGGGTCGACTTCGTTGATCCCCTGGGCAATGGCGTCTGCCATCATGCGGGTGTTATTGGACATGGTGTCGTAGAAGAGAGTGATGCGATCCTCCTGATAGTCCGCCGCCCACTTCAGATACAGCTCAACGATTTGGGTCGGGTTTTCACGCCAGACCACGCCGTGAGAGGTCGCAATCATATCCACCGGCAGGTTGAAGCCGAGGATCTCGGTGATTTTTGGTGTCACCAGGCGGCTGAATGGGGTCAGGATATTGGCGTAGTAGCGCTGGCACTGCTCAAACAGCTCGTTCTGATCGACTTCATCATTAAACAGGCGTTCATCGCAGTAGTGCTGACCGAAGGCGTCGTTGCTGAACAGCACCGCGTCACCGGTCATGTAGGTCATCATGCTGTCCGGCCAGTGCAGCATTGGGGTTTCAACAAAGATCAGCTGTTTGCCGTTGCCGATATCTAAGCTATCGCCGGTCTTCACGGTATGGAAGTTCCACTCCGGATGGTGATGGTGACCGTTAATAGAGTCGATGGCGTTGGTAGTGCAGTAGATCGGCGTATTCGGGATGTGGGACATCAGCTCGGTCAGCGCACCCGCGTGGTCCTCTTCGGCATGGTTAATAATGATGTAATCAATAGCGTTAAGGTCGATCTCGCTGCGCAGGTTCTGCACGAACTCGCGGCTGAATTTATGATCGACGGTATCGATCAGCACGTTTTTGCCTTCGCGAATGAGATAGCTGTTATAGCTGCTGCCGCGCAGCGTTTTATATTCGGTCCCATGGAAATCGCGAACTTCCCAGTCACGTTGACCAACCCAATGAATGTTATTTTTAACCAGAATAGACATAGCAACCTCAATTTCAATTCAGCATGTTTGACTCAGATGCTTTGTCTATATCAAGTTGCATGCCAACTTTTTAACTAGCTGAAATTAAATGATTTATTAATGAGATAACTCCAGATGGGTAGTCACTTTGACTATCATCACTATTGTCAATATGACACTATGTATTGTCAAAGTGACAGCGAGGTAACGATGAGTTTTTCAGTTGAGGTATTAGCCGGGATCGCCATTGAGTTACAAAGCGGCATCGGCCATCAGGATCGCTTTCAGCGGCTGATCGCCACCCTGCGTCAGGTCTTAGGCTGCGACGCCTCGGCGCTGCTGCGCTACAGCGCGCGGGAGTTTATTCCCTTAGCTATCGACGGCCTCGCGCCAGACGTGCTGGGGCGGCGTTTTACCCTTGAAGGGCACCCCCGGCTGGAGGCCATCGCCAGGGCAGGGGACGTGGTGCGTTTCCCGGCCGACAGCGATCTGCCCGATCCCTATGACGGACTTATTCCGGGCCAGGAGGAGCTGAAAGTGCACGCCTGCATCGGCCTGCCGTTGTTTGCCGGGCAGCATCTGATTGGTGCCCTGACCCTTGACGGCATGTCGCCAGATCGCTTCGATAACTTCAGCGATGAGGAGCTACGGCTGATTGCCGCTCTGGCGGCGGGGGCACTCAATAACGCCCTGCTGATTGAGCAGCTGGAGAGCCAGAATATGCTCCCGGGCGCGCCTGCGATCTTCGAGCCGGTGACCACCACCCGGATGATCGGCCTGTCGCCGGGCATGACGCAGCTGAAAAAAGAGATCGATATTGTTGCCGCCTCGGATTTGAACGTGCTGATTAGCGGCGAGACCGGCACCGGCAAAGAGCTGGTGGCGAAAGCCATTCATGAAGGCTCTCCGCGTGCAGACCAGCCGCTGGTCTATCTTAACTGCGCGGCGCTGCCGGAGAGCGTGGCGGAGAGCGAGCTGTTTGGTCACGTCAAAGGGGCGTTTACCGGTGCGATCAGCAACCGCAGCGGCAAGTTTGAGATGGCGGATAACGGCACGCTGTTCCTTGATGAGATTGGCGAGCTGTCGCTGGCGCTCCAGGCTAAGCTGCTGCGCGTGTTGCAGTATGGCGATATTCAGCGCGTCGGGGACGATCGCAGCCTGCGGGTAGACGTCCGGGTGCTGGCGGCTACCAACCGCGATCTGCGGGAAGAGGTGCTGGCCGGACGCTTTCGCGCCGATCTCTTCCACCGCCTGAGCGTCTTTCCGCTGGCGGTGCCGCCGCTGCGCGAGCGCGGTGAGGACGTGGTGCTGCTGGCGGGGTACTTCTGCGAGCAGTGCCGACAGCGCTTTGGCCTCGCACAGGTGCTATTAAGCAGCGGAGCGCGTTCGCAGCTGCTACAGTATGGCTGGCCGGGCAACGTGCGCGAGCTTGAGCACGCCATCCACCGTGCCGTAGTGCTGGCCCGTGCCGCACGGGCAGGGGAGGACGTCACGCTGGAGGCGCAGCATTTTGCCTTTGCCGACGCGCCTCTGCCGCAGATACCGGACGCCGCACCCTCCGTACCGGGCAGAAACCTGCGCGAGGCGACGGAGGATTTTCAGCGCCAGACTATCCGCCAGGCGCTGGCGCAGCATCACCAGAGCTGGGCCGCCTGTGCCAGGGCGCTGGAGATGGACGTTGCCAACCTGCACCGGCTGGCGAAGCGGCTGGGCTTGAAAGGCCAGCCAGATGATTTACCATGATTCTCTCAGGTCGATTTTGTATTAGGGACAACCCATGTTTAAGCGTCGTTATATCACTCTTCTTCCCGCGCTTGTTTTGCTCTCTGCCTGCAGCAGCAAACCCAAAACGCCTGAAGCGCCTCCGGCTACCACCGGTACGCCATCCGGCGGCTTCCTGCTTCAACCCCAGCATGATGTCATCATGTCAGGCGGTGACTTTGCCAATAACCCGGCGGCAGAGCAGTTCATAAATAAAATGGTCAGTAAGCATGGTTTCGATCCCCAGCAGCTGCGTGAAATTTTATCCCAGGCGAAGCGTCTTGATTACGTCCTGCGCCTGATGGATCGCCAGGCGCCTACTGGCCCAGCCCCGGTTGGTCCGAACGGCGCATGGCTGCGCTACAAGAAGCAGTTTATTACCCCGGACAACGTGCAGAACGGTGTCGCGTTCTGGAACCAGTATGAAGACGCCCTCAACCGCGCCTGGCAGGTCTACGGCGTGCCGCCGGAGATTATCGTGGGCATTATCGGGGTTGAGACCCGCTGGGGCCGCGTGATGGGTAAAACGCGTATTCTCGACGCGCTGGCGACCCTGTCATTTAACTACCCGCGCCGAGCCGAGTACTTCTCCAGCGAACTGGAGACCTTCCTGCTGATGGCCCGTGACGAGCAGGACGATCCGCTGGAGCTGAAAGGCTCCTTTGCCGGGGCGATGGGCTACGGTCAGTTTATGCCCTCATCCTATAAAAAGCTGGCGGTCGACTTTAACGGCGACGGTCACATTAACCTGTGGGATCCGGTTGACGCCATTGGCAGCGTAGCGAACTACTTTAAAGCCAATGGCTGGGTGAAGGGCGATCCGGTTGCTATTCCGGCTAACGGCCAGGCACCGGGGCTGGCAAACGGCTTTAAAACCAAATACAGCGTCTCGCAGCTGGCGGCCGCTGGCCTGACGCCGCAGCAGCCGGTGGGTAACCATCAGCAGGTGAGTCTGCTGCGCCTCGACGTCGGCACCGGGTACGAATACTGGTACGGCCTGCCGAACTTCTACACCATCACCCGCTATAACGCGAGTACCCACTACGCGATGGCGGTCTGGCAGCTGGGCCAGGCGGTATCACTGGCCCGCGTACAGTAGCGCTTACTCAGGATCCAGGGCCAGCGCACGCTGGCCTTTTTTCTGAATCGCCCTCGTAAAATCCTGCCTTCGCCCCCATATTAAGAGAGAAAGTGCTATCTTATCTCTCTCATTTCAGCCGTTTACGGAGCGGTTATGACTGACAGTGAATTGATGCAGCTCAGCGAGCGCGTAGGCCTGGCGCTAAAGGCGCGCGGCGCGACCGTGACCACGGCTGAGTCCTGTACCGGCGGCTGGGTAGCCAAAGCCATTACCGATATCGCCGGCAGCTCTGCCTGGTTTGAACGGGGTTTTGTCACCTATTCTAATGAAGCCAAGGCGCAGATGATCGGCGTAAAACCCGAGACGTTAGCCCAGCACGGGGCGGTCAGCGAGCCAGTGGTCGTTGAGATGGCGATCGGTGCGATTAAGGCCGCCCGCGCGACCTATGCCGTCTCTATTAGCGGTATCGCGGGCCCGGACGGTGGCAGCGAAAGCAAGCCGGTCGGCACGGTCTGGTTTGGCTTCGCCAGCGCGGCGGGAGAGGGGATCACGCGGCGGGAATGCTTCGCCGGTGACCGTGAAAGCGTGCGCCGTCAGGCCACCGTTTATGCCCTGCAAACCCTGTGGCAACATTTTCTACAAAGAGCTTGATACTGTATGCGTATACAGTATAATGAGCGCAACAAAACAGTAATCCCCGGCGAGCATCACCTGCTTTACCCGGCATGACAGGAGTAATAATGGCTATCGACGAAAACAAACAGAAAGCGTTGGCGGCAGCACTGGGCCAGATCGAAAAGCAATTCGGTAAAGGCTCCATCATGCGCCTGGGTGAAGACCGTACTATGGACGTAGAAACGATCTCCACGGGTTCGCTTTCGCTGGACATCGCCCTCGGTGCGGGCGGCCTGCCAATGGGCCGTATCGTAGAGATCTACGGGCCGGAGTCCTCAGGTAAAACGACTCTGACACTGCAGGTTATCGCTGCTGCACAGCGTCAGGGTAAAACCTGTGCCTTTATCGATGCAGAGCACGCGCTTGACCCTGTGTACGCGCGCAAGCTGGGCGTTGATATCGACAACCTGCTCTGCTCTCAGCCGGATACCGGTGAGCAGGCGCTTGAGATCTGTGACGCGCTGGCGCGCTCCGGCGCGGTTGACGTGCTGGTGGTTGACTCCGTTGCGGCACTGACGCCGAAAGCCGAGATCGAAGGCGAGATCGGCGACTCTCACATGGGCCTCGCGGCACGTATGATGAGCCAGGCGATGCGTAAGCTGGCGGGTAACCTGAAGCAGTCCAACACCCTGCTGATCTTCATCAACCAGATCCGTATGAAGATTGGTGTGATGTTCGGTAACCCGGAAACCACCACCGGCGGTAACGCGCTGAAATTCTACGCCTCCGTGCGTCTCGACATCCGCCGTATCGGCGCGGTGAAAGAGGGCGATAACGTGGTCGGGAGCGAAACCCGCGTGAAAGTGGTGAAAAACAAGATCGCTGCGCCGTTCAAACAGGCTGAGTTCCAGATCCTCTACGGCGAAGGTATCAACTTCTACGGCGAGCTGGTTGACCTGGGCGTGAAAGAGAAGCTGATCGAAAAAGCGGGCGCATGGTATAGCTACAACGGTGAGAAGATCGGTCAGGGTAAAGCGAATGCGACCACCTGGCTGAAAGAGAACCCGGCTACCGCGAAAGAGATCGAAACGAAGATCCGTGAAATTCTGCTCACGAACCCGGACACCAAACCGGACTTTACGGTTGACGACAACGACGTCAATGCGAAAGAGACCAACGAAGATTTTTAATAATCTGACGTAACGAACAAGGGCTGCCGATGCAGCCCTTTTTGCTATTTATCTATCCAGCAGGTGTGCCATGACAGATACCTCGCCCCGCCGCTCCGCCTATTCCCGCTTGCTCGATCGCGCCATGCGCATTCTCGGCATGCGCGACCACAGCGAACAGGAGTTCCGCCGCAAGCTGACCGCCCCGGTGATGACCAAAACCGGACCGGAGCCGGTAGATGCCACCGAAGACGATATCAATAACGTGGTGAACTGGTGCTATGAAAACCGCTATCTTGACGATGCCCGTTTTGCCCGCCAGTTTATCGCCAGCCGCAGCCGTAAAGGCTATGGTCCGGCACGTATCCGCCAGGAGCTGACCCAGAAGGGAATTGACCGGGAAACGGGAGAGGAGGCGATGCGCGAAAGCGACATCGACTGGATTGAGATTGCCCGCGAGCAGGCGCAGCGCAAATATGGCGATCCGCTGCCAGCGGTCTTTGCTGAGAAGGTGAAAGTACAGCGTTTTTTACTCTATCGGGGATTCCTGATGGAGGATATTAAAGAACTTTGGTGAAATTTTACGTCCTGGCTGCATACGGGATTTTACTTCGCAGTCAAGAAAACTTATCTTATTCCCACTTTTTCCAGTAGCTGGTCCTCGCCTGTAACAGGGAGAAACGCCAGCTGCGACATTTCGTTAGCTTGATTTCAGGATAATTATGAGCAAGAGCACCGCTGAGATCCGTCAGGCGTTTCTCGATTTTTTCCATAGTAAAGGTCATCAGGTTGTTGCAAGCAGCTCCCTGGTACCCAACAACGATCCAACTCTGCTGTTTACTAACGCCGGGATGAACCAGTTCAAGGATGTTTTCCTTGGTCTCGACAAGCGTAATTATTCCCGCGCAACCACCTCGCAGCGCTGCGTGCGTGCGGGCGGTAAACACAACGATCTGGAAAACGTCGGTTACACCGCGCGCCATCACACCTTCTTTGAAATGCTGGGTAACTTCAGCTTTGGCGACTATTTCAAACACGATGCTATCCAGTACGCATGGGAACTGCTGACCGGTGAAAACTGGTTCAACCTGCCGAAAGATCGCCTGTGGGTAACCGTCTACGAAACCGACGACGAAGCTTACGAAATCTGGGAAAAAGAGGTTGGCATCCCGCGCGAGCGTATCATCCGCATTGGTGATAACAAAGGCGCTGCCTACGCTTCTGATAACTTCTGGCAGATGGGCGACACCGGTCCGTGCGGCCCCTGTACCGAGATCTTCTTCGACCACGGCGCGCATATCGCCGGCGGTCCTCCGGGCAGCCCGGACGAAGACGGCGATCGCTACATTGAGATCTGGAACATCGTCTTTATGCAGTTCAACCGCCAGGCCGATGGCACCATGGAGCCGCTGCCGAAGCCGTCCGTGGACACCGGTATGGGCCTGGAGCGTATTGCGGCAGTGCTGCAGCACGTTAACTCGAACTATGAGATCGACCTGTTCCGCGATCTGATCGCTGCCGTTGCGAAAGTGACCGGCGCAACCGATCTGAACAACAAATCCCTGCGCGTCATTGCCGACCACATCCGCTCCTGTGCGTTCCTGCTCGCCGATGGCGTGCTGCCGTCGAACGAGAGCCGTGGCTACGTGCTGCGCCGTATCATTCGTCGCGCGGTCCGTCATGGCAACATGCTCGGCGCGAAAGAGACCTTCTTCTACAAGCTGGTTGCCCCGCTGATCGACGTGATGGGTGCGGCAGGTGAAGAGCTGAAGAGCCAGCAGGCGCAGGTTGAGCAGACGCTGAAAACTGAAGAAGAGCAGTTTGCCCGCACGCTGGAGCGTGGCCTGGCGCTGCTCGACGAAGAGCTGGCGAAGCTGACCGGCGATACGCTGGACGGTGAAACCGTCTTCCGTCTGTATGACACCTACGGCTTCCCAATGGATCTCACCGCCGACGTCTGTCGCGAGCGCGATATTAAAGTCGACGAAGAGGGCTTTAAGGTCGCGATGGAAGCGCAGCGCAACCGCGCCCGTGAATCCAGCGGCTTTGGCGCAGACTACAACGCCATGATCCGCGTTGAGGGCGCATCTGAATTTAAAGGTTACGACAGCCTGGAGCTGACCAGCAAGGTCACCGCGCTGTTTGTTGAGGGCCAGTCCGTCAACACGATTAGCGCAGGGCAGGAGGCGGTGGTCATTCTTGACGCAACGCCGTTCTACGCGGAATCCGGCGGCCAGGTGGGCGACAAGGGCGAGCTGAAAGGCAATGGCTTCACCTTTACCGTGACCGATACCCAGAAATATGGCCAGGCTATAGGTCATCAGGGCAAGCTGGCATCCGGCTCCCTGAAAGTGGGCGACGGCGTTAAGGCCGAGGTGGATGAAGCCCGCCGCGAGCGTATCCGTCTGAACCACTCTGCAACGCACCTGATGCACGCCGCGCTGCGCGACGTGCTGGGCACCCACGTGGCACAGAAAGGCTCGCTGGTGAACGACAAGGTGCTGCGCTTTGACTTCTCCCACTTTGAAGCCATGAAGCCTGCGGAGATCCGCGCGGTAGAAGATCTGGTTAACGCCCAGATTCGTCGTAACCTGCCGATTGAAACCCAGATTATGGACCTCGAAGACGCGCGAGCCAAAGGTGCGATGGCGCTGTTTGGCGAGAAGTATGACGAGCGCGTACGCGTTCTGAGCATGGGCGACTTCTCTACCGAGCTGTGCGGCGGCACCCACGCCTCCCGCACCGGTGATATCGGGCTGTTCCGCATCGTGTCGGAATCCGGCACGGCGGCAGGCGTTCGTCGTATTGAAGCCGTTACCGGTGAAAATGCGCTTGCCAGCCTCCATGCGCAGAGCGAGCAGCTGCAGGACATTGCTCAGCTGCTGAAGGGTGACAGTCAGAACCTGGGCGAGAAAGTGCGCTCCGTTCTCGATAAAACTCGCCAGCTAGAGAAAGAGCTGCAGCAGCTGAAAGCGCAGCAGGCGGCGCAGGAGAGCGCAAACCTCTCCGATAAGGCTGAAGAGATTAACGGCGTGAAGCTGCTGGTGAGCGAGCTAGCGGGCGTCGAGCCGAAGATGCTGCGTACTATGGTTGACGATCTGAAGAACCAGCTGGGTTCCGCGGTAATCGTTCTTGCCACGGTAGCAGAGGGTAAGGTTTCTCTGATTGCGGGGGTCTCGAAAGAGGTGACCGACCGCGTGAAAGCAGGGGAGCTGATTGGTATGGTTGCCCAGCAGGTGGGTGGTAAAGGCGGTGGCCGTCCAGATATGGCGCAGGCCGGCGGTACCGACGCAGCCGCGCTTCCTGCGGCGTTAGCCAGCGTTAAAGGCTGGGTAAGCGCAAAACTGTAATAACAAATAAAGCGAATGCAGACGCCATAGCCTTCGGGTTATGGCGTACTTGCCACTACGCTGTTGATAACGATAAAGTCAGGTTGAAGTTGTGTATATCGGCTAAACTTACGTTTAACAGAATGTGATGCCGTGACTGCTTACACTTTACGTGTTTGTCATCGCTTACTTTTTGGCGTTATATGATGGATAATGCCGGGATACAAGAGACCCGACTCTTTTAATCTTTCAAGGAGCAAAGAATGCTGATTCTGACTCGTCGAGTTGGTGAAACCCTCATGATTGGGGACGAGGTCACCGTGACAGTTTTAGGGGTTAAGGGCAACCAGGTGCGAATTGGTGTGAACGCCCCTAAAGAAGTATCTGTTCATCGTGAAGAGATCTACCAGCGTATCCAGGCTGAAAAATCACAACAGTCCAGCTACTGATATCATCGCGTCTCGCTTTCTGGCGAGACGCAGCTCTTGCCAGCCCGCTTTTTTTCACGCTTTCCTCCTATTCTGCCCCTTTTGCATGACATTTTCATTTCTCGGCTCGCTTTCTTTATGCTGCGTTACGTCAAGGATTGTGCTGATAAAACACTCTTTTTGATCCTTTTCAGCGCAAATTGTTTGCGAAGTGTGCAAACGAATCAGGGCTGGGAAAAATTGTTTGACTTATAAGTCCCAGAAAGTAATATGTGCGCCAACGCAGCGACGAAGAGCGGAAACAAGTTCTTCGAAGCACTCGCAAGAGGCGTGTTGGTGAGGTGGCCGAGAGGCTGAAGGCGCTCCCCTGCTAAGGGAGTATGCGGTCAAAAGCTGCATCCGGGGTTCGAATCCCCGCCTCACCGCCATTTGCATCCATAGCTCAGCTGGATAGAGTACTCGGCTACGAACCGAGCGGTCGGAGGTTCGAATCCTCCTGGATGCACCATATTGTGCAGTGTTGCGGCACGTTGAGCGACATTGAAAAAGTTGTAAAGCAGTACCCTGATGCATCCATAGCTCAGCTGGATAGAGTACTCGGCTACGAACCGAGCGGTCGGAGGTTCGAATCCTCCTGGATGCACCATCTTCTTGAAACAAAGCACCACCTTAATGCATCCATAGCTCAGCTGGATAGAGTACTCGGCTACGAACCGAGCGGTCGGAGGTTCGAATCCTCCTGGATGCACCATATTCTCCGAGATAACAGCCAGGCTGCTGTTTCAAGGTCTGCGAAATTATCGCTAGCACCAGGGAGGATAACGTTGCGTAAGCAACGGCCCGTAGGGCGAGGCGCAGCCGAGTAATCCTCCTGGATGCACCATCTTTTCTAAGATAAAAAGCAATTCTCTGATTTTCCCCTCTAAGTACATCATTTTTTTCTCCAAATTTAACTTCCTGTTTTACACCCTAACTCTCTATCGCCATCAGCGACAAAACGCCCTGTTTACGTTAAAGTAATGTTCTGTTATCCGCAGTGTGAGAACGCGATGTACGAACGTTATGACGGTCTGATTTTCGATATGGATGGCACCATCCTTGATACCGAACCTACCCATCGTAAAGCCTGGCACGACGTGCTGGCGCACTACGGCATGCGCTTTGATGAGCAGGCTATTGTCGCGCTCAACGGCTCGCCGACCTGGCGTATTGCGCAAGCGGTCATTGAGTGGAACCACGGCGATCTCGATCCTTACGCCCTGGCGCGTGAAAAAACCGAGGCGGTGAAGGCGATGCTGCTGGACACCGTAGAGCCGCTGCCGCTGATTGAGGTGGTGAAAGCGTGGCACGGTCGTCGTCCTATGGCGGTAGGCACCGGCAGCGAGCGCGCCATTGCCGAAGCGCTGCTCACTCACCTTAATCTGCGCCACTATTTTACCGCGGTGGTTGCCGCCGATGACGTTGAGCACCACAAGCCTGCACCCGACACCTTCCTGCTCTGTGCCGAGCTAATGGGGGTCGACCCGACCAAATGCGTAGTGTTTGAAGACGCTGACTTTGGTCTGGAGGCGGCGCGGCGGGCAGGAATGGATGCCGTGGACGTGCGTACGCTGTGAGCGATGCGCTGTCACTCCTTTCCCTTTTTACCAGCAGCTTTCTCAGCGCCACGCTTCTGCCAGGCAGTTCAGAAGTGCTGCTGGTTGCCCTGTTAATCTCTGGCGTCAGCCAGCCCTGGCTCATTATCTTAATAGCAACAATGGGTAATAGCCTTGGAGGGGTGACTAACGTTATCCTTGGACGTTTCTTTCCGCTGCGTAAAACATCACGCTGGCAGGAAAAAGCCCAACACTATTTGAAACGTTATGGCGCAGCCACGCTATTATTGAGCTGGATGCCTGTTATCGGTGATCTGCTGTGCCTGCTTGCGGGATGGATGCGCATTGCGTGGGGGCCGGTTATCTTTTTTTTATGCCTTGGCAAGGGGCTACGCTATGCCGTTTTGGCGGCCCTGACCCTGCAAGGTATGACGTGGTGGCACTAATTGGTTGGTCATACGCTTTTATCGTCAACCATTACAATTATGCTTATTAGAAATGATTTCGACAGGCGGGAGGTCAACTTGATCCCGGACGTATCACAGGCGCTGTCCTGGCTGGAAAAAAATCCTCATGTCCTGAAAGGGATTATGCGAGGGCTTGAGCGCGAAACGCTGCGCGTTAACGCTGACGGCACGCTTGCAACAACCGGACATCCGGAGCAGCTTGGTGCAGCGCTGACACATAAATGGATCACCACTGATTTCGCCGAAGCGCTACTGGAATTTATTACCCCAGTTGATGGCGATATCGATCATATGCTGACGGTGCTGCGCGACGTGCACCGCTACAGCGTGCGCAACCTGGGAGAGGAACGGCTGTGGCCGCTGAGTATGCCCTGCTACATCGAGAATGGGCAGGATATTGAGCTGGCGCAGTACGGCAAATCCAATATTGGTCGTCTCAAGACGCTTTACCGTGAGGGGTTGAAAAACCGCTACGGTGCGCTGATGCAGACCATCTCGGGCGTGCACTACAACTTCTCTCTGCCAATGGCTTTCTGGCAGGCAAAGTGCGGCAGTACGGATAAAGAGGCGGTCTCCGACGGCTATTTCCGCCTGATCCGTAACTACTACCGCTTCGGCTGGGTGATCCCTTACCTTTTCGGTGCATCGCCGGCTATCTGCTCCTCGTTCCTGCAGGGCAAACCCACTACGCTGCCGTTTGAAAAAACGGAAGAGGGGATGTACTACCTGCCGTACGCCACCTCCCTGCGTCTGAGCGACCTCGGCTATACCAATAAATCGCAAAGCAATCTCGGTATTACGTTTAACGATTTAGAGGGTTATGTGGCAGCATTGAAACGGGCGATCAAAACGCCGTCTGCTGACTACGAGAAGATGGGGCTGACGAAGGACGGTAAGCATCTGCAGATCAATACCAATATTCTGCAGATCGAAAATGAGCTCTATGCGCCGGTACGCCCGAAACGGGTGACCCGCAGCGGTGAAGCGCCGTCGGATGCGCTCCTGCGCGGCGGCATTGAGTACATTGAGGTTCGCTCCCTGGATATTAACCCCTTCTCGGCGGTGGGCGTGGACGAGCAGCAGGTGCGTTTCCTCGATCTGTTTATGGTCTGGTGCGTGCTGGCGGATGCGCCAGAGATGAGCAGCGATGAACTGCTCTGTACGCGGACCAACTGGAATCGTGTAATTCTGGAAGGGCGCAAGCCGGGCCTGACCCTGGGCATCGGCTGTGAAACCGCGCAGTTCCCGTTAAAAGACGTTGGCAAAGATCTGTTCCGCGACCTGAAGCGCGTTGCGCTGACGCTGGACAGCATTGACGGCGGCACCGCCTATGCCGAGGTGTGCGATCAGCTGGTGGCGAGCTTTGACGATCCGGAGCTGACCTTCTCGGCGCGTATTCTGCATTCAATGCTCGAAAGCGGGATTGGCGGTACCGGCAAGGCGCTGGCGGCACAGTATCGTGATATGCTGCGGGAAGAGCCGCTGGAGGTTCTGCTGGACGAGGACTTCACCAAAGAGCGCGATGCATCCTGGGCGCGTCTGCGTGAGATTGAGGCGGCGGACAGCGAGTCGTTTGAAGATCTGTTGGCAAAACACGCCTGACAGGCCTGACAGAAAAGAAAAAGGCCACATTGCTGTGGCCAAAATTTCATCTCTGAAAACAGGGATGATGATAACAAATGCGCGTCTTTCATATATTCAGACTGGCATGCGTTCAAAGAGTTCACTTATTTTTAAAAAAATCACTCCGGAGGTGAAAAAATGCCGTTGTTGGATAGCTTCACTGTCGACCACACCCGTATGGAAGCCCCTGCTGTTCGCGTTGCGAAAACTATGAACACGCCGCACGGCGATGCCATCACCGTCTTCGACCTGCGTTTCTGCATCCCGAATAAAGAAGTGATGCCGGAGAAGGGCATCCACACCCTGGAACACCTGTTCGCAGGCTTTATGCGCGACCACCTGAACGGCAACGGCGTTGAGATCATCGATATCTCGCCGATGGGCTGCCGGACCGGCTTCTACATGAGCCTGATTGGCACCCCTGAAGAGCAGCGCGTAGCCGATGCCTGGAAAGCGGCGATGGCTGACGTGCTGAAGGTGAAAGAGCAGAACCAGATCCCTGAGCTGAACGTCTACCAGTGCGGCACCTATCAGATGCACTCTCTGGATGAGGCGCAGGAGATTGCGCGTCATATCCTGGAGCGCGACGTGCGCGTCAACAGCAACGACGAGCTGGCGCTGCCGAAAGATAAGCTGCAAGAGCTGCACATCTAGTCGTCGCAAACGCCCGGCAAACGCAGTGCCGCCGGGCGTTTCAGCATCTGTAGATCACTATGACTACCACCACAACCTTCTCTTTTACCCATCGCCCGCTGATCCCCTTTGCTCATGATTACGCCCATGGCGACAGTGAGCCGTGGCATCAACACGACTGCGCGCAGCTGCTGCATAGCCTGAGCGGCGTGGTCAGGGTTGAGACCGCAGCAGGCTGCTGGGTGGTACCGCCTGGGCGGGGCGTCTGGCTCCCTGCCGCAACGCAGCACGCGTTACGTATTACCGGCAACGTTGCCGCCCGCACGCTGTTTATCGATCCGCTGGCACGCGCTGACCTGCCTGCCTCCTGCCAAATCGTGCAAATTTCCCCTCTGCTGCGCGAGCTGATTGTCTCATCATTCGATCTGGCTGAACGCTACACGCCGGGTAGCCGCGATGAGCGGATCTATGAGCTGATCCTCGATGAGATCCGCGTGATGCAGGCGCTGCCTTTCCATCTTCCTGAACCGCACAGTAATCTCCTGCGCACGCTCTGTCAGCAGATCGGCGAAGAGCCTGCCCGAGAGTGGACCACAGCCCTGGCGGCTAGCGTGACGAACATGAGTGAGCGCACGCTCAACCGCCATTTTCAGCAGCAGACGGGATTAAGCTTTGGAGAGTGGGTGCGTCGGGCTCGCCTGATGGCGGCCCTTATGCGCCTGGCGCAGGGGCAGTCGGTGCTGCGTGTGGCGCTGGATACCGGCTACGGCAGCCATAGCGCCTTTACCGCCATGTTCCGCCGGGTGATGGGCGTTTCACCCAGCGACTACTTTCGCTAGGCCAGCGTATTCAACAGCGCCTGGAGCGACGCGCGAGCAACGTCATTATCGATGCCTACGCCCCAGCGGCTGCTGCCATCCTGAAACAGACAGTGAATATAGGCGACCGAGCGGCTGTCGCTGCGCTCGCCCAGGGTGTGCTCATGGTAATCTTTTATCACAAACGGCTGCGCTACCCATGCTGATAACCCGCTGGCTGCGGCAGAGAGCAGCCCATTGCCGCACCCTTCAAGCTGTCGCGTTTCGCCGTCGTGCGAGACGGCGGCGGTTAACCGTAACAGCCCATCCTGCTGGCTTTCACTGCTGTAGCTGAGCAGACGGAAGCGCGGGGCTGGCACCAGCCCATAGCGACTGCGAAAAAGCTGCCAGAGCGCATTTTGCGTCATCTCTTTACCGCCTTCGTCGGCTTCCCGCTGCACGTGCTGGCTGAAGTCCTGCTGCAGGGCGCGGGGAAGCGTCAGGCCGTGATTCTGTTCAATGATCCATGCGCTGCCGCTTTTGCCCGACTGGCTATTAACGCGGATCACGGCCTCATAGGTGCAGCCGATATCCTGCGGATCGATAGGCAGATAGGGCATTTCCCAGCGTTCGCCCGGCCTGCGCGCGTCGAATCCTTTCTTGATTGCATCCTGGTGTGAACCGGAGAAGGCGGTATAGGCCAGCCGCCCAGCCCAGGGGTGACGCGGGTGCACCGGCAGCTGATTGCAGCTTTCAACCACCTCCACCACGCGCGTCATATCGCTGAAATCCAGCCCCGGTGAGATGCCCTGGCTGTAGAGATTCATCGCCAGCGTCACCAGACAGACGTTGCCGGTACGCTCGCCGTTGCCAAACAGACAGCCCTCAACGCGATCTGCCCCCGCCATGACCGCCAGCTCGGCGCTCGCCACGCCCGTGCCGCGATCGTTATGCGGATGAACGCTGATACAGACCGCCTCGCGCTGGCTGAAACGGCGGCAAAACCACTCAATTTGATCGGCATAGACGTTAGGCGTGTTTACCTCCACGGTGGCGGGGAGATTGACGATCATTGGTCGTTCGGCACAGGGCTGCCAGATAGCCGCCACCGCTTCGCAAATCTCCAGGGCAAATTCAGGCTCGGTAAAGCAGAAGGTTTCCGGCGAGTACTCGTACTGCCAGCGCGTTTGCGGGTTCTCTTCGCACAGCTGACGAATCTGGCGCGTGCTGCGGGTAGCCAGTTCAATTACCTGCGCCTTCTCCATACCGAACACCAGACGGCGAAACAGCGGCGCAGTGGCATTGTAGAGATGCACCGTCGCGCGGCTGGCTCCGCGCAGCGCGTCGAAGGTGCGCGCAATGAGATCCTCGCGCGCCTGGGTTAACACCTGGATCGTCACGTCGTCGGGAATACGATGCTCTTCTATCAGCTGGCGCACAAAATTGAAATCGGTCTGCGAAGCCGAAGGGAAGGCAACTTCAATCTCCTTAAAGCCGCAGTCAAGCAGCAGGTTCCAGAGCTGCATTTTACGCGCCACGTCCATTGGCTCGGCCAGAGCCTGGTTACCGTCACGCAGATCGGTAGAGAGCCAGCGCGGTGCGTGAGCGATCTGCTTTTCCGGCCACGTGCGATCGGGCAGGGAGAGAGGGGGATAGGGCTGGTATTTCTGGGCGGGATTTTTCAGCATGGTGTGCTCCTGTTGTCTTTTCACTATCGTGAAGCGATTTCAGGAGCACGGCTTTATCAGGACGGACAATCCCTGTCGCAGTCCGGTCAATTTACTCGGCGATCAGTGCGCGCCGCCGCCGCCGCTGCCTGCGCCAAACGGCGGTTTCGCAAACCACACCAGCCCCAGCATGATCACGAATATCCCTGCGGAGATCCAAAATATCTCGTTTGCCGAGATAATCAGACCCTGATTGGTGATCTGCTGGGCTATCCAGCCGGATGCCTGCTGCTGTGTCATCCCCATTCCCTGCAGCTGGTCATACATAAGCTGGGCGTTAGGGTTGTAGGGAGTCACCGACTCCGTAAGCTGGGCGTGATGGATCGACTCCCGGTTGGTCCACAGCGTGGTAGTAATGGACGTGCCGATGGAGCCTGCCAGCGTACGCGAAAAGTTCGACAGGCTGGAGGCGGCTGCAAGACGCTCGGGCGGTAGTCCAGAGAGGATAATGGTCGTCAGCGGCATAAAGAAGCAGGCGACGGCAAACCCCTGGATAAACTGCGGCAGTGCCGAGGCGGCAAAGTCCATGCCCGGCTCGAACGTATAGGCACGCCAGTAGAAGCAGACCGCATACATAATAAAGCTGAAGGTGACCAGCCGACGCATATCCAGCTTATGGGCAAAGCGGCCGATAATCGGCGACAGGATCACCGGGATGATCCCCACCGGCGCAGAGGCCAGACCCGCCCAGGTGGCCGTGTAGCCGTAGACCTCCTGCAACAGCTGCGGCAGCAGTACAATCGCGCCAAAGTAGAGCATGTAGGCCATGCTGATACAGAGGCAGCCGATAGTGAAGTTGCGCGACTTAAACAGCGAGAGATCGACAATGGGGTGGTCGTCGGTCAGCTCCCAGACGATCAGGAAGCTGAGCGCCACCACCGCCACAATGGTTAGGATAATGATCTCCCTGGAGTTGAACCAGTCCAGCTCTTTACCCTGGTCGAGCATGACCTGTAGGCAGCCCACGCCGATCACCAGCAGCGCCAGGCCAACGGCATCAATGCGCCGCTGCTCGGTGCGGGTTTCCCGACCGCGCAGGCTCTGCATCGCCATCACGACTACCACGATACCGATGGGCACGTTGATGAAGAAGATCCAGCCCCAGTGATAGTTATCGCTGATGTAACCGCCCAGAATCGGGCCGCAGATCGGGGCGACGATCACCGTCATGGACCATAGCGACAGGGCGATAGAGCGCTTCGCCGGTGGATAGTTGCTAAGCAGCAGGCTCTGTGAGAGCGGGATCAGCGGCCCGGCAACGATCCCCTGCAGGACGCGGAAGAAGATCAGCATGTTGAGGCTGGTGGACATCCCGCACGCCCAGGAGGCGATGGCAAAGGCGATGGTCGACCACAAAAACAGCTTTACCTCACCGACGCGCTTCGCCAGCCAGCCGGTGATCGGGATAGAGATGGCGTT
This sequence comes from Pseudescherichia sp. AS216, assembly GCF_037152055.1. Taxonomy (NCBI): domain Bacteria; kingdom Pseudomonadati; phylum Pseudomonadota; class Gammaproteobacteria; order Enterobacterales; family Enterobacteriaceae; genus Pseudescherichia; species Pseudescherichia sp. AS216. The sequence continues at coordinate 119,775 of NZ_JBBCMV010000002.1, read as the reverse complement.
TGCCACCCCAAAAGAGGTGATCACCCACGTTCCCTGGCTCAGTGACGCGCCAAGGTTACCGGCAATAGTGGGGATCGCCACGTTGGCGATGGTGGAGTCCAGCACCTGCATAAAGGTCGCCAGCGACAGCGCAATGGTCATGATGACCAGCTGCGCCCCCTCCAGCGGTTTTCTCGGTTGCGTAGCGCTCATCAGGATTAGCCCGCGTTGGCCTGCACGATATCGTTAATCAGGATATTAACCGGTTCGAGGCCGATCTCCCGCGCGTTACTCTCATAGGCTGGCGTGGTGCGTGCCTGGCTGGCCAGCATCTGGCCGTCACTGTTACTGGTGTCTACGGTGACCAGCGTCGACAGGCCAATACGCAGCGGATGCTGGGTAAGCTGGTTGGCATCCAGCTCAATACGCACCGGCAGGCGCTGAACCACTTTGATCCAGTTCCCGGTAGCGTTTTGTGCCGGAAGCAGCGAGAAGGCGCTGCCGGTACCCATATCGAGACCGACCACCTTACCGGTGTAGGTCACGTCGTCGCCGTAGATATCGCTCACCACGGTTGCCGTCTGGCCGATACGCATGTGCGCCAGCTGGGTCTCTTTGAAGTTAGCATCCACCCACAGGCCGGAGGCTGGCACCACGGCCATCAGCGGGGTGGTGACGCCGATCTGCGCCCCAGGCTGAACCGCACGGCGTGATACATAGCCGGTCATGGGGCTGACGATCTTGGTACGCTGCAGGGCGAGCCAGGCGTTGCGTACTTCGGCAGCGGCCTGCTGCACCGCAGGCTGATCTTCCAGGCGGGTGCCCAGAATCATCGCCTGGTTGGCGTTATACTGCTGAACCGCCACGTCGAGCTGGGCCTGGGCGCTGGCAACGGCGTCGCGAGCGTGCTGCAGCTCTTCACGACCAATCAGGTTTGCGGTACCCAGCGGCACGCGGCGGTTAAGATCGCTCTGCGCCTGGGCGAGTGCGGTCTTTTTCACCTCAATATTGGCCTGATACTGCTTGCTGTTGATCATCATCTGGCGGGTCTGGCGCACGCTCGACGCGAGCTCGGTCTGCGCTTTCTCGAACGCCTGCTGAGCGTCAGTGGGATCCAGCGTGACCAGCACGTCACCCTTTTTCACAAAGTCGGTATTGTCGACCCAGACTTTCGTCACGCTGCCGGACACCTGCGCCATGATCTGAACCTGGTTCCCTGCCACGTAAGCGTCGTCAGTCTCTTCATGATGACGCAAAACTAAAAACCAATAGATCCCATATGCCACGGCAATAACGATAAAGAGCAAGGTCAGAATAAGCAGGATGCGCGTACGCTTACCTTTCTTATTGTTGACCGGTTGCTGCGGGGTCTGACTCTCCGCATTTGCGCTCATGTTTGTTCTCCACGATCTTATTATTTCACATCGGCTGAGCCGACCTGTTCACCAAAAGGCCAGCACGCTGTGCTGGCCTGGCAATTTCTTATGTAATCAGGATTGTCGTGCGGATCGTCGCGTTAGCGCAGCGCCTCAAGGATGACGTCTTGTTCATCCATCTCATCCAGGCGGGTAAGCAGCTTACGGGTGATCTGCTCAAGCTGCTCTTTCTCTTCGACGGTAAGCGAAGACCAGAGCTGATGCAGGCAGTTATGCTGCGGAGGCAGTACCTGACGTAAAAACTCATGACCTTTATCGGTCAGCTGCAGATGCAGGCAGCGGCGATCGTTGTCGCTCTCGCGACGTTCGATCCAGCCGCGCTTTTCCAGTTCATCGGCGATACGGGTCGCGTTAGTACGTGACGAACCCAGCGCACAGCTCAGCTCAGAGGGTTGAATGCTGTGGTTTTCCTGAGACTCCAGCGTAATTAACGCCATAAATAACGTCTCGTTAATCCCTTGAGCTTTCAGCATCTTATTGCGGTTATCCAGCAGCTTCCCCTGCATGTGCATGCACAGACGGGTGAGGAGGATCTCGTTAAACGGGAAATCCTCGTAGCGACTGGCGCGAAATTTTAGCATTTGTTCAATGGGCGTAAACGAACTATCCATTTTGGGCATGACCTCATTAGTTACAGCCGATATAGTAACGATAGTGACAAATAAAGTAAATGTATTAGTTGAGGATATACATTCAGTAACTGAAACCGTCACCAGGCGGGGCATACCTTACCACCCCCGCCGTTATCGATGCTAACTAAAGGTCAATGAACGGTTACTCCGTAGCCGATTGGCGGTGATAGCCACGCCACCAGACCAGCAGGTTGATCAGCGCCACGGCGCTGCCCGCCAGACAGACGCCGCGCCAGCCGTCGTGCTGCCAGGCGCTGGCGGAGATCAGCGACCCGGCCGCGCCGCCGATAAAGTAGCTGGTCATGTAGCCAGCGGTGAGGCGGTTACGTGCCTCCGGCTTAACGCGGTAGATCACCGTCTGGTTGGTGATATGTACCCCCTGCACCGTGAGATCCAGCACGACAATACCGACAATTAACGCCAGCGCCGAGGCGTGGCCGAACCAGATAGCAATCCACGACAGCAGGAGTAGCAGTAGACCCCAGGTGGTGGTCAGGTGCGACTTGCCACGATCGGCAAGGCTTCCCGCTGGACGCGCACCGAGCGCACCTGCGGCCCCTGCCAGGCCAAACAGGCCGATGACCCCTTCGGAGTAGTTAAAGGGCGGAGCGGCCAGCAGAAAGGCCATGGAGGTCCAGAGAATGCTGAAGTTGGCAAAGGTAAAGCAGCCCAGCACGGCGCGGGTACGCAGCAGCCTGTCATGGGTAAAGAGGGAGAACACCGAGCCGAGCAGCTGGAAGTAGTTGAGGTGGTTGTCCTGCTTGACCTTGGGCAGGCCGCGCCAGAGGGCAAATGCCATCACCACCATCAGAACGGTAGCCACCCAGTAGACCGTACGCCAGCCGCCGAGGTTCGCCAGCAGCCCGGCCACGGTGCGCGCCAGCAGGATCCCCAGCAGCAGGCCGCTCATGATCGTCCCGACGACCTTGCCGCGCTTCGCCGGTGTAGCGAGGGTCGCAGCCAGCGGGACAAGGATCTGCGCGACGACGGAAAAGAGGCCGGTGAGGGCGGTACCGAGGATCATCATGCCCAGTGACTGGCTGGTGGCGGTGATTAACATCCCGCCCGCTGCGAGCAGGGTCATCACCACGATCATTGTCCGGCGCTCGAACATATCTCCCAGCGGCACCAGCAGCAGCAGGCCTGCTGCATAGCCGAGCTGGGCGGCGGTGACGATAAACCCGGCCTGGCTGGAGGAGAGTGAAAAGGCGCGCGCGATGGTATCGAGCAGGGGCTGGGCATAGTAGTTGCTGGCCACGGTCAGGCCGGTAGCCACGGACATAAGCACAATCAGCGCGGGGCTGAGCGGATGGGAGGATTTGGTCATAAGTAGGCGATATTCAGATAAATGATTATTTATCATAACGAATTCGCGGATAGCTGGGGAGAGATCGTGTGTCGGTTCGTGCTGTGGAAAAAATGCTCCCCCACCTGCAGGTGAGGGAGAGAAAGCTTACTGCTGAGCAGCCAGCGCCTCTTTGATCCAGCCGTCAAACTGCTGCTGGTGGGCTTTGATCCAGCCGTCGACGTGGCCCTGGATATCCGCTTCCGAGGCTTTGCCCGCGTGCATCATGGCATTCTGGGCGTTGATGTCCGCCAGCGGCAGCTTCATCACGGAGAACAGCTTCGCCGCCGCCGGGTTTTTCTCGGCCCAGGCTTTGTTGGCAACGATATGCATGGTGTTAACCGGGAAGCCATAGTTCATGCCGTTCGGCAGCTTGGTGTCGATATCTTTCTGCTCGCCCGGCAGGGAGGAGAAGGGTACCTGTAACCAGACGACGTCGCGGCCTGGCTTCATCACGTCACTCACCCAGTATGGAGTCCAGGTGTAATAGATGATGGGTTTACCCTCTTTAAAGCGGGCAATGGTGTCGGCCATCATCGCGGAGTAGTTACCGTGGCTGACCTCAACGGTTTTCTCCAGATCGAAGGCTTTGTTCTGGTGGTTAATCACCGCTTCGCAGCCCCAGCCCGGCGAACAGCCCATCATGTCGGCCTTGCCGTCACCGTTGGTATCAAACAGTTTGGCGATCTTTGGATCCTTCAGCTGCTCAATATTGGTGATGTGATACTTCTCGGCGGTTTTCTTATCAATCAGGTAGCCCTGCGCCGCGCCGGAAACAAAGGTGCCTTCGCGGTAGAACTTCTTATCGCCACCGGCGGCGGCGTACATGTCGTCATGCAGCGGCTGCCAGTTGACGGCGGTAAAGGTGGCATCGCCGGAGGCAATAGAGGTGTAGCCGACGTTGTAGTCCACTTCGCTGGCCTTGTTCACGGTGTAGCCGAGCTTCTCAAGGGCGCGGCTGACCAGCAGCGTCTGGAAGGACTCTTCAGAGATGGTGCTCTGGATCGGCTGGACGGTCATGCCTTTGCCCGGCAGATCCGCCGCGAAGGTGCTGGTTGAGACAAGGGTGGCAAACGCTGTGGCAAAAAGTACGCTATGTCGCATCGTTGTTCCTTAATTATGGGAAGGGAGGAGTAGGCCCGGCAAGCGAAGCGCCGCCGGGCAAAAAGTCACTTATTTAATGAAAGGACGCGTCACTAACCCGATAGGACCCGAGGTATACCAGCGGCGGTTGCCACGGCTGCGGGAGTCGCGGCCCACGGCCTGGGTCAGGCGGTCAAGGATGATCGCCAGGATCACGATCCCGACGCCGCCCACGGTGGCCAGGCCCATATCGAGACGGCCAATACCGCGCAGCACCATCTGGCCGAGGCCGCCCACGGCGATCATCGAGGCGATCACCACCATCGAGAGGGCGAGCATCAGCGTCTGGTTCACACCGGCCATGATGGTCGGCATCGCCAGCGGCAGCTGCACTTTAAACAGCATCTGGCGCGGGCTGGCCCCGAACGAGCGTGAGGCTTCGATCAGATCTTCCGGCACCTGGTTAATACCGAGGATCGTCAGACGCACGATCGGCGGCAGGGCGAAGATAATGGTTACCACCACGCCCGGCACGTTGCCGATCCCGAACAGCATGACGATCGGCACCAGGTAGACAAAGGCCGGCGTCGTCTGCATCGCATCCAGCAGCGGACGAATAATTTTCGCCGCCCGCGGACTGCGTGCCAGCCAGATCCCCATCGGCAGGCCAATCAACACGCAGAAGAGCAGGGCGGTCAGCACCAGCGCCAGGGTGATCATCGCCTGCGACCAGGCACCGATCGCGCCGATCAGGATCAGCGACACCAGGGTAGCGATGCCCATACCCGCGCCGGCAAACTGCCAGGCGATCAGGGCGAAGACCACGATGGCGACCGGGGCAGGCATACCCAGCAGCAGCTGTTGGAAGCCGTTGAGGATATAGTCCACCGGTACGCGGATGCCCTGGAATACCGGACGGAAGTGGGTGACCACCCAGTCAATGCCGGTAGTGACCCAGCTGTCCAGCGGGATCAGCGTCTTGTGGAACGGATCCATAATGTTGAAGTGTTCCGGCGCAGGCGGGGCGCTGTTCAGCCAGTCTGCGCTGCCGCCGTCGGTCGGTGCCGCAGCCGGAGTCGTACCCCATGCGTCGGCGGACTGCGTTGCGGTAGATTGTGTAGCAGCAGATTGCGTGGCGTCTGCCGCCTCGGTGGTTCCCCACGGATTAGATTGATCAGCCATTGTTTGCCCCCTCGCGATCTAAAGCCTGCAGCAGCATCCGTTTTGAGATGATGCCGACGTACTGTTGCTCTTCACCCACTACCGGTACGGCACAGGGTGCCTGGCCTACGTGGGAGAGCAGTTCGCTAAGCGGCGTCTCTGCGTCGACCGGAGCCGGAGAGTCAATGAGCGCCGCGTCGATACCCTGCTGCTGGCTCAGCGCCGCCTTCAGGGAGTCGATGGAGACCGTGCCGACAAACTTGTTGCCGCGCTCGATGACGTAGCCATATTCGCGATCCTCGTCCTCCAGCAGCTTCAGCGCCGAGCGCGGGCCGAAGCCGGGGGCTTTACGCAGCAGGCCAACCGGGCTACGACGGGCAATATCCTTGGCGCTAAACACCTGGCTGATGTCCACGCCGCGGAAGAAGGTGCGCACGTAGTCGTTGGCCGGGTTATTTAAGATCTCATCCGGTGTGCCGACCTGCACCACTTCGCCGCCCTGCATAATGGCGATGCGGTCGCCGATGCGCATGGCTTCGTCGAGATCGTGGGAGATAAAGACAATGGTACGCTGCTGTTTAGACTGGAGCTTCACCAGCTCATCCTGCATCTCGGTACGGATCAGCGGATCGAGGGCCGAGAACGCTTCGTCCATCAGCAGAATATCGGGGTTGATCGCAAGGGCGCGGGCAAGGCCAACGCGCTGGCGCATGCCGCCGGAGAGTTCATCCGGGTAAGCGTGGGCGTAGTTCTCCAGCCCCACCTGACGCAGCGCATCCAGCGCTTTGGTCTGGCGCTCGCCAGCAGGCATTCCCGCTAATTCCATACCAAACGCCGTATTGTCGAGTACGGTCATGTGTGGCATTAGCGCGAATGACTGGAAAACCATCGCAATCTTTTTCCTGCGCACCTCACGGAGTTCGGCGTCTGATATTTTGGCGATATCTACGCCGTCAATCAGCACCTGGCCGCGGGTGGGTTCAATCAGGCGATTGAGAAGGCGAACCATGGTCGATTTCCCCGAACCGGAGAGCCCCATGATGACGAAGATCTCGCCTTCTTCAATGGCCAGACTGGCGTTGATAACGCCAAGGGATAGCCCTGTTTTTTCCAGAATCTGTGCTTTCGAAAGTCCCTTGTCGATATATTTGAACGCCCGCTGCGGGTTGTCGCCAAATATCTTATAGAGATTTTTTACTTCGAGTTTAATTGCCATGCAATAAAAAGGTTCCCGTATTTATTTATATCAATAACAATCATGATGGAAATAATGAGCGGGCTATACCCTAGCACAGTGAGAATCTGAGACAACCCTCAATTGCACCCTGGCATGGAAATTGCTGAACCGCGAACGGCGCGACTTCCCATGAGATAAGGGCTCGGGGGCAATATCCAGTGAGGGAAATTTTTTCCTTTTTTGTGGTACAGGCTCACATAAATTGCCACTGTTACCGGAAATAATGTCGAGGATTTTACTGCAGGTCGCATTGAAATATATTTGTAATATGAATGGTGCTCAGGGAAATAATCGGGCAGATCACCATAAAATAGTGACTGCCAGAAATATAATTAAAAATCCCAGTCTGTGTCTTCGGTTTCCACCGCTTTGCCCATCACGTAGGAGGAGCCAGAGCCGGAGAAAAAGTCATGGTTTTCGTCGGCATTGGGTGACAGCGCGGCCATGATGGCCGGGTTCACGTCGGCCATCTCCGGCGGGAACAGCGCTTCATAGCCGAGGTTCATCAGCGCCTTGTTAGCGTTGTAGCAGAGAAAGGCTTTCACCTCCTCTTCCCAGCCGGTTCCCGCGTAGAGCGCCTCGGTGTAGGCCAGCTCGTTATCATAAAGCTCCATCAGCAGATCGAGGGCGAAATTTTTCAACGCCTCCCGTTCGCCAGCCTCTACTTTTTCCAGCCCGCGCTGGTACTTATAGCCAATGTAGTAGCCGTGTACCGCTTCATCACGAATGATCAGCCGGATAAGATCGGCGGTATTGGTCAGCTTGCCGCGGCTGGACCAGTACATCGGCAGCCAGAAGCCAGAGTAGAAGAGGAACGACTCCAGAAAGACGCTGGCGATCTTCTTCTTCAGCGGCGCATCGGCGGCGTAGTGCGCCAGAATAATCTGCGCCTTACGCTGGAGCGGAGCGTTCTCCTCGCTCCACGCGTAGGCGGCGTCCACGTCGCTGGTCTGACAGAGGGTGGAGAATATCGAGCTGTAGGAGCGGGCGTGGACCGCCTCCATAAAGCTGATGTTGGACATCACCGCCTCTTCATGGGGGGTGATGGCGTCCGCCATCAGCGCCGGTGCGCCGACGCCGTTCTGAATGGTGTCCAGCAGCGTCAGGCCAGTGAAGACGCGGATTGTCAGCTGCTGCTCGGCGTGGCTTAGCGTTTGCCACGCGGGAATGTCGTTCGACAGCGGCACCTTCTCCGGTAGCCAGAAGTTGCTGGTCAGCCGGTTCCAGACCTCCAGATCCTTATCATCCTGAATAATGTTCCAGTTAACGGCGCTAACCCGTGATAAACGGCTCATCCTCTTCTCCTTACAGCGCGCATGACACGCAGCCTTCAATTTCGGTGCCTTCCAGCGCCAGCTGGCGCAGACGAATGTAGTACAGCGTTTTGATGCCCCGCTTCCAGGCGTAGATCTGCGCCCGGTTAATGTCGCGGGTAGTGGCGGTATCCGGGAAGAAGAGGGTTAAAGAGAGCCCCTGATCCACATGGCGCGTGGCCGCCGCATAGGTGTCGATGATCTTCTCAGGGCCAATCTCATAGGCATCCTGATAGAGATGCAGGTTATCGTTAGTCATAAACGGGGCAGGGTAGTAGACGCGCCCGGTTTTTCCCTCTTTGCGGATCTCAATCTTCGATACGATGGGATGGATGCTGGAGGTGGCATGGTTGATGTAGGAGATGGAGCCGGTAGGCGGCACGGCCTGCAAATTCTGGTTGTAGATGCCGTAGCGCATCACGTCGTCGCGCAGCTGGCACCACATCTCCCGCGTTGGCAGTACGATGCCCGCCCGCGCAAACAGCGCCCGCACGGCCTCTGTTTTCGGCTGCCAGCGCTCCTCAATATAGTGCGTAAAGTAGTCGCCGCTGGCGTAGCGCGACTGCTCAAATCCGGCAAAGCGCTGGCCTCGTTCGCGGGCCAGCATCATGGAGGTGTTCAGCGCATGCCAGGTAACGGTGTAGAAGTAGAGATTGGTAAAGTCGATCCCCTCTTCGCTGCCGTAGGCAATGCCCTCCCGGGCCAGATAGCCGTGCAGGTTCATCTGCCCGAGACCAATGGCGTGCGACGCGGCGTTGCCGGCCTGAATTGAGGGCACGGAGCGAATATGGCTCATGTCCGACACCGCCGTCAGTCCGCGGATGGCGGTCTCTACGCTGCGGCCAAAATCGGGCGAGTCCATGATATGGGCGATGTTCAGCGAGCCAAGATTGCAGGAGATGTCGTGTCCGGTTTGGGCGTAGTCGAGGTTCTCGTCATACGTCGAGGCGCTGTTGACCTGCAAAATCTCCGAGCAGAGGTTGCTCATGTTGATTCGCCCGGCAATCGGGTTAGCGCGGTTGACCGTATCCTCGAACATAATATACGGGTAGCCCGACTCGAACTGGATCTCTGCCAGCCGCTGGAAGAAATCACGGGCGTTAATGGTGGTTTTGCGAATGCGATCGTCGGCGACCAGCGTGTCATAGTGCTCGCTGATAGCGATATCGGCAAAGGGTTTGCCGTAGATGCGCTCTACGTCGTAGGGGGAGAAGAGCGCCATCGGGGCGTTCTCCTTCGCCAGTCGGAAGGTGACGTCCGGGATTACGACGCCCAGCGACAGGGTTTTAATGCGGATCTTCTCATCGGCGTTCTCGCGCTTGGTATCAAGAAAGCGCAGGATATCCGGGTGGTGAGCGTGCAGATAGACGGCCCCGGCCCCCTGGCGCGCCCCCAGCTGATTGGCGTAGGAGAAGGCATCCTCCAGCATCTTCATTACCGGGATAACGCCCGAGGACTGGTTTTCTATCCGCTTGATCGGCGCGCCCGCCTCGCGCAGGTTCGACAGCAGGAAGGCGACGCCGCCGCCGCGCTTGGAGAGCTGGAGCGCCGAGTTCACCGCCCGGCCAATCGACTCCATATTGTCTTCAATGCGCAGCAGGAAGCAGGAGACCAGCTCCCCACGCTGCTGCTTACCCGCATTTAAAAAGGTAGGCGTTGCAGGCTGGAAGCGGCCGGAGAGCATCTCTTCGCTAAGCTGGCGCGCCAGCGCCTCGTCGCCCTGGGCCAGGGTCAAGGCAACCATCACCACCCGATCCTCGAAGTGCTCCAGGTAGCGCTTGCCGTCGAAGGTTTTTAGCGTATAGCTGGTGTAGAACTTCCATGCACCCAGAAAAGTGTGGAAACGAAAGCCGCTGCGGTGAGCGGTGGCAAAGAGATCGACGATAAACTCCTGACCATAGCGCGCCAGCACGCTGCCGTCGTAATAGCCCTCGTTCACCAGGTAGTCCAGCCGCGCCTGCTGGCTGGCAAAGGTCACGGTATTCGGCAGGACATGCGCGGTGTGAAATGCCTCCACCGCCTGACGATCTTTATCCAACTGAATGTGGCCTGATGAATCATAGAGATTCAGCATGGCATTCAGCGCATGGTAGTCCGGCGCGGCCTGCATCACGCGTTCTGCGGTTGTCGTTGCCAAAATTCGCTCACTCCTTTTCGCACGTTGTCGAGATCCTGCTGCGTGCCCATCAGTTCAAAACGGTAGAGATAAGGGACGCTGCACTTTTGAGAAATCACATCCCCGGCGCGGCCATAGGCATCACCGAAGTTACGGTTGCCAGCGGCAATAACGCCACGGATCAGCGCCCGGTTTTGTGGATCGTTCAGAAAGCGGATCACCTGGCGCGGCACCGCGCCTGCCGTACCGCCCCCGCCGTAGCTGGGAACGATCAGAATATAGGGAGCGTCCACCTGAATACGCTCGCGCTCGTTAAGCGGAATGCGCACCGCCGGCAGCCCGAGACGCTCAATAAAGCGCTGCGTATTTTCCGAGCTGCTGGAGAAGTAGACGAGGTTGCTCATGCGCTGGCGACGCGGGAGGCGGGCAGCAGGCGGTTAATCATATCCGGACGAAAGCCCGACCAGCTGGTGTCGCCCGCAATCACCACCGGCAGCTGGCGGAAACCCTGCTCCCGCAGCGTATCGGCAGCTTCCGGAACGAGATCGATATTCACCATCTCAAACTTCACGCCCCGGCTCTCCATAGCCCGTTTTGTGGCGTGGCACTGAACACAGTCGTTTCTAGTGTAAATAGTAATGATCATGATTCGTATTCCCATCTATAATAGCAGGTCGGCGCGAAAGGTCGCCCCGGGATATGTGCTTCTTGCTTACAGGAATACTAGATGTAGTTATAAAAATTATCAACCGCGCTATATATAGGTTTTAGGGCGGATTTATGCCCCGTCGACGCATGCGACGGGGGCGGGTAGCTTTTGGCTGAAATTACAGGCGCATGGCAACGGCGAGGCGGTTAAATGCATTCATAAGGCTTATGGCACATGTCAGATCACTCACCTGCTCAGCGCTAAAATGGGCCAACAGTGGCTGATAAACGCTCTCTTCCGCGTGGCTGTCGGCAATATGGGTCACCGACTCGGCCCATGCCAGCGCCGCTTGCTCTTTGTCACTGAAGTGGTGGCTGATCCGCCACCCTGCCAGCGCATCGAGTTTTGCCTGCTCAACACCCGCTTTACGCAGCGCCCGGCTGTGCTTGTCGAGACAGAATGCACAGCCGTTGATCTGTGAAATACGCAGGTAGATAAGCTCAATAAACGTGTTATCAAGCGAGCATTGCTCCAGTGCCTGACTGGCCTGAATCAGGCCGTTATAGGTGGCTGGGCTAAGTTCATAGAAAGGCTGGCGTAGTAGCTGGTTCATCACTCTTCTCCTCGTTAAGATGGCGAAAATGTAGCACTATGATGGTCTGCTCTGGAGAGCCATATTTTGATTAAAAAGGCAGACCATAATGGACGCACGCTATCAGCAAATTGCCCGGCAGCTTAAGGCCGCCATTACTTCAGGAGAGCTCAAAACCGGGAGTCGGCTGCCGTCGAGCCGGACATGGGCCCAGGAGAATGGCATTTCACGTACAACGGTTGAGCAGGCTTACGGCGAGCTGGTCGCGCAGGGATGGCTGGAGCGGCGTGGGCAGGCGGGCACCTTCGTGAGCCAGACTTCACCTTCGGCGTTAGCAGAGACGCCCGCCGTACAGCACGGCGACGAGCATGAGCCGAAGCCGTTTCAGATGGGCCTGCCCGCGCTGGATCTCTTTCCGCGTGCGCTGTGGGCGCGGCTGACCGGCAGACGTCTGCGTACCCAGTCGCGCTTCGATCTCACGCTTGGGGATCCGGCGGGCGAGGCTATGCTGCGCCAGGCCATCGCCGACTACCTGCGCTTCTCCCGCAGCATTGAGTGCCAGCCGGAGCAGATATTTATTACCTCGGGCTATGCGCAGTCGATGAGCCTGATCCTGCAAACGCTGGCCCGCCCGGGGGATGGCATGTGGGTGGAAGATCCCGGCTTCCCGTTGATCTCTTCTGCCATTGAGGGGGAAGGGGTCCAGCGTCTCCCGGTGCCCGTGGACCAGAACGGAATGGATATTGAGGCGGCGATAGCGCGCTGGCCCCAGGCGCGTTTTGCGTTGCTCACCCCGGCCCATCAAAGCCCGTTGGGCGTTGCGCTGTCGCTCCCCCGGCGCAGGCAGGTGCTGGCATGGGCGGCCCAGCAGGCCGCGTGGATTATTGAGGATGACTACGACAGCGAGTTTCGCTATCACGGCAGGCCGCTGCCGCCGTTAAAGAGCCTCGATGCCCCGCAGCGAGTGATCTATACCGGCACCTTTAGTAAATCCCTGTTTCCAGCCATACGCACGGCCTGGATCGTCGTGCCAGCCGCCGAAGCAGCGGCGTTTCGCCAGCGGATCACCAGCACTCCGTGCAGCGTCCCCACGCTGTGGCAGTGCGCGCTGGCGGATTTTATTCAGCAGGGACATTTTTGGCGTCATTTAAAAAAGATGCGGCTGCACTATGCTCAACGGCGTGCCTGGCTGGAAGCGGCGCTCATCCACTACGGGTTTAACGTAGTGCCTCAGCAAGGTGGTATTCAGCTGGTGGCCGAGATCGACGGGGATGACAGAGCCATTGTGGCGCGGGCGCAGCAGAGGGGGCTGGCAGTACAGGCGCTAAGCGACTGGCACAGCGCGCAGCCGGGACGTCGCGGGATTTTAATGAGCTTCACGAATATTACGTCCGCCGAAATGGCGATGCAGTGGGTAGGGCGGCTTTATGAGAACGAAAAGAAACCCCGTGAGGGTTAGCTCACGGGGTTGGGTATTAACGACGGAGGCTTAGCAGCGCACCGAGGAAGATCCCGGCGGCAGCGGCAGCACCTACGCTGCACCATGGCCTGTCTTTAACAAAGCTATCCGCACAGCCGGCAACATCGGTCGCTGCTTGCGTAACGCGGTTACGGCCATGCAGCTTGGCTCGGGTCTGTTTCAGCAGCGCCTGTGCTTTACGACGGGCACCGTCTGCATCATCTTTTGCATCGCTTCCCCAGGACTTCAATACCGCCTCCAGAGAGTCCGCTAGCTGGCTGACATCATTATTAATATCGTCTACGCCTGCATCTACGTCGCTACGGTTTGGTCTTCTAAGCATATGATCCTCCCTTGATTTCGATGTACTAATCAGTGTAGCGCAAAATTTTAACCTCTGACGCCAATCACGACTTGATGGGGCGTTTATGGACTTTTCCGAAAGCGCTGCTAATGCTCAATACTGTAAGGTGGCGCTGCTGTAGACGATGACGAGGATAAAATATGTACTTACGACCCGATGAGGTGGCACGCGTTCTTGAGAAGGCGGGATTTACCATGGACGTCGCGACGCCAAAGGCCTATGGCTATCGTCGCGGAGATAACTATGTGTATGTGAATCGTGAAGCGCGAATGGGGCGCACGGCGCTGATTATTCATCCTACGCTAAAAGAGCGCAGCCAGACGCTGGCTGAACCGGCTTCCGATATCAAGACCAGCGATCACTATCAGCACTTTCCGCTCTACTTAGGCGGCGATGCGCAGGAGCACTACGGCATTCCGCACGGTTTTAGTTCACGTATGGCGCTGGAGCGTTATCTGACTGGACTCTTTGGCGAGTCGGCCTGACTCGCCACGCCATCAGGCTTTGGCCTGATGATAGCTGCTCACCCGGAACAGGCGACGGCAGTAATCGAGAAAGTAGCCATAGGCTGCGCCCATCACCATTGAAACCACGATATTTGAACTGACGGCAGCAGCAATCTGATGCCAGTCAGCCCCCACCACTAGCAGGATTGTCACGTAGACCGGCGACTGAAAAGTCACATACGCCAGCACGTCCGCCATGTTTTTAACTCCACCAGCAGGGGAGAGGCGTCGGGCGAAGCGCATAAAGGCATCGCGGTAGAGGCCATACGGCCATGCAATAAGGATGTTTACCGGGATCGCTACCAGCCGCGAGGAGAGAGACTGCTCGAACGTCATTCCCGAGAGGAAAATCTCAATCAGCATGTTCACGACAGAACAGTAGACGACCATCGCAAAGGTGTCTGCCATGGCATGACGCAGGCGAGACTGGGGAGAGAACATGCTGATGCTCCTGCATAAAAGCAACGAAAGGGGAAGGTTTGACAGCGTTTTGCGGCGCTGCTTTGATTGCGCATAGATTATATCTCTGCCTGTCAACGTACAACTAGCGTAAAATTTTTATTTATCACGCTTTTGTCGATAACATTCTCTGCGGCAGGCTGTTTTTCATCCGCTGCGTTATTTTTGGTGGGGTAGTTAGGTAATGTTTTACTAATCAAGAAGTTATTAAAAAGAGGTGGAACGGCGAGGGGAAGCGGTACGGTGAGCGGATGCCCACCGTAGAAGCGGTGTCTTTTAGCAGACGCCGAAATTGCCTTCTTCTTTGTACAAGGTGACATCAGCAGCCTTAATGGTTACCTTTTCACCCTGCTCGTTACTGGCGGGTACGGCCACAATCTGGTCATCATTTACTTCCACAACTTTAAGCTTCTGGCCGCCGATGCGGGGCTGCACATAATCACCAACTGAAAACATAGCGTCTCTCCTCTCTTTTGATGCATTCACTATAGGTCAGGCCAGCGGCCTGAGAAAATAAATAAGCCCGATTATAACTATCGTTCAACACCTTAAGACAGATTAAGCCAAAGTTTAAGGGTAAGTAAAAGAGGGTAAAAGCACGGGGCGAAAGTGGCAGAGTCACTTAAAATAGCTACGCTTAAAGAGAAAATGTCTTTTTATACAGCCACCTGGATAAATTTTACACGGGAGTAATTATGGGTTTCTGGCGAATTGTACTGACAATTATTCTGCCCCCGCTGGGCGTGCTGCTTGGCAAGGGCTTTGGTATGGCGTTCATTCTGAACATCATCCTGACACTTCTGGGGTACATCCCGGGTCTGATCCACGCTTTCTGGGTACAGTCGCGTTCATAATGCCGTTTTCGGGCAGGAGACCTGCCCGTAACCATCATCTCGCTAGCGTTTTTTAACCGCTTCGAGGATCCAGGGTTCCAGCAGCTTCGCCACGGCAGCGAAGACCGGAACCACGACGGAGTTACCGAACTGGCGGTAAGCCTGGGTATCGGACACCGGTATACGAAACGGTGCCTGCCCAGGCTTTTCAAACCCCATCAGACGAGCGCACTCCCTCGGCGTTAAGCGTCGGGGCCGCCGCAGCTGGTTATCAGCGTTGCCGAAGTCAGCTTCGCCGAGCGCGCGATCCCATCCCCTGTCGATTAAAATCTCTGAACCATCCTTGTAGTAGCGGGCCGACAGAGTGCGCGCCACGCTCTCTGCGCGGGTGGGATCCACCAGACCGAAACCAAAGCCGTTACCCTTTGCCTGATGTTTTTTGGCGTAGTGCCAGAGATAGTGCCACAGCTTTTCTGACAGGATGTATTTGCTGTCCGCGTCCGGCTGCAGGAGCTCGCCAAAGGCAGGGCGGCGTTCAGGGTAGAAGCGGGCAACGTCGCGCAGGGTAAAGCCGTTATGGATGCCCAGATCGCGTCTGAACCCCACCAGCACAATGCGCTCCCGGTGCTGGGGCAGGAAGTGGCGGCCATCGATAACCTTGGGATCGTCTTTACCCACTGCGGCCGCATCGGCAACCTCATAGCCCAGCTCATCCAGCGTCGCCATGATGACGGCGAAGGTTTTACCTTTATCGTGGCTCTTTAGGTTCTTCACATTTTCCAGCACGAAGATAGCGGGCTTTTTCGCTTTGATAATTCGCGCAACGTCGAAAAAGAGGGTGCCCTGGGCTTCACACTCAAAGCCGTGTGCCCGGCCCAGGGCGTTCTTCTTGCTGACGCCTGCCAGACTGAACGGCTGGCAGGGGAAACCGGCCAGCAGCACGTCGTGATTGGGGATCTCAGCGTCAATATGCGCATAGGCCTCGGTTTCCGACACGTCTTTATCCGCGCTCAGCGTGACTTCGCGGATATCCTGGTTAAAGCGATGGGATGCTTCGTCATTGAACCAGTTAGCCTGGTAGGTACGAACCGCATTTTTGTTCCACTCGCTGGTGAAAACACACTGTCCACCGATGGCTTCAAAGCCGTGGCGTATGCCACCGATGCCGGCAAAAAGATCGATAAAGCGAAAGGCATAGTGGGGATGATGTGCCGGAGGAGAGGGAAGCATCTTTTGTAGCAGCTCTGCTTCTAATGCCGTCAGGGTTTTCGGTGCGCTTTTTCCGTTTACCCAGCGGTTAAGCGTCTCCCGGCTCCACTCGCTCTTACCCAGCTTACGTAGCTGCTCGGCCACATATTTTTGACCATAGATGGCCAGCACCTGGTCCAGCAGCTTCCTGTCCTGAGCCTGCTGCAGCTCCTCATGCGTACGCGCACGCTCAAGCAAATCCTGCGCTATTACATCAAATTCCGCCATGATCTCTCCTTGGGGTTAATGCGTGAAAATATATCACTCATTTGACCCAGCGAAACAGAGATTTCTTGCTAACGGGTAGCGGGTAGCGGGAAGTCAACAAGTACGCTATCTGCGTGCAGCGTCTGCGCTATCTGGTACAGGGTTTCAGTATCCCCTCCAGTAAGGATCACTTTGGCAAGCTTGTTATTCCTGAAGCAGCGCATGGCTTCCTGACCCCACGCCAGCGGCGAAGCGCTTGGTGCATTTTGTATATAGCGTTGATATTTTAGGATATACCACTTTTCAATTGCGAATGAAGGAACATCACAGCGATGGTTGATGATGATATCCGAGAGCACCGTCTGGGTAGCTTGCTCGGTCTCAAATCGCGCGATGGTATCGGGCAGAGCGTCAAGGAAGAGCGCATTATTTGCATATACGCGCACCCTGTTGTAGCTATGGCTCTTTTCAAGTACGTCTTCCAGCAGCACGGAAAAGAGCTGAGGAGGCGTACCGGGTGAGTTAATCTCGAGAAAGAAAAAGGTGTTGGGCCATCTTTTGAGCACCTCTGCCAGGGTAGGTACATAGAGATTTTTGCCTCGCAAGGGGTAGTCTGGTTTACCATACCAGTAGCCTGCGTCGGCCTGTTGAAGTTGGGCGACGGTATAGGCCGCGACCGGCCCTTTCAGGTTGGTTAACGTCTGCAGATCGGCAGGGCGATAGAGGACGATCTCATTATCTTTACTGAGCTGTAGGGTCAGCCAGATGGCATTCGCCCCGCTATCGACAGCCTTTTTGATTGATAAAAGCGTATTCTCTGGGGTATCTACCGTACCCTGGCGGGTAATGACCAGCGGCTCTGAAGCCAGTGTCACGATTGAAAATAGCATACCGACAGAGAGCATTAATTTAAACAAAATACGCATTGTTGTTTCTCTTACAGGGCGACAGCATCGTGAAGACCCTCTCTTTTTTTACGGGGGGTGCGTAAAGATGGCATGTTAAAGAATTAATTATAAAAATAATATTCTTATGATGAATGTATTAAGCTATCTATTTTTATGCCTTAACGGTTTAATTAAAACTTTTCCGGCAGGTTTCTGTTGATGCGTATAAGCTTGCCTTTTTTCATCTCTATAAACCCACCCGCCTTCAGTTCTGCAAGAATTTTCAAAATGATGCTGCGCGATAGCCTGGAAAACGTCTGCATATATTTGACTACGGTGTAGCGCTCCTTCAGCGAGTAGGCGGTCTCTCGGTCCATATAGATAAGATAGCTTCTGATGATATCATAAGCCGACTGTAGTCCAGACGCTGCGGTTCTCGCTGCCAGAGTATTAACTATCGTCAGCATAATCTTCATAACATCTGGCCAGAGCCGGTTCTCTTCGACGATCTTAATAAATTTATCAACGCCTACTGAATAAACCATACACGGCGCGATAGCTTCATATTGGGCAATAGCACCCGAAGGCGCAAGCTGTCCGAGGCCCAGAATCGATGGGCCGGTGACGATGGCTAAATTTTGCTTTTTATCTCCCTCACCCAACGCACAAATCATGGCTCCGCTGAGCAAAAAAACGATCTTTCCTGGCGGGGCGCCATTTCGTGCGGCGGTTGGCAATGTCTGGCCTGTTTCGATAAGACAGGGCTGGTTAACAGGAAAGTGAGATAAAATATTTTCAATAGAAGCCAGCGGTTTTTCTAATGCTTTCAGATCCATTGTTGTCTACCGTGCTATAAAAATATGAAGAGTGGAATAGTACAAGCTGACGGTGTGGAATGAAATGAGCAGGCGCGGCCAAAAATCATAAGCACGGCATTAATAATATTTTTATAATAGCTTAATACTCTGGTGCAGCCTCTGCTGCCAATACTGGAGCTGCGTCAATGATAATAAGGAGACGTGCTCGAGAGGCATACGGTTTTCCAGTGCGATTTCCCGGGCGCGCTGCAGCGGCTCAGCACTAAGCTGCCGAACATTTTGCCGCACTCTTTGCTGTATCTGATTCAACTCACCGACCTCCAGAGTCGCTAACGTATGCTGCATGTTGAGTAAAAATTCATTGGTAAACCGTTGCAGCTGTTCAACGCTAAACGTCGGGGACTGGAGAGCGAACAGCAGACCTTCAACCTCACCGCTGCGGTAGAGCGCGCACTGCACTACGTAGCCGATGTTGTGCTCCACGCGGAGCCGCTGGAAGTAGCGCGGCGCGTATAGCTGAGCCAGCACGCGCAGCGCCCAGCGTCCCTCAGCTTCATTATTTGCTAAAGGATAAAATTGCAGCAGCGCATGTTCGCTGCCGCTCTCTGTCAGCATGACAGGATGATGCTGACGCGGAGACGGCATTAACCGTTCAGCAGTGACGGAACAAGGAGAATCGCTGAGCAGATGCGCCAGCCGCTGCTGTAACGCTTCATCGCCGCCGACCAGCGTGGCGTGCCAGTTGGGCATTGGCTCGGGCGAGGCATTTAACGCCGCGGGTAGCTGTGCTAACAGGCGGCGGATGGCGATATCGTATTGCTCTGCCAGCCGGGCGCGACGCTGGTTTCTTGCTGCTTCATGGCGCATTGCCGGTGTCAGCCCCGCCAGCGCACGGTTTATGAGACTCAGGCCATGGCAGATCAGCGCCTCGCTGCCCGTCAGCTGCAGCAGCCATATACCCTGATGTCGTTCCAC
Source organism: Pseudescherichia sp. AS216 (assembly GCF_037152055.1). Taxonomy (NCBI): domain Bacteria; kingdom Pseudomonadati; phylum Pseudomonadota; class Gammaproteobacteria; order Enterobacterales; family Enterobacteriaceae; genus Pseudescherichia; species Pseudescherichia sp. AS216. Next base: position 100,476 of record NZ_JBBCMV010000002.1, on the reverse strand, counting down.
GCTGACATGTCCATCCCGGTGTGCCAGCTCAGCGGCGACGGCACGCAGCGCCACCTGCATGCATCCGGCATGCTCATCGGTAAGCGCTGCGGGCCATGCGGGATAGAGCAACAGCACCGGCTGTGCGTCTCCGGGAAGAAGATGCCGAAGCGGTGCCCGATCTGCAGGCAGTACCGGCATTGGCGGTAGTGCCGAAGAGGAGAAAAAGTGGAACGCTTCGGCGGCAGGAGCGGCGGCGGCGTTGGTAAAAGGGCCGAGCACCAGCGGCAACCCCTGAAGTTCATGTTTTTCGCCGCCGCCCTCAGGGCGCACGGCCAGACGGCGGCGGGGGGCGACAATCAGTGCAGCGATATGCTGACGCCAGCCGTCATGCTGTTCTGCGGGCGGCAGACCAAATGCTTTGGCCCGCAGCTGATCGAGCGGCGCCCGCTGTTTGACGTCGCGGTTCGCCAACTGGCGATAATGCTCAAGCTGGGCAGGGGTCAGGTCACGTAGAGACCCCAGCCACGCAAGCAGGGCGCTTTCAATGTTAGCGGCTTCGTGAGCCGACCCGCTATTGACGGTAAAGATAAAGCTCAGCAGCGCGCTGTTTTCACTACAGCGTAAATAATCGAGTCGAACGGCGTCGCAGCATGCCTGAGCCCGCAGCCTGGCCAGCAGCCCTCCGGGGGCCTCATCCAGCAGCAGGCGCTCCAGACGCCGCAGCCAGCTACGTGACCGGAAGGGCTGAAGGGCAAACACCAGCCGCAGCTGGGGGGCACCGGGGAGAGAGAGGGTATAATCCTGCCCGGCGACCAGCGGCGGCGCTGCTACCTGCGGGAGGGCATTGCCAGCGATAAAACGGTTGCCGTAGCGTGTCGCCAGCGTATGCAGCGCCTCCAGCGGCTGGGGGCCATGCAGCCATAGCGTCATGGCCGGGGCACGGAAATAGCGGCGATGAAACTGCCGCAGGGCGCGTTGCAGGGCTGGAGTGTTATCGCCAAAGGCCGCGCGGCTGCCGATATGAAAGCGGTGCAGGGCGTCAATGCCGCTGAACATGTGCCGCTGTGCGGCTTCGCAGCAGGTTTCCGCATCGGTACGGAGCAGATGATACTCTGCGTCGATCACCTCAATCTCTTGCTTTACCGCCCCGGCAGTAAGCCGCGGCGCGGCGAGCATATCGCTCAGACGGGCCAGTCCATCCGCCAGGTGTTCGCTGCCGGCTTCAAAGAAGAGAGCCGTTTGCGTGGTCTGCGTCGTAGCGTTCACCCTGCCACCTACCGACTGTGCCCAGGCAATAAGGCTATCCTCTGCGGCAAAGTTAGCGCTGCCGCGAAACAGCATATGCTCCAGCAGATGTGCGAGGCCAGGCCAGGCGGTGGGCTCCTGGAAAGATCCCGCCTCGACCCGCACCAGAGCCGCGGCGCAGGTTGCGGCGGGGTCGCTGACGGCGTGAATGCGTAGGCCGTTATCGAGCAGCCAGCAGGCGTTGGCGATCTCCACGTTTAGCCTTTGAAAATCAGCCGGGAGTTGGCCTGATTGCGGAAACGCAGCTGATCGATGCCGAGCTGGGTGCGGTTTGCCGCTTCTCGCGCCGCCAAAATGGTGCCGTGATGGGGCGATTTAGCACACACCGGGTCGGCATTATCAGCGTCGCCGGTGAGCATGAAGGCCTGGCAGCGGCAGCCGCCGAAGTCTTTCTCTTTCTCCGGGCAGGATCGGCACGGCTCCGGCATCCACGCATTGCCGCGGTAACGGTTAAAGCCGAAGGAGTGATACCAGATATGCTCGAGATCGTGTTCCAGCACCGACGGAAACTTCACCGGCAGCTGACGGGCACTGTGGCAGGGCAGGGCCATTCCTTCCGGCGTCACGCTCATGAAAATGGCTCCCCAACCGCCCATACAGCCTTTTGGCCGCTCCTCATAGTAGTCCGGCGTGACAAACAGCAGATTAGCCAGCTTGCCGTCGACGGCCATGCGTTCGCGGTAGCGCTGGACCACGCTCTCTGCTTTGGCGATCTGTTCGCGGGTGGGAAGCAGGCCTTCGCGATTCAGGTGCGCCCAGCCGTAGAACTGGCAGGTTGCCAGCTCTACGTCATCGGCATCCAGCTGGATCGCCAGCTCGATGATACGGTCAATCTGATCGATATTATGGCGATGCAGCACGAAGTTGAGCACCATCGGATAGCCGAGCGCCTTAACCGCTTTGGCCATTGTCAGCTTCTGCTGAAATGCTTTGGCAGAGCCAGCCAGAGCCGCGTTTAACGTCTCGTCGCTGGCTTGAAAGCTGATCTGAATATGGTCCAGCCCGGCATCGGCGAAGGTCTGCAGCTTCTTCTCGGTCAGGCCGATGCCGGAGGTGATCAGGTTGGTGTAAAAGCCGAGATCGCGCGCGGCGGCGATCAGCTCGGGGAGATCTTTACGCACCAGCGGCTCGCCGCCGGAGAAGCCCAACTGCACGCTGCCCATCGCGCGTGCCTGGCGAAATACCTCGATCCACTGCTCGGTACTCAGCTCTTTTTCCTGGGCGGCGAAATCGAGTGGGTTGGAGCAGTAGGGGCACTGCAGCGGGCAGCGGTAGGTCAGCTCCGCCAGCAGCCAGAGCGGTGGGTTCACCGTGGGCGCGTGGTCAGTCATGGAAGATCACCCATTTTTGTTCATAGGCGCGCTGGAAAAACTCCATTACGTCGTCCGCCAGCCCTCCGGCATCGGGGAAACGCGCGTTTAACTGCGCGATAATGCCCTCCAGCGTCGTGTGGCCATCGACCAGCTGTAAAATGGCGGCCGCGCTATCGTTTAGTTTGGCCATGCCCTCCGGGTAGAGGATCACATGGCTATTTTGAACCTGCTCCCATTGCAGGCGGTAGCCGCGACGGAAGAGGGGAATTTGTTCAGGGGTTAATGTCATTATACCAGCCTCTGATTGTGCCATACCCGCTCGGCGGTCACGCTGTGATAAGGGGGACGGTTCAGGGTGTAGGCCATGCTCATGGCGTCCAGCATGCTCCACAGAATATCCAGCTTGAACTGCAGGATCTCCAGCATCCGCTGCTGCTTCTCAACGGTATCGCAGTACTCTAGCGCCAGCGCCAGACCATGCTCAACGTCGCGATTGGCCTGGCCAAGGCGGCTGCGGAAGTAGTCATAGCCCGCTGCGTCGATCCACGGGTAGTGCTGCGGCCAGCTGTCGAGGCGCGACTGATGGATCTGCGGTGCGAAGAGTTCGGTCAGGGAGCTACAGGCGGCTTCCTGCCAGCAGGCGCGGCGCGCGAAGTTCACATAGGCATCCACCGCGAAGCGCACGCCAGGAAGCACTCGCTCTTCAGAGAGCAGACTCTCGCGCTGCAGGCCGACGGCCTCACCGAGGCGCAGCCACGCTTCAATCCCCCCCTCGCTACCGCCGTAGCCGTCGTGATCCAGAATACGCTGCACCCACTTGCGGCGGGTTTCCGGCTGCGGACAGTTAGCCATGATGGCTGCATCCTTGATGGGAATGCTGGTCTGGTAGTAGAACCGGTTGGCGACCCAGCCCTGGATCTGCTCGCGGGTGGCTTCACCGTTATGCATTGCGATGTGATACGGATGATGAATGTGGTAGTAAGCACCTTTCGCGCGCAGCGCCGCCTCAAATGCCTCAGAAGAGAGAAGCTGTGGTTGTGTCATGGTCATTTCCTACAACTCGATGTTCATGCCATCCCAGCTCACTTCGATGCCAGCGGCGTTCAGGCTCCGCCGCTCCGCGGAGTCCTCGTTGAGGATCGGGTTGGTATTGTTAATATGAATGAGGATCTTACGCCTGGCGGGCAGGGTGCTAAGCAGCGCCGCCAGCCCGTTCTCTTCCGCCAGCGCCAGATGCCCCATGTCTTTACCGGTATTGCGGCCTACGCCAGTATTGGCCAGCTCATTATCACGCCATAGCGTGCCGTCGATCAGCAGACAATCTGCCCGGCGTAGCCAGGGCATGAGCGCCTCGTCTGGTTCACCCAGGCCTGGGGCATATAGCAGCCCAACCCCGCGTGCGGTATCCTCGATAAATAGCGCCACGTTATGGCCTGGCAACGGGCGATCCCGGTATGGTGAATAGGGCGGTGCGTTGCTCAGCAGCGGGATGGCGGTGAAGCGCACATGGGAGCAGACCGCGGTTTGAAACGGCTCGCCGGGCGTCACCGGATGGTGAATTAGCCCGCCGTTCCAGTGGGAGAGCATAGGAAACACGGGAAAACCGGTGCTGAGATCGTTATACACTTCCGGGGTGCACCACACGTGATGAGGGCAGCCTTCACGTAAATTGAGTAATCCCGCACTGTGATCGATCTGACTGTCGGTCAGAATGATTGCGCCGATACCGGTCCCACGCAGTACGTCAGGGTTATTCAATTCGGGTGAGGCCAGCAGCTGATGGCAAATGTCCGGCGAGACATTGCACAAGACCCAGTTTTTACCGTCGTCGCTGACGGCGATGGATGACTGGGTGCGGCGCGTGGCGTTGATGCTGTGATCGCGAACGCCGCGGCAGTTTTCACAGTTGCAATTCCACTGGGGAAAACCGCCGCCCGCTGCCGAGCCGAGAACTTTTATCTGCATGTCAAAACCAGAAGAAAGAGAAAGAAATGCCCGCACGAAAAGCGGGCAGACGGGCGATTAACGGTTGGAAATGTACAGCGTCACTTCCAGGCCCAGGCGCAGATCAACAAACTCAGGTTTAATCCAGGTAGTCATAGCGGTGCTCCTTTAGATGCATCGTAGAGTGTCAGGCCTGATGATAAGCATTCGCATCAGGCCGGTGAATGTTAACGAAATGTGATTTGGTTCACAACTTTAAAAAGGTAACAGGTTATTTGCCCCAGGTGGCAGAGAGCACGTTCAGCCAGTTACGCCAGGCCAGTTTCTCCAGCAGTCGATCGTCGAATCCTGCCTTCGACAGCGCCAGCATCAGGCGGGGCAGACCTTCGACATCTTCCAACTGGTGCGGAACGTTAACCCCGTCAAAATCAGAACCAAATCCCACACGATCCTCACCAAGTTTAGCGATCAAATACGTAACATGTTTAACAATTTCCGTTATTCCGGTTGTCGTACTGTCGCGTTTTCCATCTGCCCGCAGGAAAGCGGTACCGAAATTGACGCCGACCAGCCCGCCGCTGCGGGCAATCGCCTCCAGCTGGGCGTCGGTCAGGTTGCGTGGCTGCGGGCAAAGCGCGTGGGCATTGGAGTGGGTCGCAACCAGCGGGGCGCGGCTCAGCTCAGCGGTTTGCCAGAAGGCTTTTTCATTCATATGTGAGACATCGATCAGGAGGCGCTGCCGGTTACAGGCACGGATTAACGCTTCACCCGCAGGCGTCAGGCCGGGGCCGGTATCGGGCGAACCGGGGAACGGCCCGTTAACGCCTTCGCCAAAAGCATTCGGCAGGTTCCAGAACGGACCAATGCTGCGCACGCCCAGCTGATAAAAGGCCTCCAGTTGCGATAGCCCGGCATCCATCATGCTGGCACCTTCAATATGCAGTACCACAGCGATCTGCCGATTAAGGCGGCACTGCTCAATCTCCTCGACCGTACAACAGATGCGCAGCTGCCCCTGAGAGGCCTGCTCGAGCTGGTGCATAATAGCGATCTGCCGCTCGGCGATGGCTAATGGGTCGAAGGCTGCACGCGCTTCGGCGTGCGTCTGCTTACGCATCTGTGCGATATAGCTAACGGGCGGTATGAACACCGCAAAGAGTCCGCCGCAGAAGCCGCCGCGCTGCATACGCGGGAAGTCGAGATGACCCGACGGGATCCCGGAGTAGAAGGCCGTGACCGGATCGTTGTCATGCTGTAGCCACAGGTTCAGCAGCAGATCGTTGTGGCCGTCAAACACTGGCCAGAGAGGGGCGAAGGGCATGGGCATTTTACTGAGTGTTTTCATTGATGATTACAATAACTGCATTGATTATTTTTTGATGTTTTTAATTTTAACTATCCATCTATAGTCATAGTCCTGCAGCTCACGACCGATAAAAAGCTCGGATAACGCATACCATACTGAGATGCGGATAGCTAATTCTGCCCCGTTAAAGCGCATCAGTTTCTCTCCTGAGATTTTTTCGCAGTTTAGCCTCAAAAATCTTACTGTTACTATAGGTAGGAGCTAGGAGCGGCCTTATGCCGGGATCTCTTACATATTACATCAACGACGACCGTCTGCACGAGCGAGTGGAGGATTGGCTGAAATATCAATAAATTTCTTAAAGCCAAATCGGCGCGATACGCCACGCGGATCAGAAAACGGCAATCTTAATGAAGGATCTCTCATTACTCTTACGGTCCAGGTAGTATCTCCAAAAAAACTAAAATCAATATAATCATCTCGCACTCGCATTTTTTCAAAGGTACCCGTGAGATACTGTCCGCCCAAAGAGACGACCTCAAGCAAGCCCTTTTTTAAATTTATAAGCGATATTTTCGGGGTTTCTTCATAATCGATACCATCAGTTGTAAATAATAGGTAGAGATCAACGTCAACAAAAATTGCGGCTTCAAGAATCTTTCCAGAAATGATGATTTTGGTATTAGCGTTATTAATATTGACATAACACTGAGTTTCTGAAAAAGCGTCAGAGTCTTTGGCTATTTCTAGCGATACGGTATCAATTAATTTCATTTCTAATTATTCCTGAGTTCGTGTTAAGGACTGTATCAGGTGAAACCCTTGTCAGTCTGAGCTGATTTACGAGTTTGGGTGGTCTTTTCAGCCCATTCCTCTCTGTGATGGTGTTTGTGGGCATTGCCTCCATCGTGGTCGCGATGGTGGGCGGTATATGGTGAGCAAGCTTTATCAGGGTTTAACTCGTGTTAAGGATAAGTAATGGGGGCTCGGCACTGTATCCGCGCCTTGTAAAGAGCTTGTTGGTTCGTGCTTTTGGCGGTCGCTTAGTATGAACTTATTGTTTTCCATAGTAAATTATTCTTAGTTTATTTTTTGAATGGTTAAAATTATTGTTTTTTATTCTAAAGTGACTTGGCCATTAGCATTCTCAATATACGTTTTACCGTCTATGTTTATGAATTTTTTACCTTTAAGGTTGCCTCTAATAATTATTGCAATACTATTATATACGCATTTATGATGCTTCCCATCAGTATCATCAAAGCAGGCGTAATCGTCGATGGAACCATCTCTTGTTCCTTTGGGTAATTGTTCATAACCATTGAAGTTCATGATGGTAACTGTGAAGTTATAAGGTGTATTAATAACATGATATTTTTGCTGAAGTAAATCCTTGTTTTTCATCCACCAGCTTAATTTTCCCTCTGTACTTAATGGCAAATGTTCTACAAAAACAGCACCCTTATCCACTCTGACTATTTTGGTTGGTCTTACAGTAATCCATAAAAAATATGCGGCTATTAAAGCAACTATAATAGCTCCAATCCTTTTATAATTAAACATTGGTTTCTCCTGTCAATGTTATAGTGGCTTAAAATTACTATATACTTAAGTGGTGCAGTTGGGGTTTTTCCCAACCTTTTTGTAGCTGAAAATGTAGTCTGGGTGTTTCATTTTGATTTCAGTGTCTGAAAGTTTCTTAGCAATCAATGCCATTGTGGGCTCCTCAGTTTTGGACCCTTTTCAACGGGTCCTGTTCAGGGTGCCATAAGTAATAGATTTCAGCAATTCTCACTAAACGATTACAGACACAAAAAAGCCCGCAGGGCTTTCAAGACTTTACATCAGGCTCTGGTGACCATCGACAAAGAAAGCGTATATCAATCGCTTCGCTTAACAGGCTTTTGGGTTTATTTCCTGTGTGCATTTATCCAGCTCGGCAGTAAGCCTGTTTAGCTCATCCCGAATGTGTTTCCTACGCAGTTTTAACAATAAACTGGCTGGAACAACACGCTCAATAATGGTCGGCTTCCTGCTCACATACTGTATTATGAGCCGTTTAACATCTTCTTCTGTCCAGCCATCCATCACCGGCGTTGGGTTATAAAGAAGATTATCCTGGAAGGCAGGGGCAACTTCCTCATCCAGAATCGTGAAGATCTCTTTACGGCTTAACGCTGACTTCTTCAGCGCCTGCGCTATCCATCTGTAGTCATAGTCCTGAAGCTCACGACCGGTAAAAAGCTCGGATAACGCGTGCCATACTGGGATGCGGATAGCTAACTCTGCCTCGTTAAAGCGCATCAGTTTCTCCTCTGTACTTTTTGCTCGCGATTTATCTTATTGCCGATGAACGCAAGCTGTTGATACCTGCTATAGCCTTTTTAATTAAAATTCATTCGCATGGCACGAAGGATCCTATTAATTGCAGCAATAAGTATTAGAGCAACAATCCCGTTAACGATCAGCAGCGTTATCAGTAAAGCTAAATCATGATCGCCACCTGTGCATTGAATGGATGAAGCTCGACAGGCTCGGTCAACAAAATTAAGAATACTATCGGACACAGTTAATAAGACTCTGCTTTTTACTAAGCAGGTAGTGAGGGCAATAAAAAGAAGAGGATAAATAATTTTATTACCTAACATAACATGGCCCCTCAACCGAACCTTTTACCGTTACTGACACATATGACAGCAGGTTAGTATTATTAATCCTAAACTTCTGTACTCTAAGTAAAGAGTTCCGAAAAAACATAAACTCCGAACTACGAAAGAATGTGATACAACCCCATGATGTACCAGAACCGTCAGGCCGTAAAGGATGGGTCCTAAAATGTGAGCGTCTTACACCGCTGATAAAGGTTTCATCATCAATGCTGCCATCGGCCCGATACAAAGCAAACCATGTACTATGTTCGTTTCCGGTTGCAAAATCCTCTGCCCAAGTAAGAGTCCGTGATTTCCAGGGCCCTCTTGGGCGATCTACTATCCAGTACTTCCCGTTAGGTATCGCTGAATGGTCGATAAAAGAGCATTCAGGGCGATTGGTGAATGGCATATCACCGCTGAAAACTTCAAATTTACCAATGCCAGGGCATTGTAAGTACACTTTTTTTCGGTCGGCTGAAATTTGGTCAAAGTCGAGTAAGCAATCAATCATTTTATTTCCAAATGTTGTCAATTAACGCCAAAAAAGGGTACCACCATTTGATTTATGATTGAACAAAATAGTTGAGGGTAAAATCCGAATAATACATTCTTGTGATTTATTAATTCTAAAAATTGATAGATGATAATTATGTTTTTATTACGATCTGCGCCAATTTATTAAGTTCACGAAGCAGGAAAGTAATATGGCTGACAAGGGGGTTACTCGTTCACATGGAAAAGTTTAGTGCCTTAGCATCCGGCAAGAGCTGAATGACTTTATGCTGCGCTCATGGTGCGAAGTTAGACGTCGCCCTTGCTCCGAAGCTGATGAACCTGAACAGCCAACCTACGCTGATAAAAAATCGCGTCCTTGACCGTGCTACAGCGTATGTGCGTGATGCGTTGGCAGCCTGGCTGGAAGAAGGTGCAGAGACTAGTTATGCGGCACAGGATAATGACATTTTAACCACTATAGGATTCAGGCCTTAAAAGGCCCCGCACGTTGATTAATAGGAAAAATATAACTCAGCACAAAATTTGATTTATGCGCGTCGTAAAGCCGGACATGCAGTCCACGAGCCGGTGTGAAAAAACGCTAAATTCCCGTCAATTTAATATTTTTATGGTTAGGGTTGCTGTGGTTATAACACTTATAAAAAAGCATTGTATCATTACAAGCTTTTATGGCGTCTCTTTGCTTTGTTGTGCTTTTAAATATGACAAAACAGGCTAAGATTATTAGGGAGATCAATGGGGTTATAAGCCATTGCCATTTTGGGACCCTCGATTTTTTGACCCTTCGTTGTGGGTCCCATCCAGGGTGCCAAAAGTGATAGCTCTCAGCAATTCTCGCTGAACAACAACAGGCACAAAAAAGCCCGCCAGGCTTACGCCTTACGGGCTTTCGGGACTTCATCTCAGGCTCTGGTGACCATTGACAAAGAATTTTGTTGGGTTGGCGGAGTCTGAATAAATTATTTAATGTATTGTTTTTATTGATAATTCATTAATTCAACTTTCATTGGTATACCTAAACGTATACCAATGGCGATTTGTTGCAGTGTTTCCTGTGGTTGAGCAAACCTGTTTTTTGAATGGAGCACATCAAGAAAAAAGTTTTTTTGCATTTAACTGTTCACACTGTTCATCTTTGATTTTTACAATTAATTTCATGCGGTTAGATGGTGAACATACGGTGAAGGGTGAACCGTGGACTGTTCACCCTTAAGTTATGTTTAGAAAGTAAAAGACCGGCTGTTGCCGGTCTGAGGTCGGTTAAGTCGCTGCGGGTTTGTCTTCCTGTAGCTACTTCGAAGAAAGTGCAAGTCTGCGCACTGTCATCAGGAAATCGAAGGGGGTTGAATCCCACAACTCAGGTGAAAAATCAAATCCATACCGGCTTTTGAACTCCTCATCCAACTTGTCTCCGTAAAGCTCAAGGAAAGAATCGACCTCTTCGGCTAACTCTTTTAACATCCAGTTGGGGGCTGTTTTTTTATAGAGTTTAACAGTGCCCTCAATAGTATTCTCTCCCTCATTTATGAGGTCATAATCCTGATTGAAATAACCCTGAATCAGCTGATCAAGATGATAGAAACTTTGCATAATCCACCTGTCCTATGGGGTCGGGAATGCTGTAAGGATATAGTAAGGTTTTCCGTTATACTCTTGCAGTTCGATAACAATCCTCACTCCACGCATGCTGATGCGCTGTGTGCTGCCTCGCGTGAATCCATACCCAACCTCCTGCCCGACAGGATAATTGATGGTAAGGCGTCCACCGTTTTTACCACCTCCGAGTAAAGATTTTATATTTGCCCGGTTAAGATAGACTGCCTTCGAAATAACATTTTCAGCAACATTTAAATCTTTAAACGTTGAAGACATTAAAAGTCGCTTATTTTTCTCGAATCGGGCAAGTAACTCACTGTCAGTTTTTCCGACATGATTTGCGAGTGTATGCCCACCGGGTTTGAGACCCGTAACTGATTCATGCTGGATCAATTTGATGCGGCCAGCTTTAATTGCAGCTACACGGACGGCACCAATAGCCGCTGCAAATCCAAGCGGAACGGCTATATCAACTGTCATGCCGATATTGAGGGCGGTGTCTTCATCGGCACCAAGTTCTCTTGCCGCGCTCACAGCGATCTGCCAGGTGGCTGAGCGCGTATCACGACCGGTTATCACCTGTCTGGCTGCGCTTTGAACAGCGTCAAGACTATGTGCACCAACAACCACACATCCCGCTTTCGTTAGTCCTGTTGGTTCTGGTGCGATACATAGTGCCGTGGCACCGACCATTTCTACCGCTCCGAGTAAAACACCAAGTCCACCCAATAATCGGTTACTCAGCGTTTCCGCCTCTGTAACGCTCTTATCTGAAAGCACCGCCGCCAGTTGTACCGGTGACATAACAACGATCATTCCACCTTCTTCCATCACAGTATCCCATTCCCCCATATCCTTACTCAATAATAGCCAAAACTTTCTTCGGTTGATAAGAGTAAATTCTTAACCTTCCTTATTTATTTAAACTCATCATATTCAGCTGATATAAAAAGACCGGCTGTTGCCGGTCTGGAGTTGTTTATGTCGTTGCGGGTTCATCGCATTTCGGCAGCCAGTCGCCGTAGCTTTCCTCTTTCAGCGACAGATTGGTTTGTATCCCCTGCTTTTTGGGCTTCTCAAAGGCCATCCCAATTCCTGAAGCTGGGTTGGCATCAATCAGACCAGTGTTTACGGCATAAATCATTATTTCATTAATGCGCTGCACCAATCGACGTACAGTCTCAAGCGCCCCACGAGCTTTGATTGGCTCAAGCGCTTCAACCAATGTTCGGGCTTTAATTTGCTGAACGGGGATCTCACCAACGGCGGGGAATACATCTTTCTCTAATGAGCGCCAAATGTCTTTTGCGTAATCTGGGGTAACGCTTTTGCTTTTGAGCTGGAACCAGTTAGCGGCGACCGTTGAAAAAATATTGTCCAAAGCGATTTGCTGCTGTTCCTCTGCAACTTCAGCTTGAATTTGCGGGTTAATTCCATCGGCTAACAAGGCAAGGTAATCCGCACTTAACCTTCCGGCACCAGCTAGCGAAAGGGCGGGAAGGCACAGAGCCCTATCATTGTCCGGTGTTTTGTTGCTGAACGTTGATAACGAAAGCACCAGAGTTTCTTGACGCTGGTTTTCACTATCAGGAAAAGCCCATCGCCATCATGCAGCGTTAGAGCCTCCTCTAATGCTTTAGCGTACGGAAATTCGGTGTTGGTCAAAGAGCGTGTTGTCCGTGCTACTGTAACCGCTCTTTCATGACGAGGTATACGCTTTTAGGATACATCTCACCGTAACCCTAGATGTAAACCAATAATCATCGGGTTAAGCCAGATGTCCTCAGACAAATTACAGGCACAAAAAAGCCCGCAGGGCTTGCGCCGTGCGGGCTCTTAGGACTTCATCGGATGACTCTGGTAATCACCGATGGAGAATTTTGGTGGAGCTGGCGGGAGTTGAACCCGCGTCCGAAATTCCTACATACTATAATAACTACTATAAAAACAGGCAGTTACCTTTAAAAACAGCGCCTTAGTCTTAAGGGGTGTTTATTAGTTTTACGCGTTTTTAATGTTGTGCCGCCATTTTGCCGCCACCATCATCCAATGATTTTGTCGTAATCAAACAGTCTATCAATCCAAACTTCAAGTTTATAGAAGTCCGTTAAAGGGTACAATTTAACAATATCTTCATAGAGATTTGAGATTCCTGCTAATTTTTCCCTTTTACGCAAAAAATTTTCTGCGTCTTCCTGTTCAGATGTTTTGAAATCATCATGCTGGTAATCTAAGGTTTTTAAAACCTGCCAAGATACTGGTGGTGTAAATTCAAATAAATCTTTCAAACGTGGGCAATACTCTTTTAGTATCGTTTGTCTATAAGTTGCTTTAGGGGGAAGTACAACATTAATTGAGCGAGGTGTTTTATTTGCATTAGGCATTCTTGTTGAATGGTATGCGATCCCGAAAATAGGAGAGTTAGTGCGGCGACTTATCCACTGCATTAACAAGTTTGGGATTATATACTCTTGAATAAAGGATGCGTTAGCGTTCTTCTTAATATAACTACAAGAAAGAATCAAAGGCCATAAAATTAAGTAAGATGCCTTTCTCCAGTTAGTTTCTTTTAATTCCTCTCCATTCAAAAGGCCTGTGGTTGGTTTGTTTAATATGTCAGGCGAGAAGTTTAATATTTTAGATTTCGTATCATAAGAAATAAAGGATGATAGATATAGTTTATCAAAATCAGGTTTGTTCATTTCTTGCCAGCATACATATAAAGACGTACCCAGATACAGACATGGTAATCCAGCTACTGAGTACCTTTGTGCACTTACGTTTTGTCTCTTAGTAAAAGGAATATGAAATATATCCTCTCTTTCTGACAGTGGAGTATCAGACTTTCTGACTCGGAATAATGGTTTGTTTTTATTGCAGATATCTTTTAGGGGAATGGCAATTCTTTGAATGTGTCTGTTAATTGTATCCGCAGAGAAGGTATCATCGAAAGCATCATAAGCAGATTTAATATCACCAGATAAAAATTCCTCAAGACACTTAGTGATTCCATCGACAATCACACTTATCCGTTTTATCAATAATGTGAAATTTATACCAGAAATATTTTCTTCATCATATTTCTTGAGGGCGTTTACATAGTATTCACATCTTCCCTTAAAGTCTGAAACAATATCGGTTTTTAGTGTGATTGGAGGAGATATACGGTTGGATGTCAAAATTTCATTAATTATATTGTTTAGATCAATCTCTTTGCTTTTCTCAATTTCCATTTTATTGCCTTACAAATTGGTCAAAGGATTTTTTATACACCGCATCTTCAATATGCTCGGGAGAAAAGTGTGCATATATCATAGTCATTTTAATATCGGCATGGCCCAGAATTTCTTTAAGCACAAATATATTTCCGCCGTTAATCATAAAGTGACTGGCGAATGTATGACGCAGCACATGCGTGCACTGGCCTTCAGGCAAGTCGATACCCGCTCTTTTTACTGCACGCTCAAAAGCTTTTCTGCATGGCGTGAATAGCTTCCCTCTGTTTTTGGGGAGTTCGTCGTACAGCTTCTGAAATATCGGTACGGTTCGGTTTTTCTTGCCTTTGGTTTTGGTGTAGGTGATTCGGTATTTAGATAACTGATGGCCCTGCATGTTTTCGGCTTCACTCCATCGCGCGCCGGTGGCCAGGCATACCTTTGCGATCATCAACAGGCTGGGACTTTGAGAATCAGCGCAGGCATCTAACAGGCGTTTAATTTCGTCGGGGTCCAGGAACGCTAGTTCTCCCTCTGCGATTTTGAATGTTGGTAGCCCGGCAAGCGGGTTAGGTGCTGACCAGTGGCCCAGCTTTTTCAGGGTGCCAAAAACGGATGATAAGTTACGCTGTTCCAGGTTTACCGTGCGGGGCTTTACTGGCGACATTAGCGCGCCGTCTTCGTTATGTACCCCACCTTTTAATCGTGCTTCACGATATTTTGTAAAGTCACCGGCGGTTAACTCAGAGGCGACGGGATCGCCCAGCCCATTGCAGATAATATTCAGTTTCGTCATTAGGCGCTTGGGGTCTGCGAGCGTCTGGCCGTAAAGGGAGTGCCACTGCTCAATCAATTCTGACAAACGCCGCCGATCTTCCTTCTCACCCAGCCACGGCTTTTTGTTCACTTCATCCATAGTGAAGTTTTCGAATGCTACAGCCTCGCCCTTAGTCGCAAATTGCTTGCGCACGCGCTTGCCGTCACGCCCGTTCGGGTAACACTCGCACAACCATTTTCCGTTCGGCTGTTTTCTGATGGTCATATCAGAGGCTCTTAATGATTTTCAATGCGCGGCCAACAACCTCGATATCATCCAGGCTGCACTCAAACGAAGAGTCATCTTGATGCACAACTAATCTGTTTCCCGGAAGGCGAGTTAACTTAACAATGCTTTTTATCCCGTCGATATCGACTAACCACATCCCATTCACTGGTGGTGTCTGGTTACGGTCAACTAAATATGAATCGCCAGTGGTATTTACGAGAAACAGTTCGCTTGAGTCACGGGGAAGCAGACTACTATCAATGATGGCCTTCCCGGCTTCAACCAACGAACCTCCTATAAGGGTAGCCTTGTCGATCTCTGGCGATACAAGTTCAGCAAGAGGTTTTACCTTGCTGGAGTTCACAAAATTGATACTTTTTTTATCATCAATTTTTGCTCCTGGTTCGCCTTGTCCTGTGGTTAGCCAGAGTAAAGAAACGCCTGTTTCAAGAGCGCATTGGATCACCCATTCTGCAGGAAAGCTGTCTCTTAAATATCTGTTTGCCATAGTGCTTTTAGATGCGCCTAGGTGATCGCATAGCTGCTGTCTGGACTTGAAATCATAAGCAGCCATCAACCTATGGATAGCCTCTCTACCCCCTGTATTCTCGCCAGCTTTCACCTGTATCATTTTTTAATCCTGTTTATGTATCAAATATTGGATAGTAGTATCTAAATTGTTCAAATGTTGAATCGCATAAAACAAGATAAAACGACATAAACCAAACCTTAATCGAGTGATACTGCACTATGAGCACTGATATTTCAATTCGTGTACCAAAAGAGATGGCTACGCCTGCAGAGTTCGCGGAATGGGAAGGAATTTCTCGCGGCTCTGTTTATCAAAAAATCCATCATGGTCAGCTTGCTAAGTACATGGTTAAAAAGGATAAAAATAAGAGGCGCGTGTGCCTGCGTTACCTAATGTACAAAACCGATCAGGTTCGCGAGTCCCTCGGTCATTCTAACTCCCGCGTCATTGTTGGGCTGTAAGTTCAATATTGAGACATAAAAGGATTTACAGCATGTTTGATTTTAGGGTTTCCACACATTGCCACTATGACGAAGCTTGCCAGACATTTGCGGCGCGTCACAACTTGGCCGAGCTTGCAGACAAAGCAGGCATTAAGCCACAGACACTGCGTAATAAGCTTAACCCGGAGCAGCCGCATCAGCTGACAGCACCGGAAATTATGCTGCTGACTGATATCACCGAAGATTCAACGCTGGTCGATGGCTTTCTGGCACAACTGCACTGTATGCCATGTATGCCGGTCAACGAGCTGGCTAGTGAAAAGCTACCAGTTTATGTCATGAAGGCAACGGCAGAAGTGGGCCAGCTCGCAGCTGGTGCAATATCAACGGAGCGCATGACGCAGTGTCGAAAAAATTCGATGGTGTCCAGTGTCAATGTCGGGATCCGCTGCCTGTTTCTGGCCGCTATGGCAGTGCAATGCCGTATCCAGGGCAACCCTGCGGTAGCTGGCGCTGTAGATACTGTCAGCGGCATCGGCGCAACCTTCGGCCTGATGTGAGGTGAGCATGAAAAATGAACCCTCATTCGCATCGCTGCTTGTTCGCCAAAGCCCATCCATGCATTACGGCCACGGCTGGATCATGGGAAGCGACCGTAAACGCTGGAACTCCAGCCGCGACCAGTCAGCATTATTAAGTGAACTGCGCACAGTGCGCCCCGCGTCGTTTAAGCGCCGGGTTAAAGCTTTTTTGAGGTTGATATGATTAATAACATGTCCGCACCAATCAATGCAGGTGCGACGCCGTTTAATAATGCTGGTTGTACTGTTGCGGAGCCGGAGAAAATGAGTGGTGAGGAATGTCTTGCTCTGTTTCATCAGAAATTAAAAGCCACGCAAAACGGTGCGTTGCGTAATTTCAACAAGCTGAATGATGATTTTAAATTTTCTGTTATGACGCTGGCAAATCGCAACGAGCCAGGCGCGTTTAAGAGTGATGAGGTCGGCAGGCCGTTTGAATATTTCGACCATGCCCGTCGGTTGTTGCTGATTAAAGCGATGAACGAAATAGCGCGCTGGGGCGAAATTTTACCCCGTCGTTTCTCGCTGCATGAAAGCGTACTACCTGAGTAATTAACCCCAAACGAAATTAATGGCGTAAACCCGCCGGGCATTCTTTTGCCCAAATTCTGGAGAAATGAATATGCGAAATACCGAAACCCGTAATTTCAAAGCTGACAGCGATGCGCTGACCGTATTGCTGACAGCCGCAAAAAACGAGGAGCGTAAAGACCGCGCACTCGCTGTTTCAATCCGTCTTGAGTCGCTGGCTATCCACATTACCCAGAAGGGGCTGAACGGCAAAGAAGCCGCCGAACTGCTGCGCCGTGAAGCTGCCCGCTTTGAAAACGAATCTCAGGAGTTGCACTAATGGCCGATTCAATGGATCTCGCACAGCAGCGCGAACAGGAAAACCGTGAGCGCCACATCCACAACGCGCGTAGCCGTCCGGCTGCGCCTTCTGCGTTCTTCTGCCAGGCGTGCGGCGGCGATATTCCTGCTGCTCGCCGGGCTGTGATTCCGGGCGTGCAGTGCTGTGTCACTTGTCAGGAAATCGCCGAGCTGAAAGGCAAGCACTACAAGGGGGCTATATGAGCACCATCCTGAAATGGGCGGGTAATAAAACCGCCGTTATGCCGCACCTGAAAAAGCACCTGCCCGCTGGCCCGCGACTGGTTGAGCCGTTCGCAGGTTCCTGTTCTGTGATGATGGAGACGGATTACCCCAGTTATCTCGTAACCCCGCACTAAAATGCCCGCCGGGTGCCGACGTTCTGATCCAGGCATTCGGGCGAACGCATTTCGCTAAGGTCGCGGGTCACGCCTTTATCACTGCGGACGGCGAAGCGCTGGACGATGTGGTGATTTTAGGCAGGGTTACGCACCTCATCAACCGCGCCATTAGCGATGATAATTGCCCTGTGATCTGAATATTTTGTCATTGCCGCGCCTTTCACGCGGTTGTGCATGTCTATGGTGCATGAAAATGAAGGATCGTTAGAGGATCGTTTACGCCCCGGCCCGCCAGTTCTGGCGGGCTTTTTGTTATCTCATGCACCTGCATGAAAACTATTACACAAAGCGCGCAAGCGTGGCGGGGCTACGAGCGCGCTATTATGGTTAAAATCCTGATTCTCAGGCTATTCGAAGCAATTGCTTGGGCTTGGTGTAGATCATGCGCACTTGTCCCGTGGGCATCGAGGAAGTATCTTAAGTAGAAAGAGCTAACTAGCAATAAGGTAAGATAATGGAACCAAAAATTTTCATTTCATACAGTTGGTCTACAGTAGCGCATAGAGGACGAGTAAAGCAGATTGCCGACAGGCTAATTGGCGACGGTGTAGATGTTATAATTGACATTTATGACTTGAAGGAAGGCCATGATAAAAATGCCTTTATGGAAAAACTTGTTGTTGATGACACTATCACTAATGTATTAGTAATGTGTGATAAAGCGTATGCTGAAAAGGCAGATCAAAAAATCAGAGGGGTAGGAACTGAATCTCAAATAATTTCACAACAAGTATATACTAAAGTTGCGCAAACTAAATTTATTCCTATTTTCTGTGAGTGTGATGAAAACGAAGAACCTTACTTGCCCGTGTTTATGGGTTCTTTAATTGGAATCGATTTCTCTACACCTGAAAAAGAAAATGAAAATTGGGAGCAATTAATAAGGCTTTTACATGGTCAACCGTTGCATAAAAAGCCTAAGCTGGGTTCACGTCCTTCTTTCCTTGATGAAACACGTTATGAGCCTACAAGTGAACCGTTAACAAAACTCAATGGGCTCAAACAAGCATTATTTCAAAATAAAAATGGCATCGCTCACTATAGGAATGATTTTTTAGCTTCGTCGTTTTCATATCTGGATACTTTGCGCGTCAGAGCTGAACCAGATGCCAAGACAGATGAAGCACTCGCTGCGAAAATTGTTAGCGACGTTACGGCTATGAAAGCAATTAGAAATCTATATTGCGAATGGTTCTCGTTAGAAATGGAGTTTACAGGGCAACAGGAATTGAGTGATGTTTTTGTTACATTCCTCGAGAAATTACTCATTTTGCCGACACGTCCAGAAGAACTTCGCTCATATCAAACAAATTGGTTTGATGCTCAACAAATATTTATTTATGAGATGTTCCTTTACCTTGTTTCATCTATGGTGAAGAAAGGGAAGTTCTCATTAATTAATGATGTTCTTTCATCTCACTATTTAGTTCAGGAAGGTCACGCTTCAAGAGAGAAAAATTTCGTCTCATTTGACTCTTTCTTTACAAGTTCAAATACTGTACAACATGCCCTTAGTAAAGAGCACCGATATTATAGCCCATCAGTTGAACTCATACGGCGTAACGCAGATCGTAATGATATAGTGTTCACGGATATTATAGAGGCAGATATATTGTGTTTGGCGTATTCTTGTTGTCATGAAGGGATTTACTGGTATGCCGCCACAACACCTTACATGGTTTACAATACTGTCCCTGATATTTTCTTGAGAGCAACACAACATAAAGGTTTTATAAAACTTAAAGAGGCGCTTGGGGTTGATAGCGCTGATGATTTTAGGTCTAGAATGGAAGAGAAACAACAGCAACATTTAGCGCAAAATTATGGATATGGTAGGGGTCCTGCGAGTTATAAAAACTTAATGAACCTAGATAATATTGACACTTTAAAATAAAACCGCCCTGTCGGGCGGTCTGTGGGGTCAGCTGGCGCTGTCATCGCCCAAATCCAGGCTGTACGGTTCCCAGCGGATCACCTGCTCTCCGATCCAGTCGTTCAGCTCTTCCATGCGCTTCTGTAATGGCAGCAGCTCATTACGTACAAAGACGCGGGCGGCCTTCTCAACGTCACCAAACCCGCCGGTGTTAGTCGGGATGATACCCATCAGCTGCGGCGGCACGCGATGGGCGGCCAGCATGTCATCACGGCTCACGTTCTTGATGTTCAGAAACTCATCCTTTGCCGCTACCTCTGACAGCGGGATGATCTGAATGCCGTCTTTCTTCCCGTTCGGGCTGTACATAAACAGGTTGCGGAAGTTGCCTGGGCCCTTCGATTTTTTCAGCGCTTCACGGATGTTATCCACGTCCTGTTGGTTAGCCGCGGGATCTGACATGTACATGATAAAACCCGCGTGGCTTCCGTTCAGGTAATACTTTCGACGGAACATGGTCGCGGACTCATTCAGCAGCGTGGACGGAATGGCGGAGAGATAATCCGGCAGGCCGTAAATCTCCTGGTTCAGATCCGCTTCCATCAGATGAAAAACCCGGCCCGGCGCAAACTCTTAGGGCTGCTTCTGGTAGCCGTACTGCACAAACCTGTAATGATCCGGGTGAATGCCGCGCCGGGTAAACTTGGCAAGCGACGCCTCAAGCGTCAGCGTGTCGCCTAACCGGTTTACCCGCTTCTCAAGGTAGGCGTTACCAAAGACAAGAAAATCCTGGACGAAACGGCCAAATGCCTGCTTGGACAGCAGGTGGTGCGGTTTAAAGGTGCTGACCAGAATGTTACGTTTCACCTGTATTGCGCTGCTGTGATGAACCGCTGCGCGGTACGTTCGCGCCAGCCCGTCCAGGCTAATGGGTGGCTCATACCACCTGTCGACCTGAACGCATTCCAGATAATCCAGCAGTTCGCGGCGATCAAGCACCGGCACGGGGTCCCCGAAGGAAAATGCTTCGGCATGTGCGCCGCCGGTTTGTTCTGTCATGGTCTGAGCGGCAGGCTGGCGGGGCAGCTCCTGCGCGCGGGGCTTGCGTTTACCCATCAGTAAATCTCCACAATAGTGCTGTTATTCACCGTTGCGCCTTCCAGCGGTTCGTTAAAGAGTGCGTGCATGGTTGCCCATGCCAGATCTGCATGGCTGGCTTCCTCGCTGCGGCTGGCCTCATACGTTGGCCGGTTTCCGCTTGCCGTGGTGCTTTTGCGGATCGCCATAAAGGACTGGGCTACATCGGTCATACCCGCGTCAAACTCAAGACGGCGGCTCGCGATGATGTCGTAGGCTTTGAGCACCAGGGCGTTTTTGACGTTGGGGTTGTAGACAAACTCACGGACGCCGGGATAGAACGCCTTCACGTTCTCATAGACGCCGTGGCCCACGCCGGTCGAGTCGATGCCGATATAGGTCACGTTAAACTGCAGGGTCAGCTGCCGGATGGCTTCTGCCTGGGCGCGGAAGTCCATCCCGCGCCACTGGTAGCGCTGCTGGATGCGGAACTTGCCGCCAGGCACCAGAGGGGGCGCAATCACTACGCACCCGGCGCTGTCGCCGTTCGTTGTCCCTTTCGCAGGGTCATAGCCGATCCATACCGGGCGGTTAGCAAACGGGCGAATCATCAGCGGCTCAAAATCGTCCCAGACTTCCCAGCTGTCCACTATGCAGCCCTGCATAAGGGCCAGGTTAAACACGGACGCCAGATCGTCCATAAATACGCACATCAGCAGGTTCTGGTAGTCCTCCGGGCTGTAACGCTGGCGCAGCTGCTCCAGGTCGAACAGGTCGCAGCCACCACGCACCGCATCTTCCACGGTGATGATCTGGCGATACTGGCCGTCAGCACAGAGTGCGCCTCGCGCCAGATGGCTGTGCGAAAGGTCAATTTCTACCTTGTCATGCTTTGTCCGGCCCTTATTAAACTGAGCGCCGGACCAGAACGGATAGGCGCTGTGCGTCAGGCTGGAAGGCGTGGAGAAGTAGGTTTCACGCCATTTTTTATGCAGCGCCATGCCGGACGCCACTTTCTGCAGCTCCTGGAATTTTGGTATCCAGAAATATTCGTCCAGATAGAGGTTGCCGTGATAGCTCTGCGCGGTCCGGGCGTTGGTTCCGAGGAAATACAGCGTCGCCCCGTTCGGCAGCATCATCGGATCGCCGCGCAGCTCTACATCAACCTCTTTCGCAAACTCAACAATGTACTGCTTGAAAACGTGAGCCTGGGCTTTACTCGCTGAGAGGAAAATCTGGTTGCGGCCGGTAATAAGTGCATCAATCAGTGCCTCACGGGCAAAAAAGAACGTCGCTCCGATCTGGCGTGATTTCAGCAGGTTCCTGACGGCGTATTTATTCCCGGCTTCCCACCACTGGCGCTGGTAGTCGAACATGGTGGAGTGGAAAATTTCTTCCAGCTTCTCGATTTGGTTATCGGTGAAAACGTTTTTCTCTGGCGGCCTGCGCGGGCCTTTGTTGCGGTTGGCTACCTTCGGATTGAGATCGGCCTCGTTACCCCCATCGTTAAATTTACCGATCCGGGCGTGGCGTTCTGCCTGACGGGCCAGCAGGTCAATCTCCTTAAAATCTCGACCCTCCTTTGCGGGCTTCATGATGAGCTGGCAATAGCGCGCCGCCGTGGTCAGCTGCATCTGATCCAGAGGACCGATCTCGCTCCACTTGTCGCGCTTTTTCCAGCTGTGAACAGTTGCGGGTTTCTCTCCCAGCATTTCAGCAATGCGGGCGATGCGTATACCGCTAAAATACAGAAACATCGCCTGTTTTCGCGGGTCGAGGTCCGGGTTAATCGTCGTCATGTTCATGGCGTCAGACTACGGCCCCGCGTTCACCTGCGCCGCTTCGCCCTGTTGGCCATTTTTCCCACAATGGCCGCGCATTGTTTATCCCTCCCCTGAAACGCAAACATAAAGCCTCTCGACACGTCCAGAACAACCGGAGCCGGACAGATGGCAAAAAAATCAAAGCGTTTTCGTATTGGGGTGGAAGGTGCCACCACTGACGGGCGCGTCATTGAGCGCGTATGGCTGACCCAGATGGCGGTGAATTACAGCCAGCAGGTCTACACCGCTGTAGTCAATATGGAGCACATCAAGGGCTATACGCCTGACAGCTCTTTCCGCCGTTTCGGCATTGTGGAAGCGCTGGAAGCTGAGGAAATCAGTGAAGGCCCGCTGAAAGGCAAGATGGCGTTATACGCCTGGATTGTCCCGACTGACGAGCTGGTTTCCATGACCGCGAAGCTGCAGAAGCTTTTCACCTCAATGGAGGTAAACCCGAAATTTTCCGACACCGGGGAAGCCTATCTGGTCGGCATGGCTGTCACTGACGATCCGGCCAGCCTGGGCACGGAAATGCTGCAGTTCAGCGCAAATGCTGAAGCTAATCCGCTGGCACGTCGCAAACAGGACCGCGACAACCTCTTCACCGCTGCCGAAGAAACCCTCTTCGAATTTGAAGACTTGCCGGAAGAAAAGCCGAGCTTTTTCGCCAGCATCAAAGCGCTGCTGTCCCGTAAATCTGCTGACGACGACGCCCGCTTTGCTGACGTGCATCAGGCCGTTGAAGAGGTCGCGGGGGCACACCAGGCACTGTCTGAATCGGTGGCAGAAGTCGGCCAGCGCGTCGGCAATCTGAAAGATGATTTTTCACAGCGCCTGGATGCCATGCAGCAACAGCTGTCCACGGCAGAAACCGGGCTTTCAACCCTGCGCGAGAAGTTAACCGAGGAAGATAGCCGCAGCGATCGCCGCCCGTTCTCTTCCGGCGGTAACGGCAGCTCAGAACAATTAACCACCTGCTGACAGAGCATAAAACTCGATGAAAAAGAAAACCCGCTTTGCCTATAACGCTTACCTGCAGCAGCTGGCGAAGCTTAGACCAGGCAGACTGGACGATTACAACTGTGACCAACACTATCGGGGAGGGTGGCTTCACCACCTCGCTTGAGTTAGAGGTAAAAATAGCTGATCTCGATATGGAATAATTGGCTCTCGAAATTGAATAATAGTGTATCATTATTGCGATTTCAGCAAAGGCGGCGGGATAATAATTATGATGAACTGTCCAGATTGTGGTAGCGCGGCGCACACAAGAAGTAGTTTCCAGGCATCAAAAACTACTAAAGAGCGCTATAACCAATGCCAAAATATTAACTGTGAATGTACTTTCATCACTCATGAAACTTTTGTACGGTACATTGTAAAGACTGAAAGCGTTGCAAAGGTTCCTCCGCATCCTAGCGCTGGAGGTCAGAGCCATATGATTTTCTAACAAGACCCGCTTAATGCGGGTTTTTTTATTGCAGTCAGTCCAGGCGGCCGTCGCCATTTTGCCGCCACTGGCATAAAAAAAGGGGCTACGTTTTCACGTAACCCCTTGTTTTATTTGGTGGAGCTGGCGGGAGTTGAACCCGCGTCCGAAATTCCTACATCCTCGGCACTACATGCTTAGTCAGTCTTTACATTCGCTTGCCAGCTGCGGACAGACACGCCACTAACAAACTAGCCTGATTAGTTTTAACGCTTCAACCCCAGGCAAGGCATCCGCGCGATCTCTTTTGGGTTTGACCTCTCTTTGATCCCCGTCTTAAGAGCGGAAGCTAGGGAGAGAGGGCTCAGAGCAGGTTATTAAGCTGCTAAAGCGTAGTTTTCGTCGTTTGCGACTATTTTTTTGCGGCTTTTTACGAGGCAAACCGCCCCTCGGCATGCACCTTGGGTTTCGCAAATCCCGTCGAATCCAGAATCAGCCCCAATGTGTTGACTACAGTATAACAGGTTTTGCCATCAACGCACCAGTCCATATCGCTACAACATCTGTATGAGCCTCAGTTGGTTAAAGTATGAACAGGCTTGATTTATCACGCTGTAGCCGCTCCGTTGCCGCGGCTAAATCCTCTTTTATTCAGAATAGAAAGGCTGCAAGAATATATTCAATATTCGCTATATAGGATATATCGTAATATTCTGCTTTGCTTCATGCTAATTATTAAAAATAGATCTATTCACTGCATGTACTATTTAAGTGACGCTTAAGTATTAACGATTTTGTTAACAATATATTCTGTATTTAAAAAAATGTGAAAATTTGTGACTTTAGCGTTTGCCTAATTTCAGACTATTGCGTATATATTTTAATGAGATCAATTCTGCACCGAAGTTATGTAAGAGGTATTAATTTATTTAAAAACAATCACTTATCGATCCACTGCCCAGTTTTTAGAAAAACGATTAATTTCTGCCACTTTATTTTGGTAGCGCTCTTCCTCTGCCAAAAATAGGGCTGGCACATGCACAAAATAGCGATCTAAATAGCGAGAGGACATTATATGGCTCCCCAAATTAGCCCTGCTGGGTCAGTGGATATTTTGAATAAAAAAACTGGTGATGTCGTTAGCCAATATGCCCAAAGTGCCGACCGAGTTGTTAATCTGACGCAGACCAGTATCGTTCGCATTAACGCTTCCCCAGAGTCTGTTAATTACTATCAGCGTGAAGGTAATGACCTGATCGTCCATATGAATGACGGTACTACGGTACGCTATCAGCGCTTTTTTGTGCTTGATGAGAATGGCCTACACAGCGAACTGATCTTTGAAGACGATTTGGGCGCGCACCATGCTGTCTTCCCGTTTGCCGAGGCCGCTGCGCCCGCTACTGCGGAAGCAATTGTGCCGGCACTCTCTGAAGCATCTGTAGATTCTCTTGTTGGTGCAGGAGGGATCTCTGCATTGGCCGTATTGGGCGGAGTAGCTGCAATCGGGGGTATTGTGGGTATCGCAGCCGCAGCGGGCGGCGGCGGTGGCGGCAGCAACCGTCAGGAAGCAGAGGATAATGGCGTCCTTCCTCCTATTGATGGGACACCGCCAGATAATGGCGGAACCACGCCGCCGGACGATGGTGGAACCACGCCGCCGGACGATGGCGGAACCACACCGCCGGACGATGGCGGAACCACGCCGCCAGTCGATGGCGGAACCACGCCGCCGGACGATGGCGGAACCACGCCGCCAGACGATGGCGGGACCACACCGCCGGATGATGGCGGAACCACGCCGCCGGATGATGGCGGAACCACACCGCCAGATGATGGTGGGGAGGAGCCTACTCCTCCTGTTTCTACTCTGCTGGTCGACCCATTGACAGGCGACAACGTATTAAATCAGCAAGAGGTGAGCGCGGCGCAGGTCCTGGCGGGAAGAACTGACCTGGTTAACGCAGGTAGTCTGATTACCGTAACGTTGGGCAGCAACACATGGCAGACAGTCGTTAATAGCGACGGTAGCTGGAGCCTGGAAATACCGGCCGCCGTTTTACAGTCTCTGTCACAGGGAGCAAATTCGCTTTCGGTTCTGCTTGTCGACAGTGCGGGCCGTACTGTAACAACCTCAGTGGATCTGCTGGTAGATACCGTTCCGCCCGTGCTCCAGATGACGCCCTTCGTACCAAACAATACGCTTGATATCTCCCAACTCAATACAGACAAGATCGTTCGCGGCTTCTCCAGCAGTGAAGATCAGGGCAGCGTAGTAACGGTAACGCTAAACGGCAAGAGCTACACCACCGCAGTAGACAGTCTTGGCCGCTGGCAGCTGAGCATCCCGCAGGCCGACATCCAGCAGCTACAGGATGGCCAGCCCTATACCGTGGAGTATCAGATCGTCGATATGGCGGGCAACGTCACGACCGGGCAAGCTGACTTCACCACTAACTTCACCAGTCCGCAGGTGAGTGTCAATCCGGTAACGGGGGACAACGTCCTTAATACCGCCGAGCTGCAGCTGAACCAGACACTCTCTGGCCAAACCGTGAATATCCCGGCGGGGCAGGTAGTGACAATTACGCTGGGAACGAAAACCTACTACGCCCAGGTGATGGGCGACGGCAGCTGGAAAACTACGCTGCCAGCAGGCGATCTCGCCTCCCTGACACAGGGCGATAATCCACTCACCGTCTCGGTGAATGATGCCAACGGCACGCCGGTGGTACGTACTGAAACGATCAACGTCGATAGCAGCCAGAGCGGCATTGCCATCGCTATTCTCTCGACCGACGACTACCTGAACGCCAACGAGGCGCAGAGCCCGCTGGAGGTGCGTGGTGTCACCACGGTGACCGGGCCGGACGTCAGTATCGTTGTTTTCTTTAACGGCAAACAGTATGCCGTCACCGCTATTGATGCCGCAGGAAACTGGAGCGTACAGATCCCTTCCGCCGATCTGCTACTGCTCCCGGATGGTCCAAACACTGTTGAAGCGGTCGTCACTCAGGGGGCTCAGTCCGCAGGCGACACCCACACCCTGAACGTGCAGATCCACTATCTGCCGATTCCGACCATTGATGCACCGTTTGGTGATGGCTACCTTAACAGCGTGGAAAAAGGGCTGGATCAGGTACTGAGCGGTAATACCGGCGTCTCCGGTAGCGGGCAGAGCGTAAGCGTGCAGCTGGCGGGGAAAACCTATCAGGCGCTGGTGGACGGCGACGGCAACTGGCGCGCGATCGTTCCCGCCAGCGATATGCAGACGATCCCGGATGGGCTCCTGACCATCAACGTCAATGCGATTGATGCTGCAGGCAACAGCGCGCCGCTCACCAGCACCGCGCAGGTGGATACCACTCTACCCGCGCTCAGTCTGCTGCCGCTGACGGCGGACGGCAAACTCAACGGCCAGGAGCTGGGGCAGGATCAGATTCTGAGCGGCATCAGCTCGGTCGCTGAACGCGGCCAGCCGGTGACGGTCGTGCTGAATGGCAAAACCTACACCGCTACAGTAGGGACGGATGGTAACTGGCAGCTGCCGCTTCCGGCAGCCGATCTGCAGCAGCTGAGCCAGGGTAGCTATCCGCTGACGGTGACGCTGACCGATACGGCCGGTAACACCCAGACCGTGACGCAAAATATCGATGTGAAAACCGCTTTACCTGCGCTTACCGTCCAGGCGCTGACCGACGGTAACGATCTGGATGCGGCAGAGATCAAGGTCGATCAGATCCTTCAGGGAACGGTTACCAATGCCGAGCCGGGTAGCGTAATTACCGTTACGCTCGGATCGGGCATCTATCAGGGCACCGTGGACGCGGGCGGCAACTGGCGCGTGACCTTGCCTGCCGTGGAGCTGCAAAAGCTTGCCGACGGCACCAACACCCTGACCGTTAGCGTAACCGACGGCTACGGCCAGAACACCTCGGTTGAGCATAGCTTTACCGTTGATACCACCGTTGATGCGGTGGCGATCAGCATTATCTCCAGCGATGACTACCTGAATTTTGATGAGGCGAGCAGCGATCTGGTGATCAACGGCAACAGCGCCGGGTTGCCGTTAGGTACTGTTGTAAACGTAACGCTGAACGGTCAAAACTATGTCGGCACTATTGCCGCCAACGGTGCATGGCAGGTGACGATAGCCTCTGCCGATCTGCTGGCGCTGAGCGATGGCTCTGCCGTGGTGACCGCCACTGCAACCGGCCCTAACGGTGTCGTCATCGACAGCCATACCTTTACGGTAATTGTTAACGATCTACCCCAGGCGGTGGTGAATACGCCGTTTGGGGATGGCGTTGTGAACCTTACCGAATCCGAGCGGGATCAGTTCGTGACCGGCAATACCGGCGTTACCGGCGCAGGGCAGACGGTTGTGGCGACCCTCAACGGGCAGCAGTACACCGGTACCGTTGCCGCCGATGGCAGCTGGTCGGTTGTCCTGCCTGCCGGGGCGATGACGACCCTGCCAGACGGCGCGGCATCGTTCGACGTGACCGTTACCGATGCCGCAGGCAACGATGCTTCCCAGACCATTCCATTCACCGTGGATAAAGTGCCGCCGGAGGTGACCGTCCAGCCCATCAACGGTACGGATACGCTCAACGCCACGCAGGTGCAGAGCAACCAGGCTATCAATGTTATCTCGCCGGATGCCGCCCAGGTGACCGTAAACATTAACGGTACAGGCTACACGGCACTGCCGGGTGCAACGCCGGGCAGCTGGGTGGTGACGCTGCCTGCCGGGGCGCTGGCTGCGCTGCCTGACGGACAGGTCGCCTATACCGTGACCGTGACCGATGCAGCCGGTAACGCAACCACCATTACCCGGGGTGTTAGCCTGGACGCGACGCCGCCGAACGTGGTGGTTGATCCGGTTACCCGTGATAACGTGCTCGATCCTGCCGAACTGGCAAACGGTTTTACCCTGACTGGCCGCACCGTGCCTGCCGATCCAGGCGCAACGGTGGCCCTTACCGTTAACGGCCAGCCGCTCAGCGGCGTGGTTAACGCAGATGGCAGCTGGGCGATACAGGTTCCAGCTACGGCCCTCAGCGGCCTCGGCGACGGTCCGCAGCAGCTTACGGTGACGGTCACGGACAGCGCGGGTAACGCCTCTGCACCGCTGAACGTTGGTTTTGCCGTTGACTCCACCGCCAGCGCGCTGCTGATCAATCCGGTGGAAGGGGATAACGCCATCAGCCTGGCGGATATCAGCGATGGGATCACCATTAGCGGCTCGTCGGTGCGCATTCCTGAAGGCACCCCGGTCACCGTCACCCTTAACGGGCAGCAGTACCAGGGCGTGGTGAACGCCGGTGGTTTCTGGACCGTGAACGTACCGACTGCCGCTGCTGCGCTGATTGCCGACGGTACGACAACCGTGACCGTCTCCTCGGTCGACGTTAACGGCGCACCGCTCTCCAGTGAGCAGCAGTTCCTGATCATCACCCAGCAGCTGCCGCTGGCAACGATCAACACGCCGTTTGGCGATGGTACTATCAATATCGTTGAGGCGGCGGCAGGCGGGGCATTGACCGGTACAACCGGCAGCCGTGGCGCAGGCCAGACCGTCACCGTCCAACTGGACAACAACGCGCCAATAACCGGTACGGTGGATGCCAACGGCAACTGGACGCTGCCGCTGACGCCAGCGCAAATCATTGGGCTGGGACAGGGATCGCATACGGTAACGGTGACCGTTGCGGATGCGGCGGGGAACCAGAATACCCAGACCGCACCGCTGAACGTGGATACCGTAGCGCCGCAGCTGACGATCAATGCCGTGACGCCGGATAACACCATCAACGGCAGTGAAGCCAGCGGGGCCATTGTCATTAGCGGCACTGGTGGGCCATACGATCCCCAGAACGTGCAGGCGGTGATCGTGCTGGTCAACGGCCAGAACTACGATGCCATTTTGCAGCCGGACGGAACCTGGAGCATTACGCTGCCAGCCGGAGCGCTGGCTAACGTTGCCGATGGTCCGGTGGCTATCTCGGCGAGGATCACCGATCCGGCGGGGAATACCACCACCATCCCAGGCAGCTTTACCCTTGATGCCTCGCCGTTGAATGCCCCGCTAGTTTCGGTGAACACCGTAGCGGCGGATAACTTTGTTAATGCGCTGGAAGCGCAGAGCCCGCTGACCATTAGCGGGACCACCACGCGCGTTGAGGCCGGGCAGACCGTTACGGTGACGTTGAGCGGCCAAACCTATACCGCTCAGGTCAATGGCGATGGTCGCTGGACGCTGGATGTGCCTGCCACAGCGCTGGCTGCGGTAGCTGATGGCACGCAAACCATCAGCGTGCAGGTGAGCGATCTGGCCGGTAACGTGGCGACCGGGGCGCAGAACGTGACCTTTGCTGCCACCCCGGCTTCTCAGCCGACGCTGACCGTAAATGTCGTGGCACAGGATGACATCGTCAATATTCAGGAGCAGGGTCGTGACCTGATCATCAGCGGCTCGTCGACTAATTTGGCGACTGGTACGGTGATCAGCGCGACCTTTGCTGGCGCGCCTTACAGCGCGACCGTAGGCAGCAACGGCAGCTGGCAGTTTATTGTGCCACAGGCAGTCGTGCAGACCCTCACTGAGGGTACCACCTATACCGTCACCGCCACGGCGGTGGATGCGGCGCAGAATAGTGCCCAGGCTACGCATACCGTTGGCGTCGATCTGACGCCGCCGCTGCTTACCGTGCAGACGGCAGGCACCTTCCTGGAGGATAACCGGGTCAATATCGCCGAGTCGCTGCTGGACCAAACCATCACCGGCACCGGTACGCCGGGCCTGACGGTGCTGCTGCCCATTAACGGCAAGACCATTTCAGCGGTCATTAACGGTGACGGCAACTGGAGCATGACTATTCCGGCGGCGGATTTGCAGTCGCTGCCGCAGGGTACTTCACAGCTGGGCTTCAGCGTTTCCGATCCGCAGGGCAACAGCCAGCCGGTAGCCGTGCCGATTAACGTCAATACCCAGAATGCACCAGCCATTACGCTCAACCCTGTCTTTGGCGATAACATCGCCAGCTCGGCAGAGCTGGCAGCGGGAACTACGCTGACCGGGACGGTAAGCGGCCTGCCAACCGGCACGCAGGTTACCGTTACTATTGGTACCCAAAGCTTCCTCGGCACCGTCACCGGTACCACCTGGGCCGTAACGGTGCCTGGAGAAGCAATCCAGGTCCAGGCGAACAGCATTCTGCCGATTACGGTAACGGCACTTGATGCATTTGGTAACCCGGCCACGGCCAGCGCCAGCCTTGACGCAGTGCGCTTTGGGCCGGTGGCGGAGCTGCCACCAGCGCTGTTTGGTGATGGCTACCTCAACCAGGTGGAGGCCAATACCGGGGCGCAGATCACCGGTTCGACCGGCCAGGCCGGGCCAAACCAGCAGGTGAGAATTGTCATTGATGGTCTGCAGGAGTTTGTGGGTACCGTAGACGTTAACGGAAACTGGACGGTGCCGTTAACGCCACAGCAGCTCAACGCCTTTACTGACGCGACCCACTCGATGACGGTAACCATTACCGATCGGGCGGGCAACGTCTCTACCTCGCCAGCGCAGAACTTTACTGTTCTTACCGATGCGCTGACCCCGCCGACGCTGGCTACCGCCTTTACGGATGGCTTCCTGAGCGCTGCCGAGACGCTAACTGACTCGGCGCTGACCGGGTCGACGGGCGTGCCTGCCGGTCAGGTAGGCAGCGTACTCGTGAGCATCAACAGCGGGCCGGCCATCGCCGCGACGGTAACAGGAGGCACCTGGACGCTGCCGCTGACCGCCGCCCAGCTGCAGGCGCTGCCGGATGGCGTGCTGAGCGTAAATATTACCGTCACCGATATCGCCGGGAACCAGATCAGCGGGCAGGGCAGCTTTGAGGCAATTGTCAATGCGCTGCCGCAGGCGCAGTTTGTCACGCCGTTTGGCGATGGCACTCTGAACTTCACCGAGTCGCAAAGCAATCAGGTGTTGCAGGGCAATACCGGGGTTACCGGGCCGGGGCAGACCGTTAGCGTGGCGTTAAGCACGGGTCAGATCTATACCGGGACGGTGCAGGAGAACGGCGACTGGACGATTACCCTACCTGCTGCCGATCTGCAAACGCTGGCGAATAACACCACCCCGACCTTTGAGGTCACCGTCACCGACCGCGCAGGCAATACCGATACCGATCCAGGCAGTTTCCAGGTGCGTACCGCGCTGCCTGCGCCGATTGCCAACAATCTGTTTGGCGATAACATTCTTAATATCAACGAAGCGGCTGGCGCGGTGCAGATCACCGGCTCTACCCAGGTGCTCGGGCCTAACCAGTTCGTGACTATCCGGGTTAATGTGAACGGCACGCCATATACCGCTAACGTGCTGGAAGACGGTACCTGGACCATTAATCTGCCAGCGGGCACGCTGCAGTCGCTGGCCCAGGGACCGCAGCAGTTGGTGATCTATGCTGAGGATCAGTACGGCAACAGTGCTACCGTCCCGGTACCGTACCAGGTGGCGCTGACCCCGCCAAACGTGACCATCACTACGCCGCTGTTTGGCGATAACGTGGTCAGCGTGGATGAGGCGAGCGGCACGAATACCATCGCCGGTAGCTTTACCACCCCCTATCCGGTAGGAAGCCGGGTTGATGTGACGGTGGGCGGTAAGCTCTTTACTAACGTGCCGGTAAACGGCACCACGTGGTCTCTGACGCTGACCGATGCCGACTGGGCGGGAGTCGCGCGCGGGGATCAGAGCGTGCAGGTTACGGTGACCGACGGCGCGGGCAACGCGAACAGCACCAGCGCCCCGGTGACTATCCTGATCGATGTGCCGACGCTGCAGGTGACTACACCGTTTGCTGGCGATAATGTCCTGACCTACGACGAGAGCCAGACGGTTCAGACCATCGCCGGGACCTCAACTAACCTGGAAGCCGGACAGCCGTTGCTGGTGACCTTCCCAGACGGACGCACCTTTACCACTACTATTCAGGCTAACGGCAGCTGGACGCTGCAGCTTACGCCAGCGGATATGGCAGGGCTGACGGCGGGCACCATCACCGTTCAGGCCACGGATCGCGCGGGCAACCTGGTGTCCATCGACGGCGGCACGCTGAGTGTCGACCTGACTCCGCCACCTGCCTTCCTGACGCTGGACGTGATTGCCAGCGATAACTTTGTCAATGCCAGCGAATTCACAAATGATACGCTGCTCATTAGCGGTCGCGCCGCGAACGTTACCGGGCTGATTAATGTGGTGCTTGACGGGAATTTCATTGGTAACACGACCATCGCAGCAGATGGCAGCTGGACCTTTAACGTTCCGCGTGCGCTGTTGAGCGAAGGACCGCACACGCTTGGTGTGGAGAGCTTTACCACGCCAGGTTTTGCCTCCATCCAGCCGTTTGTTGTCGATACCGCGGTGCCGACTATCACGCTGAATAACTTTGCCGGCGACAATTTCGTCAATGTTGATGAGAAGAGCCTGAGCCAGACCGTTAGCGGGACCGCCAGCGAGCCGGGCCGCGACGTACAGGTGACGCTCAACGGCAAAACCTACTATGCGACGGTCAACCCTCAGGGCGAATGGACGGTCACCGTTCCGCAGAGTGACGTCGCAGGGCTTACCGACGGCACCTATCCGCTGACTGCCAGCATTACCGATGCGGCAGGCAACCCGCAAAGCACCACCCAGACGGTAACGGTCGATGCCAGCGCGCCGCTGCTCTCCGTTGACGCCCTGGGCGTGCCGGCGGTGCTCAATACCACCAGCGCAGCGACAGGGCTGCTGCTCCAGGGGACGGGCGATCCAGGCAACGAGGTGACCATCCAGCTGGGGCCGATCAGCTGGACCGGGCAGGTCGATCAGCAGGGCAACTGGCGCTATGACTTCCCGAATATTGATCTGACAACCCTGGCCGATGGCCCGCAGGTGATCAGTATCTCTTCCCGGGACAGCGCAGGTAACGTCTCCACTAACAACGTCGCGCTGAACGTGGCGCTCAACCCCACTCTGGGCCTGCTCTTTGACTCGCTCTTCTTTGGCGATGGCATCCTGAACGTGGCCGAGTCGCTGGTTACCCAGACCCTGACGGGCCGGGTTGAAGGGGACTATCGCGGGGCGCGGGTCAACCTGACGCTGGTGGGTACGGACGTCACCATCAACGATCTACTGGTGGGGCCGGACGGCAGATTCTCCGTCAACCTGCCACCGGAGGTGTTGCAGGGGCTGGTGACCGACACCCTGTCGCTGCAGTTTGACGTCATCGACGCCAACGGTAATACCCGCCAGGAGATTGTCGACGTAGGCCTGGCGCTGACCGACCTGCCGGTAGTGGGCGAGATCCTGATGACGGCGGACAACGTGCTTAACAGCGTGGAGAGCGGCGTTGCCCAGACCCTCACCGGGACGCTTAACAACGCGGCAAACGTCACGGGGATGGTGGTTAACTTTGGTGGCCAGGCGATCAATGCGGTGGTCGATACCGTTACCGGGGCCTGGTCTGCCGTCCTGCCGGATACCCTGCTTAACACCCTGCCGGAAGGCCAGGCGAACGTGGGTCTGGTTATCAACGACGCCTTTGGCAACGTTATCAACACCAGCGCCAGCTTTAACGTGGCGCGGGCGTTGCCGACCATCGGGCTTGACCCGCTGTTTAGCGACGGCGTGCTGAGTATTCCTGAGCTGCTGGGCGCAGCCCTGAGCGGGACCTCTACCCGTCTGGCCGGGCAGCAGCTGACCATCCAGATCGGCAACGCAGAGGCCTTTACCACCAACGTCGACGGTAGCGGCCGCTGGGCTGTAAACCTGCCGGCGGCGGTGCAGGCTCTGCTACAGGGCATCGGCTCGGGAGATGTGCCGGTCACCATTAGCGCCTTCGACCAGTACGGCAACCCGGCAAGCCAGACTGCGCTGATTAAGGTGGATCTGGTCGCACCGGTGCTCAACAGCCTGGCGGTATTTACCGACAACGTGCTGAACGTAGCCGATTCGCTGCTGAATCAAACCATCAGCGGTGTCGTAGGCAATGCGCCGGTAGGCTCCCAGATCCAGGTCCAGGTGGCAGGGAAAACCTTCCTTGGCGCGGTCGGGGCGGGTGGCGTGTTCTCAATCAATCTGGCTCCATCCGATCTGACCGGCCTGCTGGACGGTGCCTTCCAGCCGCAGGTGACTATCGTCACCCCGGACGGTAACAGCGCGCAGATCGCCGCGCCGGTAGAGGTGCGGGTGGGCCTGGCTAATCTGCCGACGGTGGTGATCAACTCCCTGTTCGGCAACGATGGCTACATCAACCTTGCTGACCTGGGTGTCGCTCAGACCATCAGTGGGACGGCGGCAGGCCTTGCTTCGGGCCTCGTCACCGTGAACGTGGCGGGCCAGCCTTTCACCGGCAACGTGGTTGACGGGGTCTGGTCAGTGACGGTACCGGCAGGCGCATTAGCCGGTAGCGTGGTCAACGGCGCACTGAGCGTGACCGCCAGCGTAGTGGACACCGTCGGCAACGTGGTCACCGGCAACCAGGTCGTGAATGCCATCGTGCAGAACCTGCCGACGCTGGGCCTCAACACGCTGTTCGGCAACGGCACGCTGGATCTCGGCGATCTGCTCTCTACGCAGCTGCTGTCGGGGACCAGTACGAACCTGGCTGCCGGTACGATTATCGACGTTAAAATCGGTCCATTGAGCCTGACCACCACCGTTGGGGCGAACGGAACCTGGCAGCTGCCGGTGCCGACCGTCTCCTTACAAGGACTGGCGGACGGCGTACTGCAGGTCACTGCCACTGCCCGCGACGTGGCGGGTAACGTTGCCAACACTGCCCAGGATCTGACGGTGGCGATCCAGCAGGCACCTTCACTGCTGATCAACACCCTGTTTGGTGGCAACGGCCTGAATGCGGCTGAGATCCTCAGCGCGCAGGTGGTCAGCGGGACCAGTACCAACGCGGCCGGTTCGCTGGTCAACGTCTCTCTTGGCGGTAAAACCTATCAGTCAACGGTGGCGGCCAACGGCAACTGGTCGGTGTCGGTGCCAAAAACCGACCTGGCGGCGTTGCTGGATGGGACGCTGACGGTCAACGCCAGCCTGGTCAACCCGGCAGGTAAGAATGCTACCGCCACCTCGCTGGTGGATGTGATCACCCATAACCTGCCGACCATCTCGCTGACCTCGCTGTTTGGTAACGATGGCTATCTCAACATCAACGAGGCGGCGTCGGGCCAGGTTATCGGCGGTAAAATTGGCGGTGTACCGGCGGGAGCCTCGG
The DNA here is from genome assembly GCF_037152055.1 of Pseudescherichia sp. AS216. NCBI lineage: Bacteria > Pseudomonadati > Pseudomonadota > Gammaproteobacteria > Enterobacterales > Enterobacteriaceae > Pseudescherichia > Pseudescherichia sp. AS216. The sequence goes on along the minus strand of NZ_JBBCMV010000002.1, from coordinate 64,302 downwards.
TCGTTGTGACCCTCGGCGGAACGCCGATTAACGCCCTCGTTGATGCCGCAGGTAACTGGACGGCCACGGTTAGCAACTCGGTGCTGCAAAACCTCGCCACCGGGGCGCTGAAGGTGGGGGTAGCGGTAACCGACCGGGTGGGTAACACCACCGCAACCGAGGCGGACGTCGGCGTCAAGCTGACCCAGCCGACGCTGGCCATTACGCCGGTTACCAACCTGCTGGGCGTCATTGGCGGTGTGCTTACCGGCCTGCTCGGTTCGGCGAAGCTGACCATCAGCGGGACCTCCAACAACCTGGGGCAGGGGGCGCTGGTGCACCTTAACCTGCTCAACCTTGCGCAGGCCACGGCAATAACCGGTGCAGACGGTCGGTGGTCAACTACGCTTGATGTAGGGCTTGATTTAGCGAGGATTTTGTCGCTTGGCACGGTTATCAATCTCTATGCCGCAGACGTAGCAGGGAACGTGGGATACCTGAACGTTGGTCTCAACGGCAGCAACCCCACCACCACGCCGCCAGTTGGGGTGCAAACTCTGGCAGCAGATGCCTCCAGCTTCTCGCTGCTGGCAGCCAGTGCGGTAGAGAGCAGCGATACCACCCAGCAGACCACGGAGGAGAACAGCGCAACGCATGCCGCCGTGAGCCGTGTTGCGGCGACCCCTGCCAGCGAAGAGAGCACCGCTGACACTAGCGCGCAGAGCGCCACGGCCGACGATGCTTTCACTATTGGCGGCCTGAGCATCACCCTGGCCGACGGGACGCAGCAGAGCGGTGAGAGCGTACAGGGTAGCGCCGGTAGCGACACTATCCACCTCTCAACGCTGGGCTTTATCGATATCAACGGGGGCGCGGGCACCGATACCCTGGTGCTGGATGGCGTCAATATGATCCTTAACCTGATTGATACCGCAAGCCGTGTCCACAACGTCGAGATCATCGACCTCGGTAAATCGGGGACTAACAGCCTGACGCTCGATCTGAACGAAGCGCTGACGGTAACCGATAAGCCGGAAGACGATCTGGTGATTAAAGGCAGCAACGGTGACCAGGTGAATCTGGTGCATGGGGCGAACGACATCTGGGCTATTAGCGGTCAGCGCGAAGTCGATGGGATGCAGTTCGATGTCTATCACAACAGTGCTCAAAACACGACGTTAGGCGATGTGTTGGTCCAGCAAGGGCTGCACGTCAACATGGTATAGCGTTATCCCTGTCATTTATGCCTCAGGGATGAGGCATAAAAGATAAAAAAGTTGTCAGGGAAAGTCAGGGTGGATAGATGAAAGCAAAGGCATTGTATGTCGTTCTGCTGGCCGCGCTCGGAGCGAGCGTTATGAGCACAGCATACGGAGAAGATCAGTTTAACTGGCAGGCCGCACCCGGAGAACAGCTCCAGGCGCAGCTGACAATCAAAGAAGCAATTTTACGCGCCTTCGCCCGCAACCCCAAAATTGCCCAGGCGGCAGCGCAGATCCACGTAGGAAAAGCAAATCTGGACGAGGCGGAGAGCGCCTGGTTTCCTCAGATATCCCTGCAAGGTAACGTTGGGCGTTCGCACCGCAACGACTCGGCAGGCTCCCTCAACAATAACGGCTCCGGCGGCGTCAGCCTCAAGCAGCTGATCTACGACTTTGGCAAAACCGGCGGCAGCATTGATGAGCAGCACAATCTTTCTGATGCCTACCGCTACGATCTCTATAACTCCCTCAATGAGGTTGGCATGGAGACGCTGCAAACCTACCTGCAGGTTAAGCGCTACCAGGCGCTGGCCGAGGCGGCGCGCAAAAATATCGTCTCCTTACAGAGCGTGCAGGAGATGGCGGATCTACGTGCCGAGGCAGGGCTAAGCTCCCAGTCCGACGTGTTGCAGGCCCAGACGCGCATTGCCGGGCTGAACGCCTCGCTCGCCCAGTACGAAGCCCAGACCCGCTCCGCCCAGGCGGCGCTGAGCGTGCTGACCGGCGTGATGTCGAACACGCTTCCCGATCTGCCTGAAGATCTGATGAAGCAGAAAATCACCCTTAACTCGCTCCCCTACGAACGCAGCAATGCGGTGCGCAGCGCCCAGGCAAGACAGCTGGCGGCGGACGACCGCATTCGCCAGGCCCAGGCGCAGCACTGGCCGACGGTTTCGGTGCAGGCGGGGCGGACGCGCTATGAGAACGATAACGACAGCTACTGGGATGACCAGGTGCAGCTGGTGGTCGATGCCCCTATCTATCAGGGCGGTGCCGTCGGCGCGCGCGTTGATGCAGCCGAGGGGGACAGGGCCAGCGCCCGGGCGCAGGTGGAGGCCAGCAAACTGGATATTAACCAGCGCGCCGCCACCGCGTGGGCCGATCTTACCGGGGCGCAGCAGCGCCAGCAGGCAGGGGATGCCCAGTACCAGAGCGCCGACCGCGCTCGTGGGGTCTATCGCGACGAGTATCGCCTGAGCAAACGCAGCCTTAACGATCTGCTCAGCATTGAGCAGGATGTGTTTCAGGCCGATACCGCGTCGATTACCGCGCGCTACGACGCCTGGGATGCTGCAGTACGCTATGCGGCCGCCGCAGATAATCTATTAGATATGTTAGGCATTGAGCGTAGCCGCACCATCGGCGATACCCTGCCATCACTTTAAGCGCTAACGGCCAAGGAGTAGTTATGCAGCAGCCGGATACCGAAAGCTGGATCAATGTCATGGTGCGGGCGGCGGGGCGGTTTGGCCTGCCGGCGGATGCGCCTGCCGTACGCCAGCAGATGCGCTGGTTTGAGAGTTTGCCGCTTAACGCGCGGCTGGAGAGATTGAGCGGCCTGATGGGACTCCAGGTGCGGGTGGTAGAGCTGGAGAAGATGCGCTGGAACGCGCAAAACCTGCCGGTCATCGTGCAACTGGAGTCCGGCGAGCTGATGCTGCTGGAGTCTATTGATGCCGACGGACTCGTGGCCTACTGGCTCAGCGAGGGGGGTGATCTGGTGCGCGAGGAGGCGCTGGAGGCGCTGCTCACCCGCGTGAAGCCGGAGGTGGTGATGCTCGGCATCGCCGCCCGTGGGCGCGACTCCCGCATCGATGACTTTACCCGTCCCTGGGAGGAGCACTGGTTCTGGCGGCACTTCCGCCATGCCAAGCGCAAGCTCTCCGAGATCGCCCTGGCCTCGGTGCTGGGCAACGTGCTGGCCCTGGCAGGGATCCTCTTCTCGATGCAGGTCTACGATCGGGTCATCCCCGCCCAGTCGATCCCCACCCTGTGGGTGCTGTTTATCGGCGTACTGTTTGCCGCCCTGCTGGAGTTTATGATCCGCCTGGCCCGTACCCATGTCTCCGACATTATGGGCAAGCATATCGATCTCAATGTCTCCTCGCTCTTTTTTGCCCGCGCGATGGCGATCAAGAACGATTCCCGGCCCAAATCCACCGGCTCGTTTATCTCCCAGCTGCGTGAGATTGACCAGGTGCGCGAGCTGCTCACCTCGACCACCGTCGGCGCGGCGATGGATATCCCCTTTGTACTGCTGTTTCTCGGCATTATGGCGCTGGTGGGCGGTCCGCTGGTGATCATCCCGCTGATCGCCATTCCGTTGATTGTGATCCCGGGGATCCTCGTCCAGTGGCCAATGGCGAAGCTGGCGAAAGAGGGGATGCGTGAGAGCGCGATCCGCAACGCGGTGCTGGTGGAGTCCATCGAGGGAGTGGAAGATATCAAGGCCCTGCAGGCCGAGCCGTACTTCCAGCGCCAGTGGGAACATACCCACGCCGTGGGAGCCAACATCGGCATGAAGCAGCGCGTCTGGGGGGCACGGCTGAGCGGCTGGGCCTCTACCGTCCAGCAGATCACCTATGCCGGGATGCTGGTTTTCGGCTGCTATCTGGTGATGGAGGGCAACATTACAACCGGTACGCTGGTGGCCTGTAGCCTGCTCTCGTCGCGCACCATCGCGCCGCTGATGCAGCTGACCATGGTCTTCTCCCGCTGGCAGCATGCCAAAATGGCGATGAACGGCCTCGACGATCTGCTCAAGAAGCCGCTGGATAAGAGCACCGATCAGAAAATGGCCCACTGTCCGGTGCTGGCCGGGCACTACCAAGTCCAGAAGGTGCAGTACAGCTACGATCCCGAGAAGGGGGATCAGGCGGCGCAGATCGACGGTCTGGAGATCAAGCCCGGCGAGCGGGTGGCGATCCTCGGCAAGACCGGGGCGGGTAAATCGACGCTGCTGAAGCTGCTGTCAGGTCAGGCGCAGGCCAGCAAGGGTAAAGTGATCATCGACGGCGTCGATATGGCGCATATCGATCCCATGGATGTTCGCCGTCAGGTGGGCTACCTCTCTCAGGACTCACGCCTCTTTTTCGGCACGCTGCGGCAGAACCTGATGCTGGGCCATCCGCACGCCACCGAGGCGGAGCTGATCCAGGCCCTGCGCATCAGCGGCGCGATTGGCATGGTGCAGCAGGATGCCGCCAGTCTCGACCGGCTAATTAACGAGGGCGGGCGCGGTCTCTCCGGTGGCCAGCGTCAGATGGTGCTGCTCAGCCGCCTGATTGTGCGTAACCCGCAGATTGTACTGCTTGATGAGCCCACGGCGTCAATGGATGAGCAGCTGGAGGCGTGGGTCATTCGCCAGCTTCAGCAGTGGCTTACCGGACGCACCCTGGTGTTAGTGACCCACCGCCCGGCGCTGCTGAATCTGGTAGACCGGATTGTAGTGATGGAGAACGGCAAGGTGATTGCCGACGGGCCGCGCGATACGCTGCTTCAGCAGGCGACGCGCAACAGCAACGTGGCATCGATAGCCTGAGGAGCGAGCAATGAGTCAACTGAGTATGCAGGACGATCTCGCCCGTCAGGGGCGGTTCTACTCGTCGGTGATCTGGCTGACGCTGGCGGGGCTGCTGATCTTTGTGGTGTGGGCATGGTGGGCCATTCTGGATGAGGTGACGGTGGGGACGGGCAAGATCACGCCATCTACCCATGCCCAGGTGATCGAGAGCCTCGACGGCGGTATCGTTAGCGCGATGCTGGTGCGCGAGGGGGATATTGTCGAGCGCGGGCAGATGCTCGCCCGTCTCGATCCCACTCGCTTTCAGTCTAACTACGGTGAGTCGGCGGCCCGGGTGCGCGCGCTGCGCGCGTCCAGCGAGCGTCTGCGCTCAGAGCTGACCGGAGAGCCGCTGCGCTTTAGCGAGGAGTCGATGCGCGAGCCGGAGCTGGTGGCACGTGAGCGGCAGCTGTACGAATCCCGGCGGCGCAACCTGAACGAGACGGTGGCTAACCTGCAAAAAACGTATCAGCTGGTGATGTCAGAGCTGCGCATGACCCAGCCGCTGGTGGCCAAGGGCGCGGCAAGTGAGGTAGAGGTGATCCGCCTCCAGCGCCAGGCTACCGAACTGCAGGGTAAGATCGACGAGGCGCGCAACCAGTTTGCGGTGCGCGCCCGCGAGGAGCAGGTGAAAAACAACGCCGATCTCGACGCGCAGATCCAGGCGATGAGCGGTAAAGCGGATCAGGTGGATAGGACGACACTCTTCTCACCGGTGCGCGGCATCGTCAAGGATATCCAGGTCACCACCGTCGGCGGCGTTCTGCAGCCGGGGGGCAAGCTGATGGAGATCGTCCCGCTGGAGGATCAGCTTTTAGTCGAGACGCGCATCAACCCACGGGATATCGCCTATATCCGGCCGGGCCTGCCGGCAACGGTAAAGGTCACCGCCTACGACTCCTCGATCTACGGGAATCTCACCGGGCTGGTAGAAGTGGTGTCGCCGGATACGCTCCAGGATGAAGTACGCCGGGATCAGTTCTACTACCGGGTCTATGTCCGGACCAAGAGCGCCGAGCTGCAAAACAAGAGTGGCCAGCGCTTCCCGATCCTGCCGGGTATGGTGGCAAACGTAGAGATTAAAACCGGGCAGAAATCGGTGATGGACTACCTGATCAAGCCGCTGAACAAGGTCAACGAGGCGCTGCGCGAGCGCTAGGCAATCTGACAGAGGGCAGGCACACCCTCTCCCCAGCGGAGAGGGAGGTGCTGTAGCTGTTGCAGTTTAGCGGCCGGCGTTTTTCATAATGCGGGCTTTATCAACCTGCCACTCGCGCTCTTTCACATCGGAGCGTTTGTCATGCTGTTTCTTACCGCGGGCGACGCCAATCTTCACTTTGCACCAGGCATTTTTCCAGTACATAGAGAGGGCGACAACGGTATAGCCTTCGCGGTTTACGCGGCCATAGAGCGTGTCCAGCTCGCGCTGGTTGAGCAGCAGCTTACGGTTACGGGTAGGGTCGCAGACGACGTGGCTGGAGGCGACGCTCAGCGGCGTAAAGTTGGCCCCGAACAGGTAGGCTTCGCCCTCAATGAGGATCACATAGCTGTCGCTGATGTTGGCCTTCCCGGCGCGCAGGGACTTCACTTCCCAACCCTGAAGGGAGACGCCCGCTTCAAACTCTTCTTCAATAAAATATTCGTGACGGGCGCGCTTGTTAAGCGCAATGGTAGCGGAACCCGGTTTATGTGCTTTTTTCTTTGTCATAAGTATCGTAAATCGTCGGTAATCAGCTGTTGAAAAATACCCCATCTATCCTGCGAGGTGTAACGCGTTATATTAGCATGAGTTTGCCTTTGCGTTTTCCTTTCCTGGACAGGAAATGTTATTATTTATGAGGTGTAGACCTCAGGATAACGCTATGCCGCAGATAAGCCGAACTGCTTTAGTGCCTTACAGCGCAGAGCAGATGTATCAATTAGTGAACGACGTAAAGTCCTACCCGGAATTTTTGCCAGGCTGTACCGGTAGCCGGGTTCTGGAGGCAAGCCCGACGCAGATGACGGCTGCCGTTGATGTCTCGAAGGCGGGCATCAGCAAGACGTTCACCACCCGTAACACCCTTACCGATAACCAAAGCATTCTGATGCAGCTGGTGGATGGTCCCTTTAAGCAGCTGATGGGTGGCTGGCGGTTTACGCCGCTGAGTCCCGATGCCTGCCGTATTGAGTTCAATCTGGACTTCGAATTCACCAACAAGCTGATCGAGCTGGCGTTTGGTCACGTGTTCAAAGAGCTGGCCTCAAACATGGTGCAGGCGTTTACCCATCGCGCCAAAGAGGTTTACAGTGCCGGGTGACATTCGCGTCGAAGTCGCCTATGCCCTGCCGGAGAAGCAGTACCTGCAGCGCGTGACGCTGAGCGAGGGGGCAACGGTGGAGGAGGCGATTAACGCTTCTGGCCTGCTGGAGTTGCGTTCAGATATCGATCTTGCGAAAAACAAGGTGGGTATCTTTAGTCGTCCGGTGAAGCTTGCCGACGCCGTGCAGGACGGTGACCGGGTGGAGATCTACCGCCCGCTGATTGCCGATCCGAAAGAGCTGCGGCGCAAGCGCGCGGAAAAAGCGGACGACGAATAGCTTCGTACTCAAACAAAAAAAGCGCTCACTGAGCGCTTTTTGTTTTTTTACCGAGCGGGACCTAGTTCGACAGGGCCGGTTTGTTATCAATGTTGGTCAGCACGCCGTTGCTGTTAAAGGTCAGGGTCAGCGTCTGCTGCGTGACATCTTCATGGCCTGGCTGCTGGCGGAACACGTAGAACCAGGTGTTGGTACCAAACGGATCGCTCATCATCGGGGTACCCAGCGCATAGGCAACCTGCTGTTGCGTCATGCCAATACGAATTTTAGAGATGTCGTTAGGTGCCAGATAGTTCCCCTGGTTGATATCTGGGCGGTAAACCACTTTCTCCAGAGTGGAACAGCCAGCAGTCATCATCAGAAGAACCGCTGCGGCAGCAGTCAGCGTTTTACAGCGCATAGTGATTTGGTTCCTTTTCGGGCCTGGTAGTACGCGGCTCATTTGTAATATGCCGATAATAATAGACCTTTAGCGAGTTTGAAACCTCTGCTATCGGATCCAGCGGCGATTTTATGTCTCACTATGACCCAGAATTAGCTGAAAAGTTTAGGCTGCGAGCAGTTCTTTCGCATTAGCCAGCGTGTTCCGGGTGACCTCGCTGCCGCCCAGCAGGCGCGCCAGCTCCTGCAGCCGGGCCTTTTTATCCAGCGGCTGCATGTGGGTTTCGGTCATGGCACCGTCGGTCTCTTTGCTGACGTAGAAGTGGTGATGACCACAGCCCGCCACCTGCGGCAGGTGCGTTACGCACATCACCTGGGTGGATTCACCCAGCTGGCGCAGCAGCTTGCCGACCACCGCTGCGGTCGGGCCGCTGATACCCACGTCGACCTCATCGAAAATCAGCGCCGGGGTTTCCATCTTACGGGCGGTGATCACCTGGATCGCCAGGGCAATACGCGACAGTTCCCCGCCGGAGGCCACTTTCGAGATCGCCTGCATCGGCTGTCCTGGGTTGGTAGTCACGCGGAACTCAATGCGGTCTGCCCCTTCCAGCGTCAGGTGACGCTCATCAAAGCTGACGTCGATATGGAAGCGGCCGTGCGGCATTGACAGGGCGTGCATGCTCTCAGTGATCAGCCCGCTCAGCTCCTGGGCATACTTCATACGCTGCGCATGCAGCTGTTGCGCGGTCGCCAGCGCCTGCTGATGGTGCTTCTGTACCGCCAGAGAGAGCGTCTCCTGGGAGTCGGCCTGATCGTCCAGCTGCTGCTGCTCGTCAAGCAGTGCCTGATAGTGCGCCGGCAGCTCTTCCGGGGTGACGTGATGCTTGCGCGCCAGCGAAATCTGTTTGGCGATGCGCTGCTCCAGCTCGTAGAGACGGTTCGGATCGAGGTCCAGGCGATCGCAGTAGTGGCGCAGCTCGTCGCTGGCCTCGCTCAGCTGAATGGCGGCCTCTTCCAGCATATCGAGCACGCTGGAGAGCTTGCTGTCCATACCCACCAGCTCGGTCACCATCTGACGCGCGGTGTAGAGCTGGCTCTGCAGGTTGGCGTCGTCGCTGTCGGCGAGCAGCGTCAGGGCGTGCTGGCTGGTGCTCAGCAGCTGGCCGCTGTTGGCGAGACGCTTGTACTCTTCGTCGATGCGCTCAAACTCGCCCGGCTGCGGACTGAAGTCGTTCAGCTCTTTCAGCTGGTAGTGCAGCAGCTCGGCGCGGGCGCTGCGCTCCTGGCTCTGCTGCTGATGCTGGGCCAGCTCGCGGCAGCTGTGGTTCCACAGGCGATAGTGCTCTGCCATCTGCTGGAGCAGGGCATCTTCACCGGCATAGCCATCGAGCAGGGTTTTCTGGTGATCGGATTTGGTCAGCAACTGGTGGGCGTGCTGGCCGTGGATCTGAATAAGAAGCTGGCCCAGCTCACGCAGCTGGGAGAGCGGCACCGCCGTGCCGTTGATAAAGCCGCGGGAGCGTCCGTCGCTGCTGATGACGCGGCGCAGCAGGCACTCACGGCCATCTTCAAGCTGGTTCTCTTCCAGCCAGCGCTGGGCAGCAGGGGTATCTTTCAGGGAAAAGCGGGCGCAGAGATCGGCGCGTGCGGCGTCGGTGCGAACCATGTCGGCTTCCGCGCGCCCGCCAAGGCAGAGCCCAAGGGCATCAATGGCAATGGATTTACCCGCGCCGGTTTCGCCAGTAATGGCGGTCATGCCGCTGTGAAAATCAATTTCCAGCTCGCGAACAATTGCAAAATTACTGATGGTCAGTTGTGCCAGCATAGCCGCTTTTCCTGTATGAAAAACCATAACTGTGTTTTCGTACAGTATAAACAGGTTTTATATCCAGTAAAGCACCCGCCGTCGATTTCAGAACAATTTTTTTGACCAGCCGAGCTTGGAGCTTAGGGTATTAAAATAGCTATAATCTTTCGGATGGATCAGGTTGAGATGGTAGTCGCAGCGGCGGATTAACACATCCTCACCCTCCTGGATCGGCAGGGCAATCTGGCTGTCGCAGCTGATCTCCAGATCGTTGCGCCGGTGGGAAAAACGCAGGCGAATGGTGCTGCTGCTGTTGATCACCAGCGGGCGAGCCGACAGCGTGTGCGGGAACATCGGCACCAGGGTAATGGCGTCCAGCGACGGGGTCAGAATGGGGCCGCCCGCCGACAGCGAGTAGGCCGTGGAGCCGGTGGGCGTGGAGATGATCAGGCCGTCCGAGCGCTGGGAGAAGGCAAATACCTCATCGATATAGACCTCAAACTCGATCATATGCGCCACCTTGCCCGGATGGAGAACCACCTCGTTGATGGCGGTGCTGATCCGCTTCTGGCAGTCGTGCTGGCACACCTGGGCCTCCAGCAAAAAGCGCTTTTCGGTGATGTAGTGCCCTTCAAGCACATCAGCCAGCTGCTGCTGGGCGTTATCAGGATCGAGATCGGTGAGAAAGCCGAGGTTGCCACGGTTGATACCGATGACCTTAATATCGTAACGCGCAAGGGTGCGGGCCGCGCCGAGCATATTGCCGTCGCCACCGACCACCACCGCCAGATCGGCCTGCTGGCCAATCTCCGCCAGCGTGCCGGTGCGCACGTTGGTCAGTTTTAGCTCCTGGGCGATCTGCTGCTCAACGATAACGTCATATCCCCGGCCAGACAGCCAGCGCCAGAGCATCTCATGTGTGGTCAGCGCCGTAGGGTGACGCGGGTGGCCGACAATCCCAATACAGGTGAAATGAGTACTCATTATCTGGAGTCCTTTTGCCAAATGAAGGGTGACAATCTTAAGGCTTCTCTTGAAACCGGAAAACTGATCCCCATAATAAGCGAAGTTAGCGAGATAAATGCAAAAAAACGCGGAGAAATTCATGAGTAGTAAAGAACAGAAAACGCCTGAGGGGCAAGCCCCGGAAGAAATTATCACGGAGCAGCATGAAGAGGTTGAGGCAGTAGAGTCTGACGCTTCTGTTGAGCAGGTGGATCCGCGCGATGAAAAAATTGCGAACCTCGAAGCGCAGTTAGTCGAGGCGCAGAATCGCGAGCGTGACGGTGTCCTGCGTATCAAAGCCGAGATGGAAAACCTGCGTCGCCGTACCGAGCTGGACATTGAGAAGGCGCACAAGTTTGCGCTGGAGAAGTTTATCAATGAGCTGCTGCCGGTGATCGACAGCCTGGATCGCGCGCTGGAAGTGGCGGATAAAGCTAACCCAGAGCTGGCACCGATGGTGGAAGGTATCGAGCTGACCATGAAGTCGATGCTGGATGTCGTGCGCAAGTTCGGCGTTGAGGTGGTGGCCGATACCAACGTGCCGCTGGATCCGAACGTTCACCAGGCGATTGCCATGGTTGAATCTGAAGAGGTCTCAGCAGGCAACGTGCTGGCCGTGATGCAGAAAGGCTACACCCTGAACGGCCGCACCCTGCGCGCCGCGATGGTCACCGTCGCGAAAGCGAAGGCCTAATCAGCACAACAGTAAGCACAGTGTAATTTGTAGGCCCGGTAAGCGAAGCGCCACCGGGCTTTACTGTGCTGAGGCTGCTATGCCGGGCGGCACTGCGTTTGCCCGGCCTGCAATTTCTGCGGCCTACATCTTTTATTCGGTCACGCTCTCCCGCAGCGGTTTAACCGGCAGCACCTTCACCTGCTTAATCATGTTGTCCTGCACGTCGAGAATATCGATATCGTACTGGGCAATACGTACCCGCGTTCCCGCCGCAGGGATCTCCTCTAACGCCTCCAGCAGCATGCCGTTGATGGTGCGTGCTTCTTCTTCCGGCAGCTGCCAGTTGAAGGCTTTATTGAGCTCCCGCACGTTGGCCGTGCCGTCAATGATCACCGACCCGTCGTTCTGCGGGGTGACCTCTTCCGCGAGGGTAGGGGACATTGAGGTGGTAAAGTCACCGACGATCTCTTCGAGAATATCCTCCACCGTCAGCAGACCCTGCACGTCACCGTACTCGTCGACCACCAGGCCAACCTTTTTCTTGTTACGCTGGAATTTCACCAGCTGGACGTTGAGAGGCGTGCCTTCAGGGATATAGTAGATCTCATCCGCCGCCCGCAGCAGCATCTCTTTGGTAAACTCCTGCTTCTCGGTCATCAGGCGGTAGGCTTCGCGCACCCGCAGCATGCTGATGGTGTCGTCCAGCGATTCGCGGTAGAGCACGATGCGTCCGTGCGGAGAGTGGGTCAGCTGGCGAACAATGGACTTCCAGTCGTCGTTGATGTCGATGCCGACAATCTCATTGCGCGGCACCATGATGTCGTTAACGGTGACCTTCTCCAGATCCAGCACCGACAGCAGCATGTCCTGATTCCGCCGCGACATCTGCGAGCGGGATTCATGCACAATGGTGCGCAGCTCCTCTTTGCTCAGCGCGCTGCTCACCACGACGTCGGCCTTGATGCCCACCATCCGCATCAGCAGACGGGTGACGGTATTGAGCAGCCACACCAGCGGCATCATGACGATCTGCAGCGGCCCGAGCAGAACGCTGCTGGGGAAGGCGACCTTTTCCGGGTAGAGCGCGGCGATGGTTTTCGGCAGCACCTCGGCAAAGACCAGTACCACAAAGGTCAGTACCCCGGTGGCAATCGCCACCCCGGCGTTGCCGTAGAGACGCATGCCGACGATGGTGCCGAGTGCGGAGGCGAGGATGTTAACCAGGTTATTGCCGATCAGCACCAGGCTGATGAGACGGTCAGGTTTACGCAGTAATTTTTCTACGCGCTTTGCTGCGCGGTTGCCTTGCTTCGCCATGTGACGCAGCCGGTAGCGGTTCAGCGTCATCATGCCGGTTTCGGAGCCGGAGAAGTAGGCGGAGATCACCACCATGACGATCAGCGTGATAATCAGCGTGGTGGTGGAGATGTGTTCCAAGAGAGTTCCTTACGTACTTTACGTTTGTGCTTAACCAGCAAAATGCTGAACAACGCGACTACCGAAGTAGGCCAGCGTGAGAAGACCAGCGCCCGCCACGTTAAACCAGACCACCGGGCGGCCGCGCCACCCTTTATGATAGTGTCCCCACAGCAGAACGATATAGACAAACCAGGCAATGATAGAGAGCACCGCTTTATCAATGTTCTCCATGGTGAACAGGTTGCGCATGTAGAACAGGCCGGTGCAGAGCGTCAGGGTCAGCAGCACCACACCGATCTGGGTGATGTGAAACATCTTACGCTCGATGCTCATCAGCGGCGGCATTTCGCTGCTAAAGGCCAGACGCTTGTTCTTTAGCTGGTAGTCGATCCACGCCAGCTGCAGGGCATACATGGCGGCAATGATCAGCGTCGCATAGGCAAACAGCGACAGGCCAATGTGCACCATCATTCCCGGCGTCGCTTCGAGGTGGGTGATGAACGCATTAGGCACAAAGGTGGCGAAAGCCAGGTTGATCAGCGCGAAGGCGTAGACGATAGGCAGCAGCAGCCAGCCGCGATTCTTTGACGCCACGATGGTCATCACCGTACAGATCATCAGGCTGACCAGCGAGCCGACGTTGAGCAGGCTCAGGTTTTGTCCCGTATCGCCGTCGGGAAAAATGCGCGCCTCCAGCGCCAGCGCATGGCTTACCAGGGCAATGACCGCGGAGATGATAGCCATCCGCCGCCAGCCGCTGTTTTTTTGCAGCAGGCCGGGAATAATCAGCGCAAGGCTGACGGAGTAAGCAATAAGCGCAAGCAGGGCAAAAACGGGCATAGTAATGTCGACAGTTGCAGTAGATAGAAGAGAGGCAGTATAGCGTTACGTGACCTTGCCTCCAACCGTTGCATCACACCCCTGACATCACAACCCCTACATCACAACAACAGCGGCTTCTGTTATACTGCCGCAAAATCGTATTTATGTGTCGCTCAGGCGGCCACCGTTTCCACCCCAGGTGAAAGACAATGTTTGATAATTTAACCGATCGTTTGTCGCGCACGTTGCGCAATATCAGTGGCCGTGGACGCCTCACCGAAGAGAACATCAAAGAGACGCTGCGCGAAGTGCGAATGGCACTGCTGGAAGCGGACGTCGCCCTGCCGGTTGTACGCGAGTTCATTAACCGCGTAAAAGAAAAATCGGTTGGACATGAAGTGAATAAGAGCCTGACCCCGGGTCAGGAGTTCGTCAAAATCGTGCGCGGCGAGCTGGTTGCAGCGATGGGCGAAGAGAACCAGGTGCTTAACCTGGCCGCACAGCCGCCTGCGGTAGTGCTGATGGCAGGCCTGCAGGGTGCGGGTAAAACCACCAGCGTAGGTAAGCTGGGTAAGTTCCTGCGCGAGAAGCACAAGAAGAAAGTGCTGGTGGTTTCCGCCGACGTCTATCGCCCGGCGGCGATCAAGCAGCTTGAGACTCTGGCCCAGCAGGTCGGCGTCGATTTCTTCCCTTCCGACGTTGCCCAGAAGCCGGTTGATATCGTTAACGCGGCGCTGAAAGAGGCGAAGCTGAAGTTCTACGACGTGCTGCTGGTGGATACCGCCGGTCGTCTGCACGTTGACGAAGCGATGATGGACGAGATCAAACACGTCCATGCCGCCATTAACCCGGTAGAGACGCTGTTCGTGGTTGATGCCATGACCGGCCAGGACGCCGCCAATACGGCGAAGGCGTTCAACGAAGCGCTGCCGCTGACTGGCGTGGTACTGACCAAGGTTGACGGCGACGCCCGCGGCGGTGCAGCCCTCTCTATTCGCCATATCACCGGCAAGCCGATCAAGTTCCTCGGCGTGGGTGAAAAAACCGAAGCGCTGGAGCCGTTCCACCCGGATCGTATCGCCTCCCGTATCCTCGGCATGGGCGACGTGCTGTCGCTGATCGAAGATATCGAGAGCAAGGTAGACCGCGCTCAGGCAGAGAAGCTGGCGAACAAGCTGAAGAAAGGCGACGGCTTTGACCTCACCGACTTCCTTGAGCAGCTCAAGCAGATGAAAAACATGGGCGGCATGGCCAGCCTGATGGGCAAGCTGCCGGGCATGGGCCAGCTGCCGGACAACGTGAAATCCCAGATGGATGACAAGGTTCTGGTGCGGATGGAAGCTATCATCAACTCAATGACGCTGAAAGAGCGCGCCAACCCGGACATCATCAAAGGCTCGCGCAAGCGTCGCATCGCGGCGGGCTGCGGCATGCAGGTGCAGGACGTAAACCGTCTGCTGAAGCAGTTCGATGACATGCAGCGCATGATGAAAAAGATGAAGAAAGGCGGGATGGCAAAAATGATGCGCAGCATGAAGGGCATGATGCCGCCAGCCGGTTTTCCAAAGCGTTAGTCGCTTTAGAGATTGCTTTTTGCCCCGAAACGAGTAAAATTTTCGGGCTTTTAATATGACACCGGGCTCCGTTCCTCGACGGGGCCTGTTGTTTTATTCACACAAGAGGATGTTATGGTAACTATTCGTTTAGCTCGTCACGGCGCTAAAAAGCGTCCGTTCTACCAGGTTGTTGTTACTGACAGCCGTAATGCACGCAACGGTCGCTTCATTGAGCGCGTTGGTTTCTTCAACCCAATCGCTAGCGAAAAAGAAGAAGGCACCCGCCTGGATCTGGATCGCATCGCTCACTGGGTTGGCCAGGGCGCTACCGTTTCCGATCGCGTTGCTACGCTGATCAAAGAAGCAAACAAAGCAGCTTAATCTGTCACGGTGGTCATGATGAGCATTAAAGTACCTGTTGAACCGATCGTATTGGGAAAAATGGGTTCTTGCTACGGGATCCGTGGTTGGCTCAGAGTGTTTTCCTCCACTGAAGACGCTGAAAGCATTTTTGATTACCAGCCCTGGTTTATCCAGAAGGCCGGTAAGTGGCAGATGGTCGAGCTGGAAAGCTGGCGTCACCACAATCAGGACATTGTCATTAAGCTGAAAGGCATTGATGACCGTGATGCCGCGAATGCGCTGACTAATTGTGAAATTGTCGTGGATTCGTCGCAGTTGCCGCCGCTTACTGAGGGTGACTACTACTGGAAAGACCTTATGGGTTGCCAGGTAGTGACCACAGAAGGCTACGCCCTGGGGAAAGTCATCGACATGATGGAAACCGGGTCAAATGACGTTCTCGTCATTAAGGCAAACCTGAAAGATGCGTTTGGTATCAAGGAGCGGCTGGTTCCGTTCCTCGATGGACAGGTTATCAAGAATGTCGATCTCACTACTCGCACAATCGAAGTAGATTGGGATCCTGGTTTTTAAACCTCCGGATAAACGGTAGGCACGGCACGATGGGGATTGGCTTGTGTTCATTGGTATAGTTAGCCTGTTTCCTGACATGTTTCGCGCCATTACCGATTACGGGGTAACTGGCCGGGCCGTTAAAAATGGCCTGCTGAGCATCCAGAGCTGGAGTCCACGTGACTTCGCTCATGACCGGCACCGTACCGTGGACGATCGTCCTTACGGCGGCGGACCGGGGATGCTGATGATGGTTCAACCCTTGCGGGATGCCATCCACGCAGCGAAAGCCGCGGCGGGTGAGGGCGCAAAGGTGATCTATCTGTCACCTCAGGGACGCAAGCTTGATCAAGCGGGCGTGAGCGAACTGGCAACGAATCAGAAAATGATTCTGGTGTGCGGGCGCTACGAAGGGGTCGATGAGCGTGTGATCCAAACCGAAGTCGACGAAGAGTGGTCTATCGGCGATTACGTGCTCAGCGGTGGTGAGTTACCAGCAATGACGCTGATTGACTCGGTTGCCCGGTTTATTCCAGGCGTACTGGGGCATGAGGCTTCGGCAACGGAAGATTCCTTTGCCGATGGGTTGCTGGACTGCCCACACTATACCCGTCCTGAGGTGTTAGAAGGCATGGAGGTGCCGGCGGTTCTGCTGTCGGGTAACCATGCCGAGATACGTCGCTGGCGTCTGAAACAGTCGCTGGGCCGCACCTGGCTTAGAAGACCTGAACTTCTGGAAAACCTGGCTCTGACTGAAGAGCAAGCAAAGCTGCTGGCGGAGTTCCGAAAAGAGCACGCACAACAGCAGCAAATACATGATGGGATGGCGTAAGCCTCCAAATATCAGTTTACCCAGGATAAGAGATTAAATTATGAGCAACATCATTAAGCAAATTGAACAAGAGCAGATGAAGCAGGACGTACCTTCCTTCCGTCCGGGTGATACCGTGGAAGTGAAAGTATGGGTTGTTGAAGGTTCCAAAAAACGTCTGCAGGCATTCGAGGGCGTGGTTATCGCTATTCGTAACCGCGGTCTGCACTCTGCATTCACTGTTCGCAAAATTTCCAACGGCGAAGGCGTTGAGCGTGTCTTCCAGACTCACTCTCCGGTAGTTGACAGCATTGCTGTTAAACGTCGTGGTGCTGTACGTAAAGCTAAACTGTACTACCTGCGTGAGCGTACCGGTAAGTCTGCTCGTATCAAAGAGCGTCTGAACTAAGGTTCGCTGTCGCGACATCCGAATTAGTCTTGTAGAATCAAGGGGTTGGAGTTTTCCAGCCCCTTTTTTTTGGCCTTGTGTCCACCAAATGCCCACCAAATAATGGACAGTGACCATTTTTGCCCATAAAAAAGCCCACCATAAGGTGGGCTGATTCAAAAATTCATGTGGCTTTGCCCGCCCGTAGCAGGGTGGGGCGGGGCGGCCACTACCACCCCTGGACACGTTATCGACCTGACAAACGTTTCATGCGTTACAAACGTGTGGCTACATTCAATATTCCGGCATTGGTTGTAACGTTCTTTCGTTGTTTTTGAGACCTGGAACGAGCTTCGGGTATGGGCAGCGCTACCGCATAGCGGACAATTCATCATTTTCTGTAGGCCTCGTCTTAAATTTGCAAGATATGTTATCCTTTTTTGTTTCATTTTTAAACTGCCGCCTCGCTATTCCATATCCAAATCTGCGATTTTTACTTCCAGTTCCAGCGATGTTGTGAAGCCGCCCTCCCCAATAGTGTTGGTCACAGTTGTAATCGTCCAGTCTGCCTCGTCTATCGGTCCCTTAAATCCGCTGACCCTTACCGGCAGCTCCGGGAACAGATCGCCGCGCCCCTTAGCCAGGTTGATAGAAAACGTTGCCGCCCCGCGCTGTATACGCTCCCATGTCATTTTGGCGGCCCGTTCGGCATTTGCTTTGTTGGCATAGGTACGGCTCAGAACCTTTACGTTCTCATCGGTGCCGATCAGATATTCACCCTGCTTAGGCTCCGGGGCCTTAGTTGGTTTCGCAGCTGCTTTACGACGACGGCGGCGTTTTACTTTTACCTCCTGCTTTTTCTTTGGCTCTTTGGTATGCAGCCAGCTGGCAACCACACCCGTATAGGCTCCGCGATCGGCCATGCTGAACCGGTGGCCATCACCGCTTGAACGGGTGATCGTCATAACAGGCAGCAGCTTGCCGCTGGCCGTCATGCCCTGACCCTGGCGAATAAACATGAGGTTGCCGTTTTTTACTGACGCGATAGCGCCATACTGGCGGGCCAGCCTCATCAGAAACGACCCGTCAGACTCATTGGTCTGATCGATATGGTCCAGCGGCTGCTTTGCCATATCTTCGCCAATTGCCTGCTGCAGCTTGTGCCTGGCGGCCATCTCGCTGATGACCGCCCCGACAGTGGTGTTATGCCATGATTTTTCACGCTTGATGTTCAGTGTGTTGCGGAAGTCAGCCGACCGCGCACGGATAGTTAGCCTGTCCGGCGCACCTGAGTGCTCAATTTCGTCTACCGTAAATTTTCCCTTCACATAGAGCGGTTCTCCCTGCCAGCCGATCGCCAGTGACAGCACCGCACCGCGGCGCGGCATCATCAACAGTCCGTCAGCATCATCCAGCTCCATATCCAGCTGGTCAGCCTCAAACCCCCGATTGTCCGTGTGCGTCAGCGATATCAGCCGTGGCTCAATCGTGGTTGTTATGTCCTTATTTTCGAGCGTGACGCGGAAAGCCGGTATCAGTCCGGTTCCTTCCATCCATGAGATACCTGTCATGACAATAACCCTCCGGCCATCGAGATTGCAGAATCCTTAAGCTGGGTAAGCTGCCCCGACAGATCGCCCAGCATGTTATTCAGCGACTCATCCACCCGTTTAAGGGTGATAGTGAATTCAATCTGTCGCGCCGCGCCATCACTGAATAATTCGCGTTTAGTCTGGTTGATGCTCTCTATAACAAACATGCCGTAAATCGTGCCGCTGCCCTCAATAAGTGGCCATGCCTTACCTGTCTCCGCCATCTGATCCAGCGTCAGCATCGAGAGATTGCCGCCAGTAATGGCAGGCATCAGCGTACCGTTCAGCGTGATAGTGTCCGTATCAGGTCCCACAAACTGCAGCACTGGCCGGGCGTTAACCCGGCTGTTACTGGCGTGACGCCACTGGCGCTGTAGCTGCAGCTCCTGATACGGAATAGTTTTCAGTGCGAAAACGAATAACCCCAGCACCATCATCATTCGAAGTCTCCCCTGTCTGAAAAATTACTCCGCGTGCGCGCACCGGCCCGGCGTTCACGTTCATCAAGTTGCCGCGCCACCTCGCGGGCTATGTCGTTAGCGCTTTGCCCTGGCTGGGCATAAATACTGATTGGCGCGTGAATACTGACGGGCTGAGTGATCACAGGCGCAGACGCACGGCGCGGCATTTCCTCCCGGTATTCCACGGCGGGAAGGCTGAACGGGTGCAGCGGTTTCGGCATGGCCGCAGCAGTTGGTTGTGAAACGCTGCTGAAAGCAAACGCAGCTGCAGCAGCCAGCGATGCAGTCCGGCGGCGGCTGGTTATACTGGCGGGTCCGTTTACGATCTCCGGGCCATTCTCACCCACCACGCCCCACTGGCCGCGAGGGATCACGCCACCATTATCATGGAACCCTGCAAACCCCGGCATTCCGTAACCGGCATACGGTGAACCTCCGGCGGGAAGAGTAACCCGGCCATCACTGCTTACCGTGGCGGGCTGCTGCCGGGTAATCTGCTCGGGCAACTTCGCTTTTGCCGCCTCCTGGCTGACAATCCCCAGCTTTTCCAGTAACCACGAAATGCCGGATTTCAGCGTTTCCAGAGGATGCATAACCATATTCAGACCGTCAGCCAGGGCCTCACCAAACTGCCGCCCCATACCCGCAGCACTCTGTAACTCCTGTGATGTTGATTTAACCGGCGTCAGAAGGTCATTAAACCAGCCCCACAGTGCCTGCACCTTATCGCCTATCCACTGGAACACTGGCCGCAGCGGCTCAAAGGCCGCGCTAATCGGTGCGGCTGCAGCTTTAAAGCCTTCAACCACGCCACCCAGAAACGCCTTAATTGGCTCCCAGTATTTCCAGACAACCATCGCCACCCCGGCCAGCGCGGCCACAACCAGCCCGATCGGACTTAACAGCACGGTCAGCGCCCCGGAAATAAACATTAACCCGGTGCGGAGCAGCGCCAGCGGTGACATGACCAGCCACAACAAAGAGCGGCCCAGCCCGCTTAACGCAGCCCGACCGGCGGCCAGCGGATTGAGCATGGCCCACATCCCACCACGCAGCAGCGCCAGCGGCCCGGAAACCACGCGGGACGCAGCGTTCCCCATGATGGACAGAGACGATCCCAGCGAGGAAATTGGACCTGACAGCGCACGCGAGGCGCTGGCGTTACGCGCAAATCCGCCTGAGAGCAATGTGAGAGGCGATTTAGCCAGCCACAGCAGACCGTTACCCAGACCCTGCGCAGAGCTGAGCAGACCCGGCAGAACACGAATTCCCAGCGTGCTCATGCTGAGGCGAACCACGGCCAGAGGCCCAATAATTGCCGCCACGGCGACCATCAGCGTACCCAGCACCACCGCCACAGCAGCAACCCCGGCGGTCACTTTAATCAGGGTTCCTGCCAACTCAGGATTTTCCTCAACCCACCGCCGCACTACACCAGTCACCTGACGGATATCACTCATTATTTCCATTAATGGCGGGCGTAAACTTTCCCCCAGACCGCTTAAAACGTTACTGGTTCCGGCCTTTGAAAGCATCCATTGCGCTGACAGGCTGTCTTTGTTGATATCGGATTCTTTCTGCATTGACCCGATTGATGCAGCGCCTTTAACCAGCCCTAACTGGCGGTACAGTTCCCCCATATTGTTTGCCAGCTTTCCAGCATCATCGCCAAATTCCTTACCAAACAGCTGCGTCAGGACATTCATTCGCCTTTCTTCTGGAAGGCGGTTAACCATTTCCAGTACGCGAGCAATGGTCCCCATGCTGTCTCTTACCATATCTTTTTCAAGCTGCGCAGGCTTTAGCTTCAGCGCGTCCATGCCGTCCATAAAGCGATCGCTCTGCATACTGGCAATCGACAGTTCGCGCACCATCGCATTGGATGCACTGGCGGCGACCTCCGGCGCTGCGCCCAGGGTCAGGAACGTGGAACCCAGAGCTGCAGCTTTGCGGAAGTCGAGTTTGTCGGCAACGCCCCCCATGCGTTGCATCACGTTGATAATGTCCGCGCCTTTTGATTTGGCGTTATCGTCGAGGTAGTTGATCACATCGCCCAGACGCTCAATCTCGCTGGTCGGGACCTTATACAGCCCGGCAATTTTCCCTAAATCCTCAGCCAGCTGATCAGCCGGCAGCTCAAACGCGGTTGCAGCCTTTGCCGACACGGATGCAAAATCAAGCAGCTCTTTTTTCAGCTCTGCCCATGTTTTGGCGTTTTCACCGACCCCCATGCGTGCGCCGCCTTCAACCAGGGCGGCATAATCGACGGCCCCGTTCTGCAGCGGTAGTTGCTCACTGGCCGTTTTAATGGCGGCCTGCAGCTCGTAAAAATGAGCGGTGCGGTTGCCGTTATCGTCGCGCAGCCCGTTAACCTGCTTCGCTACGCCTTTCATGGCATCTTCCAGGCTGGCATAGCTTTTAACCGCCGCCACAACCGGCGCACCCATGCCCACCCCTACAGCGGTCATTGCAGCACCTGCACCCGCTACCCTGTCGCGCACTTCCAGCGTTTTGCTGTACTGCTCGCGGGCAGCGTTCATCTTCCTCTGCTGCTCACCAACACGCCGCAGCCGGGCTTCCTGATCAGCCAGCTGGCGATTGTATTTTTCGGTTTCGCGGGTGATACGTGCCGTGGCGCTGGCCCCGTCGTTAGCGGATATCCCGACCCGGTACAGTTCTGCGCGAACCTGCCCGGCTTTTTGCTGTAGCCTGCCGTGGCGTTCCTCAAGCCGCTGGACTGCCAGCCGCTGGCGTTCCAGCGCCACAATCTGCCGCTGTGACGGCGGCCCCATCTGTCCCAGCTCATTGCTCAGCATACTGGCACGCTGACGGGCATAGCTCAGCCGGTCGCCCAGCTTCTGGCTTTCTGCCTGCAGCTTGCGGTATCCGTCCAGCTGCGAGCTGGTCTGGTTAATCTGTTTGAGGGCGTCGCGGGATTTTTTGACGGCGGCGGCCAGCTCCTGAGTGCTGGCGCGCGCCTGTTTGAAAGGACGGGTGAGCTTGTCCACCGCGTTTAAAACAACCTGCAGGCGCAGGTTACGATCACTCATCGGAGGCTCCGCTTCTCAAAATGGCTTTGTGCCGCCACTCCAGAACCTCAGTAAGCGTCATGTCAGCCGTGGCGGAGGGTGGCCAGTGAAACACGGTGGCGATGTCCGCCACCAGGTCTTCAACAATCAGCTCTGCTGGAAAGCTGACATTGCCGACTTCGGCAACAAAAAACTGACCAGCTCCAGTGACAGCTGAAACAGGTCGCCCGGCTCCAGCATCATTACCTCTGCACGGGTCAGCGCCGGGGTGGTGACGCGGGGAAGTACCAGCATCATCGAATCCACATCCATATCCATCAGCGCCTGGAGGCGTGCGCCACGCAGCGCCCCGGAATTAGGCTTACGCACAACGATTTCTGTAATTTCCGACTTGCCGCGCACAACCGGCGCATCCAGCGTTACGGTGGCTTCGTTTTTAATTTCAGGCAGTGCGTTTTCCGGCAGTTCGTTTTTTTCGTTTTTCATGATGAGTCCGCGTTAAAAATGAGTGAAGAGAGAAGGCGCGGCGAGCCGCGCCATAAATTACAGGCCGATGGCGGCGCGGTGCGCTTCCATCAGATCCACACCGTCAACAATCCAGACCATATTCACCAGGTCCACTTCATAGATGACTTCGCCGTTGATGGTCAGCTTCGCGTAACTGTTGGTGCTGGACACTTTTGTGGTGCTGCTGTCGCCCTGCTTATGCGTGCCAGAATCCAGTTCCTTGTGGCGGCCACGCACAACCAGCTCCACCGCCTGCACTTCACCGGTATCATCGCGCTGGATGGACTCAGCAAAGCGCAGCTGCACGCCGTCGACAGTGGTTGCTTTCAGCTGCTTAAAGAGCAGGGCCTCAGTGCCTCCGATCTCAAATTCAGTATCCAGCGCGCCATCGTCCAGGCCCATGCTGACATCGACCGCGCCCGGCATACCGCCGCCACGGTATTTTTCAAACTTCTGCGTGAATTTCGGCAGGGTCAGGGACTCCACAAGACCCATGTAGTTTTCCCCGTCGTTAAACAGGTTCAGGTATTTAAGTTTGCGTGGCAGTGCCATTTTTTCCCCTTAGCCTTTTACCTGGCTTGAAAAGTCCATCAGATAACGATCGGTGATGCGCTGGCGCAGCATCAGGTTTTCCAGCGGCGGGACTGGCGTGTAGTCGTAGTCCAGCATCAGCTGACCGGCCTTGAGGGTATCTTTATCGTTGACCGAATCATCCAGCCAGCAATCGCCGCCAAGCAGATACCCCTGATTCACCAGGTTGCGAATTTTGGCGCGGATACCTTCGATAATGTCGCGGGCCAGTGAAGGCGTAAGCGGCTTATCTACCGCCCACATCTGGCCTTCTGCCATTGTGTCCATCAGCACCTGGGCTGTGCGGGTGTAGTTCTCAAACGCGAACAGCGGATCGTCGCTCAGACAGCGGGAACCCCAGAAGCGGAAACCATCACGGCGGATCAGTGTGGTGATATCGTTCTGGTTCAGCAGGCCCGCATCGGTTGCCGGATCCTGCAGATCCCAGAACACGTCCGCAGAAAGACCCGTCACGCCATTTACGCCAACGTTAGACAGGGATTTGTGCCAGCCCGTGTCGTTGTCGATTTTGGCGCGCAGGCCGAGGGCGCGCGCGGTGGCGTATGCCGTCGCCTCTGCGTTCGTGGTTGTATCCCAGCTGACAAAATCAGGCCAGATCAGCATTCCCTCGCGCTGGCTGAAATTGGCGCGATAGGCAATCGCCTCTTCGATGGTTTTGCAGCCGTATGCAGTGAGGTAGGCAAAGCCGCGAAGGGACTGCGCCACGCTCAGCAGCTCCGTGGCGACAGCTTTGGTGTCATGGCCCGGCACGCCGAGAATGCGGGGCTTAACGCCAAGCTGGCTTTGTGCAGCAAGAAGGGCTTTCATGCCGGTGCGGCGGCCCTCTGCGGTCACGCCGCCGATAATGTTAGAGGTGGTTTCTGCTTCGGTTTCGCCCTGCGGGACGCGGACAACAACCGTAACCGGCTTTGCCTGATCGCCGATAGCATCCAGTGCGCGGGCCAGCGTGCCGCTTTCGCCTGCCTTGCCGCTTGCCGTCAGTACGTCAGTCAGCAAAACGGGCTTATTCAGCGGGAACGCGGCGGCGTCGGCATCGTCAGCCGTACAGACCATCCCGACGATGGCCGTACTAACGGTGCTGATCGTGCGCGTGCCTTCGTTAATCTCCTGCACGCGGACGCCGTGGTGATATGAATCCTGAGCCATATAGTTTCTCCAGAGAATGGGTCAGGACCATGTTGCAGGCATCACGCGGTCAGGTCAGTTGGTGCGGGTTGTATGGTCTTTAGCACAACAGGAGGAAGAGAGGCAGGAGGGGAGAGCGTATCGAGCAAGGTCACTTCTGACCGTGCTGCTGTTGATGGCCAGCACGGTCACAACTAACCGTGCGTGCCGGTATCAGGGCAGTAAAAACCCCGCAGCGCGGGGTTGGTTTTATTGCGGTTTCTCCGGCCATTCAATATCCGGCGCGGTTGCCGTGTCGATAGCGGTAAGCGCGTCCAGATAATCCAGCCAGGCGGTAAACGTCGCCTTCTCTGCCGCAGAGAGCCGTTGTAGTGTCAGCTTTGACGGCCACTGCTGGCTGTTGATATAGCCATTTGCGGCGGAGATACGCCACTGGCGTTCGTCCTCAGCCACTGCCTGTAATTCTGCCTGCGTCAGCGGCGGAATATCAGCCCAGCATGGCATTCCATCATCTCCGGCGATGCGTAACTGCCCCGCAGGCGGCTCTGCTATAAATTCACTGACAACTTCATCAGAAACCGGAATAGCGTCGAATGGCCATACATTTTGCGCTTTGTAGTCAGCCTCTTTTTCAGGCAGATAAAACGCGTTAGTGGTTGCACTGTAAAACATTGTCATACCCCTATGGAACTCCAGAAAAAGGCGCTGGCTCCGGCGCTCACCTGTGCATCCTGAAACTGAAAAGATTTAACCTGGAAGCCGATATTATTAACAATACGGTCATCCAGAATAATGCTCTGCATTGCGCTGGGTTCGGTGCTTTGCCTGTATCCAAACCCAATGTTGAATGGCCGCTGGGAATACGCCACAGGGTAATTCACCGTTACCACCCCGCCAGCGCCGGGAATGGCGCTGCCCCACTGCCAGATCAGCCCGCCCGGCAGGCGCATAAGTCCGGTCGAGCGCAGATCGGATGCAAAATAGGACATATCAGGTATCTGCCCTGCGCCAGCACCAACAGCACGCTTTGCCGCCTCACCCAGTCCAAGATAGGAATGCAGTCCGGCGACGCTTCGACCCGCCAGCGCTGTCAGGGTGGCATCAAGCGGCTGCTTGCCCGCAAGGGCGTTAATCATGTTTGCCGCAAAACTCGGATCGTTCCCCAACGCATCAGCCAGTTCTTTCAGCGTGTCCAGCGCCGCCGGTGATGACGCAATGAGAGACGAGATAGCCTGACTGACTGCCTGACTGACGTAATCACGGGTTGCCAGCCTGATGACCTGACTTGACGGGCTGTGACGCATATAGGGCGTATCTGCACGGCCCGCCTCAAATCCCGCTGCGGACGCATAATCGGCGGTCAAAACAGACAGGTAAGCCACAAGACCGGCAATATTTTTACCCGCCAGCGCCGACAGGGTTGCATCCAGTGGCTGCTTGCCTGCAAGGGCTTTGACCATGTTCGCTGCAAAACTCGGATCGTTCCCCAGCGCATCAGCCAGTTCTTTCAGCGTGTCCAGCGCCGCCGGTGATGACGCAACGAGAGACGAGATAGCCTGACTGACTGCCTGACTGACATAATCACGCGTTGCCAGCCTGACGATCTCATTTGTAGGGCTCTGCCGGATATACGGGTATTCCTTTCGACCCGCCTCAAACCCTGCTGCTGATGCATAATCACCGGCCAGCGCGGAGAGCCATTCCATGATCCCGTTAACATCCTTACCTGAAAGCGCCGTTAACGTGTCATTGAGCGGCTGCTTACCCGCCAGTGCATTGCTGACAACTATCATCGCGTCGTCGACATATTTCCGGGTTGCCAGAATAACCGACGGATCGATTTTCAGCGTCACGGCCTCTGTGCTGCTGACGATCAGCACCATACGGATAACCTGCGTCCGTCCCGACCCCTCAGCCAGTAGCGGCTTATAAGTTTCGGCACAGTTGGCAACGGCAATCATTTCCCCCGCATCGTCATACAGTCCGATTTCACGTATCCACCAACCCCCCTCGTTTTCCGGGATCACCTGCTCTGCAATAATCTGGCTCAGGTTTTGCGGGTCGACCGTCAGCGAATTAAGCCCGGCACGTCGCCGCTCGTTAACCAGCTTTGTCTGTGAGGGGGACGGCGTGGGCAGCGTACCGCCACCATCGCCAACCCCCATCTGCGTCAGTTTCAGCTGAACCCCCAGCGCCGTAGCCTGCGCCAGCTTCGCTTCTCCGCGCGTGGTCAGGTAGGCAAAGAATTTTTGCGCCATGTTATACCCTTACAGTGTCAATAATATGGACCGCACCGCCCGTCAGGACTGCGCCGCCTACCTCAATAGCTTCCGGCGTGTACGGATAAACTGTCAGGGTTTCACCGACATAACATCCGGCCCCCTGACTGATCGCCCCGTTTACCTGCAGGTTGATACTCATGCCCAGCATGTGCCTGCTGCACGGTTTCGCGTCACTTATCACGCGCTCCAGTTCGGCATAGGTTTCTTCCGTTATGCCCTGGTCCTGTACGCCCACATCCAGCCGGAATGTTCCGGGCACGTCTCCGGTTTTCCACCACTCAATAACCCTGATCAGGAAACCAAACGGCTGCACAGCCCGACGAACGGCGCTGATGGTCCCTTTATGCTGATGGATAAAAAATGCATCCCGGACCACCTGACGTTTCACATCCTCCGCCCAGCTTTCGTCCCAGCGGTCAACGGAGAACGCCCAGGCCAGATAGGGCAAAAATTTCACCGGGCAGGTGGCGGGGTTCCACAGATCACGCAGCGGCACATTCAGCCCGGTGATATCGCTGCACGCGGCGGCAAGGCGGCGCTCCAGTGCGGACGATCCCGGCGGTAACAGGCTATTCATCCGTACCACCTTTCAGCACAGACCAGCTTTCGCACCACGCGGCCTGGGTTTTATCCAGCACCACATCCTGCGCCGGGCTTGCCAGTTCCACGCGCTGCACACCCTCAACGTGCAGCGCGCCATAAATGGCGCTGCGCCGGATATCACGTCCCAGCCGTGTCTGGCTGGCGATATAGGTTTCAAGCCGTGTGCGGGCGGCGGCCAGGATTGGCTCCGCTTCCGGTCCGGGATAGAAATACAGCGTGGCGTTAATCTCATAGGGCACGATCGCCGCACTCTGCACCGTCACGCGGTCCGCCAGAGGGCGAATACTTTCATCGTTAAGCGCCGCATCCACGACGGCCAGCAGATCGGCAGGTGCAGCGCCGTTCCCGTCGCGGTTCAGTACCGTTATCACCACTGTTGCAGGGGCGGGACTGGTTGCCGACACATCAGCAACACGCCCGTCTGCGCTGCGTGCATGGAATTCATAAGCCGCTGTAGGCCCGGCCACAGACAAGCCTTCAAATGCCTGCGGCACGCGCAGCCTTAACTCGTCGTCGGTTTCCATCACCGCCGCAACCGGCGGCACGGCGTTATCATCGGCAGGCGTGACGACCAGACGCCCGACGCCGTAGTTAGCAGCCAGCTGATCCAGATCGCTGCTGAGTGCATAGGCCACCATGACAGCCTGGGCGGCCTCGTTGATGCGATGGCGTAAGAGGATTTCGCGGTAGGTATTTTCCTGCAGCAGCTTCACCACCGGATCGGATTCCAGCGCCAGCGTGCGCCGTGCCGCGTCCTGTTCGTCAGAAGGATAAAGCGCGACAAAAGCCGCCTTACGCACTGCCAGCAGGGTTTCAAAATCCGGTACATCGACAATTTCCGGGGCGGGAAGCTGGGAGAGATCGACGGAACTCATACGACTGTCCCCACGTCTACCGAAAGGCTGAGAGGGGCGTTATCTGCACGGTAGCCCGTCAGGTTAACAACCATTTTGCCGTCCATGCTCGTTTCCGTAGTCACGCCCGTCAGCCTGATACGTGGTTCCCAGCGGCACAGGGCACTGTATGTTGCCGCCATGACCTGCAGCCGGGTAACGGCGTTCTGCGGCTGGTCTATCAGTTCAGCCATCAGCGAGCCGTATTCCCGGCGCGCCAGACGTGAACCAACCGGCGTCACCAGAATATCGCGCACAGACTGACGGATGTGCTCAACGTCCGTCAGCGCGCCGCCTGTCTGCGCGTTCATACCCAGATACATCATCAAGCTGGCCCTCCCGTTAAACTGCCGCCACTCTGAACGCCGTTGTGTTTGTGGCTGTGCACTACAACGCCGTTTGAAATCATTGCCCCGCCGGACTGCGTGACCTCACCGTTGATCACGACCTCGCTGTTGATACGCGTCCGGGCGGCTTCAACGACAAACTCGCCCGTTTTTGCCTGGATGCTTTCCGGTGCTTCTAACACAATCTTTGCCCCAGCTTTTAGCAGGTAGCGCCCGGTTTCCGGCTCGTACTCAATCCAGCCGCCGTCCGGGAACGTTGTTACCTGTGCATCCTCAGATACAGAAGGCGGCGGGTTGTCGTTTGAGTAAATCGCCGGTAACACAAACGCCGTGGTGAGATCGCCGCCGATGGACAGCAAAACAACCTGCTCACCCACGGACGGCCGCCACCATGTTCTGGACCGGCCAGCGCGCATCGTCAGCCAGTTAAGCCACGTCGTCTGCAGTTCGCCGGTCTGCACCCGGCACTGCCAGTTTTCTGCATCCACTTCGGTCACTACCCCGGTTCTGACCAGGTTCAGCAGCAGGCGGTACATCTCAGCAAGGTTAAATTCGGGATTTTTCATGGGATCAGTTTTCCATTTTTGCCGCCGGGTGATGAGTCGCGGGCGTTGTGCGATGCGCCAGACAATGCGCGGTCAGCGGGACAGATGTTCCATGATGAGATCGCGCACTATCTCTTCAGATGCGTCAGTTATGCCGAGCAGCTCCCGGCGGGCATAAGTGACTTCCGGCCCGTACTTCCTGACACGATCGCGCAAGCCGTAGTGATGGACGCGGGCTATACGCTGAACCCGGCCTTCAAAGGCCACCTCTGCAGCGTCGTTAGTGGTCCGGGTTTTGAGATAGCGGGCGGTTCGTAGTTTGCTGAACATCTGCCGACGGATGCGGCCCGACTTCGCCCGTCCTTTCGCTTTTCGGGGTTCGTACGCGCTGCCGTCCGGGTTGCGCTGCAGCTTAATATTCTGCTGCTGTTGCTGCCGCAGCTGCACGGCCACATCACGCATCAGCTTTCGCCGCTGCGCCGTTCCCAGCTGGCTAATCAGTGTCTCCAGCCAGCTATCCAGCTGTTTCAGCTCAGCCATAATGTGCTAACCAGTGCTCATCGTGGCTGGCCGGTCCGTCCGGCTCCGCCACTGCCTCCACCGTTGCCACACCATCACGGACCGTAACCAGCACACGCTCCGTCAGCGCCAGATAAATGCTGATATCGGCCAGATCGTTTTTCAGGATTTCCACCTCAAAACGAAACAGCCTTTCGCGCAGCTCCTGGTTCTGCATGGCGTCCGGCTGGTTTTCCGTCAACCACTGCAGCACCACAGCCGTCAGCAGATTCTGATCGCCACTAAAATCAGTAACGACCATATTCAGGGTGTACTGGTATTCCCAGCCAAGCCCCGGCACGGCTGTGCTGATGACTTTTCCGTCGTCAACGAACAGATGCAGCGCGTCAGGGTTGGCACTCAGGTAGGGAATGCTATTCAGCGCCGTTCGCAGGGATGAGGGTTTGTTCATGGTATTCCTGACAGTCAACAATCATATCCACCCTGGCCGCACACTGCGCCCAGCCCATTTCCGCCGCCTCTTTCGCCGCCAGTAATTCGCCGTTATTGGTCGGCCCGCTTGCTGGCAGCTGGCAGCGCGTCACCTTCGGACAGGAAAGCACGATAACCGGCCGCTCCGGTAATTGCGGGGCGCTGTTGCAGCCGGATAACATCAGCAGGCAAAGGAGTGTCAGCCCACTTTTTAACGTCAGGGTTTTCATTGGTCAGCCTCTTAATCTGTTCAGCCCGCGCCACTGCAGCGAGGGTGATTGCGTCCTGTTCCTGCTGATAGGCCAGCTGAAAGCTGTCGTTTGCCCTGGCCATCAGGTCAACCGCAGCCAGCTGACTCTTTGCGTTAGCCAGGCTTTGATTCAGCCCGGTAATATCGCGATCCCTGTCGCCGATATCCCGCCGGGCCTCCCGTAACTGCCAGCCCAGCCACAGCGTCAGGGCCAGCAACAACACACCGACGATCGTTACGCTGCGGGGCATGGTTTCGCACCTGCAAGCCAGTCTTTCAGCAGCTCAGCCAGCATCCAGCGCATACAGCGAACCAGTACCACACAGAGCAGGTAAACGACCGCAGTGACAAACCACCCGGAATACAGCAGAGCTGTGACAATGAAAATGCAGCTGATAATCCACCTGGCCGTTTTCCATCCCGGCAGCGACTTACCCAGCCCGAACATTTTGCAGAGAATTGGCGGCATCGCTTCGCTGCCGGGTTTGACTACCCCCCGCTCACAGAACGCGTAAACGATGTAGCCAAAAAGGCCGAGCATCAGCAGACCGACTGAGAGAAACGACAGTAAAAATGTGAAACAGGCCGCCGCGCTCATCACCACGCTGCCGGGATGAAAAATTCCCCATGCCAGCGCCCCCAGAAACAGAACATCAATCACCCATGCAATCAGTTTGTTTTTCACTGCGTGACTCCTTTTAAACACCATGCCAGTTCCCGCGCGCGGCGGTTTTCAAGCCCTTTGTTTTTTATCCCGTTGACGTACACCCAGCGCGGAAGCTGTTTGCACGCCTGCAGCCATTGACCGCGTTTGATAAATGCCGCCATCGTTGATTTACACACCGCGCCTGTGCCAACGTTAAACGCAAGACTCACCAGGCTGTCATAAACCTGCTGCGGCATGGCTACCGGCACACATGCTGCCAGCCTGCGCTCTACATTGAGCACGTCGCCGATCAGGTTGCTGGCCGCCTGATGCTCGTTGATGGTTTTACCCGGCACCACTCCGGCGGTATGCCCGATCCCGTTAGTCCAGACCCCGGCGTCGCACTGGTACGGTGTCAGGCGACAGCCCTCATAATCTGCAATCAGCTGCAGCCCCTGCGGGGAGGTTTTCAGCAGCTCAAACTGTGGCAGCGTGGCAGCGATCGCCAGCACCACACCAATCAGGCAACGCTTAACGATTGACGCGCTCATAAGCCTCCCGGCTGATAGTTCCGGCTTTCAGCAACTGGAACGACTGGTGCCGGTAATACCATGTGATCCCCAGCGCCCCCGTACCCAGCACCATTCCGAAAACGGTTCCCACATCCTGGATATCCCAGTTACCCATCCAGGCGAGGAAAACCGCTATCCAGTAGGTCAGGGCTGCTGTTACCCGTTCGATAGTCATATTCACTCCCAGAGCTGCACGGTCTGCGCCGTGGAGCTGCTGACCAGCTCAGGCAGCTCCACCTCTAAACCGTGCGGCAGAATGGGGCCAACAGCAGCCAGCCCCGGATTGGCGGCCAGCACCGCTTCTGTCATGCCCAGCGTGCGCCCGTAGTGACGCCAGCAAATTGCGTCTACCGTGTCATACTGCTGCGCCCGGACTTTCATCAGATAAGCTCCACCGTCATGTGGGGCAGGTCCTGCAGGCGGGCGATCGCCCAGCGTGCATCCCGCCACAAATCACCCAGGCCGCTCTCCATTTCGTCCGCCTTTTTGTTCCCCTCCGCCGTGCTGTCAAAGTCCCGGTACGTCTCAACCGTCAGCGCCTTTGTCCAGCACCAGACGGCGCGGCGGTACAGCTGCACGCGCTCGCTTTCACCACCAATTTTTTCCGCCGGGACATCAGTCAGGACAGCACAGCCCCGGTCCATTTGTTTCTGACGAAAACTGAACAGCTCCGCGTTCACCTCAGAAACGGCGGTCAGTGCCTGCTGCCTCAGCCTCTCCGTTGTTACCGTTCCGTCCAGGCGCATTTCACGGCGGCACTCAGCCAGATCGAGATCGGGCCAGAAAAAGGTATTCTGGATAATGTCCTGCGCGCTTTCTTTCACCGGCTCCGGCGAAACAAATTTCATGTTCATTCACTACTCCCTGATGGGTGGGCGGTGGACGGGGTTTTGATGCGGCGTATAGCCTGTCGCCACCCCGTGCCGCCCCGCGCGTGGGCACGTTCGGTTAGCCGCCGTTGACGGCTTTTTTCAGCCGGGCTTCCAGCTGCTTAATTTCGGTTTTCACGCCGCAGTTCATATCCAGCTGCAGGGCGCGCTTGAGATGATTCAGCGCCGCAACGGCCTGATCGTTGTCACGCAGGGCAAACCCCAGCGCCTTGTAAATCCGGGCACGGGACTGATCCGGCATGTCGTGCGACTCAACAAGCTCCAGCGCCTGCGTCAACAGGGCAGCGCTGAACGTTTCACCGCCTGCAAACGCCCGCATAGCGGCGTCGGCAAACTCTTCTGCAATCGCGGTGGCCGTGGTGCGGTTAAATCGCTGGGGCAGGACCCAGCCATGCCGCAGGGCGTGGCTGGCAATCTCCAGCGCACCGGTGTAATTGCCGGTATCGATACGCCAGATAAGAACGAACATGGCCACATCGTCCTGGCGCGCGGAATCTGCTTTCAGCACTCCGGCAACCCAGGCGTCATAGACGGGCAGAAATTCACGTTTCAGGGCAATCTTGCGTTCCGTTCCCTGTACCGTTTTCAGGCGGCGCATGTGCTCGCCAAGCTGCATCAGCATTTTTTCATAGCCGCTGGCCCCGGCGACACTGCCGCCCGGACGGGCGGCCTCCTGTGCCTGGACAAAGCGCGTATGTGCGCGGAATGGGTTCATAATTACGCCTCGCCGCCTGCCGGATTCTCAGCCGTCTGCGGTGCTGCCGATGCGTTCATGCTCTGCACGACGGTCGCCGCCATTGCCACGATGCGCGCCAGCTGCTCATCTGACATATCCGCCGCTGCAGTCTGCTGCGCCGGTGCGTCTTCGGCTTCCAGTACCTCGATGTTTTCAATCAGGGCCACGCAGTCATAATCCTCAACCACGTACGCCTCATTGACAGATTCGAAGTTCTCGATTCGATCGCGCTTCGGATTGTCGATAACCGCGCGGCGGCGCGTTCCGTCCTGCCAGTAAATCGACAGGTTATCCAGACGGGTGATCAGGATGGCGTTAGCCGGGAAGAAAGGAGCCTGCACAGCGGGCAGGCCGCCGATACGCTTCTGGCTGATAATCAGATCGGCGGCCAGCGCCTCGCTGTTCGGCTGGTCACGGTTGACGATAGGGAAATATTTATCGGCCATCAGCGAACGGCCACAGATAACGACCAGCTCAGTATCGTCCTGGTACCACGGCTCGATTTTCTCGCTGACCGCGCCCATAACCAGTGCGTCGAGGTTTTTAAAATCGCCGCCCTTGCCGATCCGCACCGTCTGAGAAATAACGCTGCCATCGCTGCCCACAATCCGGCTCAGTACGCGCACCGGCGCTTCACGGCGGATTTTCTCCAGCCAGCCGATATTCACGTCCTGCAACAGTGGATAGGTCAGGCGATCAGAGGTCTTTTCCCGGCGCTCACCGTTAAAGCCGATCATGATGCGGTCCAGCGCCTGGCGCTTGATAATCGCGTCACGGATGCGGATCTGGAAGTCTTCAAACTTTGCCCACAGGTCCAGCTTTTCATAGCCCAGCGCGGTATCAAAGTTAGTCTGGGTGCACTTGTAGCCTTCGCCGTCGATATAGGTCGGATCGGTTGGTTCACGCTCTTTTTTGGTGGTATCCGTGGTTCCGGCCACTGTCGAGCCGACGCCCAGACCCAGACGCTCACCGGACTGCTCATCCACCGGCACGATATTGATACGCGTCAGGAACGCGGACGACTCCTGGATTTTAGTTTCCAGCGTCTGCGCGACCGATGGCTCAGCGTTGTATTTAGAACCAATATCGCTTACGTCGATTCCGTTAAGCTTCGCCAGCTGCTGCAGGTAAGCGTTAAAGGCAAAGCGGGTTTTCTTTTTCATCGGGTTTTATGCTCCGTCAGCAGGTGGTTAATTGTTCTGAGCTGCCGTTACCGCCGGAAGAGAACGGACGGCGATCGCTGCGGCTATCTTCCCCGGCTAACTGCTCGCGCAGGGTGGAAAGCCCGGTTTCTGCCGTGGACAGCTGTTGCTGCATGGCATCCAGGCGCTGTGAAAAATCATCTTTCAGATTGCCGACGCGCTGGCCGACTTCTGCCACCGATTCAGACAGTGCCTGGTGTGCCCCCGCGACCTCTTCAACGGCCTGATGCACGTCAGCAAAGCGGGCGTCGTCGTCAGCGGATTTACGGGAAAGCAGCGCTTTGATGCTGGCGAACAGGCCCGGCTTTTCTTCCGGCAGGTCTTCAAATTCGAAGAGGGTTTCTTCGGCAGCGGTGAAGAGGTTGTCGCGGTCTTGTTTGCGACGTGCCAGCGGATTAGCCTCAGCGCTGGCGCTAAACTGCAGCATTTCCGTGCCAAGACTGGCCGGATCGTCAGTGACAGCCAGGCCGACCAGATAGGCTTCCCCGGTGTCGGAAAATTTCGGGTTTACTTCCATTGAGGTGAAGAGCTTCTGCAGCTTCGCGGTCATGGAAACCAGCTCGTCGGTCGGGACAATCCAGGCGTATAACGCCATCTTGCCTTTCAGCGGGCCTTCACTGATTTCCTCTGCTTCCAGCGCTTCCACGATGCCGAAACGGCGGAAAGAGCTGTCAGGCGTATAGCCCTTGATGTGCTCCATATTGACTACAGCGGTGTAGACCTGCTGGCTGTAATTCTCCGCCATCTGGGTCAGCCATACGCGCTCAATGACGCGCCCGTCAGTGGTGGCACCTTCCACCCCAATACGAAAACGCTTTGATTTTTTTGCCATCTGTCCGGCTCCGGTTGTTCTGGACGTGTCGAGAGGCTTTATGTTTGCGTTTCAGGGGAGGGATAAACAACGCGCGGCCATTGTGGGAAAAATGGCACAACAG
Organism: Pseudescherichia sp. AS216; assembly: GCF_037152055.1. Taxonomy (NCBI): domain Bacteria; kingdom Pseudomonadati; phylum Pseudomonadota; class Gammaproteobacteria; order Enterobacterales; family Enterobacteriaceae; genus Pseudescherichia; species Pseudescherichia sp. AS216. Next base: position 28,940 of record NZ_JBBCMV010000002.1, on the reverse strand, counting down.
GGCGAAGCGGCGCAGGTGAACGCGGGGCCGTAGTCTGACGCCATGAACATGACGACGATTAACCCGGACCTCGACCCGCGAAAACAGGCGATGTTTCTGTATTTCAGCGGTATACGCATCGCCCGCATTGCTGAAATGCTGGGAGAGAAACCCGCAACCGTTCACAGCTGGAAAAAGCGTGACAAGTGGAGCGATATCGGTCCTCTGGATCAGATGCAGCTGACCACGGCGGCGCGCTATTGCCAGCTCATCATGAAGCCCGCAAAGGAGGGGCGAGATTTTAAGGAAATTGACCTGCTGGCCCGTCAGGCTGAGCGCCACGCCCGCATTGGTAAATTTAACGAGGGCGGCAACGAAGCCGACCTCAATCCGAAGGTAGCCAACCGCAACAAAGGCCCGCGCAGGCCGCCAGAGAAAAACGTTTTCAGCGATAACCAGATCGAGAAGCTGGAAGAAATTTTCCACTCCACCATGTTCGACTACCAGCGCCAGTGGTGGGAAGCCGGGAATAAATACGCCGTCAGGAACCTGCTGAAATCACGCCAGATCGGGGCGACGTTCTTTTTTGCCCGTGAGGCACTGATTGATGCGCTCATCACCGGACGCAACCAGATTTTTCTCTCAGCGAGTAAAGCCCAGGCTCACGTTTTCAAGCAGTACATTGTTGAGTTTGCGAAAGAGGTTGATGTAGAGCTGCGCGGCGATCCGATGGTGCTGCCAAACGGGGCGACGCTGTATTTCCTCGGAACCAACGCCCGGACCGCGCAGAGCTATCATGGAAACCTCTATCTGGACGAATATTTCTGGATACCAAAATTCCAGGAGCTGCAGAAAGTGGCGTCCGGTATGGCGCTGCATAAAAAATGGCGTGAAACCTACTTCTCCACGCCGTCCAGCCTGACGCACAGCGCCTATCCGTTCTGGTCCGGTGCTCAGTTTAACAAGGGCCGGACAAAGCACGACAGGATAGAGATCGACCTTTCCCATAGCCATCTGGCGAAGGGCGCACTCTGTGCTGACGGCCAGTATCGCCAGATCATCACCGTGGAAGATGCGGTGCGAGGTGGCTGCGACCTGTTCGACCTGGAGCAGCTGCGCCAGCGCTACAGTCCGGAGGATTACCAGAACCTGCTGATGTGTGTGTTTATGGACGATCTGGCGTCCGTGTTTAACCTGGCCCTTATGCAGGGCTGCATGGTGGACAGCTGGGAAGTCTGGGACGACTTTGAGCCGCTGATGATTCGCCCGTTCGCTAACCGCCCCGTATGGATCGGCTATGACCCGGCGAAAGGGACAACGAACGGCGACAGTGCCGGGTGCGTGGTGATCGCGCCCCCTCTGGTGCCGGGCGGCAAGTTCCGCATCCTGCAGCGCTACCAGTGGCGCGGGATGGACTTCCGCGCCCAGGCAGAAGCCATCCGGCAGCTGACCCTGCAGTTTAACGTGACCTATATCGGCATCGACTCGACCGGCGTGGGCCACGGCGTCTATGAGAACGTGAAAGCGTTTTACCCCGGCGTCCGTGAGTTTGTCTACAACCCCAACGTCAAAAACGCCCTGGTGCTCAAAGCCTACGACATCATCGCGAGCCGCCGCCTTGAGTTTGACGCGGGCATGACCGACGTCGCGCAGTCATTTATGGCGATCCGCAAAAGCACCACGGCCAGCGGAAACCGCCCAACGTATGAGGCCAGCCGCAGCGAGGAAGCCAGCCACGCCGATCTGGCATGGGCAACCATGCACGCACTCTTTAACGAACCGCTGGAAGGCGCAACGGCGAATAACAGCACTATTGTGGAGATTTACTGATGGGTAAACGTAAGCCCGGCGCGCAGGAGCTGCGCCGCCAGTCTGCCGCGCAGACCATGACCGAACAACCCGGCGGCGCTCATGCCGAGGCGTTTTCATTCGGGGACCCCGTGCCGGTGCTCGATCGCCGCGAACTGCTGGACTATCTGGAATGCGTTCAGGTCGACAGGTGGTATGAACCGCCCATCAGCCTGGACGGGCTGGCGCGTACGTACCGCGCAGCGGTCCATCACAGCAGCGCAATACAGGTGAAACGTAACATTCTGGTCAGCACTTTTAAGCCGCACCGCCAGCTGTCCAAGCAGGCATTTGGCCGTTTCGTCCAGGACTTTCTTGTCTTCGGGAATGCCTATCTTGAGAAGCGGGTGAACCGGTTAGGCGACACGCTGACGCTTGAGGCGTCACTTGCCAAGTTTACCCGGCGCGGCATTGACCCGGATCATTACTGGTTCGTGCAGTACGGCTATCAGAAGCAGCCCTACGAGTTTGCGCCGGGGCGGGTCTTTCATCTGATGGAAGCGGATCTGAACCAGGAGATTTATGGCCTGCCGGATTACCTGTCCGCCATTCCGTCCACGCTGCTGAACGAGTCCGCGACTATGTTCCGCCGGAAGTATTACCTGAACGGCAGCCACGCGGGTTTTATCATGTACATGTCAGATCCCGCGGCTAACCAGCAAGACGTGGACAATATCCGCGAGGCGCTAAAAAAATCGAAAGGGCCGGGCAACTTCCGAAACCTGTTTATGTACAGTCCGAACGGAAAGAAGGACGGCATTCAGATCATCCCGCTGTCTGAGGTTGCGGCAAAGGATGAGTTTCTAAACATCAAAAATGTGAGCCGGGATGACATGCTGGCCGCCCATCGAGTGCCGCCGCAGCTGATGGGCATCATTCCGACTAACACCGGCGGGTTTGGTGATGTTGAGAAAGCCGCCCGCGTCTTTGTCCGTAACGAGCTGCTGCCATTGCAGAAGCGCATGGAAGAACTAAACGAATGGGCAGGAGAGGAGATAATTAAATTTGCTACTTACTCGCTTGAGTAGGTGTTATTCTAATATTAAGCAGGGTAGCAGCAAAGCTTCTACCCTGCATTAATATCAAATTAAGTGATAAAGTTTTCCTGATAAAGACATCGTTCTAGCTATAGCTTTGTCAGTATTCCATTCTAATCCGCTAGACTTAATTTCATTCAAAAACTCGTCAACTACCAATAAACTTGATTTCTCGTATTCTTGTGCCTTTTTCTGTAAGTCAGAATTTTTACTAGATTCATTCAATGTGAAACATAATGGCAGAAGATTTCCTATTAACCCGACCGTGCCTGTGTCGAAATTACTTTGAGAGCCGATATGCTCAAGTGAAACTAGATCCATCTTAAGCTCATTTGTTCCTCGCAATTCCTTTTCTAACCTTTCAAACATATACATTATAAGTTTTCGTTGAGAGGTTTTTTTATTGGTGTAAGATAAATTTTTAATAAATGATTCATTGAATACTTTTTCATTTGGACGTTTCGCTAGGAAATAATCAGTCGCATTGCCTAATACTTTCTCTATTTCTTTTTTGTTACTAGCTTTATCAAGACTAACTGCGAGAACGGAATACTTAGCATCTATCCCAGAAGGTCTTAAGCGACAAATAGCATTAAATTTGAAATGGAAGCTCTCAAGCTTATCCAGACATTCAATTAATTTTTTTTGTGTTAAGCTCTTAGATTTATCCCTCCTTTTCCTAAGAAGAGATAGAATGAAAGGCCTCGGAATGGATACATTGAACGTTTCAAAAGCTGTTAATGAGTTAAATATATGCCTTTGGTCTTGCTGAGGCCAATCATCAATATCAGGAGAGATTATCTTACAGTACAATTCAACATCTCTATGAAGCTCATCCAAGAAAGACGTTGCAGTTAAGCCAGTTACTCCATCATTTAACTCTCTCTTAAATGCGCGGTATAATTGATCTTCTCCAATATAATTAAATTTTGAGAGCCACCAACATCTGACGTAGTCTGCCATCGTTGAGTTGCTGTCTCTTTCTTCAATGCAACTTATAATATAATCCCATTTTTCCCTCGCTTTATCGACAGGATATGTCTCGGCACAGCTTTGAAAAACTTTATTTTTTATCAAGTCAATCGAGCTGAGATTTATTCCTCTAGCATTTAGCACTTCAAATATATCATAAGCATCATCTTCTTTGCCTACAGATATTCTTACCAACTTGAGGTAATTGGTTATCATGCTATATACTGCACTTAAACAAAAAAGATAGTCTTCTTTGTTATATTTTGATGCGCCATCTCTTAATAAAGCACTACATAGAGCTTTTTTACCAAGCTTTCTATTTAAAAAAATCCCAGCATAATGGATTTTCTTATCCTCATCACATGTTGTTTTGGGTTTATGATCAATTCTATCTTGAAAACTAAGCTTAAAAAAAGTCCTATCACTATTTTTTGATAACTTCTCAACAACAGATTCGCCATTAGCATTAATGGAATTTCTATTGTAGGTTTGATTAGCCGTGACTATGTATGTTTTAAAAATATCTTCTGCAAAATCGTTTTGATTGTATTTCCTTAAAAGTCTTGATATTAATGAAAGCAAAATTGTTATGACACTGAAACGCTGTTGGCCATCAACAACTTCCAACACGTCATCACTATCAGCTCCAGATAATACTATTGTACCGATAAAATACTCATTACATTCAAAATCATCGCCCTTTGGATTTAATTTCACATTACGTGTGATATCCTGCCAAAACTCATCAAGCTGCAATTTCTCCCAACTAAATTCCCTTTGGTTTCTTGGTATGACATAACGCTGCTTAACAGAAAGTATATTTTTAATATTTAATGGTGTGGCGTCGAAGTTCATATTAATCTCTCTAAGAAAATGTATGCCTAATTTTTAAGTTTGTATTATCTTTTTGGGGGGAAGTATAACTTAACTCTTCTATCACTCTGTATGCAAGCGATTCGTAAAGTTACTCCTTCCATACAATCATTATAGTAATTACAGATCCTTGGTCAGCACATTTTTTGTTGCCTTCCATCTCGAATGTCCGCACCATAACGGCTAGCCTGTAAGGCCCTCTAAGCTACGCTGAATTTCGTATTATCTCAGGCATCGCATAGCTACAATGAACCTTACTGCGACCTGCACATGCACGATTTGCTACCTTCCCGGCATGCCTGCCGGGGTCAAAAATAGTCTTATAACCTCGCCTTGACCTTAAAGCGCGCGCTCGTAGCCCCGCCACGCCTGCGCGCTTCATGTAATAGTTTTCATGCAGGTGCATGAAATATGAAAAAGCCCGCCAGAACTGGCGGGCCGGGGCATAGACGATCCTCTAACGATCCTTCATTTTCATGCACCATAGACATGCACAACCGCATGAACGGCGCGGCAATGGTAAAACCATCAGATCACAGGGCAGTTATCGTCGTTTATTGTGCGGTTAATGAGGTGCGTAACCCTGCCTAAAACAACCACATCATCCAGTGCTTCGCCTTCCAGTGCTTCGCCGTCGGATGTTATAAAAGAGTGACCGGCGACTTTTGCGAAATGCGTACGCCCGAATGCCTGGATCAGAACGTCCGCACCAGGCGTACATTTTAATGCGGGGTTAATCACCGCATAACCTGCTGATGTTTCAATAACGCGACCGTTTCCTGTGATATCACAGAGGTCGTTTATGTTGAGTGGGAGTTCAACATAGTCCTGTGCCGGTGATGGAAATCCCATATCTAACGCCTCGCTTTGCTCGTTGTTCAACCCCATGAAAACCAAAACTAAAGTTTTGGCATTCATAGGCTTATCTTATTCGGCTTCGTAAAAAATATTGCTTCCCGTTTCTTCATTTTCTTGATGAGCTAAATCTGCGATAAGGCTAAGCGCCAGCTTTAGATCGGACGGTTTGCAATTTGCCAACAACGATACTTCCGCAATGAACTGCACGCAGGCCCACTTATGCGCACGGCTTGAATCTTCCAGAATCATAATCCCCCCTCACAACAATACTGTATATAATCACAGTATATAAAAAACTGTGGGATGTGAAATGTTTTTTTACCTTTCAATCGGATATGTCTGAGGAAAATTGTTAAGCGCAACAATGGCTAACCGCATTCACCTGTAAATTAGCAGCGTTATTTTGCGGCCTTTTCAAGCTGGCGAACCCTGCTCATGATGCTGACCGCCCTAGCTGAGACTGGCGTTTTAGCAGCATAAACGTCACCACTTGCAGAACATCTACGCCAGCGATCACCGATAAACAGCACCGCACCGGAAATTAAAGACAGCGCCTCTCCCTGGCTAAGTGTTTCACCAGTTAAAACATGCATCTCGTCGATTGCCCTGGCTATAGCGGCCGCGTTCTGCTCTGTAACGTGGTCGAATTTTTGCCCGGTAGCCGTTTTTTTCTTCCGCAAACGTTCTGTTAACTGCCTGCGTTCGCGCCGGTTTAGTGGTCGGGTGAGATCGACGCCGGGATCCAGCACCGGATCCCCCGTACAGTTATTGACAGAACTCCGAGAGGGCGCAGGAGCGCCCTTAACGTCAACGGCCAGGTCAACGGCCCGCTTCGGCACAATTTTCCACTGCACAACGCGGGTTATAATTGGCGAGCCGTCGCCAACTTCGGTGTCGTAAATACCTTTCACACGTACTATTTCCTCACCGTATTCATTGACCGAATCGCTGCTCTCGTACCATGTGCGCACCTGTAGATCGTCACGGCGCACGAACGGGCCGCCCTGGGCGTTAACGTAACCAGCCCAATCACCTTCATGTGCTGCGTCATGTACCAGGGCAAATTCAATACTGAGGCCGTGAGCCGTTTCGGTGTCGGCCATCTTGCGCAGCTCGCGATAAACCGTAACCGGCGCGCCGCCTACAAACTGGAATTGCCGGATGTGCCAGCGGGCGGCCCAGGCTGAAACTGCGGGGGCAGAGTCTTTGAGCATTTCACCGCTTTCATCGTCGCGCTCACCATCCAGCGCAAAGCCATCGATATTTTTAGATATGTATTTTGCGATATAACCAGTAGCGCGCCCCTTATTAGGGTCGATAGCTTCTGCGTGAAAACGGGCTTTACGGGCTTTGTCGCTTTTCAGCTCCTGCCTGTCTTCCTTGCAGGCGTACTTACTGATGATTGCGCGCACGCGTGCCACATCCTCCGGCAACATAAACATCAGCATGTGCCAGTGCGGCGTAGCATCGTGATGAGGTTCGGCCACACGGATCCCGAATACGCGGATTCCATCACGGTGAAGTTTGGCGCGGATTTTAGCCCACAGTCCTGTCAGGTAACTTTGCGTGTCTGCCGGGCTGGACCCATTCCATTTCGTGTTACGGTATCCAGCACGGGTTGTAGCGTGGAATTTTGACGGAGCTGTGAGGGTGTAGAACTCCCCAACATAGCCCAGCTGATTACTGATTTTTTCAAAACCATCAATTCGGTTCATCAGCTCGCCGCGTCGAATAGACGGATTAGCGACGCTGCCGTCGTATTTCTCAATCAGGCTAATACGGTTGCCTTGTTCGTCTTCAAGATCCATTCCTTTGAGAAATTCACGGGTGCGTTTCCGCTGCTCACGCCATTCCATTACGCAAACCTTGCTCGCGTATGCTGTGCGGGTTTTGCTGACATTACCCATGGCGATTTGCAGATGCTCCCGCCAGTCTGATGCAACGCGGCGAAGGCGGTTTCTCCACCATTTTTCTGAGGCCATGCGCAGGGTAGCCGGGGCCACATCCTCAGCTGTCACAAATTTAGTGGTGATGCGTTCCCACAGCGGCGGCGCATTTCTGAAATGCCGCGTGATACGGGCGGCGCAGTGGTAGGAGGCGTGCAGGATTTTAAGGTCGCTGCCGGCCTCCACCTCGATAGTCCCCAGCTCGGAGATTATGAAGTTGGAAATGTCACCGGCAAGCAGATCGATATCGGCCTTTGACATATCCGGCAGACGGTTAAACCGGCCCGTCATATTTACCAGGCGGGACGCCATAAAACGCACGTCAGCGGCGTTAAACTGGCCGCCGAACGCAGCACAGGAAACTTCTGTCTCGATCCCGGCGATGCTGTATTTATTCTTAACCAGCTCAAGGCGTGGCAATGCCTTCCGGGTGAAATTCACCAGAAAGGCATTGGCCCGCGCTAAACCGTGGTGGCGCTCCAGCTCATCAGCCCGGCGGCGCACGTCGTAACGTACGCAATCCGGCTGTAACTCCAGCTCATGCCGCGCACGCAGCAACGCCGCAATCTGCTGATCGCGGCGGTGCTGTTCTGCGTGGGTCGGGTACGGGCTTGCGATAGCTTCGCGGGGCGCGTTCCATGCATAGGCCAGTCTGCTCACGGTTGCGCCATATGGAAAAATGAAAAATCAGCAGAAGCGGCCGCGAGATCAACACCCGAAAAGACGATTGGGGATTTTGAGACTGACTTTATTATCAGCTCAGGGGCAGACTTTTGACTTGCAGCTGCGGCACCAACGCTGCGCGGGGCATTCAGTCGAACAAAATCAAATCCGGCATATAGCAGGTGCACAGTATCAATGTCGCAGTTTGAGACAACGATGTTCACGCCCTCGCCAGCCAGCTTCCTGAGCTTACGCGCCAGCTTGCCGTGATCAAGATGCGTAAAGCCGCCGCCATGGTAAGCGGTGAAATTTGATGACTCAGTCAGATAAGGCGGATCACAATAAACAACGTCCCCGCCCCGCGCCTGTGACAGCGTCTCCATATAACCAGCGGTGATAAAAGTTGCCCGTTTCGCTTTTTCTGCAAAAGCTAAAATTTCCTTTTCTGGAAAGTACGGATTGTTATATTTCCCATACGGGACGTTGAAAAGGCCGCGCTGGTTATAGCGGCAAAGGCCATTAAAACCATGACGATTAAGAAACAGAAAAAGTGCTGATTTCCATTCAGGCTCACAGTCATGATTGAAGGAATCACGACTATCGTAATAGCCATGCTCAGTATTGAAGGTTGCAAAAAGGTGCTTTGCACGGTCAATCAGATCACACGGGTCATCAACGATAGCTTTGTAGAACGCTATCAAATCAGGATTTACATCAGCGATCAGGTATTCGTCATATTCCGTGTTCATCATGACGGCGCAAGAACCGGCAAACGGCTCAACAAGGCGCTGACCTTTTGGCAGGTGGGGATGCAGGCGCGGCATGAGTCGGGCTTTACTGCCCGCCCATTTCAGCGGGGTTTTGGCGGTCATATTGCACCTCCGTTGTAGTGCTTACCTTTCCGTTCAGCGATTTCCTGACAGGTAACGCAGCACTGCACGCCCGTAATAACAGCCCGGCGCTCAGCAGGAATATCGCCCCCGCACGCCTGGCAGAAAAACGCAGAAGGCGCAACCGGACGGCTACGCGCGTTGTGGATATGACGATCACGATTTTCCTGTTCGCGCTGCTGTGCGAGATCCATTGAGTCGGCCATTAGTGCAGCTCCTGAGATTCATTTTCAAAGCGGGCCGCTTCACGGCGCAGCAGCTCGGCGGCTTCTTTACCGTTCAGCCCCTGCTGGGTGATATGGATAGCCAGCGACTCAAGACGGATTGAAACAGCTAGAGCGCGGTCTTTGCGTTCCTCGTTTTTTGCGGCGGCCAGCAAGACGGTCAGCGCATCGTTGTCGGCTTTGAAATTGCGGGTTTCGGTATTACGCATATTCATTTCTCCAGAATTTAGGCAAAAGAATGCCCGGCGGGTTTACGCCATTAATTTCGTTTGGGGTTAATTACTCAGGTAGTACGCTTTCATGCAGCGAGAAACGACGGGGTAATATTTCACCCCAGCGTGCTATTTCGTTCATCGCCTTAATCAACAACAACCGGCGGGACTGGTCGAAATATTCAAACGGCTTCCCGACCTCATCGCTTTTAAACGCGCCTGGCTCGTTGCGGTTTGCCAGCGTCATGACAACGAATTTAAAGTTGTCATCCAGCTTGTTGAAATTACGCAGCGCACCGTTTTGCGTGGCTTTTAGTTTCTGATGAAACCGGGCGAAACACTCCTCGCCGGACATCTTCTCCGGCTGCACATCAGCACAACCAGCATTATTAAACGGCATCGCACCTGCATTGATTGGTGCGGACATGTTGTTAATCATATCAACCTCAAAAAAGCTTTAACCCGGCGCTTAAACGACGCGGGGCGCGCAGTGCGCAGTTCACTTAATAATGCCGACTGGTCGCGGCTGGGATTCCAGCGCTTACGGTCGCTTCCCATGATCCAGCCGTGGCCGTAGCTCATAGATGGGCTTTGACGTACAAGCAGCGATGCGAATGAAGGCTCATGTTTCATGCTCACCTCACATCAGGCCGAAGGTTACGCCGATACCGCTGACAGTATCTACAGCGCTGGCTACTGCCGGGTTGCCCTGGACGCGTGCTTGCAGTGCGATGGCCGTTAACGTCAGCATTCTGATACCGGAATTAACGCACTCGATCATTCCGTGCTTACGGGCTGGCGTCAGCCGTTCCGTTGATACAGCACCGCTTGCCAGCGCGCCGAGTTCGCCCATTGCTCGCATAACATAGGTTTGCATTTTCTCGGGTGCCAGTTCGTTCACTGGTACACAAGGCAGACAATGAATCTGAGCTAAAAACCCGTCAACAAGAGTTGAGTCCTCAGTCAGGTCAGTCAGCGCCCATATCTCACGTGGTGTTAACTGATGCGGCTGCTCAGGGTTGAGCTTGTTGTAAAGCGTATGCGCCTTGATACCCGCTTTTACTGCCAGCTCTTTAACGTTGTGAGTTGCAGCGAACTTTCTGCAAGCATCATCAAAGTGAGCATGTGACGAAACTCGAAAATCTAACATGCAATAAGTCCTTTTCAACTTGCATAATCAAGATGGTTAGGCAGCAACGTAGCGGCAGTTAATACCTTGCTGTAATAAGCGACCACGAAAAGCCACCATGTTGATACGGGCTGCGCCACCATCTTTCCTGCGCGGCATGAGAAGGAGATCACCATCAGCAACCATCTGTTTTACGGTGCGGACGCTGTAGCCGTACTGTACTGCAAACTCTTCGTACGTCATCAGATCGGGGCCTGACGGGATTGCAATTTGTGGAGTCATGGGGGATTATCTCCGGTTAGTTGTTGTTTTAGTGCATTGGCGTGCATTTGTGGAACTATGAGAGAGACTATACCGCATAATGCGGCCTGTCAATCTCACATATCAAAGGATTCTAATTGTGGGTGAAGGCAATAAAAGTGCTCAGTCCGTCCTGTCCCGTATGAGACAGGCGTATGGTGTAGGCTCAAACGTAGAATTAGCTGACCGTATGAATACCCCAAAGTCTACTGTAAGTAATTGGGTATCAAGGGATAGTGTTCCATTTAGGTATGTGATGGTTTGCTCCCAGGAGACAGGTGCAGATCTAGACTGGCTTCTTAAGGGTGAGCTTGCAAATGCAAGCTTGGTGGGTGCAGAGAAAGGGAAGACTTTCAATAAGGGGACAACCTACTTCTCTTTATTGGAATCCGGCGGCCAGGCCGTACTACATCGCTTACTGTTAGCCTATGGCTTCACTATGCAAAAACAACTTGGCGATCTCCTGGGGCTATCTTCCGGAACTATAAGCACGTGGGTACGCCGTAACCATTTCCCTGGTGACGTTGTTGTTGCCTGTGCGCTTGATACAGGAGTGGACTTGAAATGGTTGGCTACCGGGGAAGGCAATCCAAGCAATACATTAACCACTTCTAATGAAGCTGCATCACATATGATTTCGATCCCCCTGCTTAGTTTAGAAAATGGTAGGCTGGAAAATAAAGGCAACACAGTTGCTGATTCAAACGTTGTACCTAACGTAAATAAAGATTGCGTTTATATAGTGAAAGGCCCGGTTTCTTGGTTGGTTAACATGAAAGAGAACACACCTATTAATGGGCTGTGCCTTCTAGATGTTGATGGGGTAATAGATATTTATAATATTACGCGGCTTCCGGGAAATAAAATCACAGTTAGCTCCACTTCAGGCATATCGTTCCAGTGCATGGTTGATGATGTAACATGCCGTGGTACGGTAATTAAAACAATTAATTAGAGGTTTGCTAATATGCTTAGAATACTGACTGCCTTTTTTATAGCTTTGCCAGTGATTGCTGCGGCCGCGCCTCAGCAGTTCAAGACCGTAACGGCCCTCATGGATGAATACAATGATTACTCCAACGATGCCGGAACCTTCAAAGTGATATCTGAAGCCCCCTTAAAAATCCAAATCTCACCAAAGGTTTTTTCAGGAGATAGCGATACAACTATAGAAGTAGCATCGTACAAAGCCTCAGTCTATGCCGCATATAGGACCTTGCTGCAAACTCCAGCCAAAGAAGTCAATGTAACCATTGTTCCTTTATCTTTTGATTTATCTAAACATGAAAAACGCTACTTAAAAGATAAAAAGTTTTCTTTCACTGTTACAAAAGAAAAAGTATTCCAGCTAGCTCATAGCTTTGCAGGAACCGCTAACCCTGATGAAATAATTGGGAGTGATGGCTACGAATGGACTGATAATTTTAGCTCATGCTGCTACTTGGAAAGCGGGCATCCCGGCGTAGTGAAATTTGCACATCAATTAATTAAATAAAACTATGGCAATCAAAAAACTCAGCTCTGGAGAATGGCTTGCCGATTTCCGTGTCGATGGGAAAGACAGCCGCCGTATTAGAAAAAAATTCGCCACGAAAGGCGAGGCTGTCTCGTACGAGCAATATTATCGTGATGAAGCCCAAAATAAGCCCTGGATGGGTGAGAAAGAAGATCGCAGGCGCTTAAGTGAGATAATTGAGCTTTGGCATAACCTTCATGGACAGGCGTTGATTGCTAGCAAGACTCGATTGGCGAAGCTGCACATCGTATGTAATGGCCTGGGCAATCCTATCGCTTCTCAACTGACCGCCAAAGATTGGGCGCACTATCGCGATCGCCGTCTTCGTGGCGAGATCGATAATGGCTTCCATAAAGACCCGGCGGACTGGGCGGTGAAGCCCATTACAGTGAACCGGGAACAACAATATTTAATGGCGGTTTTTAATGAGCTTAAGCGCTTAGGAGAGTGGAGCCTGCCAAACCCTTTAGATGGTATAAGGGTTTTTAAAGAAGCCGACAAAGAAATGTCATGGCTCACGGCTCCTCAAATTGTTGAACTGTTCCGGGCCTGTGAAAAGTATGGAAAGAATGATCTCACCACTATCGTAAAAGTGTGCCTGGCAACAGGGGCAAGATGGGGAGAAGCGCAGAGACTAATTCGCTCTCAGCTCTCTCCTTATAAACTCACCTTTACTAAGACAAAAAGCGGAAAGAACAGAGCCGTTCCGATCCCCAAATGGCTTTATGATGAACTATCCCCGCGACAAGGCAGAATGTTTAAGCCGTGCTATCAGGAGTTCAGAAAGATGCTGGCCTTAACAGATATCGAACTTACTGAGGGTCAAAAAACGCATGTATTGCGGCATACTTTTAGCTCTCATTTTATGATGAACGGCGGCAACATCCTTGTCCTCCAAAAAATTCTGGGACACGCTAACATCCGGGAAACGATGAGATATGCTCATTTCGCCCCTAGCCATCTTGAGGAAGCCGCAGCACTTAACCCTATTGCCGATCCAGTGTCCATCATGTCCATATAGTGCCCACCTAGCATGTTTGTGACAGCACTTGATTGCACCAGTGATACACTTAACTTACTGTAAAATATAACTTTATGTTATTTATCAATAGGGTAAATTAAAAGCGTCTGAACTAAGGTTCGCTTTCGCGACATCCTGATAAAAAGGGGCTGGCCTGTAGGCTGGCCCCTTTTTTTATGCCTGTGCGCCCGATCTGTTAACCCCCACGTTATAAATCCTTTACAATGTCGGCTCTCGACCGGAGGGCTAGTGGCTAATCTGATGCATCACTCAACATGGAAACGCGCAGCGGCATTGACCGCGCTGTTTGCGATCCTGCTGATCGTGGTTGCGCCGCTGATCTCCGTTGCGCTGCAGAAAGATCCCATGAGTGCTATGCCAGGCATGCACCACGAGATGTCGATGATGCCTGACCATCACGCCATGCCTGAGCATTCGCCCGCATCGCAAAGCACGCCGGTCGACCATGCCGAGGCGTGCGGCTACTGCGTGCTGTTAGCCCATGTGCCAGGGGTGATCCTTGCGCTTATCGTTCTGCTCTGTGGCGTGCTGCTCAGGCTGCGGGTAACGCCACCGCGGCCCGCCGTCTGCCACTGGCACTTCTCTCCCTGGCTCTGCCCCGATACCCGCGCGCCGCCGCGCCTGTCTGCTTTTTCCCTTTAAAAAACTCAATCAATAACTTTTTGCCTTAGAAAGGAAAAGTATGACTACCAGCACTTCGCGCGCGGCATGGGTAAACCTGCTGCGACGCCTCCATTTCTACATCGGCCTCTTTGTGGGACCGTTTATTTTCATTGCCGCCCTCAGCGGGACGCTGTATGTGGCCACCCCGCAGCTGGAGAGTGCGCTCTATCACGATGCGCTCTACGGCACCCTAAGCGGGGAGCATCAACCGCTGGCCGAACAGGTAGCGGTGGCCGAGCGGGTGACCGGGGGAACATTGCGTCTGCATGCCGTCCGCCCTGGGCTGATTAGTGGAGAGACGACGCGGGTGATGTTTGCCGATCCGCAGCTTGGCGTTTCGGAGAACCGGGCTATCTTTATCGATCCCGTGACCCTGGCGGTCAAAGGCGATATGACCGTCTATGGCACCAGCGGTATTCTGCCTCTGCGCCAGACTATCGATTATCTGCACCGGTCCCTGCTGCTTGGCGATGCCGGGCGACTCTATAGCGAGCTGGCAGCGTCGTGGATGTGGATTGCTGCTCTCGGCGGTATTGCGCTGTGGTGGTTTACGCGGCCCAAACGACGGATTAACAATCGGGTGCAGAACAGCCGTCGTCTGCACGTAAGCCTGGGCTGGGTGCTGCTGGCGGGCATGCTGCTCTTCTCCGCGACCGGTTTGACCTGGTCCCAGTGGGCGGGAGGTAACGTTGATAAAATGCGCGCGGCGCTGGGCTGGATGACGCCGCAGGTAAATACCCAGCTGCACGGAGCCGCCGAGCCTGCCGATCCCCATGCGGAACATCATGCCCATCACGAGCATCATGAGGGAATGACAATGCCCATGGCGGAGAGCGACGCCGACAGCGTGCAGTATGATGAGGTATTGCAGGTTGCCCGTCAGGCCGGCATCAATGCTGCCCGTCTTGAGATCCGCCCGCCGCGAAGTGCAGACCAGGCGTGGACGGTCACGGAGATCGACCGGGCGTGGCCAACGCAGGTTGATGCCGTGGCGATCGATGGCCACACGATGACCGCGATCGATCAGACACGCTTTGCTGACTTCCCGCTGATGGCGAAGCTAACCCGCTGGGGCGTCGATTTCCATATGGGCGTGCTGTTCGGCCTGCCAAACCAGCTGGCGCTGATCCTGTTTGGCGGTGCGCTGTGCGTTAGCATCGTCGTGGGTTACCGACTGTGGTGGATCCGCCGTCCGGCTCAGGGCGGCGTGAGTCCAGTGCAAACTCTGGTACAGAGCTGGCTGGCGCTCGGCTGGGGAGGACGGTTAATCACCCTAATCCTCGCTCTGCTGATTGGTCTGGCGCTGCCGGTGTTGGGGATTAGCCTGCTGCTGTTTATCGTTATCGATGTTCTGCGCTGGCGTCGGGCCAGCGCCGCCCAATTGCAGCCGGAACAGGAGTCAGGGCGTCTTTGAGTGGCGCTGCTTGACCTTGTACATGTTTTTGTCCGCCAGCTCCAGCAGGCTCTCGGCGCTGGCGTGCTCCCATGCCAGCGCATAGCCAATGCTGAGGGTCATCATGGTGGTAGAGCCGTTATGCAGATCGAAAGGGCGATAGAACTGCTGGGCTAGCGCGCCTGAGAGACGCTTTACCTCGTGCTCGGTGTGTACGCCGGTCAGGATCATCGCAAACTCATCTCCGCCGAGGCGGTAGGCCGTATGCCGCTTGCCGCCAAAGGCGGATAACCTTTTCGCCACCTCTATGAGAACGCTGTCGCCAACGGCGTGTCCCCATGTGTCGTTGATGTATTTGAAGTTATCACCGTCAAGAAACAGCAGCGCCGAGCAGCTTTGGGCAGCCTCATCCTTCATCAGGGCGGCGATGGCGTTGCGAAACGCGGCGCGGTTAGCCAGTCCGGTCAGCGGATCGTGCAGGGCGGTGCGCAGGAGCAGGGCGTTGCGCGCCTGTAAACTCAGCTGCCACTCCTCCATCTCATCCAGCAGGCTGTTAAAGTCCTGACCAAAGCGATGAAACTCGTCAATACGCTCGTCGGCGACGCGACGGGAAAAATTGCGGTAGGTCCGCACGTCGTGCACCACGTCAGTGATATTTTGCAGCGCGTTGAACACGCCGTTATGCAGGTAGCGACTGATGGCAAGCGCCACGGCCGAGGCAAACAGGATAGATCCGGTCAGCACACCGAGGGAGAGCAGAATAAAGTGGCCAATCAGGCTGGCCTGGGCAGTGAGATACAGCTCGCCAATCTGGGTACCGTCGTGCATGATCGGCTGCCTAACCGGGTCGGGAAGCAGCCCCTGGCGAATCAGATCGCTGGCTTTGTCATAGCTGCTCTCCGGCATCGAAGACCAGCCCGCCACCACATGCTGTTTTGCATCCCGTACCTCTGCCGCGCTATAGAGCCCTCGCTGGCCAAGCATAGAGAGCGTATCCGCAGCGGCGGCCGCATCATGGCGGGCAAGAGCAAATTCCAGATTGCGGCTCATGGTCGCGCCCGTCAGCTCTAAGTTACGTAGGGCGTACTGTTTTAACGTCAGTACCGACGTGACGGAGATAAGAAACCAAACCAGCGTCATCGTAATAATCACGTTAATAATATTGATTCGACGTAGGGTACGTTTAAAAGTTGGGCGTGAAAGATCCCTATTCATCATTATTTCCCCGCAACGACGGCTGATAATTACACGTAGCAGAAAAACAGCGTTTACCTGCATATACCCTGTTAAGATCGTGGTTATATTACCCTGGATAGATCAGGGGTGATCTCGACGTATTCACAGATTGAATAATATTCCGGCAGTTAATTGAGAACGGCGTCGCGGGTGCCTTCGTCCATCCCTGCTTGCCAGGCGCTACGCAGCTGTGCGGCGCTCTCCTGCGTGTCGCAGCCAGCAGGGTAGATTTTACCCGCGCGGCCCCAGGCATAGAGAAAATCGTCGTGGCAGATCCTTTTCAGGCCTGCCTTGTAGCCTTGTAAATAGCGATTTCGATCAACGTCGGTGTCATTATGTACGGCAGCCAGGACCTTGTTCTCTTTGACCACTGCGCCAGAGAGGGCGTCGTCTTTTCCGGCACTGTACCAGTCGGTGCCGGTCCAGGTGGGAGCGTGTGTATAGGGTTCAACCGAGCAGCCAGACAGCAGAATGGCTAAGAGTGCGTACATTCCAGGTTTCATTATCGTGCTCCTTTTTCTTTTATTATAGCGTAGCCTGGTTGCCGTCAGGTTGCTCATGTACATTTTACTTTACGTAAAAAACACAATTAAATTGCATTTTAAGGGGTTGTGTAAACAATTGTGTACGTATTATGGATTGAAATCTTTACCGATTGTGATACTGTTAGATTACTCTCTGCTGAGAACACTATCGCTAAAGACTATCGCAACAAACGACCAGGATCGCCATCATGCAAAAAGACGCGCTGAATAATGTCCATATCGCCGACGAGCAGGTTTTAATCACTCCGGAACGCCTGAAGGCGGAGTTTCCGCTGACGGCGGAGCAGGAGGCGCAGATCTCTCAATCGCGCCAGACCCTCTCCGACATCATTGCCGGGCGCGATCCGCGCTTGCTGGTGGTATGCGGACCGTGCTCCATTCACGATCCGCAGGCGGCCATTGAGTACGCTCACCGCTTTAAAGCCCTTGCCGAGGAGGTCAGCGATAACCTCTACCTGGTCATGCGCGTCTACTTTGAAAAACCCCGTACCACCGTTGGCTGGAAAGGGTTGATTAACGATCCGCATATGGACGGTTCGTTTGATGTCGAAACCGGGCTGAAAATTGCCCGTAGCCTGCTGGTGGAGCTGGTCAGCATGGGCCTGCCGCTGGCAACCGAAGCGCTGGATCCCAACAGCCCGCAGTACCTGGGCGATCTCTTTAGCTGGTCTGCCATCGGCGCACGCACTACCGAGTCCCAGACCCACCGTGAAATGGCCTCTGGCCTCTCAATGCCGGTTGGCTTCAAGAACGGCACCGACGGCAGCCTGGCGACGGCGATCAACGCCATGCGCGCGGCGGCAATGCCGCACCGTTTTGTGGGCATCAACCAGGCAGGCCAGGTGTGCCTGTTGCAAACCCAGGGCAACCCGGACGGACACGTGATCCTGCGCGGCGGTAAAGCGCCAAACTACAGCCCGGCTGACGTGGCGCAGTGCGAGAAAGAGATGATACAGGCGGGCCTGAAGCCAGCCCTGATGGTAGACTGCAGCCACGGTAACTCCAATAAAGACTACCGCCGCCAGCCTGCGGTAGCTGAATCCGTCGTGGCGCAAATCAAAGATGGTAACCGGTCGATCATTGGCCTGATGATCGAGAGTAATATTCATGAAGGTAATCAATCGTCCGAGCAGCCGCGCGGTGATATGAAATATGGCGTCTCCGTGACCGATGCCTGCATCAGCTGGGAGACCACCGACGCGCTGCTGCGTGAGATTAACCAACATCTGCGTGGGCATCTGGCAGCACGTCTGGCTTAAGAGGTTGTTATGGTTGCTGAATTGACCGCGCTGCGCGATCAAATTGATGAAGTAGATAAGGCGCTGCTGGCCCTGCTGGCGAAGCGTCTGGATCTGGTGGCCGAGGTCGGCGAGGTTAAGAGTAAATATGGCCTGCCGATTTACGTGCCCGAGCGCGAGGCGGCTATGCTGGCTTCCCGCCGTCAGGAGGCCGAGTCGCTTGGCGTGCCGCCGGATCTGATTGAGGACGTGCTCAGGCGTGTGATGCGTGAATCCTACTCTAGCGAGAACGATAAAGGGTTCAAAACCCTCTGTCCGACGCTGCGACCGGTGGTGATTGTGGGCGGCGGTGGCCAAATGGGCCGGCTGTTTGAGAAGATGCTGACCCTCTCCGGCTACCAGGTGCGAATACTTGAGAAAGATGACTGGGCGCAGGCGGGCAATATTGTCGCCGATGCCGGGATGGTGATCGTCAGCGTGCCTATTCATGTCACCGAGCAGGTGATTGCCTCGCTGCCGCCGCTACCGGAGGATTGCATCCTTGTCGATCTGGCCTCGGTAAAAAGCGGGCCGTTGCAGGCCATGCTGAGCGTGCATAAAGGCCCCGTACTAGGGCTGCATCCGATGTTCGGCCCGGACAGCGGTAGCCTGGCGAAGCAGGTGGTAGTCTACTGCGACGGACGCAAGCCAGAAGCCTACCAGTGGCTGCTGGAGCAGATTCAGGTTTGGGGTGCCCGTTTGCACCGTATCAGCGCCGTCGAGCACGATCAGAACATGGCGTTTATTCAGGCGCTGCGCCACTTTGCCACCTTCGCCTACGGGCTGCATCTGGCAGAGGAGAACGTGCAGCTGGAGCAGTTGCTGGCGCTCTCCTCGCCCATCTACCGTCTGGAGCTGGCAATGGTTGGGCGGCTGTTTGCCCAGGATCCACAGCTCTACGCGGACATCATTATGGCCTCGGAGAGTAACCTGGCGCTGATCAAGCGCTACTACCAGCGCTTTGGCGAAGCGATTGAGCTGCTGGAGCAGGGCAACAAGCAGGCGTTTATCGATAGCTTCCGCAAGGTTGAGCACTGGTTTGGCGACTACGCCCAGCGCTTCCAGAGCGAAAGTCGGGTGCTGTTGCGTCAGGCAAACGACAACCGTCAATAGGTTAAAAGCTGTATATACTTTAAGGCCAGTGGGTTACCCGCTGGCCTTTTTACTGTATGGGAGTCTCTATGGCTGAGCCGCAACTGCTGTTTGATTACACCGGCCATCTGCCGGAATGTCCTGTCTGGAGCGAATCGGAACAGGCGCTGTACTGGGCCGATATTCTGGAGGGGGAGATCCACCGCTACCATCTGGCCTCCGCTGAGCATACCGTGCTGCGGTTTCCAGAAGAGGTGGGCTGCTTTGCCCTGCGCGAGAAGGGCGGTTTCATCGTTGCGATGCGTAGTGCCATCTGGCTGGCAGACAAGCGTGGCCTGCTGACTCAAAAAGTGTGTGATAACCCCTCTAATCCGGAGCTGGCGCGCTTTAACGACGGTGGGACCGATCATGCTGGGCGTTTTTACGCTGGCACGTTCTGGGCACCGCAGGATTACAACGGTGCGCTGCTGATGCGGATCGATAACGATTTGGCTCCGAAGGTGATCCAGTGCGATATCCGTGGGGCCAACGGATTAGCCTTTAGCCCGGACGGGACGTGGATGTATACCTCTGACACGCCGCAGGAGGTAATCTACCGCACACCGCTGGATGAGCAGGGCGAGCCCGGCAAGCGCGAGGTATTCCGCACCTTTAAAAAAGAGGAGGGGCAGCCGGACGGAGCGGCAACGGACGTTGAGGGCTGCTACTGGAGCGCGCTGTACGACGGCTGGCGCATCGCACGTTTCTCTCCCGAGGGCGAGCAGCTGGAAGAGTATCGCCTGCCGGTGCGCTGCCCGACGATGGTGTGCTTTGGCGGCGAAGATATGAAGACGCTGTTTATCACCACCACCCGAGAGAATATGAAGCAGGACGAGCTGGCGAAGTTTCCGCTCTCCGGGGCTCTCTTCACCCTGCCAGTGAACGTGGCAGGCGTGAAGAAATCCCCTTTTATTGAGCGTTAAGCCGGATCGACCGGCACAACGTTTTCGCCAGGATAGCAGCCCAGCACTTTCAGCGAGCGGGTGATCTCCCCGAGCTCGCGCAGGGCTTTCTGCATGGATGCAGACTCCAGGTTAGCCTGGATATCCAGATAGAACATCTCTTCCCACGGATTACCATGAATGGGCCGTGACTCCAGCTTGGTCATAATCAGGTTGTGGTTACGCAGCACCAGCAGCGCCTCAACCAGCGCCCCGGCCTGCTGGCCCGTGGCCATCAGCAGCGTTGTTTTAGCTGGCACCTGATCGGAGACGTTAATCGGTTTACGCGCCAGCACGATAAAGCGAGTAATGTTTTGCGTCTGGTTTGCCAGATTGCGCTCCAGCACCTGCAGGCCATACAGCGCGCCGCCCGCCTCGCTGCCCAGCGCCGCTACATGCGGTGAATTCGCCTGGGCCACTTTCTCCATTGCCGCCGAGGTGCTCTCGGTGTACTCGATTTTCCACTGTGGATAGCGGTTTAAAAACTGGCTGCACTGTTGGAAGGGCTGCGGGTGGCTGTAGACCGTGTCGATTTTGCTTAAATCGGTCGTACCCGAGACCAGCACGCAGTGATCGATCGGCACGGTCATCTCCCCGACGATCGCCAGGCTGGTGTGCTGGAGCAGATCGTAGACGTCGTTGATCGCCCCGGAGCTGGTGTTCTCCAGCGGCACGACGGCATAGTCGGCCTGGCCGGTCTCCACCTGCTGAAAGATATCGTGGAACTTTGCGCAGCCGCTCTCAATAAACTGCTCGAAGTGGCGCGCCGCGTACTGACGCGCGGCCAGGTGCGAATAGGAGCCTTTGGGGCCGAGAAACGCGATCCGCGCCGAGTGCGGGTTGGTTTGATTAAGATGCTGCTGAAGCAGGGCCTGCTGCGTAAGGACGGAGTCTTCAATAATCAGCTGGAACAGGCGGGTAATGTAGTGCGCATCGAGATGGTGCGTTTTGCCCAGCTGGATCAGGTGCTCCAGCAGATCGCGTTCGCGGTCGATATCGCGCACTGGACGGTGGGAGGTGAGCTTGGCTTTGCCCACCTCAACGGCAAGCTGACGACGCTCGGCCAGCAGCGCCAGCAGTTGCTCATCCAGGGCACTTATCTTTTTACGCAGATCCAGCAGCGGGTTTTCCGGTGTCATAGTGTTGCCTTAGTCATTATTGTTATCTGTCTCTCAGCCATAAAAAAAGGCCCCCCGGTTTGGGAGGCCTTGCTGTTCGTCTTCGCACATACTCTTACACGACGAAACGCCTCCCGTTCAGGGGAAGGTAAAAAAGCGTGCGAAGAAAAACGGCGTCTGTTTCATGGGAGAGTCCTGTCTATGTCTACACGTAAAGTAACCGTACTGTTTTCACCCTGTCAATAAAAAACGCGCCCGAAGGCGCGTGGGTGAGACACTCAATGTAAAGGACTACTCTTCGTAAAGGATTACTCTTCGTCTTCTTCAACGAAGCTGGCGTCTTTCACCGACGTAGCGGCGCGACGGGCTTCACCTTTGTGCTGCACTTTATTGAGCTGCCGTTCCAGCTTGTTAATCAAGTCGTTGATAGCGGTATACATATCATCGTGTCGGCCGCTGGCAACCAGCTGGCCATTAGGGGTATTAATGGTTGCGTCGGCAACAAAACCCTGCGGCTCCTTCGAGAGGATGATATGGGGATTAATCAGATGAGTTTGCCATTTTTCAAGCTTGGCGAGACGGTCTGCGACATGCTGGCGAATTGCCGGAGTAATTTCCATTTGTTTACTGGTAATGTTCACTGTCATAGATGTTACCTCTTGTCTTTCCGTCCAGGTGATCTCAGCATACCTGTCTGAAGGTCAAAAAGTGTGATTTCTATCACGTATTTTTGTCACTTTTTGTCAATGACGACATTTTGTGAGGCAGGACAGGAAGAGTTGCGATTTCACTTGAAGGATAGGGGAAGGGGAGTCATAGTTGATAGGTTATGTCGCGGCATTACCTCTTTAGAGTCAGCCGAAACCGCATAAAAAAACGGCAGCCCGAGAGCTGCCGTTTGTGTTTTTGACTGTCAGGTTTTGACTATCAGGTATTGCTGCTGTTGGACGCGATAATCTTCGCGACTTTATCTGCCTGAGCACTCATCTGCATCTGGCGATAGGCATTTTCCATCAGCGGCAGGGCGTTACGCGTCGCCTGCGTGTCAGGGTAGTCGCGCAGCATGCCTTCTACGCGGTTGACTACCGCTACCCACGCGCCGCGTTCGGTATAGTATTCCGCTACGGAGTACTCATACTTCGCCAGGCGATCCTTCAGGAACACCAGGCGTTTGGTGGCATCGGTAACGTACTGGCTGTTCGGATAGCCGCGTACCAGCTTCGAGAAGTCATTAAACGCATCGCGGGCGTGCTGCGGATCGCGGTCGCTACGATCGACGCCGAAGAAACCCTGTAATGCACTGTCGTCCAGCGCCATGTCGGTCAGGCCGCGCATGTACATCACGTAATCAATGTTCGGATGAGTCGGGTTCAGACGGATAAAGCGATCGATCGCGGCCTGAGCCAGCGGCAGATCGGCATTTTTATAGTAGGCGTAGATCAGATCCAGCTGAACCTGCTGGGAGTAAGGGCCAAACGGATAACGGTTATCCAGCGCTTCCAGTTGCGTTATTGCCTGTTTCCAGTTACCGTCCTGCAACTTTTGCTGAGCAGTCGCATAGATTTCATTAGGCGGATTATCAGGTACCTCTTCCTTTGAACTGGAGCAACCCACCAAAGCCAGGCTCAACGTGGCGGCTGCCACCAGATATTTCATGCGCGTCATGACGTTTTGACTTTCCTCAAAATGTTTATGCGGGAGGATTCTCTGTTCCTGCTCCCGATTAAGACCAGCTACAATAGCACACTATATTAAACGGCAAAGCCGTAAAAACCCAAGGTTAACGAAGAAGCTGTCTATGGCACAACTAGTACAACTCACCGCAACGGTGTCCGAAAATCAACTCGGTCAACGCTTAGATCAGGCATTGGCCGAAATGTTCCCGGATTATTCACGTTCGCGCATAAAAGAGTGGATCCTTGACCAGCGCGTGCAGGTCAACGGCAAGATTTGCGACAAGCCCAAAGAGAAAGTGTTGGGCGGCGAGCGCGTCGCCATCGATGCCGAGATCGAAGAAGAGGCGCGCTTTGAGGCGCAGGATATCCCGCTCAACATTGTCTATGAAGATGACGATATTCTCGTGATCAACAAGCCGCGCGATTTCGTGGTGCATCCGGGCGCTGGTAACCCTGACGGCACCGTACTGAATGCGCTGCTGCACTACTATCCGCCGATCGTTGACGTACCGCGCGCCGGCATCGTGCACCGTCTGGATAAAGACACCACTGGCCTGATGGTCGTTGCTAAGACCGTTCCAGCTCAGACCCGGCTGGTAGAGTCCCTGCAGCTGCGCGAGATCACCCGTGAATATGAAGCCGTTGCCATTGGCCATATGACGGCGGGCGGTACGGTGGAAGAGCCAATCAGCCGTCACCCGACCAAGCGTACCCATATGTCGGTGCATCCGATGGGCAAGCCGGCGGTGACCCACTACCGCATCATGGAACACTTCCGTGTGCACACGCGTCTGCGCCTGCGTCTTGAAACAGGCCGTACCCACCAGATCCGTGTTCACATGGCGCACATTACCCATCCGCTGGTGGGCGATCAGCTCTACGGTGGCCGTCCGCGTCCGCCGAAGGGCGCGTCTGACGAGTTTATTACTGCCCTGCGCCAGTTCGATCGTCAGGCGCTGCACGCCACCATGCTGCGTCTCTATCACCCGATTACCGGTATTGAGATGGAGTGGCATGCGCCGATCCCACAGGATATGGTCGACCTCATCGACGCCATGCGCGCCGATTTTGAAACGCATAAAGAGGACGTTGACTGGCTATGACATCGCTGATTGTTCCGCAGTGGCCGCTGCCAGAAGGCGTCGCGGCCTGTAGTTCGACCCGCAACGGCGGCGTGAGCCTTACCCCCTGGGACTCCCTGAACCTGGGTGCACACTGCGGCGACAACCCTGAGCATGTCGAAGAGAACCGTCGCCGGCTGTTTGCTGCAGGCGGTTTACCCTCTAAGCCCGTCTGGCTGGAGCAGGTGCACGGCAAAACGGTGCTTACCCTTACCGGCGAGCCTTACACCTCTAAACGCGCGGACGCCTCATACAGTAATACCCCCGGCACGGTGTGTGCTGTGATGACTGCCGACTGTCTGCCGGTGCTGTTCTGTAACCGTGCGGGAACCGAAGTCGCCGCTGCGCATGCAGGCTGGCGCGGTCTGTGCGCGGGCGTGCTGGAAGAGACGGTGGCCTGTTTTGCAGATAAACCGGAAAACATCATCGCCTGGCTGGGGCCAGCCATTGGTCCCGATGCGTTTGAAGTGGGCCCGGAAGTCCGCGACGCGTTTATTGCCGAAGATTCGAACGCTTCAGCGGCATTTCGTGCGGCAGGCGAAAAATATTTTGCCGATATCTATCAGCTTGCCCGTCAGCGGCTGGCCCGCGTCGGCGTAGACGCCGTCTACGGTGGCGACCGTTGCACCTTCAGTGAGCAAAGTGAATTCTTCTCTTATCGCCGTGACAAAACCACCGGGCGCCTGGCAAGTTTCATTTGGCTGATATAACCTAAAGAATCAAGACGATCCAGTACGTGTAATATTCTTTGTACATAATTTAGATCATTAACCTTGAATAATTGAGGGATGACCTCATTTAATCTCCAGTAGCAAATTTGACCTGTATTATGGGAGGAGTTATGCGTCTGGATCGTCTTACTAATAAATTCCAGCTGGCTCTTGCCGACGCTCAGTCACTCGCGCTGGGGCAAGACCATCAATTTATCGAACCACTTCATCTTATGAGCGCCTTGCTGACACAGGAGGGGGGTTCGGTACGTCCTTTACTCACCTCTGCCGGTGTCAACGCTGGTCAGCTCCGCACCGCCATTGACCAGGCGCTAAGCCGCCTGCCGCAGGTAGAAGGTACCGGCGGGGACGTACAGCCGTCGCAGGATCTGGTGCGGGTGCTCAACCTCTGCGACAAGCTGGCGCAGAAACGTAACGATAACTTTATTTCGTCAGAGCTGTTTGTTCTGGCGGCGCTGGAGTCGCGCGGCACGCTCGCCGATCTGCTGAAAGCCGCGGGGGCGAATACCAACAACGTGACCCAGGCAATTGAACAGATGCGCGGAGGAGAAGGCGTGAACGATCAAGGGGCCGAAGACCAGCGTCAGGCCTTGAAGAAATTTACCGTCGATCTTACCGAGCGTGCCGAACAGGGCAAGCTCGATCCGGTGATTGGCCGCGACGAAGAGATCCGCCGTACTATTCAGGTACTGCAACGTCGTACCAAAAATAACCCGGTGCTGATCGGCGAGCCGGGCGTGGGTAAAACTGCCATTGTTGAAGGGCTGGCGCAGCGTATCGTTAACGGCGAAGTGCCGGAAGGGCTGAAGGGCCGTCGGGTGCTGGCGCTGGATATGGGCGCGCTGGTGGCAGGCGCAAAATATCGCGGTGAGTTCGAAGAGCGCTTAAAAGGCGTGCTGAGCGACCTGTCAAAGCAGGAAGGCAACGTTATTCTGTTTATTGACGAGCTGCATACGATGGTGGGCGCAGGTAAGGCCGATGGCGCAATGGACGCCGGGAATATGCTGAAACCGGCTCTTGCCCGCGGTGAGCTGCACTGCGTCGGCGCAACCACGCTGGATGAGTACCGTCAGTATATTGAGAAAGATGCAGCCCTGGAGCGACGCTTCCAGAAAGTGTTCGTTGCCGAGCCATCGGTTGAAGATACCATCGCTATTCTGCGCGGGCTGAAAGAGCGCTATGAGCTGCATCACCATGTGCAGATCACCGACCCGGCCATCGTAGCGGCTGCGACGCTGTCCCATCGCTACATTGCCGACCGTCAGCTGCCGGATAAAGCTATCGATCTGATCGATGAGGCCGCATCCAGCATTCGAATGCAGATCGACTCCAAGCCGGAAGAGCTGGACCGTCTGGACCGGCGCATTATTCAGCTCAAGCTTGAGCAGCAGGCGCTGATGAAAGAGTCCGATGACGCCAGCATCAAGCGTCTGGAGATGCTTAACGGCGAACTGGCTGATAAAGAACGCCAGTACTCAGTGCTGGAAGAGGAGTGGAAGGCAGAGAAAGCCTCGCTCTCCGGAACGCAGACCATTAAAGCTGAGCTGGAGCAGGCGAAGATTGCGATTGAACAGGCCCGCCGCGTTGGCGACCTGGCCCGCATGTCCGAGCTGCAGTACGGGAAAATCCCCGAGCTGGAGAAACAGCTTGAGCAGGCTACGCAGTCGGAAGGCAAAACCATGCGCCTGCTGCGTAACAAAGTGACCGATACCGAGATCGCCGAAGTGCTGGCGCGCTGGACCGGGATCCCGGTCGCCCGCATGATGGAAGGCGAGCGCGAAAAACTGCTGCGTATGGAGCAGCAGCTGCATAGCCGTGTGATTGGCCAAAACGAGGCCGTTGAGGCCGTATCGAACGCCATTCGTCGCAGCCGGGCTGGGCTGTCCGATCCCAACCGTCCGATTGGCTCTTTCCTGTTCCTTGGGCCAACCGGGGTAGGGAAAACCGAACTGTGCAAAACGCTGGCTAACTTTATGTTCGACAGCGACGATGCCATGGTGCGTATCGACATGTCCGAGTTTATGGAGAAACACTCCGTGTCGCGGCTGGTGGGTGCGCCTCCAGGATACGTCGGCTATGAAGAGGGCGGGTACCTCACCGAGGCGGTTCGCCGTCGTCCCTATTCCGTTATCCTGCTGGATGAAGTAGAGAAAGCGCATCCGGACGTATTCAACATTCTTTTACAGGTGCTGGATGACGGACGCCTGACGGATGGGCAGGGGAGAACGGTCGACTTCCGCAATACCGTGGTGATTATGACTTCCAACCTGGGGTCCGATCTGATCCAGGAGCGCTTCGGTGAGCTGGACTACGGCCATATGAAAGAGATCGTTATGGGCGTGGTGAGCCACAGCTTCCGTCCGGAGTTCATCAACCGTATTGATGAGGTCGTAGTATTCCATCCGCTGGGTGAGAAACATATCGCCTCGATTGCCCAGATCCAGCTGCAGCGTCTTTATAAGCGTCTGGAAGAGCGTGGTTATGCTGTGCAGATGTCAGATGAGGCGCTGAAGCTGCTCAGCGCGAACGGTTACGATCCGGTGTATGGCGCGCGTCCGCTGAAACGCGCTATCCAGCAGCAGATCGAGAACCCGCTGGCTCAGCAGATCCTCTCTGGGGAGCTGATTCCTGGCAAAACGGTACAGCTGGTGGTGAAAGACGATCGCATTGCCGCCGTGCAGTAACAGTTAACAGAGAGTAAAAAGCGTAAAACGAGCCCCACGGGGCTCGTTTTTGTTTATAAACCAGGCGAAATAGTGCTTTGCATCACCGTTTCGCCTAAATTTTAGGCTATCGATAAGTTTTTTCGATTTAAGACTTGTCAGCTCCGAATAACTCCCTATAATGCGCCTCCACTGACACGGAACAACGGCGAATAAGCCGGCCGGTCAGCGAGGCGCCTCCGGGCACTTCGGCAGAGAAAAGCGAAAATAAACGCTTGACTCTGAATGAGGAAAGCGTAATATACGCCACCTCGCAACGGTGAGCTGAAAGCCACGTTGCACTGCTCTTTAACAATTTATCAGACAATCTGTGTGGGCACTCGAAGACATGGATTCTTAACGTCGCAAGACGCTAAATGAATACCAAGTCTCTGGAGTGAACATACGTAATTCATTACGAAGTTCTTTCTTTAGAAATAAAGAACGAAGAGCATCAAACTTAAATTGAAGAGTTTGATCATGGCTCAGATTGAACGCTGGCGGCAGGCCTAACACATGCAAGTCGAACGGTAGCACAGAGGAGCTTGCTCCTTGGGTGACGAGTGGCGGACGGGTGAGTAATGTCTGGGAAACTGCCTGATGGAGGGGGATAACTACTGGAAACGGTAGCTAATACCGCATAACGTCGCAAGACCAAAGAGGGGGACCTTCGGGCCTCTTGCCATCAGATGTGCCCAGATGGGATTAGCTAGTAGGTGGGGTAATGGCTCACCTAGGCGACGATCCCTAGCTGGTCTGAGAGGATGACCAGCCACACTGGAACTGAGACACGGTCCAGACTCCTACGGGAGGCAGCAGTGGGGAATATTGCACAATGGGCGCAAGCCTGATGCAGCCATGCCGCGTGTATGAAGAAGGCCTTCGGGTTGTAAAGTACTTTCAGCGGGGAGGAAGGC